>CAZQGX010000015.1:0-56483 GCA_964593255.1 uncultured Flavobacteriaceae bacterium | reverse complement strand
TTTAAAAAGAATGTATTGCAACATTTTCAAATTAATAAGATAGAAATAGCGTAAAATATTGTTATTTTTGCAATCCATTTATGGTACCATGGCCGAGTGGCTAGGCATGGGTCTGCAAAACCTAGTACAGCGGTTCGAATCCGCTTGGTACCTCTCCAGAATAAAAAAACCGTTGGAATTCAACGGTTTTTTTATTCTTATCATTGTCCCGTCCTATAAATAGCTTTGCAGATTATTTAGGACTAGACATATTATTATTGTTATTGGATTTATGACAAACATAATAGCGATCATACAAAACAGTGTTTTTAAATAAATGACCCCAACCTCCTAAATTATTTAACTGTAATTACCACGTTTGGTGATGGATAAAATTGATCTTCTATACCACTAGTCGTTAAAGGAAATACGCCTTTTAATATAAGGAAAGCACCACAAACAAACATAATAATTGCTATCAATCTTTTAAACCAATAAATACGCAAGGGTGTTAAATATCTATTTAAACTTTTGGCTAGCAGTATTTTACCTATATCTATAACAAAATAAGTTGCCAGTACAGTAGAAAAGAATATCGTGATGCGCTCGCTATTGTTATCTAGTTGTGGGCTGAAAACTACTATTAGTCCCAACCAAAAGCCCAGCACGCCTATGTTGATAAAATTGAGTAAAAAGCCCTTGATAAATAAAGTAGGATAATTATTCTTTTGAACGATCATTACATCGGTTGCCACCTCTTTAAGATAGGTTTTTTTAGTTTTTAAAAATGATACGATGCCATAGATACAAAGAATACTACCGCCAAAAATAAATAAGCTGGGGTCGTCTTTTAATTTTTCTAGAATACTAGATGTCATGAAATAAGCGGCAAGCAAGAAAAAAATATCGGCAATGATTACGCCTGCATCTAGAGCAATAGCAGCTCTAAACCCTTTAATAGCGCTAGTCTCAAGTAATGCAAAGAATACAGGTCCTATAAGAAAAGCCATAAGTAAACCTATGGGTATGGCTGTAATAATATCATCGAGCATTAACAATACAGTTGTTTTTCAAAGGTAGGTAATCAAACAAGTTTTTCAAATAAAGAAATGAAATTGTTACTTACCATAAAAACATCAAAAACTTGATGGAGATTATTTAAACCTATAATACCTGACTTAATTGTTGCTTAACACTCTTAAATGAAATGATTAAAAATTTCATGATACGAGATTTTGAAAAAAAGATAATCAATAAAAATACATATCGTGTGGATGTATAGTCAATTAATCTACCATCGTAATATTACCACCTAAAAATGTGTTTTTCCTTACTTTTTGTGGGTTACCGTAAACCATCACGTTGCCACCTGCATTGATATTAATGTCTACTGTTTGTGTGGCATATACTTCTACCTCGCCACCAGCTTGTACTTTTACTTTGGTAAATGTTGTTTTGAGTTGGCTGTTTTCAACCACACCACCTGTATTGACTACAACAATTTGATCTTCAGTCTCGCCAGATAGTTGTATAATACCACCTGTAACTGCTTTTATATCTAGGTTTTTTACTTTTAAACTTGCCTTTATAGTGGCGCCTTCTTGTACTTTAACCTCTAGTTGATTTTGCTCTATCAGATCATCGATTACTATTATAGCCCCTTCATTTGCATCTATAGTATTGATTTCTTTATAATAAACTTTTACATAGGTGTCTTCTCCCTTGAAAATTTTATCAGTTTGCATGCGTACTTTCAACTGTCCGTTTTTTTGAACGTGTTCTACATATTCAGCATCGCGCCCAGAAATTATGATTTTATTTTCTGAAGATTTTATAAGGTGTACCGTTATTAAATCAAAAACTTTAATGGTATCAAAATTAGAAATAGAATACTCAATAGGTTGTTGAGCAAAGGCTACAAAAGAAAAAAATATTGCGGCTGTAATCGTGGTAAATTCTTTAAACATAATTTTTATTTTAGAGAGGTTTTTTATAAAGTGTTGATAGTAGGTATGAAAAAGCGGTATTTATTACTAAATACCGCTTTTACTAACTAAACCAAAAAAAACTTATAAACTACTTTTTATAAACATAATTAGGTTAACCAAATGTTGTGCCAATTTATTATAATAGATTAGTGTCTTTTACCTTTCCACGTGCCGCCATATTTATAATGTGGTAAAGATTGATGCTTTTCAGTACAAGACTTACAACAGAATATCCATTGTTTATTTGGCTTAATTTGAATTCTATACAAAACAACGTATTCAATATTACAAATAGTACAATTTTTTGTTTTCATTGAGGATTGAAATAAATATTATAGTGAGGCGGTTTTAACTTTGTAAACTGTCGATTATACCATAATATGTTAACGAAGCATGTGGTGTAAAGTGTCTTTATATAAAGTAAAAAGTAGAGAAAATAATTTTTTGCCTATTGATTTGAAATGATCAGGCCATTAAAACTCCCGAAATAACTGCCGCAATCCCTATAGCAAAACAATAGTATGAAAAATAATGCAACTTTGCCTTGCGTACCAATGAAATCATCCAGGTACATGCCAATAAACCTACTACAAAAGCAGCTACAAACCCAATTATTAAAGGCGTTAAAGAAACAGTATCAATAACGATATCACCTGTATAGACTGACAGTAAATCTTTAGCGATTTTACCAAAGATAAGAGGTACTACCATTAAAAAGGAAAATCTAGCAGCTTTGGACCTATCGTTTCCTAACAATACCGAGGTTGAGATGGTAGCACCACTTCTTGAAATACCGGGCAACATTGCTATAGCTTGCGCCGTTCCTATAATTATGGCGTCACGCCAGTTTACATTTTTCTCTGTTTTTTGAGCTCTCCCTGCGAGAAATAATAATAAACCTGTAATAATTAACAAAAAGCCTACTAAAACAATTTGCCCGTCAAAAAGTTGCTCTAGTTGCTCTTCAAAAAGTAACCCTATTATTACAGCAGGCATCATTGAAAGCAAAATTTTTATGACAAACTGTGATTCTTCATTCCATTTAAAACTAAAAACACCTTTACATATATCTATAATATCTTTTCTAAAAACGATCATTGTACTTAATGCAGTTGCGGCATGCACCGCCACGGTAAAAAGTAAATTTTCTTCTTTATTAACTAGGCTTGTTCCTAGTACAGCTTTACCTAATTCTATATGACCGCTAGAAGAAACAGGTAAAAACTCTGTTAATCCTTGAATTACGCCTAGTATAAAAGCATCTATTGCAGTCATTTAATCTTTGTCTGGATTTAATAAAATGGCATAAATTTCAATTCCAAAACCTGTAAGAACTAGCATGGGTGCAAGTCTTATACGTCGCCATGAAAAGATCGCCTCGTTAAAAACGGCGGGGTCATCGCTACCGCCACCAGCCATAAGTGCAAAACCTAATGCGATCACTGCTAGACCTATAATCATCCATAAATAGTTTTTAGTTTTAAAAACAAACTCAAACACAGGCTCGATATTTTTCTCTTTTACTGTTTGGTCAGTCTTTGAAACAGGATTTGCTTCATGATGCTGTGTGGTTTTTAATCTTCCTTTTTTCATGTTGATATTTGTTTTTAAACAGGTCTTTAGTCATGGACTAAAAAACGATAGCGCTCAAATTCTGGTTTTTATGTAGTAACTTATTTACTGTGTTCTAATAACTAAATGCGTAATATGTTATTGTTATTTACCTTCATGCGTAAAATCTATAAGTTGTAACGCTTTCTTTTCTTTTTAATTAAGATTTTAAATGTTCCGCTTTCGCAAAAGCGTAACTATAACATATTTAATTATTTAATTTTATAGATTGATGTTTAAGCAATTTAGATTTTTAATAGTACAATTGATCGGTTTTTAAATTAAGGTAACGAGTGGTTGCAAAAAAGGTGCTTATTAAACTTATTAGTACCCCAAATGCTAAAACACCCACAAATAAAATAGCAAGCATCTTATAGTTTTTAAGTATTTCTAACTCAGGTATAAAACCATCGGCATAATAAACTACCACCCCAAGTAATCCTAGTGCCATAATTGCAGCAATCAGTCCTAGAATAACACTAGTCATAATAAAAGGCTTGCGTATAAAGCCTTTAGTTGCCCCAACCATTTGCATGGTTTTTATAGTAAATCTTTTTGCATACACACTTAACCTTATAGAGCTGTTAATTAATAGAAATGCAATTAAAACAAAAAGACCAGAAATAATTAACATCCAGAATGAAATACGTTTTACGTTTTTATTGAGTAAGGAAACTAGAGGTTTGTCATAACTAACTTCTTGAACATAGCTTTTGGCGGCAAGATCATCGGCAATTTGCTGGATTTCTAAATCTGTAACAAATTTTGAATTAAGCCGCACATCTATAGAATTGGGTATGGGATTAAAACCGTCTAGTTTTGCTATAAAATCTTCTCCTAGATCTTCCTTGGTGCGCATTGCGCCTTCTTCACTACTTACAAAAACGGCATATTTAGTATAATCTGCCATTTGTAATGTTTTTTCTAGTTGTCGCATTTCTACTTCTTTGGCAGTATCTTTAAAATAGATAGACATGGGCACTTGCTCTCTAAAATAGTCTGCAAGTTTCTGACTATTTAACAAGAAAAAACCTTGTAGACCTAACATAAACAAAACCAAAAACAGGCTAATCACTACCCAAAAATAGGAGCTAAATAGACGTCTTTTTTGATAAATGGACGGTGATGACATAATTGATGCAGGGGCTTAAAGATTGCGACAAAAATAACAAAGATTAGAGACTCTTATAATTAATAACGTTTTATGTTTAACTATTGTTGTAAAAAGCAAGCGACAAATGGACTTACTGAAGTTATCTATTTAAAACAATTAAAACGGTTCTCTTAATTATAGGCAATAACGGTGTAAATGATATTTGTTCACAGTGTTCATAATATCAAAATGCCATTAATTATCTACTTCTTGTTGAGGTTTTGATTTAATACTGTTTTCCATAATTTGCTCTAGTATCTTTTCAGTAATTACATAAACTGGCTTTACTCCTATCAAACCCAGTCCCCCGCTTGCTAGTGTGTGACCCGTTTTTAAAGGGTTATCACTGGCATAATAAGCATATCGAACTTTTACTTTTTTAGAGATGCTGCGTCTTACTCTAGACGCTGCTTGTATTGCTTTTTGATAATGAGCACCTTCCATTTCTAACCCGATGACCTTCCAGCTAGATTTGTAAAAAAACTCTAGTAGGTCTTTATTTTGTAGAGAGGTTCCTAAAACGGTAACCATAGAGCCTGTTACTACCTTTACATCTTCACATTCTAGATCTTTTTTAGAAAGCTTATTCTTAAAAGGGTAATTATCTGCGGTGCCTTCAAAAACATGTGCATTTGGCAACATGATATCGCCCTTATCACCTTCTAATATACCAGCTTTACCCATAATATTTATGGATTTTACGTTCATATGGTGTTTTTTACCATGTTGATCTTTATATGGTTTTAACAATTCGTCCATGGTTTCATAAGCTTGCTCTCCAAAGGCATAATCCATAACTATAAGAACGGGCTTTGTTGTGTTCTCGCTTTCGCGAAAGCGTGAATCGCAAAATTCTGTATGCTCAAATTCACAACTCGATAGATCAAATATTTGTACATCTATATTGGTACCACTCTTATCATTAAGCTCGGTCATACCATTTGCTAGAGCGTGCTTTTTAATCAAATCTCTGTTTTTCTTGCCGCTATCATTACTTAAACCTGCATAAATTTCCATGCGGCTTTTGTTCTTCATTTGAGAGGCAAGCGCCTTAGGACCATAAAGCGAGTTCATAACACTGTGCAAATTAGCACTTATAATATGCAGCGGTCTATCAAAAAGGTTGTTTGCGACTAGATACTCTTTAATGCGCAGTGCCCATGCATCGCCGTGAATATGGTGGCCTAATCGTTCTCTTAAAACAGAAGAGAAAGTCACCATTCGTTTTTCTTCATCTAGGACTTCTTGTTTTGCCAGATTTCCTAGGTGGTATATGATTCCTAAAAACCTATTAGGGTTTGCGGCTGTAGCAAATTGATCATAAACAGAAGTTACCTCGTCAAAGGTGCGCCCTAAAATGTTTGCTACGTGGGTAATAGCCACCTCTTTTTCTTGCTGGGTTAGCTTTTTATTAGCGACTGCTGTTTCTAGACACTTCCAGTCTCTAGTGGTATTACCGTTATCCCCTACCATCACTTGCTTCATGATTTTGTGAGATTCTATCATTAAAAAGGTAAGATGTGTAAGAATGTCGTATATCTCTGACCTGCCTCGGGTGATTTCAATGTTCATTTGTTGGCGATCGATGCGATAACAGTTGCGTCGTCTTTTTTTAGGAATAATGGCTTTAAAATGAGTTCCTTCATAACCTTCATTGCTAGTAAGGTTAATGTAGGTACATTCTTCTATACCTATGGGCAAACGGTCCATAATATAAAGAAGGCCGTTTAGTTCTATCTTATCCTCGGCAATAGAGCCGTAAATTTCTGGTTTGAGTGTAAGAAGGGATTCTCTTAAAGATTCACCGCTCACCCCCATGGGTTTATAAAAACCACGATTAAATAAATGTCGCATGGTAATATACATGCGTTCAATAGCATTGGTGCTTTCTTGTGCTCTAGTGCGAGGCTCTACGTTAATAATGGGCATATCTATAATTTCATAGCAAATATAATATTATTGTGACGAGTGTGTTTAAAGGCTGTTGTTTTTCAATAATTGAAAAAAGTTTAACTTTTTCTATGTGTAATTATATCTGCAGTCTGGATAATTGATAAGAATAGTAGCTTAATTTTATACAAAACGGTAAATTAAAACATTGTTGACCTATGAATTCTGAAAGTTTATCCTGTATATAAATGTTATCAAAACTTTTTAAGATAGCCCATAGTTTAAACTTTGTTGTTGAAGTTATTTAAAAGTTTACACAATAGCGTGTTGCAGTCATTTAATATTTCAATTTTAAATTGAATTTCAGACAGTTTAAGATAAGTCTATATTCTATGTTTTAAAGCGCAACGTCCTAATTTCTTTGTATTGCACCATGAACCGTTTACAGTTTATTCACTATCTATTTTGGTAATATATAACTCTACCCTGCGGTCTAGTCGGTCTAGTCCACCTAGTGGTTTTTTACGACCAAAGCCTTTGTACTTCATTCTACGCGCACTCACACCTCTTTTTTTAAGTGTTTCAAAAACAGATTTAGCTCTTGCAAAAGAAAGGTTTGATTTTTTTGTGTCCCTGTTATAAGCATCTTGATATACCGGGTTAATGCAGCACACATGACCGTGTATTTCAAAATGAATGTCTTTACGAGCAGCAAGAATTTCGGCCATGCGTTCTAAAAGGGGTTGTGACTCTTCTAGAACGGTAGATCTACCTTTATAAAAGAGAATGTCTTCTAGTATGATCGTTTGTCCTGCTTTAATATTTTTACTGAGTAGGGATTTAAAAGGTTCTTTTGTATTATCAATAGGTGGATTTAATTTTGTTGGGATATCTAGATATTCCTCTTCTTCTACAACTACATTTTCTAAGGCAATCTTTAATGAGCTATCTTTAAAAGTTTTTGAAGTAGGAATCACCTCAGCGCTTTTTTGATCTTTTAAAATCGCAGCAACTACTTTTTTTTCATAAGTGATAATTTCCTTTTGCTCCTCTTCCGTAAGTTCGCTTTTATTAATTTTTTGTATTGATAATCTATCAGTGAATGCTTCTTTTAAAGAAAAAATAACATCCACACGTCGATTAAGCGCACGTTCTTCCTCTACAGTTAATTTTTCAGACCCTTCTTCTAGTGCCACCTCGCCACGACCTTCAATTGTTTTTGAAATGTGTTCTATAGAAATTTCATGATCTTTTAACCATTTTTCTACCGTTTCTACTCGTCTATTAGAAAGATCCAGGTTATAGTCATAAGAACCTCTATCATCGCAATAACCTAGTATTTTTACATCTAGCAGTGGTTTATATAATAAATTATCAAAAAATGAATTAAGCTGTTGTCCTTCACTAAATGAAAACTTGTCTTTATCTAGATCAAAGTAAACTATGTGATTTTCTGTAAGTTGTGAGTGTGCCACAACATTTATTAAAAATAAAAAAGCTATAATATATTTTTTGTACTTCATTTTACTTTTAATTTAATATGCGCTTATATTCACTCTCGTTATTGAGCACATCTATAGCTGCTTTAATCTCGGGATTGAATTTGATCTGGTAGTCATAAAGTCCTTCTCTATAAAAATATCTTTTTACAATCTCGTCAGTTAGTAAACTTTTGATTTCTATTTTTTTGTCTATAACCTCTCTCTTTTTTGCTTTTTTGATAGCCTCTAGCATGGTGTTATAAGAGTTTTTGATATCATCATCTAGTTCTTCATTAGTGGCTGTTTGGTAAGCTTTTGCAAAAGCAGACTCGGTTACAGTCTCAAATTGAAAACCACGTTTTTCTATCCAATTAACAAAATCCTGAAAATCGGCATCGGTAAGCTGTATGTCTTCTATATTTTGATACTGGTGTTTGTAATAATAGCCTGTCGCATAATCAAAAATAGAGTTTTCATTAAGAAGCGCAGTGGTGATAGAAGAATACACCGCAGACTCTAGCTTTATATCTGGCTCTATACCGCCACCGTCATAAACTGTACGGCCACTATTTACTGTTTTAAAAGCTTTGTAATCTTCTTTTTTTGTGCGTATAGCCTCGCCATTTTCATCTCTTTTTCCATATTCTAGTGCTTGTATGCAACGACCACTAGGGGTGTAATACCTAGAAATAGTGATTTTTACCTGTGTGCCATAGGATAAAGGCTTGGGACGTTGTACCAGCCCTTTTCCAAAACTTCTAGCGCCCACAATTACCGCGCGGTCATAGTCTTGTAAACTACCACTCACTATCTCGCTGGCACTGGCACTGCGACCGTTAATTAGCACCGCAACAGGCATGTTTTCAAAAGCTTCATTGCGAGATGTTAGATAGGTTTTATTATATTTTTCTACCACAGATTGGGTGCTGGTAATTAGTTTACCTTTAGGAATAAAAAGATTAGACACATTAACCGCCTCGCTTAATAAACCACCAGGATTACCACGCAAGTCTAAAATGATTTTTTTAGCGCCTTGTTCTTGTAAGTCTTTTATGGCAGCTTTAGTCTCTTTACTGGCTTTTTCATTAAACTTAGAAAGCACTACATAGCCTATATCTGGTGTGGCTAGCTGGTAAAACGGTACTGCTTTAACTTCTACACTTTCTCGTATTAGGGTTGCTTTTTGTGATTTGCCCTGGCGTAAATAGGTGACAGTAACTTCTGTTCCTTTAGAACCCTGCAATAAATCACCTGCATTGTCTTTGTAATCGGCTATTTTGACACCGTCTATTTCAATTATTTTATCTCCTGCTTTAAGACCTGCTTTATCTGCTGGGTTGTCTTTCCATGGTTCAATTATAATAATAGCATCTTCTTGCGTGCGCACATTTGCGCCTATGCCTGTATAGGAGCCCATGCTATTTATTTTTGATTTTTCTACCTCTTGCTCGGTCCAATAAACGGTATAAGGATCTAGTTTATCTAGCATTCCTTCTATGGCACCATCCATCAAATCTGCAGGGTTTGTATCATCTACATAGTTCATGTTTAATTGTTTATACATCTCTGTAAAAATCTCAATTTGTTTTGCGATCTCAAAAAAATCATTTTGAAAACTAGCTGTAGAAAATAGCAACCCAGCGGCGGCTATGGGAAAAAGTATTTGTCTTTTAAAATTTATTCTGCTCATTTGTATGGGACTCTGTTCAATTAAAAATTAAAGATAGGATAAATAGGTGCAAGTACCATAAAGCTATAACGATACTTTATGTAAGTCATTGCATATCTTAATGTTTAAAGATGGTAAAAGGCTTTTAAATAAAGAGTAAATTTGTACCACTGTTTAGATAAGTGGTAGCGCATCTACTTAAAGTTTTATAATAAGTGCAATATTTATTTAAGATCTATTAAATTTGAAATAATCTCGCTTTCGCGAAAGCGAAACACATTTAAAACCAAGTCGATACAAGAATTACATTGAACTAGATTTTATTTTTCAAAATCCATGGAAATAACAGATTTTTTTACAGATTATACCCTGCGCACCATAACACTGGGAACGGCAGTACTGGGCGCAATTTGTGGAATGCTGGGTAGTTTTGCGGTATTGAGAAAGCAAAGTTTATTGGGTGATGCCATATCTCATGCTGCACTGCCAGGTATTGCACTTGCTTTTTTATTCACGGGACTTAAAAATTCAAATGTATTACTACTGGGTGCATTAATCAGTGGATTTATAGGTACCGTGTGGATACGTGGTATTGTTTCAAAAACACATTTAAAAACAGATACTGCCTTAGGGTTGATTTTAAGTTTGTTTTTTGGTTTTGGGGAATTGGTTTTAAGTTATTTAAAAAAACAACCAGATGCAAATCAGGCAGGATTGGATAAATACCTATTCGGTCAGGCAGCAACTTTGGTAGAAAGCGATGTGATTCTTATGGTTCTCGTTACTGGTTTAAGTCTAGCGATCTTATTATTGTTTTGGAAAGAGTTTAAACTCTTATTGTTTGATAAAAATTATGCAATCACACTAGGTTTTAACACCAGATTTATAGACGGGTTAATTAGTTTTTTTATTGTTCTTGCGATAGTAATAGGATTGCAAACTGTGGGTGTGGTGTTGATGAGCGCAATGCTGCTAGCGCCTGCCGCTGCTGCACGACAGTGGACCAATAGCCTGGGATCTATGGTGGTTCTTGCAGCTGTATTTGGCGCGTTTTCGGGTGTTTTTGGAACTGCTATAAGCGCCTCTTACAACAACCTATCTACAGGGCCGGTAATCGTTCTTGTTGCTGCGGTATTTGTAAGTTTTTCTTTTATTTTTTCACCTAGTCGTGGAATACTTTTTAAACAAATAAGGTTGATTAAAAACCGCAGAGATCTAGAATTAAAAAAAACACTTTACTTTATGTACAACATTGTAGAAAAGCATGAAGACATCTCTAGACCACACTCTATTAGAATTTTAAACAGTTTTCAAGGTTATACAAAAGGCACCTTAAAAGCTCTAGCAGATAAGAACTGGATTTCTATAGATGGTCAATATTGGGCGCTTACAAACGAAGGTTTTGTAGCAGCACAAAATTTATACAATTCAAATATCCCACAATCATGAATACAGAGCTTGCCATTATCCTTATTGCCTGTCTCACCGCAGTGGCTTGTGCGATACCGGGCGTATTTTTAGTATTGCGCAAGATGGCGTTAATAAGTGATGCGATAAGTCACTCGATATTACCAGGTATTGTTATTGGTTTTTTTATTACAGAAAATCTTGCCTCACCATGGTTAATTTTACTCGCCGCCTTTAGTGGTTTGATTACTGTGTTTCTGGTAGAAGCCATACAAAAAACAGGTTTAGTAAAAGAAGATACCGCAATAGGACTGGTGTTTCCTGCCTTATTTAGTATAGGAGTATTGTTAATCGCTGTTTATGCAAATGATATTCATCTAGATGTAGATGCAGTACTAGTAGGAAGGTTAGAATATGCACCATTTGATCAATTAATAATCAACAAAGAAAGTTATGGACCTAAAAGTTTGTGGGTGGTGTCTATTACATTGATTACAACATTGCTGTTATTGTTTGCATTTTATAAAGAATTAAAAATAAGCACTTTTGATACAGGGCTTTCAGCAGCTTTGGGTTTTTCTCCTGTTGTGATGCATTATGGATTGATGAGTGTTGCATCGGTCACAACGGTAGTTTCTTTTGATGCCGTAGGTGCAATTCTAGTGGTTGCTTTAATGATAGCACCAGCGGCAGCAGCCTATTTATTAACAACCGATTTAAAGAAAATGATACTACTTTCTATAACATTTGGAATCATAAGCACTGTGGGCGGCTATTATTTTGCGGTATGGATAGATGGTTCTATAAGTGGTTCTATCACAACTGTACTGGGCTTGATCTTTTTACTGGTGTACTTATTCTCTCCTACCCAAGGATATATCGCTGTGTTTTTACGTCAAAAAAGACAACGCATCGAGGTCTCTTTATTAACTTTTTTACTGCATTTAAACAACCATGACAGTGTAAAAGAAAGAAGCGTGATTCACTTGCAAGAACATATCAACTGGGGCAAGGTGCGTGCTAACACAGTGCTAGATTTAGCAAAAAAAAACAATATGATTTCTATTCAAAACCACGTGGTTTGTCTAACGGATAAAGGCCTCGAGTTTACAGAAAAGGCAATGGATTATATCATCACTAATAAAGATGAAAAAATTGAAGACATGAAGGATGATTTCTTTTTGTTTAGGGGATGAAAAAAATTGTGTTTAAAAAACAACTAAGTTTTATTTAATAACCATTTGTCTTTATAACAGCAGTTATATGTCGTTAACTGTTTACAAATAACTGCCTGTTTTACTTTAGTTGATTAATCCTTGCATCTTAAAAAAAATCATTATTTATTTTCTTTTGATAATCTATCAACTGTTTTTTATGTATAAAGTTACTTTTTAATTTTGATAGTGTTACAATAAAAAGTTGTTTAGGAGCAAGGCGGTTTCAACCCATACCTATGAAAATAATTACTGGAATGTTTTTATCATTTTTGATATTGTTTATGACGTTCCTGTTGTTCTTGCTTTGCAAATTCATTCCAGTTTTTATACAAGTTCTTACGCCATTTACAATCGATAATAGCATAAACTCTTGTTTCAATTTAAATTCTAATAAAATATCAGGTTAAGGAGATGTTATTGCATAGTTGATTTAAAAATATGCCAGAAATCATTATTAAAAGACCCAACAGCAGTATTATTAATCCCGTCATGCGATTTACATGTTAATGTTTACCTTTTGAAGTTTACCGTTGCGGTGAGAATAAAAATTAAAAACTCACCTTAAACAAAAAACAACCATTAAAAAGCTGCTTTACGCTTTTCTAAAAATGCAGTGGTACCTTCTATAAACTCTTCAGTACCAAAACAATAACCAAAATTATCAATTTCTACCTGATAGCCATCTGTACCATCTATATAACCTGCGTTTATAGCATCGATAGCAGCACTTATGGCCATGGGGCTATTTTTCATAATTTTTGCAGCTAGTTGTTTGCATGTAGGTAATAAATCTTCTAGTGCAACTACATGATTGACCAGTCCGTAAGAGTGGGCTGTCGCTGCATCTATCATTCCCGCTGTCATGATCATTTCCATCGCACGACCTTTTCCTACCAGCTGTGGCAATCGTTGTGTACCACCATAACCTGGTATTACCCCTAGAGAAACCTCTGGTAATCCTAATTTAGCTTGGTCACTTGCCACTCTAAAATGTGCTGCCATAGCCAGTTCTAGACCGCCACCTAATGCAAAACCGTTGACTGCTGCAATAACTGGTGTTGCGCAATTTTCAATCGCATCAAAAAGCAACTCCTGTCCTTTTCCTGCTAGCCTTTTTCCCTCTACCGGGGTGAAGTCGGCAAATTCTGAAATGTCAGCACCTGCAACAAATGCTTTTTCACCACTACCTGTTAAGATAATTACTCTAGTATTCACATCTTCCTCTGCTGTGGCAATGGCTTCACTTAATTCTTCAATAGTTTCTTTATTTAAAGCATTCAGTTTTTGAGGTCGGTTAATAGTAATGGTAGTAATTTTATTCTCGGTAGTGACTAGAACATTATTCATAATTTGAGGTTTTAAAGGGTTTTTTACAAAAATAATAAAATGAAGTGATTTAAACTTTTAACATTTTATCGAAAATTAGCAGTTTTTTTAAGCAATTTTTAGTTTCTTATATGGTCTTAGTAAAGAATACAAGGTTAAATTAAGAAAATAAAAATCATTTTTTTAGTAAATAGGAAAAGTTTAAAAACAATTTCTATTACAATCACAAACACTAGACCTTAATACATTATAGTATTTCTCCCCTTGCATCGCTGTTTAAACGACGTAAAATCAATTAAAAAACAATGATTTTGAATGGTAGTAAATAAAGCTTAATTTTGCAGCCCAATTTTAATAGCAATTAAACGTCTTTACATGAATATAAAACGCACTGATATAGACCCGCTTAACGCGACACTTTCTATAGAAATTTCTAAGGCAGATTATCAAGAACCTGTAAATAAAATCCTTGCAAATTACCGTAAAACAGCAGTAATTCCTGGTTTTAGAAAAGGGCATGTGCCTAATAGTTTGATTCTTAAAAAATATAGAGTTCCTGTGCTTATTGAAGAAATCAATAAAATGATACAAGTGCAATTAAACGACTATATTAAAAAAGAAGGTTTAAACCTTTTAGGAAATCCGCTGCCTAAAACTCAAGAAGATATTGACTGGCAAGAAGAAGATTTTACTTTTGAATTTGAACTGGGATTAGCTCCAGATTTTGAAGTAGATTTAAAATCTAACGGTGCTATTACAGCTTATGAAATCAAAACAGACGATGATACCATAAACAAGCAAATAGACCGTGTACGTGAAAACTATGGAAAATTAATCGCTAAAAATGAAATCGCTGAAGGCGATGAAGTAACCGGTGTCTTTAAAAACGAGGCTGAAGAAATCGATGCCAAATCAACATTTGATACTACAAAAATTAAAGGCAAGACCAATCTTAAAAAGTTTGTAGGTGCCAAAGTAGGTGATACTTTAGAATTGAAAACTAAAAGTCTTTTTAATGATGATCAGGACATTGCAACCCTGCTTAAAATAGAAAAAGATAATGCACAAGATCTTGATGTTGAGGTTTCATTTGAAATTACAGAAGTAAACGAGCGTGTAAAAGCAGAATTAAATCAGGAATTTTTTGATAAGCTTTTTGGCCCAGACGTTATCAAAAGTGAGGATGAATTAAAAGAAAGATTGCGCGAGGATGCCGCAACGCAATTTACCCAACAAACAGATCAAAAGCTACTGACCGATGTTACAGAGTCGCTTATGGAAAACACCAAATTTGATCTACCAGCCGATTTCCTTAAGAGATGGATAGCAGCTAGTGGTGAAAAAGAAATGACTATAGAAGAAGTAACAGCCGAGTATGACAGATCTGAAAAAGGATTGAGATACCAGTTGATCGAGTCTTACCTTGTAAAAAACAATGAAGACCTGCAATTGAAGTTTGAAGACCTGCAAGAGTATTCTAGAACATTGATACGCCAGCAAATGCTACAATACGGTCATACCGATGCTACAGATGAAGAGGTGGACAGCGTTGTTGCTCGTATTATGAGCAATCAAGAAGAGGTAAAACGCATGAGTGAGCAATTGCAAAACGAAAAAATGTTGAAGTTTTTTAAAGAAAATGTAAAACTCAAAAAGAAAGAAGTAACCTATGATGAGTTTATAAAAGAGGCTTACGGCGCATAAAAATACAGCTGTTTAGATAGTGACTCTTTTAAAGCAGTTTCTTTATAGTAAACACAACGTGTAACCCATAATAATGCATACCTTTAAACGATTGCTATTTTATCACTTAGTTAACGCCTTTTTTGTTTCATACACAGTAATATTACCACATGAATATATCTAAAGAATTTGGAAAATTTGCCGTAAAAGATCAAGGGATCAACCCGATGTATTATGACAAAATTATGGGTACCATGTACCCGACTAACCTGACGCCTAACATTATAGAAGAGCGACAGATGAATGCTGTTGCCATGGATGTTTTCTCTCGTTTAATGATGGACCGCATCATTTTTATGGGACAAGGTGTAAATGATCAAGTAGCAAATATTATACAAGCCCAATTGCTATTTTTAGAAAGCACAGATGCCAGCAAAGACATACAAATTTACATCAACTCGCCTGGGGGTAGTGTTTATGCTGGTCTAGGTATTTATGATACCATGCAGTTCATAAAACCAGATGTTGCAACAATTTGTACAGGTATGGCTGCCAGTATGGGTGCTGTTTTATTATGTGCTGGTGCTACTGGTAAACGCAGTGCATTGCCGCACAGCCGTGTAATGATACATCAAGTTTCTGGTGGTGCGCAAGGTCAGGCAGATGATATACAGGTAACTGCCCGCGAGGTAATGAAATTAAGAGAAGAGTTGTACACCATTATTGCCAATCATTCTGGAAACACCTATGAAAAAGTTTACAACGATTCAGACCGTGATTACTGGATGAAGGCAGATGATGCAAAAGAGTACGGCATGATCGATGAAGTCTTAAGAAGAGAAAAATAGATTTTATAGCAGGGTATTGTTGATAATGTCGCTTTCGCGAAAGCGAGATAAAAAACACTTTTTTTCAAGAACAATAGCCTGAGATAAATTTTTATTACCCATACAAAATTAATCCTCTACTATCGGCACGCAGCAAAGTTGTCAAAAACAAAATTATGAGTAAAGAACAATTAGAATGTAGTTTTTGTGGACGTAATAAAGTAGAAACCAATCTACTTATTGCAGGACTAGACGCACATATTTGTGATCGTTGTATAGAACAAGCCCACGGAATCGTTCTAGAAGATACCAAAGTAGAAAATTCTGGCCTTACCAATATAGAACTAGACTTAAAAAAGCCTAAAGCCATAAAAGCTTTTCTAGACGATTATATTATTGGGCAAGATGTTACTAAAAAAGTAATGTCGGTTGCTGTTTATAACCACTACAAAAGACTTTTACAAAAAGAAACTAATGACGATGTAGAGATACAAAAGTCAAACATCATGATGGTAGGACAGACTGGTACAGGAAAAACGCTGATTGCAAAAACCATTGCCAAAATGCTTAATGTACCCCTTGCGATAGTAGATGCCACCGTACTTACCGAGGCTGGTTATGTGGGTGAAGATGTAGAGAGTATTTTAACCAGACTACTGCAAGCAGCAGATTATAATCTAGAAAAAGCACAAACAGGGATTGTTTTTATTGACGAGGTAGATAAAATCGCCCGTAAAAGTGACAATCCATCTATTACAAGAGATGTATCTGGCGAGGGTGTGCAACAGGCTCTTTTAAAACTACTAGAAGGTACTGTGGTAAATGTATCGCCCAAAGGTGGTAGAAAACACCCAGACCAAAAGTTTATAGAAGTAAATACAGAAAATATACTGTTTATAACCGGTGGTGCTTTTGATGGAATAGAAAAAGTAATACAAAAACGTATGAACATGCAAGCAGTAGGTTTTAGCGCTAGCATTTCTAACGATGGTATGACAGAAAAGGAAAACCTACTGCAATACATTATCCCTAAAGACATTAAAGACTTTGGTATGATTCCAGAGATTATAGGTCGACTACCTGTATTGACCTATATGAATCCGCTAGATGCAGCCACTTTAAGAGCTATTCTTACCGAGCCTAAAAATGCTATTATCAAACAGTATCAAAAGCTTTTTGAAATGGATGGTATTGACTTTACTATTACAAACGATGCTCTAGATTATATTGTAGAGAAAGCACTGGTTTATCAACTAGGTGCTCGTGGTTTGCGCTCGCTATGTGAGACCATTCTTACAGATGCCATGTTTGACATGCCAGGCGGCACTGATAAAAAACTAGTAGTTACCAAAGAATATGCAAACTCTAAATTAAATAAAAGCGGCTTGCAAAAGTTAAAAGCGGTGAGTTAAGTATTATCGTTTTTTAAAATTTAGAATCCCTAACTGTGTGAATAGTTAGGGTTTTTGTTTTTAAATCAGTCGTGTCCTATTATTAAGAGGTTAGACCGCTTTGCTTATGGAAAATAAAATATGGACTTTACCTTAAATTGTTAAACGCCACTTTAAAATTAACTTTAAATTATCCACACATTTATATTATCAATAACAATAAAATTGGTCAACACAAATTATTAATCGTATTTTTGCGATTGAATATGGGACTTACTAAAAGCGAAATTTTTACCGAAGATCAAAATCGCATTGCAAAACTTGCCAAAGCACTTGCTCATCCTGCAAGAGTGGCAATAATTCAGTATTTATTTTCTATAGATTCTTGCGTTTGTGGCGATATTGTTAACCAGATAGGTCTTGCACAACCCACCATATCACAGCACTTAAAAGAATTAAAAGCAGTGGGACTTATTACTGGAAATGTAGAAGGAACCAGCGTTTGCTACTGTATAGACCGTGATAATTGGTCTTTAATGAAGTCCTTGCTTACCCCATTATTTGACCTAGATACCACTATAAACAAACAATGCTGTTAAAAAAATTTACCTTAATTAATCGTAATATAACAATAAAATAAAACAAGATGAAATTATCAGAATTTAAGAACCTATTGTCGCAACTAGAGCAAATCGCTTTTGAACTACCAGACGGCACACTGGTCCCTAACCATTTTCATGTAACCGAGGTAGGCAAAGTAGTAAAACACTTTATAGACTGCGGTGGCACCGAGAGACTAGAAACCAAAGTAAACTTTCAATTGTGGGAAGCAAATGATTATGATCACCAAATTTACCCAGATAAACTTTCTAATATTATCGCACTTTCTCAATCAAAACTAGGATTGCCAGATGTAGATATAGAGGTAGAGTATCAGGCTAGCACCATCGGTAAATATGGTATTGATTTTAACGGCAGCCACTTTTTACTCACCTCGACAGTGACCGACTGCCTTGCCAAAAATAAATGTGGTATCCCACAACAAAAGCAGCGTGTTAAAATATCTGAAATGAATACTTCATGTGCACCTAATTCTGGTTGCTGTTAATCTATAAATTATGTTTTTACCTGTTCAAAATGTATTAGACGATTTAAAGTTTGATGGTATCTCGCTTTCGCGAAAGCGAGAACTAGACCAGCTATCTGACTATATTATAAACTCCCTGCAAAAGCATAAAAAAGCGCAGCTTACTTTTATTTGCACCCATAATTCTAGACGCAGTCACTTGTGCCAGGTTTGGGCGCAAATAGCGGCAAGATATTATCAGATAGATGATGTTCATTGCTTTTCTGGCGGTACCGAGGCGACCGCTGTTTATCCTAGAATTATCAAAACGCTAAAGAATCAAGGGCTAGAAGTGGTGAAAGCCAACAAGAAAGAAAAACCTAAATACTACCTAGAATACAGTGAAATCATGCCACCTATCAAGGCATTTTCAAAATTATTTGATCATCCTGCAAACCCTACATCAAATTTTGTTGCTGTGATGACTTGCGACCATGCATCAGAAAATTGTCCTTTTGTACCTGGTGCAGAAAAACGTCTATCACTTAATTATTTAGACCCAAAAATATCTGACGGTACCACGCAGCAAAAAGCGGTATATGAAGAACGCAGTTTGCAAATTGCTACCGAAATGAAATATGTGTTTTCCAAAGTATCTAGCTATTAATCTTATCCCGCACAACCAACTTAAAAGATGAAAAAAAAGCTTTCATTTCTTGATCAGTACTTAACCTTATGGATTTTTATAGCCATGGTCATAGGTGTATGTCTAGGTTATTTTATACCTAGTATTGCTAGCTCTACTAATACCTTGAGCAGCGGCACCACAAATATTCCGATTGCTATAGGACTGATTTTAATGATGTACCCACCGCTAGCCAAGGCAGATTACAAACTACTGCCAGTCGTATTTAATAACACCAAAATTTTAAGTATTTCCTTAATACTTAACTGGATCATAGGTCCAGTATTGATGTTTTTTCTTGCTATTGTGTTTTTGCACGACTACCCAGAATATATGGTGGGACTTATTTTAATAGGTCTAGCACGCTGCATCGCCATGGTACTGGTATGGAATGACTTGGCCGAGGGTTCACCAGAATATGGCGCTGGTCTAGTGGCTTTAAATAGTGTTTTTCAAGTATTTGCCTATTCTTTTTATGCGTGGTTGTTTATTACTGTATTACCACCATATTTTGGATTTGATGGTGCTATAGTCGATATTTCTATCGCAACCGTAGCCCAAAGTGTAGCTATCTATCTAGGTATTCCTTTTTTAATGGGTATTTTAAGTCGTTATATACTTGTAAAAGCTAAAGGAAAAGACTGGTATGACAAAGTGTTTATTCCAGCGATTTCACCTATTACATTAATCGCGTTATTACTCACCATTGTATTGATGTTTTCTCTTAAAGGCGAGATGATTGTAGAAATTCCTTATGATGTGGTGCTTATTGCCATACCATTGCTTATCTATTTTATCATCATGTTCTTGATAGGGTTTTTTGTGAGCAGGTACCGCGGTGCCAGCTATAGCGAGAATATGGCAGTGTCTTTTACCGCAGCGGGAAATAACTTTGAACTTGCCATTGCAGTGGCTATTGCTGTTTTTGGGCTTAATTCTGGTCAGGCATTTACTGGTGTTATAGGCCCACTAGTAGAAGTGCCTGCACTAATTCTTTTGGTAAGAGTGGCGTTTTGGTTGCGTAAAAAATATTATCCTGTTAAAGCATATTGATATGAATAACCTTCAAAATGCCATTCAGAAAAATAATTTTTGGAGAGGTAATTCATAAAAGTATCCTGCTAATCTTACTAATAGAGGATTACAAAAACTAACATACAAATCTCGATTGCTAATTTTAATTTTAAATCGATATTTACACCCCCTATATTGATGAAGAACGGCATTTTATGACACTTATATCTAATGACATTGAAAAAGCAGCAGAGATCCTCTCTCGTGAGGAACTAGTTGCTATTCCTACCGAAACTGTTTATGGTCTTGCAGGTAATATTTACAGTAAGGCAGCAATAAAAAAGATTTTTGAATTAAAAAAACGCCCTTTTTTTAATCCGCTGATTGTTCATATTCACAGTATAGAGCAAGTAATGGAACTTGCCACAGAAATACCAGAAAAAGCAAAACAACTAGCGCAAAAATTCTGGCCAGGATCACTAACGCTTATTTTAAAAAAGCAACCTACCATTCCAGATCTTATTACCGCAGGAAATGATACAGTAGGAATAAGAATGCCCGCCCACAAATTAACGTTAGAATTATTAAAAAGTTTGACTTTTCCTCTTGCTGCACCTAGCGCAAATCCTTTTACTTCTATAAGCCCTACTAGTGTGCAGCATGTAAAAGATTATTTTGATAACCAACTAGAAATGATACTAGATGGTGGTGACTGTACCAATGGTATTGAATCTACCATAGTAGGATTTGAAAATGACATAGCTATTATTTACCGATTAGGTGCTATTTCTATAGAAGATATTACCGCAGTAATAGGCAAAGTAACCATAAAAACTAAGGTAGAAAACGCACCACAAGCACCAGGGATGCTAGAAAAACATTATGCCCCGCGTACTAAAACAGTTCTTGTAACAGATATAACTTCTTTTATTGAAGAACACTCTCAAAAAAAGATAGGATTACTTTTACACAACAAAACTGAAGAAAACTACAAGGTAATACAGATTTCTTACTTATCAACAACAGCTGATTTAAAAGAAGCAGCAACTAATTTATACCGTTTACTACATGAACTAGACCAATTAGAATTAGATATGATTGTGATACAACGATTGCCTGATATAGGATTAGGTAAATCTATCAATGATCGTTTAGAACGTGCCTCAAAATAGCTTGTTTAAAAATTAAAAGTCCTGTGTAGTTAATAGAATAGAACACTTTGCTATTGGAATATAGATGTTACTTAAATCTAATTCAAAATAAATATAAACTATTGTTAATAAAGACATTAGCTAATACATAATGTCGTAAAGTAAAATATTAGAAAAAAAATATCGCATTAGAAATTAATACTTCTATATTTCCAAAAGCATTTCTTGATGTGGTATACCGTCTTCTAAATAGTTATTTCCCGTGGCAACAAAACCTAAATTTTTATAAAATTTATCTAAATAACACTGGGCAGATATTTTAATTACAGCAGTTTGCTGTTTTTTTAGCGTATCGATACTCGCTACCATAAGCTTTTTTCCATAAGACAATCCCCTATAATTAGGATGCACCACTACCCTACCTATACTAGACTGTTTAAAATAATCACCTGCTTTAAAAATACGCGTATAACCAGCAAGTACTCCGTTTACATAACCTAAAAGATGCAGTGCGCGTTCATCTTTTCCATCTATATCTTGATACACACAATCTTGTTCTACTACAAATACTTGTGATCGTAATTGTAATACATCATACAGTTGTTGAATAGAGAATTCTGCAAACGAAATTACTAGTATATTCATTTCTAAAATCTTTTAGGAACGTTTTTAGGTTGCGGGGGTTTTATTCCTATTCTTATGTCTGTAATGATTTTTTCTAGCATGTTGCCAAAAACTTCATCACCTTTTGCCATCAAATCTTGTCTAATAATATCTAATTGTTCTAGTGTAGCCTCTTTTTCATCTTCTTCATACAATTCTAGCTCGCGCCATATTTCCATAAGTTTCTTATCTGGATGTACTGCAGTTCTTAATTGATGGATGATAATAGAGGCTTCTTTTTTCATTTGATGTTATAAGCGATGTAAATCTGGGTGAAATTCCTAAAAATTATCGTGTTTGTGGTTATTTGTAGTCTATTAAAATCTTATTTCTTACCCCTATAAATTAAAGAAATACGGTTGTGTTCTAATAATAAATGTTTGTCCGTCTTATAACTTTTCAATAAATGAATCACGTGATCTAGTTGCTCTTCACTAATGTTTTTATAGGCAGGTGCTGGTACTACATCTTTCCATTTGGAAAACAAAGTGTTATCTAATGCGATACGCCAATAACAGTGATTATCAAAATTCAAATCTTTATGTACTTGTGGTAGTTGATTGCCTAGGTCAAAATACAATTGTCTTTTATTTAAATTCATACACTTTAGAAAGGTATATTATGATTTTTGAGATTTTGGATTTACTAATATTGGTTTCTTGTAATTTTGATTTCTCTTTGTGCTGCTTGCGTTTTATCTCGCTTTCGCAAAAGCGATACAAAAAGTAGTTTATGAAGTAATAAATATCAATAACTACTTAAAACAATATAATTATTTAACTATGTAAGCAGAATTGATTGGTGAACTATGTTAATTGTAAGCATTGCAGCTATTAATATCTTAAGAACAAGCAATCTTATCAACACGATTTGCATGGCGACCACCCTCAAAAATAGTAGCTATAAACGTTTCTACCATTGCAACTGCTTGTGGTATAGAAGTGTATCTAGCTGGTATACAAATTATATTTGCATTGTTGTGCGCTCTGGAAAGACTTGCTATTTCTTTCATCCAGCATACAGCCCCTCTCACCTCTTGATACTTATTTACCGTCATAGCTACACCTTGTGCACTACCGCAAATAACAACACCATAAACAGCATGACCAGCAGCAACATCTTGTGCTACTTTATGAGCTACATCTGGATAATCAATGCTATCATAAGTATCAGTTCCATAATTGATTACTTCATGACATTGATCTTGTAACATTTTTATAATAGCCTGTTTATAATCTGGTCCAGCATGATCGTTTGCAATAGATATTTTCATAGTATAAAGTTTGTACAAAAGTAAAATTTATTAATTCAATGATAGCTTTAAATAGTTAGTTTATCTAGTAATTATCGATGATATTGAAAATCTGTATTATAATATGTTTTATTCATAATTAATTTAAAATCATTAATTTATATAAATTTACGTTATCAACAATACTAATTTGTTAATATTTACAAGCGGTATATAAGGTGTTCATATCATTTTAAAAGTAAGTCTAGGATTATTAAAAAAATAGTCCATATCAATTAAATATGTTAAAAACCAAAATATAACTCTGTTATTTTTACCTTACTTTTTAGATATAAATTGAGAGAAGTAAACAAGATATTTTTATTTTTTTTTTCTACCATCTCTAGTTAATATACATTCTTAACAAATGTGAACAACCATAGCGTTATAAAAATATACCATTACTTAACAAGTAGTTAACTTTTAGATAACATGTGTATAACTACCAATAAAATGTTTATACCGTAAAAACCAAATTATAATTGTAAAAGTTATACCGCTATTCACATTACATCATCATCATTAATATTATTTAATTTATAAAAAACAAAAAATGATATTGTTAATAAATGTTGATAACACAATAGAGTGGTTTAAACTATTTCCACTTACTAAAAAATTACCTTTTTATTCTTTTTCTACCTTTTTTTATTTCTTAAGAGAGCTATGATACCTATAACAGGTTCTAAACAAGTAAAATATGATTAATTAATATTAAAATGTTAAAAGTTTTAATCACTTTAATATTATGGAGCTGATATTTTTATTATCCTTTCCTGAATTTAATCGGGGTTTAAAATATTTTTACCTTCACTGTTTTACTAAGCATTCTAGTAGTTTTTAAACCTTGTGCTAACCTATCTTGATGAATGCTATATCATATATGGATTAATTTTATTATCATCTTTAACAGGCTTATTTGCCTTTTCATTTATATAAACAAATGGTGATTATATTATTAAGATTGACAAATAAAAAAACCTGTACTAAATATATCTAGAGTACAGGTTTTTTTAGAATAGTAAAGCAATTAAATTATCCTATAGTTTGTGCTTTTAAGTATTCACGATTCATACGTGCTATATTTTCCAATTTAATTCCTTTAGGACACTCAATCATACAAGCACCAGTATTAGTACAGTTACCAAATCCTTCAATATCCATTTGCCGTACCATATTCATAACACGGTCGGTTGCCTCTACTTCTCCCTGTGGTAATAAAGAGAATTGAGAAACTTTGGCACTAGTAAATAACATAGCGCTAGCATTTTTACACGCAGCTACACAAGCACCACAACCTATACAAGTGGCAGAATGAAATGCCTCATCTGCTTTAGCTTTTTCAATAGGAATTGAGTTTGCATCTTGTGTATTTCCAGATGTATTTACAGATACATAAGCACCTGCTTGTTGTATTCTATCAAATGCAGATCTGTCTACTATCAAGTCCTTTATTACAGGAAACGCAGCTGCCCTCCATGGTTCTATACTAATGGTGTCACCATCATTAAATTTTCTCATGTGTAATTGACAGGTAGTGGTCAATTTTTGAGGTCCATGGGGTTGCCCGTTGATCATCATATTACAAGATCCACAAATACCCTCACGACAGTCATGGTCAAATTCGACAGGAACTTCACCTTCATTGACTAACTTTTCATTAAGAATATCCATCATTTCTAGAAAAGACATGTCACCTTCTATTCCATCAATTGGATACGTAACCATTTTTCCTTTGGTTTCAGGGCCTGCCTGTCTCCATATTTTTAAAGTAAGTTTCATACTTTTTATATTTAGGTTGTCTAGCTTTCGCAAAAGCGAGACATTAAAAATTCATTTATTTATTTATAACTACGTGTCTTTAATTCTACATTTTCAAAGACTAAATCTTCTTTGTGTAATTTTGCATCTCGAGGATTTTCATTGTATTCCCATGCACTTACAAATGCAAAGTTAATATCGTCTCTTAAAGCCTCACCCTCTGGAGTTTGATACTCTTCACGGAAATGACCACCGCAGCTTTCATTTCTAGTAAGTGCATCTTTTGCAAACAACTCGCCTAATTCAAGGAAATCTGCAACCCTTCCTGCTTTTTCAAGCTCTTGGTTTTTAGTATCTGCTGTGCCAGGTACTCTTACATTTTTCCAAAAATCTTCTCTTAACTCCTTAATTTCATCCATCGCAGATTGTAGATCTATAGCATTACGAGACATACCACATTTGTTCCACATAATCAAACCAAGCTTTTTGTGATAGTAATCTACAGAGTGCGTTCCAGCGCCATTCATTAGTTTTTCTATGCGTGATTTGGTATCTTTTTCTGCTTGTTCAAACTCTGGCGTTTCAGTAGAAATTGCGCCTGTGCTTATTTCATTTGCTAGATAATCTCCTATAGTATAAGGCAACACAAAATAACCATCTGCAAGACCTTGCATTAAAGCACTTGCTCCTAGCCTGTTTGCACCGTGATCAGAGAAATTTGCTTCACCTGCCGCAAAACAACCTGGTACAGTGGTTTGTAAATTATAATCTACCCAAAGACCTCCCATTGTATAGTGTACAGCAGGAAATATTTTCATAGGCACTTCATAAGGATTTTCATCTGCAATGTTACGGTACATATCAAATAAGTTACCGTACTTTTTCTCGATTACTTTTTTTCCTAATGCAACAATTTCTTGATCGCTTGCATTTTTATTACCGTGTGTTAAGGCCTCTACTTTTCCATATCTATAAAATGATGCCTCAAAATCTAGATAAACTGCGTTACCAGTTTTATTAACACCATAACCAGCATCGCAACGTTCTTTTGCTGCTCTAGATGCCACATCTCTAGGTACTAAATTTCCAAAGGCTGGATATCTTCTTTCTAGATAATAATCTCTATCTTCTTCTTTAAGGTCTACACCTCTTAATTTTCCTTCACGTATTGCTTTAGCATCTTCTAGTTTTTTAGGTACCCAGATACGTCCATCATTACGCAATGATTCTGACATTAATGTGAGTTTTGACTGATGCTCGCCAGAAACAGGAATACAAGTAGGGTGTATTTGTGTGTAACAAGGGTTTGCAAAATACGCACCACGACGGTGCGCACGCCATGCGGCCATTACATTACTACCCATTGCATTGGTCGATAAAAAGAACACATTACCATATCCACCAGACGCAATAACTACTGCGTGGGCACCATGTCTTTCTATCTCACCAGTTACTAAATTACGTGCAATAATTCCTCTTGCCTTGCCGTCTATTTTTACAAGGTCTAGCATTTCATGACGGTTAAATGGAGTTACTTTACCGCGATTAATTTGCCTATTTAATGCAGAATAAGCACCTAGTAATAATTGTTGTCCAGTTTGTCCTGCGGCATAAAAAGTTCTTGAAACCAGTACACCACCGAATGAGCGGTTATCTAGTAACCCACCATATTCACGAGCAAAAGGAACGCCTTGTGCCACGCACTGATCAATTATATTTGATGAAACCTCTGCAAGGCGGTATACATTTGCCTCTCTAGACCTGTAGTCACCACCTTTTATAGTGTCATAAAATAAGCGGTAATCTGAATCACCATCACCTTGATAGTTTTTTGAAGCATTGATACCACCTTGTGCAGCAATAGAATGTGCCCGTCGAGGGGAATCATTATAACAAAATGTTTTTACATTATAACCTAATTCGGCAAGAGTGGCAGCAGCAGATCCTCCTGCAAGTCCAGTTCCTACTACAATAACATCGATATTACGTTTATTTGCCGGATTTACGAGATTGATATGATTTTTATGGTTCACCCACTTATCTGCTAGCGGGCCTTTTGGTACTTTAGAATCTAAAACTGACATATAAAATGGTTTAGGAATGAGTAAGATGGTGAAATAAGGCGATGAAAATAAAACCAGCAGGAATCAATACTGCCCATGCATAGGTAGCATTTTTTAAACCTACTCTTGTATTAATTGCCTTGGCACCCATAGATTGAAAAGAGCTGTTAAACCCGTGCCATAAGTGCATGGATAATAAAATAAATGATGCCACATAAATGGTAACTCTGTAAGGGCTTTCAAATTTTTCTTTCAATTCTGGTAGGTAACGGGTAGGATCTTCAGGTTGTACATCAATGTACTTAACAGTCATTTCATGAACCCAAAAATCGTACATATGCAATCCTAAAAATGCTAGAACTACAAGTCCAGAGATAATCATATTACGCGACACCCATGAAGAGTTTGCATTTCCTGAAAATTTATAATATTTGATTGGTCTTGCTTTTCTATTTTTAGAATCTAAAACGAGCCCCATTATGAAGTGAACTATTAAACCACCTATAAGAATAGGTTGTGCAATGTATTGTACTAGTGGATTATACCCCATAAAATGCGACCACTCGTTAAAAGTATCTGGTGCAATTACAGAAGTGATATTAATTACAAAATGCTGGGTTAGAAATATAACAAGAAAAAGTCCTGAAAGTGCCATTACCCACTTTCTGGCAAGCGATGATTTTACTAATGCGCTCATGTATAATTTTTTAGTTTTTGCAAAGATAAGTTTCAGCGTTATCTATATCAATCTTAATAGTTAAAAGCATGTTTTCTTAGTTCTATTTGGAAACAATCTTAATAATTTATCGTTTTTTCTATTGCCTATTATTAGTGGTACATCACCTATTTTCCTTTCATATATAAGGTTAATATAATTTTAATTACATTTTTATGTCAGCATTAAAATGATAAAGACTACCATTATTATTATCAATGATCAAATATCTTTCATTTAAAAACAGAATTGTTAAGCCTAGCTTGTACACTGTATAATTAAACTATTGTTTATATTTAGTGGTATTCAGAACTTTTTCAGTTATCAAAATTGGTCTATATATAATTGAAATTATTAAAGTTACGCTTTCGCGAAAGTGTATACCTAACAAAATATATCCTAAATAACTTAATAATTGTCTTTCTTATTTTATATCTAGTAACAGGTATATCCTCTAGCATTATCGCCTTGAATTATAATAGTATTGCATTTAGGGATGGTTGCGTAAAGTTGTGACAATCTTAAAAACTATTTAATAGGACGACGCGTATTGTTGTAACTAAAACCATTTGTATAAGACTAATTTATTGTACTTTTAACTAACCTGAAAATAAATTATTATGGAATCATTTTTAATACCTGTACTTTTAGTAGCGGCATTCTTTTTACTATTAGGCACCTTTTTTACTGTAAAACAACAAACGGCTGCAGTTGTAGAACGTTTTGGAAAATTTACAAGCATGCGACAGTCTGGACTACAGCTTAAAATACCAGTTATTGATAAAATTGCAGGTAGAATAAACCTTAAAATTCAACAGCTAGATGTAATTGTAGAAACTAAAACAAAGGATGATGTATTTGTAAGGCTTAAAATATCAGTCCAATTTCAAGTAAGAAGAGAAAAAGTTTATGATGCTTTTTATCGTCTTCAAAATTCAAACGATCAAATCACTGCTTATGTTTTTGATGTTGTACGTGCTGAAGTTCCTAAAATGAAATTGGATTATGTCTTTGAAAAGAAAGACGATATTGCCATCGCTGTAAAACGAGAGTTAAATGAAGCCATGATGGATTATGGTTATGATATCATCAAAACCCTGGTTACTGATATAGATCCAGATATTCAAGTAAAAGCTGCAATGAACAGAATTAACGCAGCCGAGCGTGAAAAAACTGCTGCCGAATATGAAGCTGAAGCAGATCGTATAAAAATTGTTGCAAAAGCCCGTGCAGAGGCCGAGTCAAAACGTTTACAAGGTCAAGGTATCGCAGACCAGCGTCGAGAGATTGCCAGAGGTCTAGAAGAAAGTGTAGATGTTTTAAATAATGTAGGTATTAACTCTCAAGAAGCAAGTGCGTTAATTGTTGTTACTCAACATTATGATACATTACAATCTATAGGCGAGGCCACGCAGTCTAACCTTATTTTACTACCTAACTCACCACAGGCGGGTAGTGATATGTTAAATAATATGATAGCCAGTTTTAGCGCTAGTGCACAGATAGGTGAACAAATGAAAAAGACCAAAGCAATTAGCGATGCAAAAATTAAAAAGCAATCTGATAAGAATAAATTAAACTTAGGCGATGACGTTAATGACGATATAGATTATTAATATTCAGCTCTGAATTTTTATTTGGAATAAAAAAGCGATCTATTTAGATCGCTTTTTGCTTTTTTAATTATTGATTGAATTTAATATTAATTTTTTCTTCCTATTAACTTATTAACTACTTTTAAAATAACAGCCTTTTTTGCTATAGAACTTACAAGATTTGCAGCAATAGAAACAATAGAAAAACTTTCTTTAACCTCGTTTACTTGAAGTTTTAGAGTTTCTACATGCACTTGTCTTTTAATCTTTAGATATTTTAGATCTTTGTCTATTTCTTCAAAACTGCTATAAGTTCTCATAATTAGATATTTTTTTGATGATCATCAGTACTAAAAAATTGTTTACTGGCTTTGCTTAAAAGAAATTTTTCTAAAGGTTTTTTCAAAGCCATAAAAAGTATAATCATTATAATAAGGTAGAAACCACCTACTACTAGACATCCTAAAGCATAATCATTAAGCAACCTACCTACATACATCGCGGCTGCTACACTTAAAAATAATAGAGCAATAAGAAAGAAAAAAGCAAGAATCATTTTATAACTAGCCGAAACTAAACCTTTCATAATTTTTTTGAAAAGATCAAGCTGGTAATAGTTGATGGATGTCTCTATATAGTCCTGAGTAGAGTTTGTAAACTCCCTAAAATTATCGCTTAAATTATTTCCCAAGTTTAATGTGTAAATTGGTTATTGTTGGTATTTACTTACTTTTTAGCTGTTGCCTTCTGTAGTTTAGCATTTTGAGCTCTCAATTGTTCTAATTTTTTTTCAAGTGCTACAATCGCATCATCTGCCTTAAAACTTGCACTAGATAATGCATGTTCTATACGATCTTCAACAGATCCTTTAAACTCTGATGCTTTAGCGGTAAATGAAGCGCTTAATTGAGATGCTTTATCAGCAACTTGATCATAAGCTTTACGAGCTTGTAGATCTAGTTCTTTTTGAGCTTTATCAGCTTGTTTTTTAATCTTTTTTCTAGTTTCTTCACCGCTATCAGGTGCTAATAAAATTCCTGCGGCTGCGCCTATTGCTGCTCCTGCTACAAGTGCGATAATGGTATTTGATGATTTTGACATAATTTTTATTTTTATTTATCTCAAATATAATACCATTGAATAGTAATTACAGTTAACACCTCGTTAACCTTACAAATAATTATGTGAAATAAATTATAAGTTTGATCAAAAACCACTTATCTAACTAAAAATATTAAAAATTAACATAATTAATAAGATATATATTTAGTCTAAATTTAATTTTACCATCACATAGTCATAAAAACAACAGGGTATCAGCAGGGAGTAATCACAAAACTCTTAAGGTATTTAAATTATTTAAAAAATGACAATTATAAACCTGCTGGATACAGATTACGTTATACGGTGTATTAACCCGTAAGTCTAGTTAATAATAGGTTTACAAATTATGCAAATAAACCTGTCATTTCTGCATCAATTTTGTTGATGATTAATCCTAGGTCTTCTCGGTTAGCAACAAAGTCGATATCATCCACATCAATAACAAGTAAATTACCTTTATCATATCCATGTATCCATGCTTCATAGCGCTCGTTAAGACGGCTTAAATAATCTATGGAAATACTATTTTCATAATCTCTACCACGAGTGTGTATTTGTTTTACGAGATTAGGAATAGAACTGCGCAAATAAATAAGCAAATCTGGTGCAGCAACTACTTTTTCCATAAGATCAAAAAGCGAGCTATAATTATCAAAATCACGCTGTGAAAGTAAGCCCATCGCATGTAAATTAGGCGCAAAAATGCTTGCATCTTCATAAATGGTACGGTCTTGTATGATTTTCTTACCGCTTTCTCTTATCTCCATTATTTGCCTGAAACGACTGTTTAAAAAATACACTTGCAAATTAAAAGACCAGCGTTCCATATCTTGATAAAAATCTTCTAAATACGGGTTTTCTAAAACATCTTCAAATTGTGGTGTCCATTCGTAATGTTTGGCAAGCAGTTTAGTAAGCGTGGTTTTGCCAGCTCCTATATTTCCAGCAACAGCTATATGCATGGTATTGTTTTAATTGGTATTGATGGTATAAATGTCTACACGTTTACCGCTCCAAATATAGAGTTTTCCTTTCTTTAGATAAAGTGATTTCACCTCCTTTTCTGAAATGTTATTGGTAAATGTCTCGCTTTCGCGAAAGCGGTACTTATCATCTAACTTAAACACCATGATTTTTTGTTCTTTGATTAAAACTATTTCTTCAAAATCGTGACCGACTAAATGGTCGCGATCGATAGTTATAATCCCCGTTTTACTCCCATAAGAATTATAAGTCTCTATAAAACCATCACTTACTACATGGCAAAAATTGTAATCTGTGAGTAAATTAGACACTTTTTCTTTTAGCACAGCGGTGCTAATTAAAGAACGATTATTGATGTAGTCATAAAGCTCTAACCTGTTTTGATCTACATCATGTAACCAAAACCTGCGTTCTCCAGCGAGTTTTGCGTGATTAAAAAAACGTGCAGGCAATAATTCTTTCAGGGATATGCGCTGTTTTTCATTTAGACGGTTGTCTAGTAATACTACGGTTTGTGTATCTCTATAAAAAAGTAGAATTTTTAATGGATTGATAATGTCAACTTCAGTCAGGTCGCCTAATTGTACATCATAAAATTGTTGTGTAATATTGCCTTGTTTTTTAAAAAGCGCATCATCTTTACCGTAATAAACCGCCCCAAAATCATCTAGACCATAAAAAGAATCTGCTGCAAGGTTGAAGCTTTTTTCAAGAGTTTGCGCTGCAATAAAATGACAGGAAAACCATATAAAACACATCCATTTCATAAAGTTAAATTTACCATATTTAATTGGGTGATTTATTATTTACTTATAGAATTTTTAGCACTTACACTTTATAAGTGAAACAAAATGAAGTGATTTTGACTTTTTATATTTAAATTTAAATTAGCATTTTTTTATATCAAATAAAAAAAGTTCCAATTATTTCAATATGCAAAAGATCTTAAAATAATAGTAGATAATCAATTAACTGCGGCAACTGCATGACTTAAATATTAAGGTGCCATTAATTTATATCCATAGCCGCGCACATTTACAATCTCTAATTGACTGTCTTCGGCAATTTTCTTCCTCAACTTTGTAATAAAAACATCCATACTTCTACCGGCAAAAAAGTCGTCATTGCCCCACAATTTTTTAAGAATAAAGGTGCGGTCTAAAACATCATTCTTTTTTAGGACTAGGTGATAGAGTAGGTGGGCCTCACGATGTGTAAGTTTTGTAATCTTATTCTTAAAAACAAGTTGCTGTTTAGGAAAGTTAAAAGAATATTCACCTAATTCATATATAGCAGCAGTCTTTTGGACGCTTTGCCGGCTTAATAAGCTCTCTATACGCACAATAAGCTCTTCCATAGAAAAAGGTTTTTTAAGGTAATCATTGCCCCCTACATGAAAACCCTCAAGAACATCTTCTGTTTGCGATTTTGCAGTTAGAAAAATAATAGGTATTTCTTCATTTTCTGATCTTATTTTTTTTGCAAGTTCAAGACCATCTAGTTTGGGCATCATGATATCTAGGACCATTACATCAGGCTGTTTTTCTTGAAAAACTTCCAATGCTTCTAGCCCATTTAACACATGTTGAACGGTAAAACCTCTAGTCTCAAGACTTTCTTTTACAATCATACCTAGTGCAGGTTCGTCTTCAGCAAGAAGGATATTTATATTGTCTTTATTCATGAGGTAAAAATATATTAAAAGTGGTTTGTGGTTGTGCGACTGCAGTAATATTGCCTTTATGTTTTTCTATAATTGATTTTGTATAAAACAATCCTATTCCAAAACCTTTTACATCGTGACGGTTTCCTTTTGCAACCCTGTAAAATTTATCAAAAATAAGTTTCACATCTTTATTGCTCAATCCATTTCCATTATCGGTAACTGTAATATTAACACCGCTAGTTTTATTTTTAAGTAAAATTGTGATCTTATCGCCACCGTATTTTATGGCATTATCTACTAGATTGTTGATAGCATTTTCTAGATGAAATGCATCTGCTGTTATAAAAACATGATCACTAGTAGGGTCAAAAATAAGCTTTTTGTTAGTTTGATCTTTATGCTTGTTAACCAGTATCTCTATCAATTCATTTAAATCTAGCGGGCTTTTTTGCAACATGAGCTCTTTACTATCTAGCGTGGCGGTCTCTAGTATGCGCTCTACCATACTGTTTAATTTTATCAGTTCCTCGCGACTCATGGATAGATATCTATTTGTTTTTTGTACATCACCACTAGTGGTAAAGCTTTGTACTCCCTCTAGGGCAACACTTGCTGTGGCAATAGGGGTTTTAAACTCGTGGGTAATATTTGAAATAAGGTCATTTTTCATTTCGCTCAGTGCTTTTTGCTTTCTTATTATATGTAATAAGTAAAACAGACATAAGACCACTGCGGCGATCAACAACCCACTTAAAACAATACCTGTAAGGTTTAGTTTGTAAATAGTAGGGGAGAGTCCAGAATAGGTAAACAATAATGCATCTCCTTTTTGAATTAATTCAGAATTTGCACGCAGCACATTTTTATTTACAGGTGCAATCAGCGCGTCATTTCTATCGGTTTTTGCAATACTTAGTTTATATTTTACATTAATATTTTGTTTTTCAAGTCTTTTAGAAACTAGGCTGTCCATAAGTTGCAAATTCATTTCACCTTCTTGAATACTCAACACCATTTTTGCGGTAAGTGTAGATATCACTTCTTGCAAGTTATTTTGATCTGCAAAAAAGGTCTCACTTTTAAGCTGGTTCACATTTGCGTCTGGTTTTTGAATTTGATAGTTTGGAAAATTCCAAAAGTCACTCATAGGGACTCTTGCATTTAAACTGTCTAGATTCACCTCACCCTGCATGATCATGATTTCTCTCATGTTGGTTTTGGTCATGTTTTCAAGATTAAAACCTTTAAAACCAGCTGCTCTACGGGTACTGTCCAGATTCTTAAAAAGTTGATCAAACTCTGGTTTGCGATTAGTGGTTTCTTGAACGATAATCCCGATATTATTTTTTTTAATCAGTTTTCCATAATACAGGTCTACACTGCGGTCCAGGCTGCTTTGCATTTCAGAAATAAGAACCCTTTTTGATTCTTTAAAATTGTTGTAATTCCAGTACAATTGTATGGCCAGTGTGGCAGCAATTACCACACTTATAAGAACAAGAATAAAATGATATTTTCTATTATTCATATGTCAAAGGTGCGCTATTCCCAGCATAGATAGAAATCGCTTAACAAATATTAACGCTAGTATAATAAGTTAGAGGTAGTAATCTTTTACATTTGGTAATCATTAAACCCTATTATTATGAAAAATTTTAAAATTAGTATGATGCTAGTTGTTGTTTTCGCTTTCGCGAAAGCGTACACATCACATGCCCAAGAGATGACAGGTATCGCTTATTACAAAAGCAAAATGACCCTAGAACCAATGAAAGAAGACTCTACCGCTGCGTCTAAAATTGATCCAAAATTTAGGGAAATGATTAAAGAGGCTATGAAAAACGCAGGTGAGGCAGATTTCACCCTTAAATTTAATCGCACCGAGTCGTTATATGAAAAAGTACAAGAACTTGCTGCGCCTAAAAAACCTAGTAGTGACGGTATGAGCATAGAAGTCTCTTTTTCTGGAAACGGCGATACTTATGGCACTACTTATAAAGATCTTAAAAATCAAACCTTCTTAAGAGAGGATGAAATACAGGGAAAAGAGTTTCTAGTTACAGATAAAATAGAGCCTATAGACTGGAAAGTTACTGGTGAAACAAAAAAAATAGGACAGTATACTGTCATGAAAGCTACTTATACCATTCCCAAAGTAGAAAAACCAGTTGAAGATAACGAGGATGAAGATAAAGAAGTGAGTTTATTAAATATGGTAAAAGATAAAGACGATGTAGTAACTGCATGGTTTACCATGGATGTTCCTGTAAGTAATGGACCTGGTATTTATCAAGGTTTACCAGGGTTAATTCTCGAGTTAAATGAAGATGAAATCACTATCTTATGTTACAAAATAGAAATGAATCCTGAAAATTTTGAAATCAAAAAGCCCAATACAGGTAAAAAGATTTCTAGAGCAGATTTTGACGAGCTGCAAGAAAAGAAAGATAAAGAAATGCGTGAGCGTTTTAAAAACAGTAAAAGTGGGGGTGTGTTTTTTCAAAACTAATTAAAAACATATTTGTTAAAGTTATCTTAATTTGAAACTTAAACCTGCTTTTAAGGTCATACAAAAGTTAAATCAAATTAATAATAACAATTCCTAATAATGAAAAAATCAATTTTATATCTTTTTACTATTCTTTTATCAGTATCTGTAACTGCGCAAGAGTTTTATGGTGAGGCCACTTATATGTCTAAAACAACCATGGACACAGGTGGCTGGCTAGAGGGTCGCGAGGTTACCCCACAGCAAAAAAAGCGCATAGAAGAACGCATGAAAAAAATGGGTGAAAAAACCTATGTTTTAAAATTTAACCGCAACGAGTCTGTTTATAAAGAAGAGAAAGAACTTGCAGCGCCAGGACAAGGTGGTGGCGGCTGGGGAAACTTTATGGGCACCTCTATGGGTGGTGAAAAGTATAAAAACATTAAAGACGGGGAGTGGATAGAGCAGCGTGATATGATGGGAAAATTATTTTTGATAAAAGATAGTATTCCAAAACTAGACTGGAAAATAACAGGAGAAAGTCGTATGATAGGACAGTATCAAGCCATAAAAGCCACTGCCATTAAAAATAATAACGAGTTAGATTTTACCTCTTTTAGAAGACGTAGGGGTAATACCGACGAGGGAAAGAAAAAAGACAGCCTAGCACTAGCAAAGGGAAATATAGAAGATGTTTTTCAACAAGATCCACAGGTAGAAATAATTGCCTGGTTCACACCACAAATACCAGTACAACATGGTCCTGCAGAGTATGCTGGTTTACCAGGGTTGATTCTAGAAGTAAGCGCTGGTAAAACCACTTTGTTATGCAGTAAAATAGTGGTCAATCCAGAAGATAAAGAAGAGATTAAGCCTGCTACAAAGGGTAAAGAAACGACCGAGGTTGAATACAACACCCTGTTTAAGGAAAAAATGAAAGAAATGTCTGAGCGCTGGAGTGGTGGTCGCGGTGGTCGTCGACAGTAGCTCTCAAAAAGATCTCTATTCAAAATATCATAATCTTAGAGTAACTCGATAATAAGAAGTGCTTCAAGGCCTTTCTATTTGGCAAAAGATTATTCTTTTTTCTTTCCTTTTATTTCTTTTTTTCTTCTTTAGCGCGGCTAGGCAACGCAAAAAAGCTTTCAAAAAAAGGAAAAACGGGTAATTTACGCTTAACTGTTAATAGCTCAAATCACTTCTAATTCTTATATTTTTTAATTCAAATTTTCAACATGAATAATAAATTACTTTTAACCCTTATCGCTTGCTTTGTACTTTCTTTTGCTAGTGCTCAATCAGTAAAAATAACTGGTGTGGTCATAGATAGTGCAGGGACACCACTGCAAATGGCAAATGTTATTGCCTATCAAAAGGATAACAATCTTGGTGCGTTTGGTATCACAAACGATGCGGGAAAGTACCAGCTGCTCAATCTTAAAAAAGACAGTACCTATGTGCTTAAAGTCTCCTTTTTAGGATTAAAAACTATAGTAGATACGGTTAAAAATATTAATGGTGATCTTTTAAAGAACTACGTACTATTAGAAGACCAAAACATGCTAGATGCAGTAAATATTGTTTATGATATGCCTGTTACTATAAGGGGCGATACCATTACTTATAATAGCGATAGCTTTACAAATGGTACCGAAAGAAAATTAGGAGACGTTCTTAAAAAACTACCAGGAATGGAGGTAAATGAAGACGGCGATATACAAGTAGAGGGTAAGACGGTAGAGCGTGTTCTTGTAGATGGCAAAGAGTTTTTTGAGGGAGATTCTAGACTCGCTACAAAAAATATCCCTGCAGATGCAGTAGGAAAAGTAGAGGTACTTAAAAACTATAATAATGTAGGCCAGTTAAAAGGACTAGGTAATGATGAAGATCGTATAGCCATTAATATAAGACTTAAAGAAGGGAAGAAGAATTTTTGGTTTGGAGAAGTGACGGGTGCCCTAGGTCAGGGCGACGACGATGTGCGATACCAGGCAAAACCTAAAGCTTTTTATTACAGTCCTGATGTATCGATTAATTTACTTACAGACTTTAATAACCTAGGTGTGCAGTCCTTCACATTTGCAGATTATCGTCGTTTTGTTGGTTTTAATAGGGGTAACACCCGTGCTAGTGGCTCTACTATTGATATAGGTGCTGGGGCTGGTGGTTTATTAAATTTACAAGCAAATCGCGCTAAGGAATTAGAAAGTAAATTTGGCGCCTTCAATGGCGCCTGGACTGCGAGTAAAAAATTAAGCTTTGACGGTTTTGCCATTTTTTCTAGTGTAGATACCGATCAAGAAACCATCGCTAGTAGAACCTTTATTGAAACAGGGGTAGTAGAAAATACAGAAGACCGCTCTTTTCAACGCAATCAAATAGGTATATTCAAACTGGGTGCTGATTATAAACCTAACGCAAACTTTTCTTTAGAATACAATGGTCAGGTAAATTTAAGTAGTGTGAGCCAGGTAAATGACTTTACATCTTCACGCAGTGGTTTTGTAGAAGACATTGCACAAAACGAATCTCAAAAACCCATTACCATAGACCAGTCTGTTAATGCTTACTATACACTAAGTGAAAAAAACATCTTTGCCTTTGAAGGAAGATTTGTAGATGCAGAAGAAGACCCTTTTTATAATGCCATAAGAGACCGTATAGGTGTTACCGATCCACCACCTTTTTCTAACCCTAGCAACGTGGGTACAGGGGGTGCTCTAGGGTTACAAGATGCAGATCCTTATGACATCAATCAACAAAAACTAGTGCAAAGTACAAAACTAGATGCTAAGGCGGATTACTGGCGCATACTTAATAAAACCAGTAATATTAACTTTACCCTAGGAACAGCCATTGTAAATCAAGATTACAACACAAATATCTTTCAAATTTTAGATAATGGCTCTCGTAACAATCTTACAGACCCTAGTTTAGGCAATGATGTTAACTATAAGTTTAGAGATATTTTTGCTGCGCTGCATTATAAATTTATCACTGGCAAGTTTACAATCACGCCAGGATTTACGGCACATTCTTTTACAATAGAAGATGTGCAACTGGGTCTGGAAAATCAATTGCAGTTTGAAGAGATCCTACCTGATTTTAATGTGCGTTTTGCATTGAGGTCCAGTGAAAACATCAACTTTGATTACCGCAGGACTGTGAGTTTTACCGATGTAGAAAATTATGCGCTAGGGACGGTTTTTAATAATTACAATGCATTATTTAGTGGTAATAATCAATTAACGGGTATTACAAACGACAGGTATAGCCTGAATTATTTTAACTTTAATATGTTTAATTATACAAACATCAATGCAGGTCTTACCTATTCTAGACAAAAAGATGCTATTCAAAGCAATGTAAACATTAGTGATATCAACCAGCAAAGTAACTTGATCAACTCACCTTTTGCAAACGAGACTGCCACTGGATTCGGTCGTTTTTCTAGAGAATTTGGTAAGATAAGGGCAAGTGTAAATGCAAACCTCAGCTGGAGTACCTTTAATAACATCATTAACAATAGTCCTAGAGAATCACAAAACATCAACCATGGTTACGGGGTAAGTGCTAGAAGTAATTATACAGATGGTCTTAATTTTGACGTGGGGTACAACATTGCATTTAACAACTCTGACAACGGGGGGATCATTAACGATGCCACTACACAAACCATTACCCTTAATGCAGACTGGCAAATCACAAAAGCATGGTTTTTTGATGTAGATTATGATCTTAACCTATTTTCAACCTCAGAAAATGTAGAAAACAACTTTGACTTTCTAGAGGCCGCGCTATTTTATAATAAACCAGATTCAAAATGGGAATATAAAATTGCTGCTACTAACCTTTTAAATACAGGGGCGTTGAATAGAAACACCTTTGGACAAATCGCAACTAGCACCAGCTTTTATACCGTGCAGCCTAGGTATGTTTACCTGCAATTAAGGTATGAGTTATAAGTTTAATTTTTAATTTTTGATTCAAAGCAGCCCTTCATATCGGGCTGCTTTTTCATTTCATAAAAGCCGTTATAAGGTTACCTTTGCGATATGAGCGGCATTTATATTCACATTCCATTTTGTAAGCAGGCTTGTCATTATTGCGATTTTCATTTCAGTACTAATTTAAAGTACAAAAATGCTATGATTGATGCTTTATGTGATGAGTTACGCTTTCGCAAAAGCGAATATATCAACACCACAGTACAAACCATATATTTTGGTGGTGGTACTCCCAGTTTGTTAGAGGTGGGTGAGATAGAAAGAATAATACAAACTGTGTACGATCATTATACTGTAAAAACAAATCCCGAAATAACACTAGAGGCAAACCCAGATGACCTAACTCTAGAAAAAATAATTGCCTTATCAACAACACCTCTTAATAGGCTTTCCATAGGTGTACAAAGCTTTTTTGAAGAAGATCTTAAATTGATGAATAGGGCGCACAATGCGATAGAAGCTGCTACTTGTATTACACTAGCGATCCCTTATTTTCCCAATATTTCTATAGATCTTATTTATGGAATTCCCGGTATGAGTGACCAACGCTGGCAGCAAAATTTGCAAAACGCTATAGATTTAAAAGTACCGCATATCGCCAGTTATGCCCTTACAGTAGAGGATAAAACAGCGCTGAAATCTTTTATCGATAAAGGACTTATACCCGCTGTAGAAGATGAGGTGGCACAAAAACATTTTGAGATACTACTAGATGTGATGCAGTTGCACGACTATGAGAATTACGAATTTTCAAATTTTGGAAAAAAAGGTTTTTTTTCTCAGAATAACACCGCCTACTGGACGGGTAAAAGTTATATTGGAATAGGGCCTAGTGCACACAGTTTTGACGGTAAAAAACGTGGGTGGAATATCAATAATAACATCACTTATATCAAATCTATTCAAAAAGGAACACTCCCCATGGAGACAGAAGTGTTAACAACCGTAGATCGTTATAATGAATATATCATGACAGGTTTGCGTACTATTTATGGTGTATCTTTAAATAAAGTAACCGCAGATTTTGGTTTACTTTATAAAGATTACCTATTGCAACAAGCAGATCAGTATGTAAATGAACACTTGTTATATTTAGATGGCGACATTTTACTGGTTACAAGAAAAGGAAAGTTTTTAAGTGATGGAATTGCTAGTGATTTATTTATGCTTAATTTGAATTATTGATATTTGATGAAGTTCCTAAACGGTATTTAGATTACTTATCTATTCACCACAAAAACATTTCTGAAACTAACAGATATTAGAATACCTTTTTGAGTGTAGATCCAATCCTCTTATATGGTGCGGCAATGCCTGCGTGTGCAGGATATACCATTTCTTTATTTATTATAGACTTAGCATTTACATATCTCGACTATCTTTTACAATCCAAAATAGGATTCTTTGTAGGTTCTATGATATGCGGTATTGCAGGGTTCTTAACCTTACGAGGCGTTACTGCTTCAAAACCAATAGATGATGGAGTAGGAGAGTAGGTGATTTTAATTGTCTTACAAAGTTTATTTTTTTACAAAAAGCTTTTTTACATTTTAACGCTCAGAAAAACCAATCGCAACCTTTTAGGCTATTAATGTAAAGACATCACAGCCACGCTCTGTTGCAAAAACAAAAGAAATTTAATTAGTACGTTGATTACTGTAATTATGCTATGAATATTAAGAGTTTCCTAGATAGGTCATTGCAAATTTGATGCGGTTTATTGTTTTTTCTTTACCTATTGTAGTGGCAATATCAAAAACTTCTGGGCCCATTAAGCTTCCTACTAGTGCCAATCGCAATGGCATCATCACTTTCCCAAATCCTATGCCTTGTGATGTGATCCAGCCTTTTACGGTGTCACTTAACCCGGCTGTAGTAAAGTTTTCTGTTTGATTGATAACTTCAATTACTTGGGTCATGATAAGGTTGGTATCTTGTTTCCACGATTTTTTAACGTCTTTTTCATCAAACTGTTTAGGGTCTTCAAAGAAAAAGCCGGCCAGTTCAAAAAGATCTTCTGTAAATATGGCTCTTTCTTTTACTAGTGCTGCGACAGTAGTAACATAATTGTCACTAGGGTAGGAGATGTTTTTTTCTTGTAACGCTTTCGCGAAAGCGTTACCTACAACAGCATCATCTTGTTGTACAAACCACTGTTGCTGGAACCATTTTGCCTTTTCTGGATCAAATTTAGCTCCTGAACTGTTGATGCGCTCTAGGCTGAAACTCTCTGTCAAATCTGCTAAACTAAAAATCTCTTGGTCTGTTCCTGGATTCCACCCTAAAAATGCTAGAATGTTGATCATTGCTTGGGGTAAATAGCCATCTTCTCTGAAACCGCTAGCAATCTCGCCAGTTATTGGGTCAGCCCACTGCAATGGAAATACCGAAAATCCCATTTTATCGCCGTCTCTTTTGCTTAATTTTCCTTTACCTGTTGGTTTTAAAATTAAAGGTAGGTGTGCAAATTTTGGTTTTTCCCAACCAAAGCTTTCATACAATAAAACGTGCAGCGCCATGCTAGGTAGCCACTCTTCACCACGTATTACGTGCGATATTTTCATTTCATGGTCGTCCACAACGTTTGCTAGATGGTAAGTGGGCATGCCATCACTTTTAAAAAGCACTTTATCGTCTAGTAATGAAGTATTTATTTCCATTCCCTTGCGTATCTCGTCATATAAAAACAGGGTTTTTATTTCTGGTTTAAAACGTATGGTATAATCATCACCACGATCTAGGCGTTCCTTTACTTCTTCTTCACTAAGGGTTAAAGAATTAGTAAACTCTAATCTATTGTTGTGGTTGTAGATAAAAGTTTCTTTGTTTTTTTCTGCTATGGTTCGTGCAGCATTTAATTCTTCTGCGGTGTCAAAAGCATAATAGGCTGCGTCTTTGTTAACTAATTCTATCGCATAAGCATGGTATATCTCCTTACGCTCGCTTTGTCTATACGGGCCATAAACACCTTCTTTTCCTGGACCCTCGTCATAAGGGATATGACACCAGTTTAATGATTCTATAATATAATCTTCAGCACCTTCTACATACCTGTTTTGATCGGTGTCTTCTACACGCAAGATAAAAGTTCCGTTGTGTTTTTTTGCAAATAAATAATTGAATAGTGCCGTTCTTAAACCTCCTATGTGTAAAGGTCCTGTGGGGCTAGGTGCAAATCTTACACGTACTTCATTATTCATATTTGTAATTATTTTAATTTGCCACAAAGATAGTATTTGTATGTGATGACCTAGAGTTAAACTGATAAAGCTTTTTTTGAAATTTAGTTTTTAATAAAACCTTGTCAATCACTGTGTATCATAATCCTCGATCCTAATCGTTATATTTACAATTATTACACGACAATAGTATAAATGGGAAATTTTGAAATCATAGAGCATAAATTGCAGCAGTTTATAAGTAAGTTTTACCGCAACGAGTTAATTCGTGGGTTGATATTATTTGCAGGTCTGGGCTTGTTGTATTTTTTAGTTACAGTAACTATCGAGTATTTTTTATGGCTCAACCCTTTGGGTAGAACTATTTTGTTTTGTTTGTTTGTCGTTATGGAATCATTCTTGCTTATTCGTTTTGTTGGATTACCACTTGCAAGATTGTTTAGATTGTCAAAAGGTATTGATTTTAGAGATGCAGGTACAATCATCGGCACTCATTTCCCTGAGGTTTCGGATAAATTAATCAATGTGATCCAGTTGCATAAATCTGGCGGTGATGATGATTTAACCTGGGCGAGTATCAACCAAAAGAGTGAAGAGCTAGAACCCATTCCTTTTACCCTAGCGATTGATTATTTTAAGAACAGGAAATACGCGCCCTATCTTATTTTACCGGTGGCTGTATTTGCTGTTCTTGCATTAACAGGAAATGATGAAGTAATTACTGACAGTGCAAAGCGCGTTGCCGATTACAGCAATGACTATCGCCCGCCAGCACCTTTTGAATTTAAAATTTTAAATAGAGAGTTAAAAACACTACAGAATAAGGATTTTAAATTGTTAATAGGGGTAAGCGGTCGCAAATTGCCAGAAAATGCCAGTATATTTTATAATAATGAAACTTATTTTTTACAGCAGGAATCACTAGGTCAATTTAGTTTTGTTTTTTCTAAGCCGAGAGTAAATACAGAATTTTATATTAAAGCAAATGAGGTTGTTAGTTCTAGGTATACTTTACAAGTTGACGATGTTCCAGTTATAAACTCTCTAGAATTGTTTTTGGATTATCCTTCACACACGGGCAAAACCGATGAACGTGTTGTTGCTACAGGTAATGCATTTGTACCACAAGGCACTAGTATTTCTTGGCGTTTATTTACCGCACGCACTACTAATGTTGATTTTATCTCAAACGATATAAGATCTTCGTTTCAAAAGACTGCGGATAATTTCGCTTTCGCGAAAGCAGCCATGGAACCCTTTAAATATCAGATTGCTATTTCAAATAATAATGTGCAAGATCACGAGATGCTCAATTTTAAGATTGAAGTTGTTAAAGATGAGTTTCCAGAATTACAAATTGTCGTAAAGAAGGACTCAATTAATGATGATATCTTTCATTACAAAGGCGAGGCTGCAGATGATTATGGTATACGTATGTTGCAAATGGTTTATTATCCAGTAATTGAACCGTCTAGAGTTTCCAATGTAGATTTGGGTGCAAATGGTGGTGTTTTTCAAGATTTTTATCACACTTTTCCTGGAAACCTTGATTTGGAACCGGGTACTGCTTATCAATATTACTTTGAAGTTATTGATAATGATGCAGTTAATAACTATAAATCAACAAAATCTCAGGTCTTTTCTTATCGTAATGCAACGCAAGACGAGCGCAATCAAAAACAGTTGGCTAATCAAAAGGAGGCTATTTCAAATATTGAGGAATCTTTAAAAGAGCAAAATAAACAACAGCAAAATCTTGACGACCTTGCAAAAGAGCAGTTCCAAAAAAAGGAACGTACATTTAATGATAAACGTAAGTTAGAACAGGCATTAAAAGAGCAACAACGACAGGACCAATTTATGCGTCAAGAGTTGAATAAAATGAAGGAGAATCTTCAAAATTCTTACCCAAAGCAGGACACTGAAAAAGACCAGTTAAAATCTCGTATGGAGAAGAGCGCCGAGGAATTGAAAAGGAACGAAGAATTATTAAAGGAGTTACAAGAATATCAGGACAAATTATCCCCAGAGGAGTTGAAGGAGAAAATAGATCAAACCAAAAATAAGTCTGCACAACAAAAACGTAATCTTGAACAGTTAGTTGAATTGACCAAGCGTTATTATGTTAAACAAAAATATGAATTACTGGGAAAAGAGTTGGCTAAACTAGCTGTTAAACAAAAAATGCAATCTGAAAAGGATGGTGAGGAAAATAAAAAGAATGAACAAGACCAATTGAACAAAGAATATGAGAAATGGGAGCGTGAGCTTAATGAGTTAGAGAAGGAAAATGATGATTTAAAGAAACCTATGGATATGGAGTTTGATCCAGATGATACTGATCAAATTAAGCAAGAGCAACAACAAAGTAGTAAGGACATAGAAAATAAAAAGGTGGATGCAGCAAAAAAGAATCAAAAAAGCGCTGCTGATAAAATGAAACAACAAGCCAACAATATGGCGATGCAAATGTCACAAATGGCACAAGAAGGTGAAAAGGAAGATGCTCTAATGCTACGCCAGATTTTGGATAACCTACTTGTATTTTCTATGGAAGAAGAAGGTTTAATGTTATCAATGAAAGACATGAATCGATTAAGCCCGACGCTTGGGTCTAAACTAAAGTCACAAAAGGAATTAGAACGTGCTTTTGGTCATGTGGATGACAGTCTATTTGCACTTGCTACACGCAACCCAAAAATAGGTCAAGACATCAATAAAGAAGTAACAGATATCTACTACAATTTAAATAATTCCTTAGAGCGTATTGCCGAGTTTGATATTGATCAAGGTATGGTGTCGCAACAATTCGTCTTTACTGGGGCAAATAAACTTGCTGATTTGTTAAGTAATTCTCTAGATACCATGAACGAGGATGCACAATTAGGAATGGGTAAAGATGGTTCTAGTGGTTCTGGTTTTCAGTTGCCAGATATCATTAAAAAGCAGGAAAGTTTGGCAAAATCTGGTGAAGATGGTGATAAAGGTGAAGAAGGAAAACAGGGCAAAGAGGGGCAAGAAGGTCAGGATGGAAAGTCTGGTGAAGGCGGTTCTCAAGGAAAAGAAGGTAAAAACGGAAAATCTGGTGATTCTGGTAGTGAAGGCGATCAAGGAAAACAAGGTCAGAACGGTAGGGGTGAAGGTGGTGAAAATGGAGATGATGGAGGTAATGGAGATGATGGGAAAGAGGGTAAAGAAGGTAAAGATGGAAAATTTGGCAGCAATGTAACGGGTTCTGGCAACGGTGCCGATGGAAAAGATGGCGACAATCCTGGTTATAAAGAAAGCGAACAAGAGGCAAAACGTCTTTACGAGATTTATAAAAAGCAACAAGAATTGCGTAATGATTTAGAAAACATGATTCGTCGTGAAGGTCTTGAACAAAAGGCAGGTGATCTGGTCGAAAAGATGAAATCTGTAGAGCGTAAGTTGCTAGATCAGGGTTTTAACCGTGAGGTTCAAAAACGGATGATGGACATTCAACATGATCTATTAAAACTGCGAGATGCTGGGTTAGAACAAGGTGAAGAAAATCAACGAGAGGCAGCTACAAATCGTAAGGATTTTAAAAATAACACAAATTTGCTGGTACCTGATGCCGCTAAGTATTTTTATAACAAAGAGATTTTAAACAGACAAGTATTACCTTTGCAGCCTGCATTTAAGCAAAAAGTTAAGGAGTATTTTAAGACAAATGATTGAGTTTTTCTATCAACATAATTTTAAAGAATTAGACCTGTTTGTTTACACTAAATGGTTGCATGAGGTGGCGGCAAGTGAGTCGCAAACCATTGGGTCGTTATCCTATGTTTTTTGTTCTGATGATTATTTGTTAAAAATTAATCAGGAGCATTTAAACCACGATTTTTATACAGACGTGATTACTTTTGATTATAATATGGATGGGTTAATACATGGTGAGGTTTATATAAGTACCGATAGGGTGATGGATAATGCAGCTCGCTTTCGCGAAAGCGAAACAGATGAATTAATTCGTGTCATGGTACACGCATTGTTACATTTATGTGGTTATAGAGATAAGACCGAGGTAGAGGCCGCCACAATGCGAGAAAAGGAAAATGATAAAATGAAAATGTTTCACGTGAAACAATAAGATATGTTTGATAAAGAATATGATGTAATAGTGGTGGGAGCAGGTCACGCAGGAAGCGAGGCAGCAGCTGTTGCTGCAAATATGGGGGCAAGTACCTTGCTAGTTACTATGAACCTTGAGACAATAGGGCAGATGTCATGTAATCCAGCCATGGGCGGCATTGCCAAAGGTCAAATTGTTAGAGAAATAGATGCGTTAGGCGGATTGAGCGGTATTGTTTCCGACAGAACTGCTATACAATTTAAAATGCTTAACTTGTCTAAAGGGCCTGCTATGTGGTCGCCACGTACACAAAATGATCGCAGACGGTTTTCTGAAGAATGGCGATTACAGTTAGAAGCGATACCATTACTAGACTTCTATCAAGAAATGGTGTCTGGACTTATAATTGAAAATGATAAAGTTGTAGGTGTTAAAACATCATTAGGTGTAAATATAAGATCAAAATCTGTTGTTCTTACTAATGGTACTTTTTTGAATGGTTTGATTCATATAGGTGATAAAAATTATGGTGGTGGGCGTGCAGGCGAGCGTGGTTCAACTGGTATTACTGAACAATTAATAGAGTTAGGGTTTGAAGCCGGCAGAATGAAAACAGGAACACCGCCACGAGTGGACGGTCGTTCTTTAGATTATTCTAAAATGGAACCTCAACCAGGGGATGTAAAGACTTCTAAATTCAGTTATTCTAGTCGTACATCATCTCTTAAAGAACAAAGAGACTGCCACATGACTTATACCAGCCCGTTGGTTCATGATTTATTGAGAGAAGGTTTTGATCGTTCACCCATGTTTAATGGTCGTATCAAATCTCTAGGTCCTAGATATTGTCCTAGTATTGAGGATAAAATAGATCGTTTTGCTACTAAGGAACGTCACCAAATATTTGTAGAGCCTGAGGGATGGCATACTTGTGAGGTTTATGTAAACGGTTTTAGTACATCATTACCTGAGGATGTTCAATTCAAAGCATTAAGATCTGTGGTAGGATTTGAAAAGGCAAAGTTTTTCAGGCCAGGTTATGCAATAGAGTACGATTATTTCCCACCTACACAATTAAAACATACGCTAGAAACAAAGCTTATTGATCATCTTTATTTTGCTGGTCAAATCAACGGTACTACAGGATATGAAGAGGCTGCATCGCAAGGGTTGATGGCTGGTATTAATGCGGTCAGAAAAATACGAGAAGAAGAAGCATTCATTTTAAAAAGAGATCAAGCTTATATAGGTGTATTAGTTGATGACTTGATCACAAAAGGGACAGAAGAACCTTACAGAATGTTTACCTCACGTGCTGAATATAGAACGCTGTTAAGGCAAGATAATGCCGATTTGCGTTTAACTCCGCTTGCTGTGAAGTTAGGTATTGTTACCGATGAAGCGCTGAAAAGAGTAGAGCATAAAAAAGCAGCGTCTGAAAAAATGGTTCAATTTTTAAAAGATACTAGTTATGATTTTAGGGAAATGAACGTTCTACTTAAATCTAAGAAATCGCAAGTAGTTGATCAAAATGACAAGCTTTTTAAAGTATTTGCTAGACCACAGATTGATCTTGAAGATATGAAAGGTGTGAGCCAAGTAAAAGAATATTTAGAACAGAACGACCTAAACGATGACATTTTAGAACAGGTAGAAGTACAGGTTAAATATTCAGGTTATATTGAAAAGGAAAAAAACAATGCAGATAAGCTACACAAATTAGAGAATGTAAGGATTCCTGACAACTATGATTTTAAGAACATCAAGTCCTTGTCTTATGAAGCTAGAGAGAAACTTACTAAAATACAACCTGTAACTGTATCACAAGCAAGTCGTATTTCTGGCGTTTCACCTAGTGATATTTCAGTATTGCTGGTTCATATGGGTCGATAGTTTCACGTGAAACAATTAGAAAACTTCATGTCTTCAAAACTATTTTTATCCCTAAAAGATTACTTTTTAACTCAGGAGAAATTTGATCTTTATCGAGACGAAACAACGGGGTTAATAAAGACAATCCCGCAACCAGACGATCTCGATAAGTATTATGAAAGTGAAGATTATTTATCTCACGACGATACCGCTTCAAGCTTATTTGCCACTTTGTACAAGATAGCCAAAAAATGGAACCTTGCTTCTAAAGTCGATTTGGTTAAAAATTGGGTAACACATGGTACAGTTTTAGATATCGGGGCAGGAGTAGGAGACCTAGTTAAAGAATTAGAAAAAAATAATTTTATAGCATCAGGTTTTGAACCCAGTAGTAAAGCAAGAAGCGTTGCACAGAATAAAGGAATAAAATTATATGCTAGCCTAAACAGTTTTGAATCAAACAGCTTTGACCTTATTACTATGTATCATGTGCTAGAACATGTGCCTGATCTAGATTTACAAAAACAACAAATCATGAAGTTATTAAAACCACAAGGTTTTTTTATTGTGGCTTTACCTAATTATCAATCTTATGATGCGCGTTATTATGGTAAGTTTTGGGCTGCCTATGATGTGCCAAGACATTTGTTTCATTTCAATAAAAAAGCGGTCTCTAGTTTATTTGATGACTCATTTGAAATTATTGCGATGAAACCGTTGTGGTTAGATAGTATTTATGTTTCTATATTATCTGAAAGGTATAAAAAAAGTACCCTGCCATTTTTATGTGGTCTTTTTATGGGGGTCGTATCCAATCTAAGCGCTTTGTTTACAAAAGAGCCTAGCTCCATCACTTATGTACTGAAAAAACGATTTTAAAAGGATTTAAAACCCAAACCTTGTCTTTATAATCACCTAGCTAGGGTTTTTTATAAAACCCTGTTAAATCGCTTTTAAACGCATTGGTATCAATAAGGCAATCTTATTAAAATAAAATTTTCAATAGATTAAATAAATTGCGCCCAAAACATCCCAAAAACACTTAGCAAAAAATAAATGCCAATTCCCGCAGCACCCGAATAGTCTTTAATAATTCTGAGACCGATTAATAATATTATTAAAAGCGCACAAGAAGATAGTAATGCATATTGAGCAATTAAACTATCGTAATATGCGTATAATTTCCATATACCAATAATCAAAAGACAACTTATCATTATTTCAAGTCCTATAATGATGTAAAGAATAATTGTAATGATATGCTCGTTAAAAGTTGACTTATACAAATCTCTATAAAAAGCAACCGACTTAGGTAATTCAGAAATCTTTTCATATGCCGACCATGAATAGGTTACTAACAAAAAAAAGAGGATACACATTATCCCTAAATAAGAATGAAGCATAAGGAGCATTTAGATTATTTAAAATTGATTCCTCAAAAACTATAGTTGTTGTATTTGTGAGATCATTTAGAGCCATAGACTTTAAACAACTCACAATTTTGATAGCTACCTAATATTATCAATAAATAAGAACAAAACAGATCACCTGAGAATCTCTAATTTATCAGGTATTAGTTTATAAAGAGTATTGTTGTTTATTTTGTAGTTTCCCCTCCCATTTCGGTGAATACGCTGTCCACAGGTTCCCAAAGCTCTATTTTGTTTCCGTCAGCATCCATTATATGAACAAATTTTCCGTAGCTAAATGTTTCTATGCTATCAAGAATGCTAACTTTATTTTTCTGCAATTTATCCACTAGTGCTTCTATGTTTTGAACCCTGTAGTTGATCATGAATTCTTTTTTTGAAGGAGCGAAGTAATCACTATTTTCCTTAAAAGGGCTCCACTGCAAATAGTTTATTTCTTCAGGCCTATTTGCATTTCTAAATTCAAAACTCGACCCCCATTCATTTGTTTCTAGTCCTAGATGATCTGCGTACCATTGTTTTGTCTTTTCAGGATTTTCTGAGAAAAAGAAAATACCGCCTATACCAGTTACTTTAGGTGTTTTGTCTTGTGGTGAAAGTGTTTTATTAATTGGATCTCCAGAATCTTTCATAGTATTTGATTTTTTGGTTGGCTGATTGCAGCTCGTTGTTGTTATTAAAACTATTATAATAGCAATTATTTTATTCACCTTTTTTGTTTTTGATATTGATTTATAGTTGCCATCGACCGATAAACAAAAAGGTCATAATGAACTGTTATTTTGAATGTAAAATGCGTGCCATCCCCATGGCTAGATCAGTAAGCACGAGTTTGCTATTGGCATTGCGTTCTATATGAAACATGGCTTCTTCTAGCTGTTTTTGTATTTCTACCATGCGGTTACCGTCTATAAATGGGGCAAACTTGTTAAGGTCAAAACCATCATGGGTAGCAAGATACACAGCGCTTTCTGCTTTGTAGTTTTTTAACATGGCTTGTCTAAAAAACTCTATACAATAACTTAAAAACCGCAGTTGGGTTTCACGATTTACTGCAGCTGCAGTATTTGCCCAATCGATTAAATTATTGATTTCGCTTACCTGTGTTTTTACCATAAATGCGGTGCGCACCCAGCGCACAAACCACGTTTCAAACAAAAGGTCTTCGGCAGTATTTTGTGAAAACTCAACAGCCTTGCGATAATCTCCATCGGCTTGTCTTGCAATACTTGCACTTTGGCTTTCAGATAATTGTAGATTTTGTTGCAGTCCTTGCGCAATCACCGCTGCACTTAATTTGGGCACATGTATGATTTGACACCTAGACTTAATAGTATTAATAATATGATCGTCAGATTCTGCTACTAGTAGTATAATTGTTTTCTCTGGCGGCTCTTCAATTAGTTTCAGCAATTTATTTGCCGCCTCAGTATTTACCTTATCAGCTCCCCAAACGATCAGTATTTTATAGCCCCCTTCATAAGATTTAAGACTCAACTTTTTCATGATCAGTTGGGCTTCTGCAACTCTTATTTCTGCATTCTTTTTTTCTATGTCAATCGCTTTATACCAGTCTGGCAGGTTGCCATAAGGTTGTGACAGTAAAAATGCCCTGAATTCTTGCAAAAACATGTCTGAGGTTGCTTTTGCACTACTGTTGCCTACAGTGGCAGGCATGGGAAAAGAAAAATGTACATCAGGATGCGCCAGTTTATTAAGTTGCGCATGGCAATTTTCATTGTTTGCATCGCATAAAATATTACGAGCATAGGCAACCGCAAGAGGTAACACACCGCTACCCGTGGGTCCCACAAGCAGTTGTGCATGTGCAATACGACCGTTAACCACAGTAGATTGCAAGTGTTTCTTTATATGATCTAGTCCTAAAACGTCCTTGTATTGCATGTTGCAAATATAGGATGATGAAATTACCATAAAAATCTAAAGAGCATTCATTTTCCACAATTCTTATCAAACGATAACGTTTAAGATCATGATAGAACCATTATATTTGTTTTTAATAATTTTAGAAATCCAAAAGATGACCATAGACCAAATTAATTTTAAGAATAAGAAAGCCTTGATAAGAGTAGATTTTAATGTGCCACTAGATGATGACTATAATGTTACAGACGCCACAAGAATAGAGGCTGCAAAAAACACTATTATTCATGTCTTAGAACACGGTGGTGCGGTTATTTTAATGTCTCATCTAGGCAGGCCCAAAAATAAAGAAGAAGAATTTTCACTGCGTCATGTGATTAAAAAAGCAAGCGACATCCTAGGCGTGCAAGTAAGATTTGTGAATGATTCTATAGGCGATGCAGCACAACAGGCGGCGCAAGAATTAAAGATGGGCGAGGTGCTGTTACTAGAAAATTTAAGATATTATAGTGAAGAGACTGCTGGAGATTCCGCTTTCGCAAAAGCGTTATCACAACTAGGCGACGTCTACATTAACGATGCATTTGGTACCGCACATAGAGCCCATGCGAGCACCGCAGTTATTGCCCAATTCTTTAAAGAAAAGTGTTTTGGCATGCTTATGAATCGAGAAATTGAAAGTCTTGATAAGGTATTAAACACCCCAGATCGACCACTTGTTGGGATATTAGGAGGGGCAAAAGTATCCTCAAAAATCACAGTGATTGAAAATATTTTGACAAAAGTAGACGACCTAATCATTGCAGGTGGTATGGCTTATACCTTTATAAAAGCCCAAGGTGGTAAAATAGGAAACTCTTTAGTAGAGGACGATAAGCAGCAAATGGCACTAGATATTATTGCCAAAGCTAAAGAGACCAATACCAATATCCACCTACCGGTAGATGTGATTATAGCCAACTCGTTTTCTGAACATGCAACAATAGACGTTGCCCCAGCAAATGAAATTCCAGATGGATGGATGGGGCTTGATATAGGAGAAAAATCTCGCAATAATTTTCATAAAGTGTTGCAAAGTGCCAAAACTATCCTATGGAACGGGCCTGCAGGGGTTTTTGAAATGGAACCTTTTGCAAACGGAACTATTGCGCTAGGAAATGCGGTTGCTATGGCAACAAAAAACGGTGCTTTCTCGCTAGTAGGTGGCGGTGATAGTGTATCTGCCGTAAAACAATTCGGTTTTGAAGATCAAGTGAGCTATGTTTCTACTGGCGGTGGCGCCATGCTAGAAATGCTAGAAGGAAAAACCCTGCCAGGCATCGCGGCAATTAAAGAATAGAATTGTTATAAAAACATAAAATAAATACCCGCCACACACCTCTTTTAATAGCACTGTTGGGCGGGTATTTATATCATTTTTGTTTCCTTTTTTGAGATAGTTAGCTTTACTAACAAAAGAAAAAAAGATGAAAAGGAAACGCAAAAACACAACTTTTTAGCAAGCCAAAAAAGTTTTAACCACTTCATTATTTAATTAAATTTATGGGCAAATTAGCTATATTTTTTACAAGCATTTTACTGTCTTTTTTTGCAAACGCTCAAGAAGTGAATAATGCAACCGACTCACAAGACAAAGAGGCTTCTTTTAAACAAGTGCAAGACCAGCCAAGGGTAAAAGACACATTAAAAAGCACAGCAGTTTTTGTAAAAGAAATGCCCATACAAAAAATAGCTACAGATACTGCAATTACAGGAACACTGTTAAAACTGCACCCACAGGTAGACGAGTATGATGAAAAACTACTCAAAGTTTTGTACGACAATGATTTGTATGAATATATGTATAAAGAAATTGTACAAATGGATTACAGCGAGGTGGTGACAGCAACACTGCCTACCGATACTTTAAAAGCACGACTTGCAGCCATTAATGAAACCACTCCTTTTCAAATAGATTACAATCCCATACTAGAAAAGCTCATCAATAAAAAGCTAGGCTACCAGCGGGTGTATTTAGAACGTTTAATGACATTAAGCGATTATTATTTCCCCTTGTTTGAACCTTTTTTAGACCAGTATGATATTCCGCTAGAAATGAAATATCTGGCGATAGTAGAAAGTGCGCTAGACCCACGTATAAAAAGCCGGGCAGGTGCAACAGGACTGTGGCAGTTTATGTTTACCACGGGTCGCAATTTTGATCTAGAGGTAAATTCTTATGTAGACGAGCGCATGGACCCTATAAAATCCACACAGGCAGCTTGTAAATTTATGAGTAGTTTATATGAGATTTATGGCGATTGGGATTTGGTTTTGGCGGCCTATAATTCTGGTCCAGGAAATGTAAATAAAGCCATACGTCGCAGTGGTGGTTATAAAAATTATTGGAACATCAGACCCTATTTACCACGTGAAACTGCTGGCTATGTACCCGCATTTCAGGCGATGATGTATTTGTTTACTTATGCCCCACAACACGGTTTCCAGCCGCAACAGACTACTTATAAAACCATTGCTACAGATACGATACGGGTAAAAAGCATGATCACTTTAGAGCATGTGGCGCAATTTACCGATCAAGACCTAGAGGTCATACAATTTCACAATCCTTCTTATAAACTAGATGTTATTCCTGTGGTAGCGGGCAGGGATTATTATTTAAGATTGCCCATCAGGGATATGGCAACATTGGTGAGTAATGAAGATGCTATGTACGCTTTCGCGAAAGCGGAATTTGATAAATTAGAAAAACCATTACCAGAATTACTAAAGGTAGAAAGTAGGACAGTTTACAGAGTGAAAAGTGGTGATTATCTGGGCAAAATAGCAAATCAATATGGTGTAAAGGTAAGCGACATTAAACGCTGGAATAATTTGAGAAGCAATAACTTGAGGATAGGTCAAAAACTATACCTACATTCTAGAAACCCTGTCGCCACAGCTAGTCGTACAAACACAACCACACCAGCAACACATGAAGTGGTCAATGGCGATAGCCTGTGGAAAATAGCTAGCAAGTATGGCATGTCTATTGCTGCATTGCGCAAGTTAAACCCCGCCACGGCAGAGGATCTTAAGGTGGGTGCCGTATTAAATTTAAAGTAAAAAATGAAACAAATATACCTAGTGCTAGCCGCTTGTGTGCTATTGATAAGTTGTGAGGATAAAGTGGTTGTAGTGCAAAATAGTGCCGGCCGGCTGAATGATATTCTAGTAGTAATAGAAAATAATGACTGGGACGGCCCCTTGGGTGATGTGATTAGAAAAGAATTTGCTAGACCACTAGACGGCATTGTAAGAGAAGAACCACTTTTTACATTAAACCACGTAAAGCCAGCAGCATTTGACGGCATGTTAAAAAAGTCCCGTAATTACCTATACATATCACAGTCCGATAGCAGCGGGGTAACGGTAAAAAAAGATGTGTATGCAAATCCGCAATTGGGTATAATTGTAAGAGGTAAAAACAAGCAACAACTAGCACAAGTCATCGCCGATAATGCAAATAGCATGATTGCCGTTTTTAAGAAGGGAGAGGTAGAACGCAAGCAGTTTTTAATGGAACAAGTGGCACTTAATACAGATCGATTGACAGATCGATTTGGTATAGATATTACCATTCCTAGAGCTTATAGATATGCTACTTATGACGGCGAGATAGATAATAATTTTTTCTGGTTGCGGCGTGATATTAAAGAGGGCACACTAGACTTAATGTTTTATGAAGTAGGGCGCAATAGAATTAACCGTAGTGACAGTACGGTACTAGATATTGTAAAGGTGCGCGATTCTATAGGTGCGATAAAAATAAAAACTGATGGAGGTAAATTTAAAACCGAAATGATCTTTTCTCCCTTGCTTAATGAAAGCCAGATAGATGGAAAGTTTGCTTTTGAAACCAAAGGCACCTGGGAAGTAGAAAACATGTTTATGGCAGGCCCCTTTGTAAATTATGCCATCTATAACGAGAGTAAAAATAATTGGCTAATTATAGAGGGCTATGTAAGCGCCCCAGGCAGTAAACAACGCAATTATCTGTTTGAAATAGAAGCTATATTAAAAAGTGTGCAGTTTAAAAAGGGAAAATAATCTTTTATTTAGCTAAGTTCTAATTAGCATATTAAATGCTTCTTGTTTGTATTGATAC
>CAZQGX010000014.1:0-56512 GCA_964593255.1 uncultured Flavobacteriaceae bacterium | reverse complement strand
CGCGGCGGACGCTGGTTCGAGTCCAGTCCTCGCTACTAATGTAAAAAGCTTTTGAAGAAATTGAGAGGCTTTTTTTTATGGAAAAGTTAAATGATAGGTGCAAGAATATGATTACCATAACAGGTTTTTTAGGTAACGATAATAAAATTGAGGGTAATTAAAGTTGTTCCTAAAAAATATCACAACTCACAACCAATACCCTTAAAATCATCTATAAACGATACATTTTTTTGAAAAACACTTCATTTTTAAGTTAAGTATTAAGTACTTAAAAGAGTCATTCTAGGCTATATGAGGGAGTGTAATTTAAACGCTGTCTAATTATTTTGGCTCTATATGATTTTTAATGGGTAATGTTGTTTTTTTATCTTCGCTTTATGGAAAACTCATTAGAATTATTTGAATTAGCATTAGGCTTACAAGAACCTTGGTTTATTGTGAAAATTGATTTTGACAACTAAGGCAATTTTATTCTAATAAGAGTTTTGTGTGTAATTAGATGAATTATCTGTATCAAGCGCTCTAGTTATTGTAACAAATGCTTATAGCCTTCAAAATATTTAGGTGATAGTTTAAAATTTTTAGTATGAATGTTCAAGGAGTTTTTGTTGATTTTCTGAATTTTTTTAGGATTGACAGCGACACTTCTATTAATTCTAATTAACGAATGATCTGGTAATAGCTTTATCAATTTTGACAAAGCTATTCGTAGCATAAAAGATTCTTCTTCTCCCTCCATTTGTACATAAACGTGCTGTGCCTCTGCATAAATTAGTTTATTCAGGTCTACATAGTAAAAAGATTTTTCTATCCTTAATTTAAATTTTAATTTGTTATCATCTTTAAAATATAATTTTAAGGCAGTGGTCACATCTACATCCTTAAAGGGTTTGGATAAATAGCCTACAGGATTTGTTTTGGCAACTTCTATTAAAGTTTTGTTATCACTGTGCGAGGTTAAAAAAATGAAAGGGTATTTGTGTTTTTTATTAATATAATTAGCTAGGTCTAGACCATTTTTTTCACCTTTTAGGCTAATATCTAGAAATAGAAAATCTATCTTACACTGCTGCATACTATAAATTGCCTCTTCATAATCTGTCGCAATGCCTGCACACACATAATTTGCTTGTTCTATATATTTTTTAAGAACACTGGCTATAAGCATTTCATCCTCAACTATTAGTATGCATTTCTTCATATTATAAGTATCGGTTTAAGATGATATCATAATTGTAATTGCTTTTTGTCAATTGCCCCTTTAATTGTTTTACCATATTTTCTATGATAAAAGTCCCTAAATTTTCTTTATCATCATCACTTATTAATACACCGTTATCCTTATATTCAATTTTCAATTGGTTGTTTTCCTCAAATACGTGTAGAGATATTTTTAATGCTCCTATGGGCTGTGCATGTTTAAGGCTATTAGAAATTAATTCGTTTATCAATATCCCTAGAGGTACAGCCATGTCTAAGGGAACATTAAGTTCTACTATGTTACTATCAAAATCGATAAGTTCTGGATTTAGACTAATTAAGGATTGAGCAATTTGGTTGAAATAGATTTTGATATTGTTTTTATCATCTATTTGATTATCAGTCCCATTCATCATTTTTTGATGTACCACGGCTATCGCTTCTATGCGCAATTGTAAATCGTTCATTTTAGCTTTTGAATAAGCATCTTTTGCGTCATCCTTTTGAAACTCTACTAAACTTAAGATAAGCATTAAATTATTTTTTACACGGTGGTGTAATTCTTTTAGTAAAATTTCTTTTTCTTCTGTTTTTTGCTTGATCACTTTATTCTTAATAAATAATTTTCTGTTCAATATAAAAATCAAAGCAAGAATTCCTACCAGGCCAATTATAAAATACTTTAATGTTTTGTTTGTCTTGGTTATTCTTAGATTATTTTCAACGGCTTGTTCTTTGGCAACCTCTTCTTTTTCTAATTGGTATTGAAAATTTAATTCTTGAAATGAAAATTCCCTTTTGTCATCTTTGTAATCGTTGTAATATTTAAAATATTTTTGATAATTGACATAGGCACTATCTATATTTTTTAACTCTTCAAATATAGATGATCTCAATTCATATAATACGTGCAACGGGACGTTGTCTTGAGAGTTTTTTGCGTATTGAATCATAGAATCGGTATATTTTAAGGCAGACCGTCTGTCATTTTTACTTAGCTCTAGGTTTGCTAAATTTGCATACATCAATGCCACTCCAGAATTATCACCGATTGACTTATAAGCTTTAAGTGATTTTACATAGTACTGTTTAGTTAATTTTAAATTTTCACCATATGTTAAAAAACCTAAAACGGCATAAGCCACACTAGCAGAAGTCTGATAATTGTGTTTTTCAGAAAATGCTATGGACTGTTTTACAAAAACTTTAGCAGAATCTATGCGATCGTTAACACGATAAAGTGAAGCTTTTCTATATAAAAACTCACCATAATCTTCATCTTTTTGTGATTTATATGTATTGAAAAGTCGTTCTAAGTGGTCTAAATCTGCTTTGCTTTTTTCAAAATCTTGTTTTAATTCAAAAATAAGCGCTCGATTTAACAGTATATCTATCTTTAAATCTAGATCAAGCGTATCTATTGCTAAAAGTTTATTACTTAACTTAAATGCATCATCAAGCATATTAGCTTCTATTAGCGGTCTTATTTTATAAGTTTCTAATAACCTGGTTTGTGCAGGGGTTAAGTCCTTTATTAGATTTTCATTAACTACTCTAAGTGTATGATTAAAGTTATTATGTAGTAATAATATTTGTAGAGAATCTCTACTGGGAATAACAGTCTTGCTTTGAGCATATGCTGTCAAAGACCAACAATAAAGCAATAGAATTATAAAAATTCGCACAAACTGGGTTTTAATAATGATCTTGTAACGCTTATTTTAATATTTGCTAATATTACAAAACATAATCTATCCTTGTTATTTTTATTACAACTTTTGGGCATTTTTAAGTAGTTGCTATTTTTTTAAAATAATTGAACAAAGTAATATGTCTAATTATATGTATGTTACTTATTCTATTTGTTAATAGAACATAAATTTATAAAAAATTGACTTGTGTAATGTACGCTTTCGCGAAAGCGTAACACTCATATAAAAACACTATAAATCATACAGTCTTTCAAATATTTAGAACTTTAGGAAATTGAGGGTATAATTACTTGTAATGATAATTAACCAGTCCAAGAGTATGTTAAGCCCTTTAACTAAGGATTTTGTCTATTACGCCTTAAATTAGACTATCCAGATTTTAAAAATGATTTTAGACCTCATATATAATTGGTTAAGCATATGATTAGTTGAAATAGTCATACTTTAAAAAACCATACATGTAAAAGATATTTTTAAACCCAACCAAGGTGGTTATTATGTAAAAAACAGTATTTCAGAACAAAAAAAGCCGTTTTAGAACATTTTTTTGCATCAGGAAATAGAATGATATAGATTCACCTGTTAAATTAATATAATTTCATTAATTACTTTTTAAAAATACTTTAAAAGTAGCTAAGCACGAAAAACAAAATTATAAAAATATCAAGATGAAAAAATTACTATTTATCCTATCCTTTTTATTTATTCCAATAACATTTTTTGCTCAAGTAGGTATTGGGACTACTACTCCACATCCATCTGCAATTTTAGATGTAAATGTAGACAACTTACCAGCAGATGCAAAAAAAGGTTTTTTACCACCACGTATAACAGAGGATGAGCGTAATGCTATAACAAATCCTGGTACTGGGTTGATAATTTATTGTACAGATTGTGGTCCAAAAGGACAAGCGCAAGTTTATGCTGTTGATAGGTGGACAAATGTGATAGGTGGAGCAGCTGCCGCCGCACCACTAGTGCCAGGAGATAGTTTTCAAGGTGGTCTTGTAACCTATGTATTGCAATCGGGAGATCCAGGTTATGACCCTAATATAGAACATGGACTTATTGCTCCAGCAACCGATCAAGGTACTGCACCTTGGGGTTGTCGAGGCACCTCAATTAGTTCAACAAGCAACCTCATAGGAACAGGGGCGCAAAACACCGCAGCTATTGTTGCTGGATGTAACGATACAAATTTTGCAGCTAAAGTCTGTGACGATTTAAATTTGAATGGATTTGATGATTGGTATTTACCTAGCCAGGATGAATTACAAAAATTACTTACAAATCAAGCTGCTGTTGGCGGGTTTTCAGGGAATTATCAAAGTTCTACAGAGTCAACTGCAAATGTAGGTTTAGGAAAGAATTTTACTAATGGAACTGATACCTTTTTTACTAAAGACGCCACTCAAAATGTAAGGTGTGTAAGGTCGTTTTAAGTAAATCTAGAATCTGCCATTTCTAACGTTTCATAAATTTCTCGAATCATGACCAAAAAACTTACTTTTTTCATAATCTTACTTATATCTTTTCTTTCTAATGCTCAAAATAATAACTTCTGGCAGTCGGCAAGAATTGATAATATTCCTAAAGAAAACATAGTAGATAATTCAGGGAATATAAAAAATGCACTTTATTATAGTCTAAATGAAAATCAATTTATAGCACGTCTTAAAAGCGCGCCCAAAAGACAAAATTCTAGCACCTCTAGTGTTATTATACAACTTCCTAATTCAAAGGGTGGCTTTAATGAATTTGAATTATTTGAAGTTCAAACTTTAGCACCTGCATTGGCCGATAAATATCCAGGTATAAAATCCTATGTAGGGGTAAATAGTAAGAATAAAACAGAAAAAGTAACAATAACGTTAACCCCCCAAGGTGTTAATGCTAAAATATCAACCCAAGCAGGGTCAACTTCTATTATTCCCATTACTACAACTGGTTTTATTTACAAAGTTTTCGATTCAAATGATGCCCTTACGTCGCCTTTTAATTGTGAGTTTGAAGATATCATACAAGGTCAGGGTTTTTCTTCTAAATCAAATAATAACAATTCAATTTCTACAATCGATGATTCCACATTAAGAACATACAGATTTGCAGCTGCTGTCACGGCAGAATATTCAGACTTTTTCATAACACGGGCTGGATTGAATAGCGGTACAGACGCGCAAAAGAAAGCTGTGGTTTTGGCGGCGATGACCGTTTCTTTAGATCGAATCAATAGTATAGTAGAAAACGACCTGGCTATCAGGTTTGAGTTTATAGCTACAACCGATAATTATATTTTTTTAGATGCAACTACAGATCCGTATTCTGATTTTGATCCGATTAATAATTATAATTTAATATTATTAACTGAAAATGCAACCTACTTAGATGGAGCAGTTGGAAATGCTAATTATGATATAGGTCATGTTTTTAGCATTTATCCTAATTCTCTTCCTGGTGGAGTTGCCAATCTTAGCAGCCTGTGTTCTGGCAGTAATAATAAAGCAGCTGGTGTTACCACTGCTAATATTCCAGAAGGGGAATTGTTTAACATGATATTTGCGCATGAAATAGGCCACCAGCTAGGCGCAACTCATTCCTATAATAATGCTTGTAGCGGGAATCGCAGTGATGTTACAGCTTATGAAACAGGAAGTGGTATCACTATTATGGGTTATGCAGGAATTTGTCCACCAAATGTTATAGTTCCTGATGATAGAGTAGGTCATTATCACGCTGCAAACATCATTCAAATGGCTAATCATATAAATAACAATTCACCATGTGGTCAAACAACTACAATAACAAATTCTCCACCAAATACAACCCCACTTACTAATTATACAATTCCAAAATCAACACCCTTTGCCCTAGATATTCAAGCTACAGATGCAAATGGTGATAACCTAACTTACAATTGGGAACAATACGATAAAGAAATCTCTACTCAACCACCATTAGCCACAGCTCTAGGTGGTCCTAATTTTAGAGGGTATGACGTTTCAACCTCTTCTATACGATATTTCCCACGTTTAGAAGATGTGCTTATAGGTGAATACGAACCCCTGTGGGAAGTTTTACCCAGTGTAGCGAGAGATTTAAATTTTGTAGTCACCGTGCGAGATAATAATCCATTAGGTGGTCAGGTTGTTCAAGAATTCAATACATTAACGGTGGACGACACTGCTGGGCCTTTTAGAGTAACCTCACAACCTGGGGTGACTTTTTTTTGGGAGACGGGTAGCAACGTTGACATTACATGGGATGTGGCTAATACAGACAATGTCTCTGGAGTAAATTCTCAACTAGTCGATATCTATTTATCTACTGATGGAGGTGTAACATTCAATACATTACTGGCAGACGACACTCCTAATGATGGCTTGCAATCTATCACTGTTCCTAATACCCTTACTACAAATGCGAGAGTAATGGTCAGGTCGGCCGACAATGTTTTTTTTGATATCAATGAGGCGACTATTGAAATAACAAATAGTGTTGCAAGTTGTTTAACACCACAGGATATAAGTTTAGAGGACATATCAACCAACTCTGCAAATATTTCTTGGTTTTATGCTTCTGCATCTATACCTACTGCAGGAACGGATTATTATCTAGTCACTAATGGTCTGGTACCAGATTCTGCAACTGCACCAACGGGTAGTTTTTCATCAGCTACGACATCTACAATTTTTAATAACCTTCTACCCAATACTACTTATGACTTGTATTTAAGGTCAAATTGTGGTGGTGTAGATGTAAGCAATTGGTCCAATTCATTAAATTTTACAACAGATTGCGATGCTATTCCTGCACCGTATATAGAAAATTTTGATGGATTGGAGTGGACTTCTGGATTTAATACTGATACAATAGACGATTGTTGGAGAAGAAATCCTAATAATCCATTTGATAATTATGGTTGGCGTGTTAGGTCATCGACGTTAAATTCTAATACAGGACCATCAATAGATATTTCTGGTAGCGGTAATTTTATTTTAGCACACGCCTCAGGTTACGATGATTATTCTGAAGCTATTTTAGAAATGCCTAGTATAAATCTTAGTACATTGTCCATACCCAATTTAAAATTCAGTTACCATATGTTTGGTAATTCAATGGGTACACTAAAGGTTCAAGTAAAAGAAATATCCAGTTCTAGCTATACAGATGTATTTTTAATATCGGGACAGCAGCAAACAAGCTCTAACGATTCATTTATACAGGAGACTATAGATTTAAATGCTTTTGCTAATCAAACGATAAATGTAAGATTTATAGCCATAAGAGGTGAAAATTTTACTTCTGATATTGCCCTAGATGAAGTCAAGATAGAGGAAACCTCAGAATGTGCCGTTGTTGAAAATCTAAGCAGTTCTAACGAGACACTAACTAGCTTTGATTTATCTTGGGATACTATATCTGCAGCATTAGACGGCTATGAATGGGTGGTAATGGCAGATGGGATTAACCCGAATACAGGCACGCCAGTCGTATCTGGTAATGTAGCTACAGGAGTTACAACTACTCAAATTTCAGGTTTAAGTCCACAAACAGATTATGATGTTTACGTTAGAGCAGATTGTGATGGGTTAGGTTTTGGCGATTGGTCAGAAGTACTTGAAATTAATTTGGATTATTGTGAGGCAGGTGCTTTAGTTAATAACAATATACGTTTTACCAATGTTACTTTTAATACTATAAATAATAGTTCTGGAACTGGAACAAATGGTTCTGGCTACTCTGATTATAGAAATATTAGCACTATTGTTAACAAGCTTCAAGGCTATCATCTAAATACAACTGCTAATTTTTATGGCGCAAATTCAAGACTTAATGTTTGGATAGATTATAACCAGAATGGTAATTTTACAGATGCTGGTGAGCATGTAATAGTAAACGTTACTGATACTGCCATACAAAATGCTGGTTTGATTACGATACCAGCAACAGCAAGCCTAGGTAGCACTGTTATGCGTTTGAGAATAGTAAACGCAGATCCTGCTGCCCCTCCTATCAATAATACCCCCTGCGGAAATTCCACTTTTGCAGAAGTAGAGGACTATACTATAGTTATAGAAGAAAATTGTTTAGTTGTCGAGAACTTAGTTGCCACAAACACAACCCTTTCTAGTTTTGATTTGTCTTGGGATAATTCCCCTACCGAGCAAAACGGCTATGAATGGGTGGTAATGGCAGATGGTGTTGCACCAGACACGACTAATGCCATACAAACAGGAACAGTAGCTACTAGTACAAATACGGTTAGCATTACGGGTTTAAGTTCTAACACTAACTATGATGTGTATGTTAGAGGAGACTGTGGTACTGTTTTAGGTGTTGGAGAATGGTCTCATGTGTTGGATGTTAATTTATATTATTGTGTGGCTGATGTTTCCCAACCTACAACAATACATATAACAAATACTACTTTTAATACAATAAATAGTAATTCTACAGAAGGTATAAATGGTTTTGGTTATTCAGATTTGACAACGATTAGTTCAACGGTAAATATATATCAATCATACGCATTTGGCATATCTTCTAACTTTAATAACCAATATAACAGAGTAAATATTTGGATTGATTATAATCAGAATGGTGTTTTTACAGATCCTGGAGAACAGGTTGTAAACAATTTAACAGGTTCAACTTCTTTTAATGGTGCTATTAGTATTCCAGCAACTGCAAGCATAGGTGCTACAACCATGAGAGTAAGGTTGGATAATACCACCAGTGGTTTTGTAGCTAATGATACACCATGCGGGAATTCTGGCTTGGGGGAAATAGAAGATTATACATTAATTATAGAAGAAAATTGTTTAGTTGTCGAGAACTTAGTTGCCACAAACACAACCCTTTCTAGTTTTGATTTGTCTTGGGATAATTCCCCTACCGAGCAAAACGGCTATGAATGGGTGGTAATGGCAGATGGTGTTGCACCAGACACGACAAATGCCATACAAACAGGAACAGCAGCTACTAGTACAAATACGGTTAGCATTACAGGCTTAACAGCACAAACAGATTACGATGTATATGTAAGAGCAAACTGTGATGCTTTAGGTTTAGGCGATTGGTCGAATGTACTTGAAATTAATTTGGATTATTGTGATGCAGGACAATCTGCTACATTTAACAATATACATTTTACCAATGTTACTTTTAATACTATAAATAATAGTTCTGGAAATGGAACGAATGGTGATGGATACTCAGATTATACGACCATCACTACTAATGTAAACAAGCTTCAAGGCTATCACCTAAATACAACTGCTTATTTTTATGGACCAAATGTTAGACTTAATGTTTGGATAGATTATAACCAGAATGGTGATTTTACAGATGCTGGTGAGCATGTAATAGTAAACGTATCTGATACTGCCATACAAAATGCTGGTTTGATTACGATACCAGCAACAGCAACCCTAGGTAGCACTGTTATGCGTTTGAGAATAGTAAACGCAGATCCTGCTGCCCCTCCTATCAATAATACCCCCTGCGGAAATTCCACTTTTGCAGAAGTAGAGGACTATACTATAGTTATAGAAGAAAATTGTTTAGTTGTCGAGAACTTAGTTGCCACAAACACAACCCTTTCTAGTTTTGATTTGTCTTGGGATAATTCCCCTACCGAGCAAAACGGCTATGAATGGGTGGTAATGGCCGATAGTGTTGCACCAGACACGACAAATGCCATACAAACAGGAACAGTTGGAACAGGAATTACAACTACTTCAATTACAGGCTTAAGTCAAAGCGTAGATTACGATGTTTACGTCAGAGCAAATTGTGATGCTTTAGGTTTAGGCGATTGGTCGAATGTACTTGAAATTAATTTGGATTATTGTGATGCGGGTGCTTTAGTTAATAACAATATACATTTTACCAATATTACTTTTAATACTATAAATAATAGTTCGGGACCTGGAACAAATGGTTCTGGCTACTCAGATTATACGGCCATCACTACTAATGTAAACAAGCTTCAAGGTTATCATCTAAATACAACTGCCAATTTTTACGGATTAAATGTTAGACTTAATGTTTGGATAGATTATAACCAGAATGGTAATTTTACAGATGCTGGTGAGCATGTAATAGTAAACGTTACTGATACTGCCATACAAAATGCTGGTTTGATTACGATACCAGCAACAGCAAGCCTAGGTAGCACTGTTATGCGTTTGAGAGTTGAGAATGCAGATCCTAATTTTTCTCCTATCAATAATACACCATGCGGAGATGCATATCTTTCAGAAGTAGAAGATTATACCATTGTTATTGAAAATCCGTGTGAGGCTCCAACAAACCCTATAGTAACCAACATTACAACAACTAGTGCAGATTTAAATTGGTCGGCTTCAGCAACTGAAACAGGTGGTTATGAATGGGTGGTTATGGCTTCAGGAATTACCCCAACGGTGGCTGGTGCAGAAGCTACAGGGTCTGTAGGTACAAACGTACTTACGGTATCTACTACTGGGTTAGCTGCCAATACGGCTTATGACGCCTATGTCCGTACCAATTGTGGTAGTGGTACTTTAAGTGATTGGTCAATTGTAGCAAACTTTACTACAATTAGCTGTAACGCACCTACCAATCTAAGTGTTTCTAACATAACAGCTGATAGTGCCAACTTATCATGGGACGCTGTAACTAATGAAAGTGGTGGATATGAATATGTGTTGTTTACTGATAGCACAATTCCAAACGCCTCGACAACACCAGCGGGTAGCGTGGCAACGGGAGTCATAACAGTAGATTTAACAAACTTAACTGCAGGAACTAACCATAACGTATATGTAAGAACCAATTGCGGTAATGGAATTTTAAGTGATTGGTCAAATGTGGCTAGTTTCAACACCCTTTCATTAAACAACAAAGCTCTTAATTTTGACGGTGTTAACGACTTTGTGTCTTTAGGCAATATTAGTCAAGCTAATTTTGGAACTGGAGATTTTACCATTGAGCTATGGGTAAAACCAGATATAGCTTCTTTAGGAAGTGCATCGCCTTTAATCGCTAAAAGAGATGTTTGTGGTATAGACAATTTCTGGAATTTGAAAATAAATACAAATAATACCTTCTTTTTTGAAGCAATAGATCCAAGTGCATCTCCCAATAGTCTTAATGTCACTTCAACCTCAGTATTAAATAATGGCTCCTGGAAGCATATTGCTGTTGTTAGACAATCTAACATACTTAAATTGTATGTAGATGGTGTGGAAGATGTATCTCAAAACGTTGCACCCTTGAACTTATCAAACACATATCCGGTACAATTGGGTAGAGACGCATGTTCAGACTTTTTTTTTGGCGACTATTTTAAAGGCGAAATGGACGAGGTTCGATTATGGAATACGGCACGTTCTGCTACAGAAATTTTAAATACTCGAAATACAGAGTTGGTAGGAAACGAAACAGGCTTGTTTGCTTACTATACTTTTGATGAAGGATTAGTGGGATTAGATAATACAGGGACTATAGCTCCTGAAATTGTCGGTCTTAATTGTAGCGATTATGGTACAATGAATGGTTTTGCCAAAATTGGAACAACATCTAACTGGGTAGCCGGAAATCCTGCTATTGCAGATGCCACTCAAACACCACAAGTTGAAATTAATGTACAGGGGGGCAATCCATTAACCGATATTTCAGATGGTTCTGCCACATTCTCGGCTGCTAACTTCACAGAATTTGGCAGTGTAGACGTCGGTAGTAGCAATACGTTTACTTATACTATTCAGAATACAACAGCAGGCACCACGCTAACTATTTCAGACATTATTGTAAATGGAAGTGAGTCTGCCGATTTTGCTATAAGTAACTTTACAACTAATACAACTGTAGCAGGTAATGCTACTACTACTTTTGATGTAACATTTACACCTTCCACAGAAGGTATTCGCAATGCTACGATTTCAATCAATAATGATGATTGTAACGAGGGTAACTATGATTTTGCTATTCAAGGAAGCGGTGTGATACCTTGTAGCCCGCCTTTAAACCCTTCTGTCTCCAATATAACAACCACTAGTGCAGACTTATCATGGGACGCTGTAACTTCTGAAATTGACGGTTATCAATATGTATTATTTACAGATGCGACTGTACCAGACGGTTCAACCATGCCTACTGGTAGTGTAGCGACTGGTATAATTAACGCTAGCCTTTCAGGATTGTTATCATCTACAACTTATAACGCCTACGTCCGTACCAATTGTGGTAGTGGTATTTTAAGTGATTGGTCTTTAGTAGTTAGTTTTACAACACTTTCATGTAATGCGCCTATCAACCTTACCACTTCAAACATAACAACCTCTAGTGCAGACTTATCATGGGATGCTGTAACTAATGAAAGTGGTGGTTATGAATATGTATTGATCACAGATGGGTCTACTCCCAACGGAGCTACTGTAGCAACAGGAAGTGTAGCTACTAATGTAACTACAGTAAACCTAACAGGTTTATCTGAAGGTACCGATTACGATGCATATGTAAGAACCAGTTGCAGCGGTGGGAATCTAAGTGGTTGGTCTATTGTAGTAAGCTTTAGTACAGGCTCACTCCCGACTACTAAAGCGCTCAATTTTGATGGTTTAAATGACTATATAAATCTTGGACCTGAGGGTAATGCATTAAATAGTTCTACGGCCTTGACTATCGAAGTTTGGTATTATCCTACGCAGAATAATCGCAATTGGAGCAGGATTTTGGATTTTGGTAATACTACCGATCAATTCATGTTTTTAACTTCATCTGTAAGTAATACGGGTATACCACGCTTTGCAATAAAGCCTGCTGGTCTCGGTGAAAGCGTGATATCTGCTCCTAGTGCACTACCCTTAAATACTTGGTCTCATATAGCAGTTACTTTGACAGGAACATCGGCAACCATGTATATCAATGGTACTCAAGTTGCGCAAAATACAGTCTTTAATGCAAACCCTGCTGATGTAGGCACCACTAATAACAATTGGATAGGACGGTCGCAATTCTTCGCAGATGCCTATCTTCAAGGAAATCTTGATGAGTTAAGGATTTGGAATGTAGCTCGTACTGCATCAGAAATCCAAAATAACCTAAATACAGAGTTAGTGGGCAATGAATCGGGCTTGGTTGCCTATTACACTTTTGATGAAGGTACTTCAGAAGCAGACAACTTAAACATTACTGCTCCTGAAATTATAGCCCATGCAGGTTGCAGCAATGGTACGATGAATGGTTTTGCAAAAACAGGTTCTGCTTCTAACTGGGTATTTGGATCTGGTATAATTACAGAAGTTACTCAAACTCCAAAAGCAGATATCAACGTACAGGGGGGCAATCCATTAACCGATATTTCAGATGGTTCTGCCACATTCTCGGCTGCTAACTTCACAGAATTTGGCAGTGTAGACGTCGGTAGTAGCAATACGTTTACTTATACTATTCAGAATACAACAGCAGGCACCACGCTAACTATTTCAGACATTATTGTAAATGGAAGTGAGTCTGCCGATTTTGCTATAAGTAACTTTACAACTAATACAACTGTAGCAGGTAATGCTACTACTACTTTTGATGTAACATTTACACCTTCCACAGAAGGTATTCGCAATGCTACGATTTCAATCAATAATGATGATTGTAACGAGGGTAACTATGATTTTGCTATTCAAGGAAGCGGTGTGATACCTTGTAGCCCGCCTTTAAACCCTTCTGTCTCCAATATAACAACCACTAGTGCAGACTTATCATGGGACGCTGTAACTTCTGAAATTGACGGTTATCAATATGTATTATTTACAGATGCGACTGTACCAGACGGTTCAACCATGCCTACTGGTAGTGTAGCGACTGGTATAATTAACGCTAGCCTTTCAGGATTGTTATCATCTACAACTTATAACGCCTACGTCCGTACCAATTGTGGTAGTGGTATTTTAAGTGATTGGTCTTTAGTAGTTAGTTTTACAACACTTTCATGTAATGCGCCTATCAACCTTACCACTTCAAACATTACAACCACTAGTGCAGACCTATCATGGGACGCTGTAACTAATGAAAGTGGTGGATATGAATATGTATTATTTACAGATGGGTCTACTCCCAACGGGACAACTGTAGCAACGGGAAGTGTAGCTACTAATGTAACTACAGTAAACCTAACAGGTTTAACTGAAAATACAACTTACAATGCCTATGTAAGAACCAATTGTGGTAGTGGTACTTTAAGTGATTGGTCTTTGGTAACAAGTTTTACAACTTTACAAACGCAAAATGCAACTGCCCTTAATTTTGACGGAAATAGCGATTACGTTGCTTTAGGCCCTGTTATTCCGGCAAATAGTTCTTACACAAAAGAGGCTTGGATTTATCCTGAGAATCTTTCTGGTGCTAAAAATATTCTAAGTTCTCAGCGTTCTCCTTTTTGGCTGGATAATGGAATATTAACAAGTTCTAACAATTTTGCTACGGCCTCTGTCAACAATATTACTTCCCCTAGTCCAATTTCATTAAACACATGGACTCATGTCGCTGTGACATGGGATGGTACTACTATGAAATTATACGTTAACGGCAGCATGGTTCAACAGGAAACAGGTCATGGTGCCTATGTAAGTGAAGATATTAATATAAGTCTATATTTTAATGCTAATTATTTTGACGGCACAATGGATGAAGTTCGTATTTGGAATGTAGCTAGAACAGCTTCAGAAATCGCTTCTAATAAAGATAATGAGCTCTTTGGAAATGAGACTGGCTTAATAGCTTATTACAACTTTAACAATGGTATAGTAAACGCAAACAATGCAGGGCTTACGACATTAACAGACCAAACATCTAATGGAAATGATGGCACACTTAATACCTTTGGATTAACAGGATTGGTTTCTAACTGGGTAGATGGTTCTTCTAATGGCATAAGTCCAGCTTTTTGTAATGTGCCGACAAATCTTTTAGTTGCAAACATTACAACAACTACCGCAAATTTAACTTGGGATGCCGCAACTTCTGAAGTTGACGGTTATCAATATGTATTAATCACAGATGGTACAACGCCAGTTGGTTCGACACAAGAAACTGGAAGTGTTCATACAGGAACAACTAGTATTAACTTAACGGGTTTGACAATTGGAACTAATTACAATGCCTACGTAAGAACAAATTGTGGCAGTAGTAATTTTAGCGATTGGTCTGCAGTACTCAACTTCCAAACTTTACCAATTGAAAATACCGCTTTTCAATTTAATGGAAACGGATATATAGATGCTACAGCATCAACAGCTACACTATTACCAGTGGGCAACACCGCACGTTCTGTAGAATTTTCGGTAAAGACAACTCAAGCAAATCTTGGTAATGTAGTGTCATGGGGTTCGAGAGTGACAGCGCAACGATCCTCTTTTGCAGTAAGAAACGGAAAAGCTTCTTTTACTGGAGAATCCAGAGATGTTATTGGAACTGTGGTCATAAACGATGACATGTGGCACGACATAACCATAACTTATGATGGTACAAACCGAGCTGGAGTAAAAATATATGTAGATGGTGTTCTAGACCCTGGTCCTTATTCTTATCTTTGGACTAATGCCAGTGATGTTTTAAATACAACAGATCAAGATTTAGTTTTAGGTCGTAATGCTGTAAATGTTAATAGTGAACGGTATGTTGGTGTTGCAGATGATATACGTGTTTGGAACAGAGAACTTACAGCTACAGAAGTTGCAAATTTCTCAGGTTTAAGTATTCCAGCAACAACTCCTAACCTAGTGGCATACTTTAAATTTGAAGATGCCCCTGGGAACGTTGATAATAGTGGTACAGGTAATGATATTTCTGTGGCACAAGACGCTACGGGTAACTATAATGGCACACTTACAAACTTTCCAAGAACAGGTGATTTTGGAAACTGGATAAATAGAACTGTAGCAACTTGTAACTCTCCGATCAATCTTTCGGTGGCAAACATTACTCATAATTCTGCAGACTTATCATGGGATGCTGTAATTAATGAAAGTGGAGGTTATGAATATATATTATTTACAGACACAACTATTCCTGTTGCTTCTACCACTGGAACAAGCGTTAATGGCCTAATGGTAAATTTTAACACCTTAACGCCGTCAACAACTTACAACTTCTATGTTAGAACCAATTGTGGCGGTAGTAATCTTAGTGATTGGTCTACAGTGATAAGTTTTACAACTTTAGCACCATGTGATGCGCCTATCAATCTATCCTTTACCTACCCCACTAAGACTAGTGTAACGTTATCATGGGATCCCGCTGCATCAGAAAGTGAAGGGTACGATTATGTGTTAATTACAGACGGTACGATTCCCGATGCTTCTACTACTGCAACTGGTAATGTGTCTACGGGCATAACCACAGTTGATCTTTCTGGTTTAAATCCAGCAACTGTTTACGAAGCTTACGTTAGAACAAATTGTGGTGGTGGTATTAAGAGTGGTTGGTCTATGGCAAACAGTTTTACCACTTATGCAAATCCTACTATTGTATCATCTAGCATCGTTCAAATGGCTATGGGAACCGCAACTCCTAATTCAAATGCTATCATAGAGCTCTCTTCAAAAAGCAAAGGTTTTATGCCGCCTAAAATGACAGCTATACAGCGTAATGCCATAGCTTTTCCGGCATCAGGGCTTATTATTTTTTGTACAGATTGTGGGGCAAATGGTGAGTTGCAAATCTATTCGGTTGATAGATGGACAAATATGCTGGGTGCAGCTGCAGCACCTGCACCTTAAATCTGTAATGGTAGTCGTGGTTTGGAATTTACTTTATGCTAGGTTTGCTTGTTAATGAATCTTTTAACAAGCTACTATAAAATTTCTTAATTGATTATTTGTTTAATTTTCGCTTTCGCGAAAGCGTAACATCATAATTACCTATTGCATAGTGATTTGTAATTGAAAATAAAAAGTAATTCTTAAAATAATCGATGTTGAACTGATTGCTACATGGATTTTTAACTAATTAATTAAAAAACCTTGTACTTGAATGTAGAAAATACTTTAATTGTCATTTGATTTGAGTAACTCAGTATTTACTAATAAGTGCAAATTTGTTGATACATTGTATTGATATCAATTTATTTACAAGTAAATAACTGGGCGTTAAATTATTACACCTACATCATTAAAGTAATTACTATTTATCTGTGTGTAGTAAGTCGATATAAACTTCTTTTTATCTAGTAATTATTGCATTAGGCAATAGCCAATTTTGTAACCTTTCATAAAATTTAGTATTCATCAATCGATATATTAGAAAGTTATTTTTTTATGGTTGTCTATATAAATGATATCTAGTTACTAGTTTTTTACCAAGTGGGTACAATACTTATTTCCTTTTAATATCTCATTAATTCTATATCTTAAAAAAGATATGACGATTTATTTATCCTTAATTTTTTAAATACTACCTATTGTAAAGGTTCATTTTTCAGTGATAACATCTTTGCATTCATTAAAAACAACGCATCGCAGAAATGCTACATGTGAGTAGTAAAAAATATATGAATAGGAATAGTACTGATACTATCGACAATTTCAGTGCTATTTGCCCGATTAAATTCATCAGAAAAAGGTACTTTTGTCTAAAATTCTAAATATGAAAAAGTATTGTTTTGCCTTTGTTTTTTTATTTTCTTATTTTGGTATTTCTCAACTTATTGTGGGGACCTTTAGTGATTATAAAAATCAAGAAATTACTTTAAAAGCTTTTGATGGTTTTGACGCAACTACAATAGCAACCACCTCTACTGATGTCGCAGGAAATTTCACCTTACAGTTCCCTGATGTTACCAAAGGTATGGGTTATTTAAGTACTTTAGACGGCAAGAGTTATTTTGTTATTCTCAATGATCAACACGTTGTTCTAGAGGGTACCTCGTTTGATAATCCAGCAGCTGTAAAGGTTATAAAGGGTGAACAGAACAAAGCATTTGTAGAATACGCCACACACCAGCCCAAAAGGGAACAAGTATTAAGTGCCTGGGATTATTTGTTTAAAAACTATACTACCGATCCTCTTTTTAAATCTAAAACCAAACCTACCACTGCTATTCAAACAGAAATCAACAGGCTGGATCAAGAAGAACAAGATTTTTTACAAAACTTGCCAAAAGACAGTTTTGTAAAATGGTTTTTACCAGTGCGTAAATTGGTAAGCAATGTATCGGTAATTGCACAATATCGTACAAGTGAAATACCTGCAACCTTGCAATCGCTGCGCAACATAGATTATTCAGATGAGCGACTGTATAAAAGTGGCCTGTTTAAAGAAGCTATTGACAATCATTTATGGTTTATAGAGAATTCTAGTGGTGCGCTAGATCTTGTTTTTAAAGATTTGAATACCTCTATAGATATTATTTTGGAACAGTTAAAAGGGCAAGATGAAAAATACAATACTGTAGCTAATTATATGTTTGATCTTTTAGAAAAAAGAAGCTTATTCACATCGGCAGAGTATTTGTCCAATAGCTTGTTAAAAAGTGATGAATGTGATTGTTTAAACGATTTGACTAAGAAAAAGTTTGAGAAATACCGTAAGATGGCAACAGGTGCCACCGCACCAGATATCGTGTTTACAGAATATACCTACCTGCCACAGGGAGTGTTTGCAGAAAAATTAAGTGATCTTAAATCAAATTATTACCTGGTGGTATTTGCGGCAGGCTGGTGCCCTCATTGTGTAGAGGCAATGCCTAAAATAAAGGAACTATATCCCAACCTTAAAGAAAAAAGTATAGAAGTAGTGCTGGTATCTCTAGATGAAAACGCTAAGGATTTTGCAAAATATGCAGCCCCTTTACCTTTTGTGAGCACAACAGATTATAAAAAGTGGGACGGTGTGGCAGCTGTAGACTATCAAATATATTCAACTCCTACTTATTATATGCTAGACAATAAATTAGAGATTTTAATGAAATTCAATTCGGTAGAACATATCAAATCTTGGGTAGAATATAAAATTAAATAAAAAAGGTGGCCTTTTTTAAGTTTCTAGTTTAAAATAATATCATGGATATAAAGGGTAAATATGCATTTATAACTGGTTCTAGTCGTGGTGTGGGACAACAAATTGCCCTGGGTCTAGCCGATAAAGGATGTCATTTGATACTACACGGTAGAACCAAAGAAAGTTGTGATACAACTTTAAATTTACTCGATGATAAAAAGGTAAAAGTTTTTACTGTTTATGGAGATCTCGCCATAGAAGCTGGGGTACTTAATATAATAAAACAAGTGCAGCAATTAGATGTGCCTGTTTCTATTTTATATAACAATGCAGCAATTATGACGGCTTATCGCAAGGACTACTGGCAGCACTCTTGGGATGACTGGATGGAGAGTATGAAGGTAAACGTTTTTGCAGTCTATACCTTGTGCAGCGCTTTTATCCCTGCAATGCTAGAACAAAAATATGGCAGAGTAATCAATCTAGTTTCTGGAATTGAAAAAGAGCCTGAACTTGCACCATATGCCTCTTCAAAATGGGCTTTGATTAAATTAACCGAAGATCTGGCAAGTAAATATGATAATACCCCTGTGCGCATCAATATGCTCGATCCAGGGTGGTTGCGCACCGATCTAGGTGGTAAGTTTGCACATAATGCGGTAGAAGATGTACTACCTGGCGCATTGTTGCCTGCTTTATTAAAAAATGACGGCCTTAATGGCGCCTTGTTTAGAGCACTATATCAAGTTGTTTAGTTAATTAAACCCTATTCAATCAATAGATCGTTACTTTGTTGATTATCCCGCTTTCGCGAAAGCGGGATATAAAATTGCTTTTATCATATCCATATGATCTCTTTTAAAAAGGACTTTAAATTTGATGTAAGCGCGCTGTATATAAAATTGTTTTTTCTTATGGCTAGTCGCCAATTTAAATTTGTGATTGGGTGAGGTGTGTATTATTATAGTTAAGCATATTTTCATCTTATATGCTTGTACGGTCAAGAGCTATGATCTGTTTATTTTCTTCAAAAATACCCCATATCTTGTTTCTGTCTCTTGTTCACTGATTGCAACCGTATGGAATTGACAAATAGATATTATCTTAAATATTCACTATCCAGCAATTTTTTTTATTGTGCTTGCGACTTTTAAACTGTTATTTATTGTTAAGCTTTTATCATTAAATTGATTTTTAAATATCAATTTAACGTTTACTAAGGTAATATTTTATTTGACTAATATTCTTAAATTGATCTATTACCTATACAATACCTCAACATAGAATTTTATCTATATTAAATATTTTTAGTATAGATTTATTAACTATCAGAAATTCAATTAATTATTCATATATTTTAAAAGATGTATTTTTTTTAATTTGTTTCACTTTTTAAGTGGTACAAACTTTTTAATATTACACCTTTAAATAATCAATAAGTTTTTACTACATCGATGTAGCAAATATTTTTAACCCAACAAAACAAAATTCATGAATAAAATTTCATTTCTACTGTTTTATCTCTTGGCAGCTTTTAGCTTTGCACAAGAGAGCATTATTTCGGGAAAAGTCCTTGAACAAGCCACGGGTGACGCTCTTTTAGGAGTTACTGTTCAAAACCTTAACAATAAAAAGGCTTCTACTACAGATTTTGAAGGGCTTTTTAATATTGCAGCCTCGCCTGGTGATGTGCTCAGGTTTTCTTATGTAGGCGCACTTACTCAAAACGTTACTGTTGCAAATACCGAATTTTTAACAGTTACTTTGCAAGAAGACGTAGCAACCCTAGAAGAAGTGGTTGTAATCGGGTACGGTACACAGGCGGTAAGAGAGGTTACTGGTGCTGTAAGTATTGTAGATAGTAAGGTAATTGAAAATCTAAAACCCACAAGGGTAGAACAAGCCTTACAAGGTCAAGTAGCTGGTGTAAATGTTACCTCATCGTCGGGTTCTCCTGGTGCAGGTCTTAATATTAGAATACGTGGTGTTTCTACTAATGGCGATAACAGGCCGTTGATATTAGTAGATGGTAATATTATTGAAGATCTAAGTGTCATTAACCCGGGTGATATAGAAAGTTTATCGGTACTTAAAGATGCTACAGCGGGTATTTATGGTGTACGTGCGGCAAATGGTGTAATTATTATTACTACTAAAGGCGGTAGAAAGAATCAGGCACTTACTGTAGAATATAATTCTTGGGGAGGTTTTCAAGAAACCTCTAGAAGGCTACCTACTTTAAACGCACAAGAATATGCCTTGATTAAGAACGAAGCTTTTGCAAATAATGGGCAAGCTTTACCATTTAGCAATATTTCTAATTTAACCAACACCGATTATCAAGATGAAGTTTTTGATAACGCGTTTATTCTTAACAACGATATCTCTATAAGAGGTGGGACTGAAAAGTCGGTTTATGCTTTTGGTGTATCTGTGTTAACACAAGATGGTATTGTGGGCAGTGATAAATCAGATTTTGATCGTTTTACAATGCGTGGTAATTTTGATCACAAATGGACTAAAAATCTGGAAATGAAAACGGGCTTCTTATATTCATACACAAGTAACAAAAACATTAACGATGGTGGTCTAGGTTCTGTACTTTTTAATGCCTTAAATATGGCACCTACCATACCTGTTTTTGATCCCGCTGGAGAGTTTTCTCTTGCCGAGGGTTTAGGAAATGAAGTGATCAACCCAGTTGCTCAACTGGCAAATACATTTAATAAGAATAAAGTAGGGAAAATAAGTGGAAACTTTGGCCTTACTTACTCTTTCCTAGATCATTTTGAGGCTACCGCTCGTATACAAGCAAACTATTCTCAGGCTTATGGAAATAATTTTAACCCGCGTGCTTTTTATGGTGCTGGTAAAGTGTTTAACCTAACAGAGAATGTTTATAGCGAGTATGAAAACTTTTTTAGCGATTATACTTATGACGCTTTTATTAAATACAACAATACATTTGCTGAGAAACACAAATTAGAGGCTGTTTTAGGTATGAGTGCTTTTAGAACTCGGGGAGATTTTAATGATTTCACTTCTTTTGGTAACCAAAGTAATGATTACAGTGAAGTAAGCATTATAGGTGGTGATCGCGTTATAGATGGTGACCGTATTAGTGGGCGTCGTTTTGACCAGCGTTTATTGTCTCACTTCTTAAGGGTACAATACGATTTTGAAGGTAAATATTTAGTATCGGCTGTGGTAAGACGTGATGGTAGTACCATCTTTGGACCAGCAAATAGATTTGGTATTTTTCCATCAGGAAGTGTAGGTTGGGTTGCTAGTGATGAAGAATTTCTTAAGGACAATAAAGTAATTGATTTTTTAAAGTTTAGAGCTTCTGCTGGTATTATAGGTAATGATCGTATTCCAGCATTTGGATATGTATCTTTATTAGATGGTGAGGGTCAATATGTTTTTAATGGCCAAATTTTAAATGGAACATCAATCGGTGCTTTGAGCAACCCTGAAATTAAATGGGAAGAACAATTTACAACTAACTTTGGTGTAGATCTTGAATTTTTATCTTCAAAACTTAATGTAACACTCGATTATTACAATAGAGAGACTAAAGATTTATTACTTGCACCACGTGTTTCAGGTATTTTAGGCTCTGATGCCCCAGGATCTGCAGCTCCTTTTATCAATGGTGGCGATATACGCAACCGTGGTTTAGAGTTTTCCATAGGTTATTCAGATCAAATAACAGATGATTTCAGTTTTAATGTAAGCTATAACATGGCAACTTTAGACAACAAAGTGTTAAGTGTTAATAATGATAATGGTTTTATTGAAGCAGGTACTTTTGGTGTAGGACAACCACCTAGTACCAGATTTCAAGAAGGCTTTACTATAGGTTATTTCTATGGATTCCAGACCGATGGTGTTTTTCAAAATGCAGCCGAGGTTGCAGCACACCCATCGCAAGTAGCCCTTGCAGGAGTGCAAGCGCAGCCGGGGGATTTTAGATATAGAGATATTAATGGTGATGGTGTTATTGATCTAGATGATAGAACAGATTTAGGTAATGCTCTACCAGATGTGACAATGGGTTTAAACCTAAGTTTTAATTACAAAAAGTGGGATTTTCAAACTTACTTGTTTGCTTCTATAGGTAATGAAATGATACGTAATTACGAGCGCAATCAACCTTTAACAAACCTTACAACTCATGCATTAAACCGCTGGACAGGTGAGGGATCTACCAACTCTTATCCACGTGTAACAACTGGAGCAACGGCAAATCAAGTTTTTTCTGACTTTTTTGTAGAAGATGCTTCTTTTATAAGAGCGCAAAACATGCAAATAGGATATACTCTAGACGAAAAGTCTTTAGATAATTTAAAATTGAATGGCTTGCGAGTTTACGCCTCTGTAAACAATGCTTTTACCCTTACAAAGTATAGAGGTTATGATCCTAGTGCAAGCTCTGGAGACCCTCTAGCAAGTGGTATAGACAATGGTTTCTATCCTGTTGCGAGAACATTTTTACTTGGAATAAACGCAAAATTTTAAAAAATAATAAAGATGAAAACTTATAAAATAATATTGTTACTCTTTATCACTGCGATAGTATTCAACGCGTGTAGTGAGGATTATGTAGATGTAATTAGTGAAGACCAAAATTCAGAAAACTTTTTTAACTCACAAGCAGATTATGAAAATGCACTTATAGCAGCCTATGATGCATTACAGTCTACTTACATGAATGTAATGTTGGGGGATATTGCCTCAAACAACACTTTGTCTGGAGGCGAAAGTGCTACAGATGTAATAGGTATTCAACAAATAGATGATATGGTGCACACACCCGTAAACGATCAGTTATCTGATATCTGGAGGTGGATGTACGGTGGTGTTAACCGCACAAATTTCATTATGGAATTTCAAAATAAAACTGACTTTCCAGATAAGCCTAGGGTTCTAGGTGAAACTCGTTTTTTAAGAGCTTATTATTATTTTGAATTGGTTAAGTTTTTTGGTGATGTACCTATGGTCGTAGATCAACGATTCTTATTTGGCGATCAAACAACTGTAGATCGCACCCCAAAGGCTGAGGTTTATAATCAAATAGAACAGGATTTACTTTTTGCGATAGACAATTTACAGTACACCACCCCAGATGTAGGTCGTGCATCAAAGGGCAGTGCGCAAGCTCTACTAGGTAAGGTATATTTGTTTCAGCAAAAATATTCAGAAGCTGCTGCAGTATTAGATGATTTAATCGCCTCTGGTCCTTATGATTTAGTAACTGATTATTCAACAATTTTTGAAAATAACAATGAAAATAATATTGAGTCTGTTTTTGAAATTCAATATTCAGATATCGAGGGAGGAAGTTTTGATTGTTTGCAGTGCAGCGAGGGTAATGTTGCGGTAGGTTTTAATGGGCCTAGAAGTTATGATGGTCCTTTATTTGAATCTGGATTTAGTTTTAATGTTCCCACGCAAGAGGTGGTAGATTTATTTGAAACAGGAGATGTTCGTAAGGACATTGCGATACTAGATATAGATGCTTTTGCAGCTTCAACTGGTGCTACTTTTACAGAAGGTTTTAGACACACTGGTTACTTTAATAGAAAATATATCCCAAGACAGGGTGATTTAAATACTGGTGATCCCAATTTAACTAACCCTAATAATTACCGATCCATACGATTTGCCGATGTGCTTCTTATGGCGGCCGAAGCTTATAACAGTGGTAATTTAGGAGATGGACAAGCACAAACTTATTTAAACAGGGTGCGTTCTAGAGCGGCTCTACCTGCTCTAAGTACTACTGGAACTGCTTTATCAGACGATATCTTTAAAGAGCGTAGGTTAGAGCTAGTAGGCGAGGGTCATCATTTCTTTGATCTGGTGAGAACTGGTCGCGCTGCTGGGGCTATCCCAGGTTTTGTAGCGGGTAAACATGAGTTGTTTCCTATACCCCTAGAAGAAATTCTATTAGCTGGTAATAGATGGATACAAAATCCTAATTATTAAAATTATTTAAGATGAAAAACATAAAATATTTATTTATTGCTTTATTCACGGTAAGTGTTACCTTGATAAGTTGTGAAAGTGACGACGATGCAAATCTCGCTGCATCAATTGCCGCACCTACAGATCTAGGGCTTACTTTTAATATTACTCAAGATAATTCTGGTCTAGTAACCATTTCACCATCTGGGGTTAATGTTTCTAGTTTTGAAGTTTTTTATGGCGACGGCACTGGAGAGTCTCAGATAATAGCGCTAGGGCAAAATGCTCAACGCAATTATGCCGAGGGTATCTACACGGTAAGAGTTGTAGCTACTAATTTAGGTGGTAAAACCACAGAGTTTTCAAGAGATCTAAACGTTTCTTTTAGAGCGCCAGAAAATGTTGTGGTAACAGTTACTGAAAGTGCTACCTCAAATTTTGGGGTAGCAGTGCAAGCAACTGCAGAATTTGAAACAGCTTTTGAGGTAACATTTGGAGAAAATCCTGCTTTGCCGGCAGAGGTATTTATGGAAGGTGACATTGTATCCTACGATTATTCTGGTGTTGGAACTTATACCATAACCGTTACCGCTTTAAGTGGGGGCGCTGCTACCACTGTAGTTACCGAGGTTGTTATTATTGAAGATCCTGTAGTCTTACCGTTAGATTTTGAATCAAGTACTTTAAATTATAATTTAATCAACTTTGAATCTGCTGTATCTATTATCAATAATCCAGATGTGAGTGTAGGAAATAATAGCCCAAAAGTGGTGAGTATACAGAAAACAGGAACTGCGGTTTTTGGTGGTGTTGTAGTGCCGTTAAGTGGTCCCATAGATTTTTCTGGTTCACAAAGCTTTAGAATGAAAACCTGGTCGCCTATGCCCGTGGGTACAAAAGTAACTATGAAACTAGAAAGCTCTGACGGGAGTATCGCATCTGCAGATTATGATGCCTTTACTACAAGAGTAGGAGAGTGGGAAACACTTTTCTTTGATACAACTGGGCTAGACACCACCCAGCCATTTAGCCGTTTTGTGGTATTTTTTGATCTAGGTGGCGCACCTACTGGTGATACCAATTACTTTGACGATATAGAACTTGCTGAAGGACCCCCTGTACTTTTACCACTTATTTTTGAAGATTCAAGAATTGTATATAACATTGGTACTAATAACGGGGCTTTTAGTTTTGTGCCTAATCCTTTTTCTAGTGCTGTAAACAATAGTGCCACTGTTATGCAATTTAATAGACCTGCAACTGGGCCTAACAATTTCTCACTTGTAGCAATTGTTGTAGATCAACCAGTGGTTTTTGGCCCTACCACTTCTTTTACTTTAAAAGTGTATTCTTCTAGAGTAGGTTTGCCAGTATGGCTTAAAATAGAAAGAATTGGAAATGGCGGCCTCTTTCAAGAGGTTACTTCAGTAACTACGACGGTTGCAAATGCATGGGAAGAGTTGACCTTTACTGGTTTTTCAGGTCCAACGACAGATGATTTAAGAAATATCGTTATTTTCTTTGACCCTCTTGCCGCAACAAGTGGTGCTGAGGTGATTTATATAGACGATTTAATACAAACTAATTAAAATTTAAGAAATGAAATACATATATAACTTTCTAATATTTTTTGCTCTGGCAATCACATTACAGTCTTGCCAAGAGGATGATACTGAATTTGGTCCAGTAACAGCCCCGACTAATTTAGACCTAGATTTTGTAATACAAGGTCAAAGTACAACAGATCCAAATGGCGATGGTACCGGTATTGTTGTTTTTGTAGCTAGTGCAGATAATGCGATTAATTATACCTATGATTTTGGCGATGGTCGCACAGGTTCAACTTTTGATGGTGGTATAGAGCATCGTTTTGTACAGCTAGGGGTAGTAAGTTATAGCGTTACAGTTACTGCTACTGGAACAGGAGGTGCTGCTACCACAAAAACAGTAGTAGTAGACGTTCTAAGCACCTTTGATGATTCTGAGGCAAAAGACTTTTTAACAGGCGGCGCTTCAAAAACATGGTATTGGTCGGTTGCAGAAAATGGGCACTGGGGTGTAGGACCGACAAGCCTCATCGGTGGTCAAGCACCTGCTGCATATTTTACACCGGCATTTTTCCCAGTACCTGCATTTGGTCGTTATTGTGATGAATTAACCGAATGTTTTTATGAAGACGAAATGACTTTTACATTGTCTGGTAATAATGTGATTTATGAATTAAATAATTTTGGCAATACTTATTTTCACAATACATATTTCAGCCAGTTTGGTGGGCCATCTGCTTTGAATACTAGTAATGCAGATGAGTGTTTGCCATTTGTAGCACCTGCTCCTGGCCCTATTACTTTTCTTCCTACTTTAGATATGGATGTTCCTGTAGAAGAATCTAGAAAAACCACTATGTTGTTACCTAATAATAATTTTATTAGTTGGTATGTAGGTAGTAGTGAATATGAAATTTTAGAAATAACCCCTAATAGAATGGTATTGCGCACGGTACAGGCTAACGATCCAGCGCTTGCATGGTATCATACCCTTACTACAGATGTTCCTGTAAACCCAAATCCAGGCTGTAATTAAACTAATCGACTTCATTTTAAAATTAAAGCCGTTTTTTATAGAGCGGCTTTTTTAGTTCATCATTATTTTATAAGGTAAGTTTTTACAAATCATCATCGTTACTACAGGAAAGCCTAAAAAGACTTACTTTTTTGAGAACTCTAATTTTATTAAATAAGTTCAAAGACTTCTTTAATAAAAATGTGGCAATGCTGTAAAAGCAAAAAAGCTACCCGAATGAATGGCTTTGATTTTTATTCATCAAACAATTTATTGTGCCTGACTTTCCCTGTGCTTTCGCCCTCTTTCAAAGTTTTTGTTTCTGAATATGGCTCCCATTTTTTAGACATAATTTTTGCCCAATACTCACTATCCTTTGGCTTACCGATAATAAACCAGTAATCATTTGCATAACCTGCACCATATGCGTAAACACCTTTCTGATTGATGGTATCTTGCCAAACCTTGTCAGAAGACAATAAATACTTTATCTGTTTTCCATTGTCTTTCTGATACTTAATATCTCTCCAACCTTCTTGGAATTTGAATTGCGTTTTTAAAACTCCTGATTTTGGAACTTCATAAATTCTGTTCCCTGCACTATCATATTTTACCGCCTTACCGTCCGCTTCATTAAACAAAACGATAACAGCTCCTTCAAAATTATTTGGTACAATGAAAACCACATTTTCGCCTTTATTACCCCAATATGATAATGCTAACCACAAAACATATAAAAGAAGTAATGACCCTAATACTAACCCTATAATCTTAAAAAATCTTTTCATTAGTTCTGAGGGTTAGGGTTCTGATTCAAAAATGTCTTATTCCATTCGTCAGGTTTTATCCATTCACCATTTCGCATAACGCCAATGAAATTTCCATTTTCAGGATTAGTGCGTACCTGCATATTGATGTTCATTATCTGCTCTGTAGCAGGTCCAAAAAGTATAGTTGGATTTTGGTCTTTACCAGCAGCTCTTACATCTGTACCTATAAATAGCTTTTGTCCTCTTGGGTCTGTAATAAATCCTTCTGTATTTGGAAAATTATCTCCAGCAACTTGCCCTGTAATATTTAGAATATCTCCAACTTGAACTAAACTAAGTCTTGCATCTACATCAATATCTGGTGTTGGTCCATATGCAAGTGGGTTTGTGCCTTCGTAACCAGTTTCAAAGGAAACGCTATTGTGATTTGTTCTAATACAACCTACGTAACCATCTGGTGTATCTGTATCAGTGCCAAAATAAGGATGATGCAAAGCATCTGAAAAAGTTCCATTTCTACCACGTCCAGCATATGTAACAGTTCCTTTTTGAGGGTCTGCAACAACTCTATGTGTAATTCGAGAAGAAGCACCGTCCAATAAGCTAAAACCTCTATTATCTCCAGAAAAATCACGTCCTAAGCCAATAGGCACAAACCATCTTCCTTTACCAAAAGATTCGATTGGATGAAATGAACGGAATGTTACAGGATATGGCCACCTACCATCTGGGTCAACAAAAAGTAATGGATTGTTGAAAGTGAAAACGTATGGTGAGTATTGCGGACCTCTTTCCGCCAACGGATCCACACTTAAAAACCTCTGTGCAACATTTTGCTGACGCAAAAGCCTAATCTGTGCAACACACAGGTTAAAATGTGATCGATATGTGAGTTTTAAACAGCCCATTAATTAACCTACAAGGTACTACATTTGATCACTTACTTAAAACAAGCAAACCACAAGTTTATTTTTATCTTGAAGGGTTTTTAGTTTAAAAAGTTGAAGCTATATTTTCACAGACTAGCATTATGCATTCCATGCCTACAAAATTTAAAGATTTCTTTAATAGAAATGTGGCGGTGCTTTAAAACAAAAAAGGAAAGCCGTTTCTGACTTTCCTATATGTTTGCTTTTATAGTGTAGATGCAAAATGCTCACATCAAATGATATAATTAGGCTGACATCATTCTTGATGTATAAAAAAATCAATCATAGGATCTTTCCCTTTTAAACTATAAGAAGCAACAATCAATCTTCTGTATTCTTCTATGAATTTTTCAGTTGATATATTTGTATCTATTAATTTATAAAAAGTACGAAATAAATAACCTTCTGCCTCTTCGTCAATGAATTCATAATCGGTGTTGTCCTTATCATGTTTTCTAAAAAGAGGATGACCATTAACTGTATACAAAATTAATTTATCTTGATTATCAGATGTACTGTTGTTGTGGATTAAGCTTAACCAACTTTGATTAAACTTAATCGGCTCAACTTGTGCTATTAAATTATTCTTATACCTAATATCTAACATTATTCTCGCTCTCTTAGCGTTACTAAGATAATTTCGAAAAAATGCGATTGGTGGAATTGATTTATTAGTTTTTTTTCTACCAAAAAAATTTAAAATCCAGTTCATTCTTTTTTACTTTTTGAAGCTACTATTGCAGAGGAACCACCTATTGCTATTGCCCATCTAGCAAAATCAGGCAACCTTTGAGCTACATTCATATTTAACGCTGTTCTAGATGTTATTTGACCTAAAGAATTTAATCCATAGTTGGCATATTGTGCTGTTTGACCAATTATTGTGGAATTTGCTGGTTGCATATGTGCATAATTACTCACAAATCTACCTGTTGAAGGATTTCTTACTAACGTTCTTAGTGTTCCATTTACTACATGGTTTGTAGCTGAAATCCCTGTAGATGCGGATGAACTAGAAAAAAGTGTATTTGGCAATAGTGCACCACCAGCAACTGCTGCCTCTGCTGCAAGTATGGGCGAAAGGCCTACCGCTATAATAGCTAAAGCACCACGACTCATTTCGCCTCTTCCTTTGTAAAAGTCAGCCATGTACTTGTACTTTCGTGGCTTGTAATGAAATTGATAGGCCCATTGAGCATGTGCGTTTCCTGGATTATGAGAACCATAATTAGTTCCATATTCATTATTATATTGTTGAAGAGTTCCATTATAAGAACTATTCCACCATTGTACTTCTGAAGCTCCTGAAGATCTCATATTACCAGACATTTCACTATAATCAAAATTCTTTCTTGATTTACTTACTGTAATTGTAACGGTATCTAATGTTCCTCCATCCATCTCTGCTGGCGGATCAGGACAATCTCCATCAGGACACATGCCCGTACTGTCGGTATAATTTAAAGGATTGTTGTAGACATACGTGTATGGAGAAAAGCTGGCAAAGCTTTCCGCTAATGGGTCTACATTCATCCAACGTCCAAGAGCAGGATCATAATTACGAGCAGAGACATCATACCATTCTAATCCAAGTTTATCCTGTAATTCCTTACCACCAAAGCCAAACTTTTCAGCAGCTGCATTTGAGTTTCCACTTATAATATTGTTGTACCCTTTTTGTAAAAGTCCGAAAGGATAATAGTTTATGCGTTTTTTTTCTGCGCATGCACTTTTTTCAGAGCTTACAACCTCCAAAAAATTAAAAAAATCGGTATCGAGTCTTTTACATCCCACGTTATAAAGATATGTAATTGTTATCGTTTTCTGAAGGCATTAATGATTCTTTCCCATGCTTTTCCTATTGAGTTGACTTTGTTGGATGGAGTTAACGTCCAAACCACCGTTACCACCAAAAAAGTCAAACAGATTGTCTGTATTGTATTCATAGTTAACTGTATTATTTCTATTATAAAATTCACTTTATTTTATTCCTATTAGCAAGATCTTGTTATTGTCTAACTTTAAAAAGTACATGCATTTTTGACCTATGATCACAAGCTATAAATTCTTGATTGTTTAGGTTGTAACATGAAGATTTTTGGTAAAGCTAATTCGCCTTTATAAACTGTGCTGTAACGCAGAAAACCCCAGTAAAATCGGTCGATTTACTAAATATATGTTAAAAATAAGGCTCTTTTGTAGGCTACACAAAAGCATTAATTTTTCTGTAATAATAAAATTTGTGATCATAAAAAAAGTGACGTTTTTGCCAACGCTCGCCAGCCGCTGAAGAACTACAGCCACTATGACCATGCAACCGTTTTAGTTTTTATGGATTGATACTTCGACAAGCACAGGTTTTAAGATGTAAAAACCGTTGCAAAAATGGTCGTGGCAGTAGTTCTCCCTAAGCTATATTTTACATAGCGTTATTATGTGTCAGAAAAAGACACATAATAACGCTATGTAAAATAGCCGCTTTTGCCAACGCTACAACTGTTGTGCGACATTCAATCGTCATTAAGGCTAACGATTTAAAAAGCAATGCAACTCTGCGCATCGGCAACCTCCGTTACATTACTTTTTAAAACGTTTCCGTGTTTCAAACGACCGCAAAAGTTTTTAAATGACATTATTCATAAGGCGGAAGAGCGTTTGGATTTAGCGGCTGGACTTCCGCTTTATGGATAATGCTAGCCTTTTATGTGGCGATTGAGCATAAATATAAAAGATCGTAGTGCGATGGCAGAAGTGGCTGGCTTTCGGAGCTTGTTTTGTGTTCGGATGTTCGGCGGTGGGCGAGCGGCTATTTTACATAGTAGTTGTTATGGCTGCGCCCGCTATAATAAAACATTGCCGCAGGCTTTCAAAAAGTGGTGTCACCATAACTTCTATTATGTAAAGATAGCTTGGGGCATTTTTTGGCTTTCAGCGGCTGGAGCAGCTCTTTACTTTTTTATAGTTTCTTATTTCTGATAATCAACTAAAATCTATAAAAAAGTAATGTGCTGCGTGAGCGCAAGGGCAAGCCAAAAATGCATGTGCGGCTGGGCGCGTTGGCTTTTTATATTCTAAAGACTGTTTTCGTAGAGAACAAGAGTCAGCTCTTCTACCTTTTTAAACTCTATATCTGAAGTAATTAATGGAAAGTCTAGATATAATGCTGTTGCTATAATAATGCTATCAGGAAGTTTTGTGTTGTAAGTCTTTCGTATTCTTATAGTTTCTTGTTTTACAGCACTGTTGATGGTTATGGTTTTGCATTGGGATACAAACTCATTGATGACTTTCTCTTCTTTTGCCGTAATACCTTTGTAAGCTAGTAACTCTAATTCCGTAATCACAGAGATATACAACTGATTGCCGTTTAATAATTCGGCTAGTGTTTGATCTCCATTTAATAAATAAAGGATAATATTCGTATCTAAAAAGAGCTTATTCCCATTCATTACGCAACTCCCTTTGTATGTTTAAAGCATCTTTTTTTAGATCTATTTTTCCAACGTATTTGTAAACGTCAACTCCTTTTGGCTTGAGCTCTTTTGCTAAACTCTCTAATATATTTCTGATGCTCTTTTTAGTAGCACCTTGTTTTATGGTCATTATCATAACTTCTATATTTACATTTATAACAAAGATACTTTTATAAATTATACTTTTATAAAATTATACTTTTATAAAAGTATCTTTAACTCAACGGATGAAACTCATTAATCCCTTCTTGCAAGTTCTCTAAATTATCTTGTTGGTATCTTTCTGTTGAGCCTATGTATTTGTGGCTACACATTTCTTGTACTTCTCTAATGTTGTTACTGTTCAACCAATTGGTTATAACGGAAGATCTTAATTGGTTGGCATTGATTACTTTGTGATTGATCCTTTTTAGTTTCTTGGTTAGACTTCCTAAAATAGTATTGAACTGATTGGTATTTAATGGAAAAAGTGTGTCGTTAAACAACTCAATATGTTGCTGTATTTTAGGTCTATATTCATTGATGTATTCCATTAGTTCTATGACTTGCCATGATTTGAGTTCCAAAGTTCTACTGTTACTTTTTTTAGTACTTGGAATATAGATTTTGCCTTTATAGAGTTCTAGATGTTCTATTTGTAATTTAGATAAGGTCGTACTGTTCAAGGCTTGGTAAACGATCAGTCCTGTAATGACTTTATTTCTTTTCGCGCAAGCGGTAAAATAGAAGTCTTTTATGTTCTCGGTTTCAAAGCTGTAATACAGATCTTCGAGTTCATCACTTGATAAGAGATTGTTTAAAACTTTGGTATGTTCTCGCTTTACTTTTACGTCAGCTGCTGGATTATCTGGTCGGATATTTTCATTGATCAGATATTCAAAATAGTAGTTGATGGCTCTAATTTGGTTGTTCACGCTTTCGGCTTTCCAGTTTTTGGATTGCAGGTATTTGATGTATTTTAAAAGGGTTTTGTAGTCGATTAATGTAGCTTTTACAGCTCTTTTTTTACACCAACTTTCATAATTTTTTACTCTTGTTAAGTAACGTTCTATGCTGTTATCACTGTGTCTTTCCTGTTGTAAATATCTTTTGAACGTCATAATTTCTTTACTAAATGCGTGTAAATTTGGGTGGTTTCTAAATGGCTGTGACCTAAAAACTGTTTGATGTCTTCTATCTTCATTCCTGCTTCTAAAAAATGTGTTGCGATAGAATGACGTAATTTATGTGGTGTTATTTTTTAGCAATAATCTCTTCGTTATTAGTGGCTTTTATTACTTCTTGTAATCTTCCTGCTAATGTGTTTCCTTTTAATCGTGTGCCATAATTTCCTATCAATAAAGCTTCACTTTGATTGTAATCTTTAAACTGGATTCTAGCTTCGTAGATGTAATTTTCAAGGATTTCTATATTGTAATAATTGATAGGTACAAAACGCTCTTTGTAGTTCTTTCCTTTTCTGACGAGTAATAGTTCTTTATCAAAAAGGATGTCTTTGATGTTGACATTTACGGCTTCGTTTCTTCTGAGTCCGCAGCTGTATAATAATACCAACATGGCTTTATCTCGCAGTTGTACTCGTTCAAAAACACTACTAAATTCAGTTGCTTTAAAGAGTTCTTTTACTTCTTGCTGACTTAATATATTGATGATATCGAGTCGGTTGATGCGTTCTGGTTTTAGATGTAATGGGAAGCTTTTATTGGTGTGCTTTTGTAAATATTCCTTGAACTTTTTTAAGGCTTGCTGGTGCGAGTTCAAGTAGCTTTTACTTAGTGCGCCATGCCGCCTTTCATTGGGTCGCTCGCTTAGATATGTATAATATTCTTTTATGATTTCTCTACTGATATGATCTACAGTATTGATATTTCTTTGCTCTAAATAATAGAAAAACTCCTGCAAGTAATTTGGGAAGAGATAAACGGTACTTTCTGCAAATCCTAAGATGTCCAGCCACTCTCTATAATTAGTAACCAATACTTTATAACTGCTGTTTTTTAACCTTAATTTTTTCATCGGTTGATCTTTTTCGGGATTTGGTGGAACTTCCTTTTAATTAGCTGTTTTTTATTTAGTTATCTGTTCCACTTTGGTAGTGGAACGCTTTGGAACATTGGAACGCTTCGACAGGCTAGCGCATCGCGACCTATTTTGGTAATACATTCCTGTAATTATTTTGATATAGTTTCTTCTAACTCTTTGTATTCGTTAGGGTTTGTTACTTCGTAACGATTTATATTATCGCCTTTTACCTTTACTTTTTTGATGTAATAGTTATCCATTAATTGTTGATGATAACGCCATTGTGTTGTTTTTTTAACCTTTAATTTTCTTCTGATTTCTAAAGCTGTAAATGTGGTTTGATTGCTTTGTATTAAATAGTTTTTGAGAGTTTCTAGGTAATTTCTAAAAGCTCCTCTAATCGTATCAGACTTTCTTAATAATACTTCTGTAATCAGCTCGTTTGCTTCTTCTATATCTTCGATACTGGTTTCAATATAGATTTCGCCTGTTTCCTTGTTTGCCTTTTCTTCTCGTTGGTATTGTTTATAAAAGGTTATGGACTCAATGAACTGTAAATAATGGCTGTTGGTTCTTCTCGGTTTAAATACGGATTGAGGAAGCTCTAAATATTCAGCATACGGATTAATGAATTTAACTGGCTTTAAAACTCGCTGTGCATTCTTTAATAACTCTTGTGATTTATGTTCTTCGTCCTGGTTGACTTTTCCTGCGCTTATTAATCTTTGATAATCCATAATCTTTTGTCTTGGATTTCACTTTCATCAATGTAGAGTAGGAACGAACGGTTACTATTATCTTCATAAACACTTTCTTGTGTGGTACAACCTGCAACAGATACAGGACCTTCAACGGTTAGATGTATTGTTTTTGTAGTTCCTTTGCTATCCTTATGAACTACCGTTTTTGTGATTCGTTTTTTGGATTGTAATTCGCGTAATGGATAGAGTACACTTTCTGCACCATCTAAATCTTCTATCAATATTAATTTGTGTTGTAATTCGGTTCTATTGAAGTAATAAAAAGCGTTTGCAGATAAGACTGTGATTTCTATTTTATCTTCTTCCTGTATGAGTTCTGATACTTTAGATTGTAGGTGTGTTTTACCAACTCCAGAACTTCCCAAGCTGATGCAATGCAATGGATTATTTGTTTTTCTACTTGTAAAAATCAAGTACATTAATAATCGGTTGGCTTGCTCTCCAATAACTCCAGACTTTCCTATAAGTTCGTTGGTCTTTTTTAAGAGGTCTTTTCTTTTTAAAAACTTAATAGCTGCGCTTTCTTCGCTGGCGCTTAGTTCTTTGAAAAATGGTTGAAACGCTTCTTGTTCTTTTTCTATGAGTAAAAAACGGTAGTTCTCTAACTCTTTGGTCAACTCTTGTAATGTTCTACGAACTACACTTGTGCCTATTTCTAATCGTTCTGCTATTTTTCTAACCAGTTTTTCTACTTGGTTATCGTTGTATAAATCAATGTATAATCATACGCTTTTGTAATTAATGATGGCTAAAATAGGTGACAAAATAACAGAACTGCGCAAGCAAAAAGGATGGTCACAAAGTAAACTTGCTAAACAGATCAATGCCTCTCGTGAGGCAATCGGTAAGTATGTGCGTAATGAGGCGATCCCATCTGTGGAAACAGCAAAGAACATTGCCGATATTTTTGATGTATCGCTAGATTATTTCGTAGGGGATATTCTAAAACCTTCTTTTGATAAGCGTATGCTAGAACGCCTTCAAGATTTTGAACTGCTTTCTGAACAGGATAGAAGTCATTTATTTGCTTTGCTCGATGTGTTCTTGCGTGATGCAAAAGCTAAAAAAGCTTACGCATAAAAACAGCAATTAGTATTTTTACTAATTGCTGTTTTTCCATTTTTATTTCCAAATATTACTTTAATTCTAATTCTTAAAATAGTAATATGTCCTAATTTGAGACATTACCTATTGATACTGAAATCAGAGATCCCAAGAACAGCCTGGTGTATGAATGATTAAAATACATTTCTTTCAACACTTCCATTTTCAGGCGGATAATAGTTTGTGTAATTTAGAAGATCAACTGTAAAGCAATTGTCTCTATGATAATATTTTGTATTTGGTATACCTGTATCATCAGTATACCATTTCTCTTTAAAAATGTAAAGGGTAGTGTCAATTTTAGCTTGCACAACCTTTGCTTTATTATTAGCTAATTGCCAACCAATAGTATTTTGTTGCCAACAAATACCTATATTATCACCAATATCTGAGACTTTACTGATATCTAATTCATAATATCCATACTTAGGAACGGTTTTATGTCTTCCGTTTATAATAAACCTTGTATTATTAATATAATCTGAGATAACCGTAATTTCTCTATTATCATTTGATTTCAAGATTAATCTGTTAGTTCTAGATGTATCGGAACAACCTACTAGAAGTAAAAAAAGAAATACAACTCTTATCATAATTAATATTTTGGACCTCTAGGGTAAACCATTTCAGGATTTTCTCTTTTTAATTTTTGAAATGCTGCTCTCCTTGCCGCAGCTGCTCTCTCATACATAGAATTTCCTATTTGCCAACCTAATTGTTGAGCAAGTCTAGTAGGTTTAGCTTCAAAACTAGGTATTATTACAGGCATAGGTTTTCCACCTATCGGCACTATTCTACTTTTCTGTATAGTCTCCAAGCCATCAAATCCTACTCGCGATTCACCATATGAAAGTCCAGCTCTTCCCGCAACTAATCCTGCAGCTCCATTACCAAAGTCTCTTGCAGAGCCAAATTTACCATTACTAGCCATACTGCCTCTGTATCTATGTTGAATTGGATCTAAACCATCTTTAACAGCATCATCTAAACCTCGATCTTTAAAATCATAATGCTCACCACCAGTAGCATTCAACATATAGTAAAGAATATTGGGGTCAGCAGCAATAATTTCATCATCAATAAATTGTTGACCGCTAGTATCAGATGGATCAATCACGGCACCTACAACAGCTTCACCAAAATCATCTACAAACGAATGAGTAGTTAGCGACTCACCAACTTTAGTTCCGTCTTCAAGAACGACATCCGTACTACCATCATCAACCCAGTCCTTTACTACGTATGTTCCATCTTCTTTAGCACTGACGATTGTGGTTTGGCCAGTTCTACCATCTGGATCAATATTACTTATTGGATTATTCCAAACATATGTATATGTGCTGTGAGAAATATTATCAGATATATCTGCAAGCGGATCCACATTCATCCATCTACCCAAACTAGCATCATAATTCCTAGCTCCATAGTCGTACCAATCAAGTCCTAACTCGTCGTTTAATTCTTTCCCATTGTATTTAAACTTTGATGCCGTGCTATTGCTGTTCTGGATCAAATTATTGTATCCTTTATGTTCAAGTCCAAATGGATAGTAATTTTTCTCACTTATGATTTCAGAAGATGCGTCAATAATTCCGTTGTTATCGGCATCTGCGTATAAGAGTCTTATGTTTCCTAAGTGGTCTTTATATTGATAGACATAATCGTAACTAGAGCCATTTTTCTCTGCATTACCTTTTGGGTGCGAGAAAAACTGTAAGAACTCTCTTGAACTATTTTTTTCATAGATATAATTACCAGCGTAGTAACTCGTTAAATTTGGTGCTGGACAAAATGGGTCTGATAGCGACTGGAAGACTTCTTTCTTGAGTTTCAATCCAGCAGCATCATAGGTATAAAGTACCTCACCACCATGGTTCAACTGTACTTTGGTGGGTAGGTTTAAATGGTTGTAAGCAATGGATTTTACGCCTTTGTTATTATCTTTAGTCATGTTACCGTTTGCGCTATCATAAATGTAGTTAATTCCTGAATGTTTATCCTTAAAACCTTCATTAAATTTGTTGCTTCTAGAGTTATATGCATTGTCCCTAACGTTGATTAACTGATTACTTTTAGGGCTTTACTTATAGCTAAGTTTATCTAAATAATTCAGGGTTGTAAGAGAAATACCATTCTGAATGTTGGTAAATAGACCTAATCTATTTAGTGTCTTAATATTACCATTCTTCTCAATAGTTCACATCATGTATAGAGTAATTCTCAGGCATACCTGAAGCTTTATGTGACGGGCCTTCATAACTAGCAGCTTTTATTCTATTCAAGGCGTCATACTCTTATTTGTAACCTCTTGCTCGATTATCACTTGCCATAATTGTATAAGCTGTGCAAGCTCGTCATTTATAAGTTGAAAAAGCATTTTGAGGCTTGCCATAGAAAAAAACAGTCTTTTAATGATGCTTTTTAAATGCTGATTTTAATCATCGTTTTTGATCGTACTCTTTGCTATATTTGAGAATATTTAAATTGATAGATCATGAGAGTAGTTGTCATCCCCACAGATTTTTCAGAGAATGCCTATAATGCACTTGCTTGTGCTATCCAGTATTTTGAACATGAAGAAACAAAGTTTATACTTGTTCACGGCTGTGAAATACAGGAAGAAGTAGATCAAAAAAATGTTGAAGAATTGTTTGATCACCTGCTAGAACGGGTTGAATATCTTACTTATAACCCGCTTCATACATTTGAAAAGAAAGTTTTTAATGCTCATCTTATCCTGCCTTTAAAAGAACTGATCACTATAGAAAATGTGGATCTTATTGTAATGGGAACCCAAGGCAAAATGGCAGATCGCAAGATGAGTTTTGGCGGTAATACCTTACAAGTCATTAAGCAAGTAACCTGTCCTGTCCTGGCGATACCCCTAGAATTAGATTTTAAAAGCCCAAGTACAATACTCTTTCCTACAGAATTGCAAGCACCATTTGTAGATAGGGAATTGGAAATGTTAAGCACCATCGCTCGTAATAACGCTTCACAAGTTAAATTACTGCATATCGCAACTGCTAGTCAACTTTCAGATCAACAACAAGATTTGAAAAATGATTTTTTATCTCGCTTTCGCGAAAGCGAAATAATTTACCATCATCAAGACCATATAGATGCTACCACTGTTATTAATAACATGATAGCTACTGATGATGTAGACCTTCTAGTACTAACAAATTCTAAACATTCTTTCCTAGAATCTTACTTGCGGGTGGCTGCCATAGATTCACTAGGCTTGCATCTTAAGATTCCTTTTTTAATCCTTCAAAATTGTTCACGTTAATACTTTAAATTATGAAAAAGATACTTTTACCTACAGATTTTTCCGACGCTTCTTTAAACGCTATTGCATATGCAGTACAGCTTTTTAAAAATGAAGATTGCACTTTTTATGTCCTCAATACCTATGCACCTGTCGCGCTTTATACGGCAACAGCCTATGGCAGCGATCCGGGACTTAATATGGATATAGGAGAGATATTTAAAAAAACATCTGAAAAAAAAGTACAGCAAGTTATAGATACAACCAGTGCAGCACATAAAGATGATTTACACCATTATAAAGGTATATCTTCTTTTAATATGCTTAATGTAGAGGTAGATGAATTAATAGACGATCTAGACCTAGATCTTGTAGTGATGGGTACTAATGGCGCCTCTGGACTTAAAGAAGTGTTTATAGGATCACAAACCATGCAGGTGATAAAAGATGCAAGAGTGCCAGTAATAGGTGTCCCCGCTGGTTATGCTTTTAAACAACCTACCGATATACTTTTTTCTAACGACTATAAAACGGGTACGTTTAAAGAGGGCTTGTCTTTGCTAGAGCAATTATGTGAAAAATATACTTCTAGCCTAGTGTTTTTAGAGGCTTATGACGATGGCAAGCTTACAGAAAAGCAGGTAGAAAACAAGACAACTATAGACAATCATTTTCATAAATATGCTCAACATATACAAAGTTTAAAAGGAATGGAGACTATAGATGCTATGCAAGCTTTTCAATCAAAACATCCCATAGACTTGCTGGTTCTTGTGCATAATAAAACTAATTTTTTTGAAAACCTTTTATTTACACCTGTAGTACAAAAAATTGCACACCACGCTGCAGTGCCTTTTTTAATATTACCACCTTATAAAAAGAATTGATAGTGAATACTATAATCGTACCTACAGATTTTTCAGATCATGCTTATCATGCACTGTTTTATGCTACAAGACTTTTTCCTGCAGAATCTTGTAAGGTTCTCCTTGTACACTCTTATCTAGAAGAATCCTCGCGACAGTTAAGTGCGATTAATCCTATAAATAATCAACAGATTCAACTAGATTTAAGAGCAACCATCCAATCTAGACTAGAAGCCGTAACAAGCAGGATTAAAAAAGAAAGTCCTAAAATGAATCTGAGCATAGAGTGCATGTATGGCGCACTACCGCTGCACCAGATCATCAACGATTTAATAAGCAATATTGATGTTCAATTTGTGGTGATGGGTACAAAAGGGGCATCTGGATTAGAAGCTGTATTTATAGGTAGCCAGGCAGTGCGCGTGCTTAAAGAGATAGCGGCGACTCCTGTATTTTTAATTCCAGAGGGGGCTCATAAACAAGTACCTGATAAAATGGTGTATGCAGTAGATTTTAAGAATAACCTGTCTAGTAAAGATACCGCACTTATTAAAAAACTAATATATGCTCAAAACGCCGCTATGCATATTGTCCATATTCACAATAGCACCACTAGAGAAAATGATATTGCACCTTTTTATGAAAATTTAAAAAAACAGTTAGATCCTATCAATTTTATTACAAACTGGATCGCCAGCGATGATGCTGTAGAAGAAGAGCTGAAACAGTACTGTAACTTGCACAATAGCAATATGCTGGTGCTTAAATATCACAAATACGGACTTTTAAAAGGACTTTTAAAAACATCTACAGTAGAAAAAATTAGTTTTCATGCTAGCATTCCTTTACTTATATTTCCTGATCAAGAAATATTGTAATCGTGCTTTATAAAACAATCATAATAAAACCGACAAACTAAAATATCTGATATGAAAAAAAAGATACTAATACCTACAGATTTTTCTAATAACGCCACAAATGCGATTACCTATGCGGCAAATCTTTATAAAGATACAGAGTGTGATTTTTATTTATTAAACACCTATGATATTAATAACCCTAGCAGGGGTGAGTTAAGAAATAACAATCCACAGGAACTTTCTTTTGAAAGTGAAAAGGTAAAATCAGAAAATGGACTTTCTAAAACCATAGAAATGATCGATTTTAAACAGCAAAATAGAAAGCATCACTACCATGTCATCTCTTTACAAGAAGATCCCCTAGAGGCCATAACGGCTATTGTAGAAAAAAAAGATATTGAACTAGTGGTAATGGGTACTAAAGGTTCTCATAATAGAACTAACAGATTATTCGGTAGCAACACCATTAATATAATGGAGAACTTGCGCAGTTGTCCAGTAATGGGTATACCACTAGATGCAGATAATATGCAGGTTAAAGAAATTGTTTTTCCTACTAATTATAAAACCCCTTTTAAAAGAAGAGAACTGGTACACCTGGTAGAAATAGCACAATTGCACGATGCTAATATTTGCGTTTTGTACATCAGTGATCAAGTGGCACTTAATACAGATCAAGAAGAGCATCAGCAGCTTTTAAACGACTGCTTTTCAGATGCGTCGCATAGTTTTCATCAAGTTAAAGCCGATGAAACTACAGAGGGCATTCAGCGTTTTATAGAAAGTCGTGATAGCGATATGATAGCCTTTATAAACAGCAAGCACACCTTTTTTGGTGGGATATTTTCTACGCCTATGGTTAAAGAATTAGGGCTTTTTAGTAAAATACCTATCCTTGTGTTGCACGATATATAAGGATGTTACGCTTTGGCGAAAGCGAAAATATCAACCATCTCTTTTTTAAAATTTAGAATAGCTAACGGTATGATGAATGTTTCAAACTGCCATTAGTTATCCTGTTTTTGTATCTAAATGGCTACATTATTGACATTTTTTTTGAACAGTGTTAAACTTTAGTGGGTAAGTATAATTTTCTCTATTCTATGTGATAGAGAATTTGTTATAAATATTTGTACTAGCGCTAGTAATACAAGATCCATGGTTCATAGAAAAGGTCAATTTTTACAAATGTAAAAGTTAATTAGATATTCACTTAAACTTTAAAAATGGACTTAAGTTATTAACTCAAGGCCGTGCTAGTTGCAGCCCTTAGGGTAGGATAGAGAGAAGGTGGCAGCACCTTAATTTCTTTCAGCATAAGTGTTATTTAAAAGCTAGAGATCCTAGAGTTAAACAAACGTATGGTAGGGTGATTACACTACCAGTTCCATGAGCACTTATAGGGAGTCGTTTTACGATTTTGTTTGAAGCCTTTTTAATGTTGCTTATAGAAAACGAGATGCCTGTTTGTAAAGCCGCATCCATGGTTAGGAGAACCCACAGCGTTTATGGAACATCTTTTATTATTGGATAAACAAAGCCCAAAACCAACGATAAGTCTGAAACTTTGGAAAAGATAGGTTTTTAAGAGATCTGTACTAAAAAAGGTCATAATTACTGGGCTACAATGGTAGATGTACAGCAACGCAGGGTGTTCTATGCCACAAAAGGTAAAGAATCAGACTCTATAGAGAAGCGTACAGGTTACCTGAAAGAGGTAACTACTTTAAATCGTTTTTATCTTCTTTAAATTAAGGCTTTTCCACTTTTTCAGTAACAGGAATTCCTTTGTTATTATAGTATTTAAAAAGTTTCTTGTTACCATCAATATTGATGTTTAAAAAACTGCTACTGTCATAAATATCCTTTTCTTGTGCAGGTTCTCCAGCTAAATAATCAAATAAAGCAGGAAAAACTTCTATAGCACTATCAACTGTTTTTCTATAGGTAGCAAAATCCTCTGGGGCTTTTACGGCATAAAGCGCATTAAAAACACTCTCTTTTAAAGCTACATTTTCATTTGGTTTGTTAAAAGCTGCTCCCGTATGGGTGTAACCTACAAACCCACCATGGTCAGCAACGATTAAAATAATTCCTGTGGGATCTTTTTCTTTTATAAACTGAGTAATATCTATAAGTTGTTGAGAAATGGAAGTGATTTCTTTTTTATACTTTGTCGTTTCATAGGCAATGGCATCCTCACGATCTTTACTAAAAGATATATGTCCAGGATGCAGTATTTCTAAAAAATAAAACTGTGGTTTTTCACTCGCTCTATTGACCTGGGTTTTAAAATCGGTTATGTAGTCTTTGCCTAAAAAGTAATTGGGCAGTAAAATAGACAACTCGCTGGCAGCAACATTGTTGGTGTCATAGGCTACCTTTGGATAATTGAGCATTAAATAAGAATGTTCTAATATAAGGTGGGTTTGATAACCATTGTTTTTAAAAGTATTCAGCACAGGATTGTTCCCTAGAATAATATCGCGCGCATTGATCAGCTCGCCACCCAAATTACCATAATTAAGGTAATGGTGTTGTGCGGTAAATAGGGTGCTATTTGATGCTAGTGTGGTGGGGTAATTACTTCTAAAATTATGGTTAAATATAAAACCATCGCCGCTTAATGTGTTATAAAATTGATTGTTGTCTAAGCGATATAGTTCGTTACTTGCAGCGTTTTTACCTACATACCCATCTGGTTGTATAAGGTATACATTAGGTTTACTTTTAAAAACAGCATTTTCAAAAGGCATGGGTTGTACCCAGTCATTGCTTATCATTACCGTTGTAGTCAAATAATACGACAGCTGTAAAAAAGCTATAACGCACATAATACCTAATAACAGAACTATTTTTTTATAATGTCGGGCCACAAAAAAAGATGCTGCAAGTACTAGTAAACCAAATGCAATCAGACCCTTCCACCGCCAGCCTAAATAAATCGAAAGAGAAAAAATAATTGAAAAATTAATCAACAAAAATGACCAATAAAGCTGGTTGCGTTTTGTAGGAATGTTATTCTTAAAAAAATAATCGATGATTAAAAATACAAGGCCTGGGACCGCAAAAAAAAACACTGTAAAACTTGCAAATTGTTGCCACGAATTGACAACTGTATAATTTTTTAAATATAAATATATGATAGAATATGCGCCGGGCAATAAGGTAACCGTCCACCAGTAGTGTTTTTCACTTGATAAAAAGTTGGCGATTTTATCTTTCATGTCTTTCAAACAGAAATAAAGTACGCTCGGTTCCTGCGATTTTCTGTGATTTTATCAATTTAAATTTTTCTTGGTACGCTTTCGCGAAAGCAGAATAATTATAATCATCAAACAAATGACGTGCATCCCGTTTGCTAGCTAGTATGTACTGCACCCAGCTGTCCTCGCGATCTGGAAATTCGATAATTAAAAATTTAGAGAGTTGTGCAAAATAACTCGCACTCATTTCAAAAGGAACATTGCCAGTTAATGTAATGTGATGGATCAATGCCAGGGCAAGACTTACATCTGCCTTAAAATTGATCACCCTGCTGGTAAAAGAATCTCTTTCTGACTGGTTAAAACCTATTGCTGGCGAGGGTTGTAGCAAGTCACAAACAATAGGAATTAACTTTTTATCTTTAGATTTTAATTGATTTAGGTAGCATTGATCGATGGCAGGTTGATCGATATCACTCACTATAATTTGTGATGCCTGCTCGAGTAATTCTTTAGAAAAAGTACCGTCATTACCACCCAAATCGATGATCTTTTTTGCATTAATAGAGATACACCATTCTTTAATTAGATTTTTTTTAATTTGAAAGGCTTCTTCTTGATAATTGATCTGACTGTAGTAACTGGACCACTCTGTATTCTCTTTAGACTGCATTCCATCTATATGCTGCTCTAAAGCTTTAAGCATCTTGATTTGTTGATCTTTAGATAGTTGTATTTCTTTATTTGCTTTGTTAATGTCTTGACCTGTGTCTCTATAGGAGGCGAGTAAATGTATGTGGCTATAAATGATAGGATGAAATCTAGAGGTAAAAGGCAGTTGTCTTTTTACTTCATTTAAATCAACACCATTGATTGATTGTTGCAAGGTTTTTAAAAACTGACTCCCATAATTCTTGGCAAGTAGCAGGGGGCCAAAAAAATGCTCGTTAAATTGTTTTAACGCCCGCCATGGCTGATTTTCTTTATACTTTTCTATACTTAAAGTGTCTATAAAAGTGGCTTTACCTTTATGAAAGGCAATATTAAATGCACTGGCATCTTTAAGCGAAAATCCATTTTCTAAAAGAAACAGTTGTATTCTTAAAGTAAGTTGCGCTGCATGTTTGTACTGGTTATAACTCCATTCATAAGGATAGGTTATAAAGTCTAGCTGCTCTGGCAGGATAACAATTTTATGCTCGCTAGAACTTATTTCTTTATGTGGGATCAACCATTGTTTATCAAACAGCTTTTGATAAACACCAGAATTTTTTGCACTGTGATATTCATCAAAATATACAGGGTTGATTTGCCTGTAATAAACACTATTATCTTTATAAATAAATCCAGAAGGATCGCGATATGAAGAAGGATGTCGCAACATTATTTTTTGTCGGTATCTTCATTATAATTACTGTCAAAACTGCTGTCCTTTTGTTGTTTTTTTAAACCTATCCATCCTTTAATAGTGGTAATGGCCGTTTTATAAAAAAGAACAAAGCCCGCCAGTGCAGCAATTGCCGCCTGTGCAATCATAGCACCTAGCCCAGGGTCAAAGTATAAGATGTAATTCATACCTGCAATGTAATTAATTTATAAGTTAGAACCCTATAAATTTATAATTTTGAAAGATTTATAGGTTACTGTTTTTATAATAGTGTTGCCACCTGTTCATTAACCCATTCTAGAAAACGCTCGTCTGTTTCATTAAATGCGCCTGGCGTATTACTGTCAATATCTATTTGACCTATATTTTTACCATCTTTAAACATTGGGATAACGATCTCACTTTTTACATGTATGCTGCATGCAATGTAGTTATCTTGTGCAGTAACATCATCTACTACAAAGTTTTTATTGCTCACCGCTACCTGCCCACAAATACCTTTGCCAAAAGGAATAACCGTGTGGTCGGTAGGCTCGCCTGCCTGACTCCATAAATGCAATGTGGGCTCTGTGGCGTGTGCCATGTAAAAGCCTACCCAGTTATAAGTAGGCAAATTAGACTGTAATAAATCGCAAACCTGTTGCATTTTAATTTTTACAGCCGTGTTTTTATGTTGTACTATTTCTAATATTTGGGGTTTTAATTGTTCTTTTTTCATGATTAGATAATAAGTAGACAAAGCTAATTCATCACTTTGTTTTAATACGTAACTTTGTTAAAAATTAAGTGATTGAAATTCTTAAAACCTTATTTTCCCATATTTAAATTTGTAGCTGTTTTTGCAGGCTTTTATTTTGGTTTTTCTATTGTTTATTATTTTTATCTACAGGCAGGATGGAGCAACCATTTATATCCAGACCCAGTCACAGCACAGGTAAGTTATCAGGCACAAGAGATTTTAAAGTTCATAGGTTTTAATGCGAGTACCGTAAACTCTAGTTATGATGCATCGGTTATATTAAGTGTTGATAATCAGGCAGTATATCGGGTAATAGAAGGTTGTAATGCATTGAGTGTGATGATATTATTCACTGCTTTTATAGTTGCATTTGCACAAGGCTGGAAAAAAACAATTGCTTTTATAATGGGAGGATTGTTGTTTATTTATGTGGTAAACATAGTACGACTGGTTTTACTTGCGATTGTCTATAAAGAATATGAATCTTATGCCGATTTTGCACACGAGATTATTTTCCCGGCAGTAATTTATGGGGCAGTAGTGCTGTTATGGATTTACTGGATAAGCACCCTAAAATCAAAATCAAGTGAATAAGTTTTATACATTCTTATTTACACTAATCGCTCTTTTTGGGCTTGTAACTGTTAGAGTTTTTGAAAATACCTTGTTTTACGACCCTCTTATTGAATATTTTAAATCTAGCTTTCAAACAGCGCCATTTCCTGAATTGGATAAAATTAAATATTTCTTTTTCATTGTTTTTAGATTTGGTCTTAATCTGTTGTTTTCAACCATAATTATAGGACTTATTTATAAAAGTAAGGAGTATATAAAAGCGACACTATGGGTGCATTTAATTGCCTTTATCCTTTTAATCATCATTTTTTACACAACAATTTCTTTTGATGATGAATGGGCAAAAATGGCAACATTTTATATCAGGAGGTTTCTTATTCATCCTATTTTACTTTTTATTCTGCTTCCTGGATTTTTCTTTATATCAAAGACAAAAAGTTAGCTGCTTTTCCATTTCATATTTCAATTAATATCATTTAACTTTTATAATTCCGCTTTCGCGAAAGCGTAACTATCAAAATCATCCCGACAAAAAAGCTAAGTAAAGCGAACTATAAAGAAATCAATTGCTGGCTTATCGTGTTGCCAAAACTATATGTGAAGAATGTTGCATCTTGAAAGTATTGAGTGACATAGGTTTACAAAAACATACTGCATTCAGGATCTTAATTACATATCATTATAAAAGGTGCAGTTCATGATACCCCTAAATCATCTATAGATAAGGTTTTAAAAAAACACATTAAAAAAGCCGATTCAAATCATGAATCGGCTTTTTGAATAAATAAATAGTTTACCGTGAGTTTATCTAGGGTCAAGAATCATGTCTATTCTTTCTACTAGGTCTTGCAAATGAATTTTTGAAAGTTGATCACCAGTGCGATTTGCAGCGCGAGCAGTATCTCTTTTTAAAGTAATTAATTCTGCACGTACAATAGGTCTTATGTCACTTTGTGCAACGTCTACATTAGTCCCGCCAAAACGGCTTCTAGGCGCATCGTTTTTCATGATAAATTCTAGACGCTCTACATAGGCTCTTTGCAGGTTACGACGGTAGCGGTCTATGGTTTGACCTCTTTGCAGTTCCTTAAATAGACCTTCTCTCAATTCGGTCATCATGTCTAGAAGTCCATAGGCTTTTGCACCATTTACTTCTTCATTTTCCATAAGGCGTGCCATGCGTCCAAAGTCTAGAACATCGTTTAATGTTCTTACTTGTATACTGCGTATTCTTTCTATACCGCCAGCTGGCTCGATTTTATTAAATATGTCCTGATCGATCAGCCATTCTGGTGTTTCAAACAATTGCTTGTTTAAGAATGACATAGCGCGTTGTTGTTTATCAATAGGTGCGTGTTCATAAACAGCGCCCTCTTGACCATAAGCTTTATAGGTTTCTTTTACTCCACCTATATTACCAGCAACGTGGCCCATATAACGGTTAAATTGACCTACTAGTTGTCCATACATATTTTCTAGTTCGTCATAGTTCTCTCCTTCTTCACCTGTCCATTTTCCTAGATTTGGAATAATGCGTTTTAAGTTTTTGATACCATACTCGCTTGCTAGCATAGAGTCATCACCTAAATCTTCTGTTTGCGAAGTGTAATCAATCACACCAAATTGTTGACGACCGAATCTATAAACAGGATCTCCTGCTTTTTCTAATATCCATGAATCTAGGGTTTCTTTTTCTTCTTTGGCAGTTTTATCTAGTATAGGCTTGTAACCCCACATGATAGAATACTTGTCATAAGGACCTATTTCTGGCATTAATGCTACATCGCCATCTTCTGGTTGTGCGATATAATTAAAACGGGCATAATCCATTATGGATGGTGCAGTTCCATATTTTTTTGTAAACTCTGGTTTTCTTAAATCTTCTACACTATAAGCTACAGAACTACCCATGTTGTGTGGCAAACCTAAAGTATGACCTACTTCATGCGAGCTTACAAAACGTATCAAACGTCCCATTACTTCTTCATCAAAGTTGTTCATTCTAGCAGCTGGATTGATGGCTGCAGTTTGTATAAAGAACCAGTTGTGTAATAATGTCATTACGTTGTGATACCAATTAATGTCACTTTCAAGAATTTCTCCAGATCGTGGATCACTTACATGCGGTCCGTTTGCATTAGGAATAGGAGAGGCTAGGTATCGTACTGTAGAAAATCTTACATCTTCTGGACTCCATTCAGGATCTTCTTCTTTTGTAGGCGCGTCTTTTGCAATAATTGCCTCTTTAAAACCAGCAGCTTCAAAAGCTACTTGCCAGTCCTCTATACCTTGTTTGATATATTTTCTCCATTGTACAGGTGTTGCTGGGTCTATGTAATAAACGATTTGTTTTTTAGGAACAACTAGTTCACCTGCTTTAAATTTTGCAATATCTTCGTCTTTTACTTCTAGTCTCCAGCGGTCTAGATAAGTCACTGTTTTTGTTTTCTGATCTTCTAGGCCGTAGTCTTGTTGTCCTCTAGCAAACCATCCTACACGCTGGTCAAAATAGCGTCTTCTCATAGGTTCTTTTGGTAAAAGAATCATAGAGTTACTTAATTCTATAGAGATAGATTGCACACTGCTGTTAGAAGGTGGGCTACTAGCTACATAGGTTTTTACATGTCTACTTTCTATATTTTCTGGATAAGAGCGCAGCGTGTCTATATAAGAACGGCTGTTGTCTAGCCTGCTTATTTTATAGTTAGTTCTAGCGCGTTGTGGGAAACCTATGGCTTTTACATCTTCTGTAAAGAAATCGGTAACATCGATAACGGTATTGTTTGTAACACTATCTTTTTTGATAGCCTTTATAGGGAAAGAATAAAGTATAGGTTCAAAATTTGAGTTTTCTACAGCGATACTTACTGGTAAAGAGTCTGCAGCAACTACTTCATGAGAAACCACTCTTAAAAGAACATCTTTATTTTTCTTTTGCCATCTTAAGGTTTGTGTGTTTTGTTTACCACCACCAAATCCTAGTCCCGAGGCTGTTTTTGCAATACGGGTAACCATTAACATCTCTCTATTAAAAAGACTGTCTGGTATTTCATAAAAGTACTTGTCATCTACAAAGTGCACTGTGAATAATCCTTCATCACTTTTTGCCTCTTTGGTAATAACTTTAGAGTAAGGTTGAATTTCTCCTTTTTTAGGTTTTTTTGCCTCGGCATTTTTGCTGGCTGGTGCTTTCTTTTTCCCTTGGAAAATAGAGCAACTTGTCGTCACAGACACCGCAAGAAGTAGTGTTAGCAACATTTTAATTGTGCGCATAAGTTTAGTTTTAGTTAATTGAAGTGATTTAGACTTTTAACATTTTAGCAAAAATTAGCTATTCTTTGTTTTTTTAGATAGTTTTTTAATATGCTCAGCACAGATGTTCAGCAAGAAAAAAATGAAAAAATAAATAGGAATGAGCAATCTTTTAGAAAATGATAAAAGTTTTATTACTTAACTGTCAAATATATTAACAAAAGAATATGAAACTCTTAAATTCTAGTTAATGGAAAATGATAATAAAGTAGGTTTTGATCTCGCTTTCGCGAAAGCGGAATGGCTGTATAAAGTTTTACCCAGTGTATATTAAAGTATGTTATTTTGAACCTCACAAACAGCACATTTATTTTTTTTGCCAACACGAAAAGCCAGCGTTTAAAAAAATAAAAGAGCTGTTTCCTGCCAGCGCTCAATAAGAATGGAGAAACATAACCAAAAAGGAGTTGAAATGATGTGAAATTTTTTATCCTGAGGCAAATTTACGAAGACAATAAAATTTATCCTCTAGCAATTTTCATAAACCAGTCATCTTCATCATCATCGTCTGTGTTATTATTATATGATTGATTTGCAGCTGAATCGTCATTTAAAATTTCATTTAACACTTGTTTGATGTACTTGTCGCGTTTATATATGGTTATAAAATGCACTGATAATATTCTGATAGGAATCATTAATAAGGCAAGTAAAGCGGTATAAAAGAATAGCTCTTTACAAATATTGCCTAAATAATAAGTCAATGCGCCTAGATTGAGGATGATTGAATAGGCAATAATATAATGCACTAACAAATCAATAGCATATTTTGTAGTGTCGGTAAGGCTATTGTGCCAATTTTCTATGTGTTTAATGAGCGTGTTCATAACAATTTATTTGATTGTTAAATTGGTTTTTGAAATCTATGTTAATGATAATTTTCATCATTTTTAAAAGTCTTCAATAATTTTTCTTGCTTTATTAACCTTAAAGGTAATAATAATAATTCAAATAATTTAAAACAGGATTTAATCATTCTAAGTAAATCAAAACTAATTATTTGCTTATACTTTGTTACAAGTAGTTTACTAATTGATAAAGCTATTTGTTGCTAAAAAAAAAGTGATTAAACATAAAAAAACTCAGTTATTATTTCTAATAACTGAGTTCTAAAAATTCATAACTTTTTTTAAAAAAAATAGTTTAAAACAGGGTAATTACTTTTACTCAAATACCCAAATGTCTTTATCTAATAGATGTCCACCTTGATTACTAATAGCAGTTTCATAATTTTGTCTATTTGTTTGTCTTTCTGAAATAGGATACAAAAATCTACGTGGTACTACTAAACTTGGATTAACACTGGCAACAGCGTCTGGGCTTGCGATTAAAGCTGGAAAACCTGTCCTTCTATAATCGTTCCATGCTTCAGTTGAAGAATTTCCATACATGGATTTATACTTTTCAACTATGATGGTTTCAATCTTTTCATTTTCGGTACCTGTAAGGGTTAATGCAGCAGTGTAGGCGTCAGCATCTGCTTGTGAAACACCAACAAAAAGCATGTTTGCCTCTACAGCCGCTTTTAAAGCGGCTAATGCATTTGCATCTGTTCCATTAGTCCTTATGATAGCTTCGGCCTCGATAAACTTTACCTCCCAGTATGAAATTAAAGGGGTAGGACTATCAGGCTGCCCCCAAAACAATCCAACTTCATCGGCAAAGTTAGTCCCGTTTGTTGTGTATAATGACAATCTAGGGTCTCCAGCCATCATTGTGGTAAGAGTAGTTCCTATTCCTAGTGTTGCAGGACGTTGACTTTCAAAAGCATACAAAGGGTTTGAGTTTTGTACTGGATTTGAAAATGTAAACACAGGCGCTTCACTATTATTTGATAAAGCTAATTGTACTTCAGCAAGAGCATTTGCAGCTGCAGCACTACCTTGTCTTTTAGTCAAATGTAGATAATATCTGGCTTTTAATGCATGTGCTGTTTTTTCCCAGTCTGTATTTGAAGAGCCAGCGCCATAAAATTCACCTACTCCTGCACTTACTCCATCTGCTATTGACTCGGTAAGAAGGGTTTGAATGGTGGTGTAAAGATTTTCTTGTAAATCATAGATAGGGGTAAAATTACCCAGATCACCAGTAAATGCATCGCTGTAAGGAACATCTCCCCACATAACAGTAGCCATGCCTAGGTTTGCAGCCATATATAATTTTGCTAGGGCACTTACATCACCACTGTTATTGTTCATTATTACAAAACAGTCAGACATGGCACCGCCGCCGTAGAGACCGCCGTCCCAGTAATCATCTGTATCACTTTCTGTTATGTTGTACTGCCCATAAGCAATTTGTTGAGCATCTAGACCTTCATAGTGTTGTACTACAATTCCCGCTATTCTTGCGTTAATTGCTACAAGATTTTTATGAGATTGAGCGATCATGCCTGGGTATATTGCACCAGCATTTACTTGACTTTCATTCGGATTATTTGGATCTACATTATCGTCTGTTATTGTGCATGCGACAGTAAATAAAAATAATATTCCTATTAATGTATGATTAATTTTTTTCATAATGTTGTTTTTAGAAGTTGAGTCTTAAGTTAACACCATAACTTTTTGTGTTAGGTTGATTAAAGTAATCTAGACCTATACCGTTACTGTCTCCAGCTAAGTTTGTTTCAGGGTCTACACCTGGGTAATCAGTATTGAGCCATAGGTTTCTACCAAACACTGATATAGAGGCACTGTCTATAAAGGTTTTACTCAGTAAACTGGACGGTACAGAATAACTTAAAGTTACCTCTCTTAATCGCACCCATGATCCATCATAAATACTGCTTTCTGATAAACCACCAAATCCATATCTTCTCCAGAAGTTGTTATTTTCTGATATAGAAGAGTCGAATAATGCAACTGCTTGAGTGTTTGGTAAGCCAGTTGCTGCTACTGTACCTGGGAATACCCTGCTTTCATTTCTTGATAGCGTAAGTTCAGAGGTTCCAAAGAAGTCAAGTATACCGCAAGTACCGCACCAGATATCACCACCTTTTCTTATGTCGATAAGAAATGATAACGAAAAGTTTTTATAAACAAATGTGTTGCTTATACCCGCTTGCCAGTCTGGAGTAGGATCGCCTATTACACCGTCTGTAGCCTCTGCAAGTGGATATCCATCTGCATCGATAATAAAATCTCCATTTGCATCTCTTTGAAATCGACTTCCATATATGGCACCGTAAGGTTGTCCAGCTACTGCTGTTGACCGTGTACTAGAAAATCCAGCAAGTGTAATTTCCTCAACACCTGGTGCTAGTTCTTCTACTATGTTTCTATAGGTTGTCCAGTTTACATCTATATTCCATTCAAAATCATTGGTTTTTACTGGGGTGCCACTTAAAACAATTTCAACCCCTTTATTTGATATTTCAGCAATATTTTCAAATTTACTCGTAAATCCTGATCCTGAAGAAACACTTACGGGTATGATTACATCTTTTGAGGTCTTATTGTAGTACGCTAAATCTAACTTTAATCTATTGCTCAACATTTTAAGTTCAACGCCAATTTCAAATTCTGTAAGGCTTTCTGGTTTTAAATTTGGGTTTCCCGCTACAACAGATCGTTCATATGCAACTGCATCATATGCAGGAAATTGTGTACCTTGTATAAAGCCATCGCCACCTATGAAGCTGCCGCCAAAAACAGTGCCTGTTGCAAACAATGGGGCATCACTACCTACACTTCCATAAGATAATCTTAATTTACCATAGTCTAGAAATGATTCCTCGTTATCCAGTAATTCTGTAAATACAAAGCTAGCTCCTAGAGAATAAGATTGAAATGAATTATTGTCAATTGGTAAGGTAGACGACCAGTCATTTCTGAAAGTAGGGGTCACATAAACCATCTCTTTATAATTAAATGTACCTTGGGCAAAAGCACCTATCAGGGTTTTACCAAATTCACCAGATTCGAAAGCATTAATTGAACTTGCATTACTAACATCAAAAAAACTAGGTATTGTCAATCCGTCACCTATTACACTTCTTCTTGAAAATCGAGTTCTGTAACCATCATAACCAGCAAGATAAGAAACACCTAGGTTTTCATTAAATTGTTTTGATCCTGTTAATATTAGATTCCAGTTAATATCTTGATTTGAGATATTGTCATTTAAGACCCTTCCTTCACCAAAAGAGGCGTCTATTAAATTAAAACCAGATTTACGAACGTCAGTAAATCTATCCACAGATAAAGTGCTTTTTAATGTGTTATTATCGTTTATCTTGTATGAAATTGACATTTTTCCTAAGAATCTACTCACATCGTCAATATTTTTATTTTCTGCTACTGTAAAATAAGGATTGTTATAAATTCCATCTCGGTAACTACGTTGACCGGGTAATTCTTGACCAGGAATATTATAAAAATAGGATGCTGAGTTATCTGCAGCTTCTTGACCTCTTAAACCATTACCGTTATCAAAAGTCGGTGCACTTCTTACCAGCCCTAACATGATACCCGAAATATTTGACCCTCTCTGCACACGATTACCACCTGACTCAGAATATTGACCAGATAGTTCTAGATCAAACCTATCGTCTAATTGCGCATTAATGTCTGCTCTAAAAGTATTTCGGTCAAACTCTTCATTAGGAGAAATTCCTGTTTGTGTCAATCTGCCTATATTTCCTCTAAATTGAACTTTTTCTGATCCGCCACTAATAGAAAAGTTATTTTCTTGAACAAGTCCTGTTTTAAAGAAATCATAATGATCATAAGAATTTGCTGCTTGCCCATTTCCTGTTCCAGCGGCAACTAGTCTACCATTACGATCAAATGGATAATCTGTTGCACCATCATATTCTAAAGTAGAAATTGCTGGACCCCAAGAGTCTCCTTCAAAAGTTTCTGGACCTCTATAGGTTAGTACACCATTTATAACGCCTCCCTGAGAAAAAGTGCGCTGTAATTCAGGTACCTTATTATAGTCAGAAAAAGAGGTGTTTGAGGTAAATGAAACTTTTGTTTTACCGAACTTCCCTTTTTTTGTTGTGATTAAAACAACTCCATTAGCGGCACGTATACCATAGAGTGCTTGTGCAGCTAATCCTTTAAGGATAGTAACTGTTTCAAAGTCTGCAGAGTTTAGATCAATGGCACGATTTGAAAAATCAGTACCGCTTAATGGGGAATTTCCAGGGTCGGATGGATCCTCGCTCGTTGATGAATTGTCTATAGGGATACCATCCACAATAAACAATGGACTGTTATTTCCTATAATAGAAGAGTTTCCACGTATTCTAATGTTTGAAGATGCACCCACAGATCCAGAAGATGAAGTCACTTGAACACCTGCAGCTTTAGCGCTTAATGCGTTTATAATATTTGTTTCCTTTGACCTATCAAGTTCATCGGCGGTAACTGTTTGAACAGAATAAGTTAAAGACCTAGGTCTTGCTTTAACCCCTTGTGCGACAACAATCACTTGGTCTAGTGATTCTGTATCTTCAAGAAGTGTTACATTTATGGTTGTTTCTGTCCCCACGATTACTTCTTGCTGCTTTAATCCCAGAAAAGAAAATACCAAAACATCTCCAGGGGCAGCGTTTAATCGATAAGTGCCGTCTATTCTTGTTTGTGTTCCAGTATTCGTGCCCTTAATAAGAACATTAACTCCTAAAATAGGATCTCCAGATGATTCAGATACAGTACCTGAGATTTGATTACTTTGTGCAAAAGTCATTTGCACAGCTATTAGAAATATCCCTAATAACATTTTGTGTAAAAATAGTTTCATACTTTAAGTTTTTTGAATATCCGTTTTCACACCTAATTTGAATTTATTGCCGCAACTATCAGT
>CAZQGX010000013.1:0-58086 GCA_964593255.1 uncultured Flavobacteriaceae bacterium | reverse complement strand
CATAAAACTAATTTATTAGTGTAAATATAACACATCTGTCCTAGAACTTAGCCCAATTTAATTATTCTCTATTCCTCACAGTTCTTTGCTCGATTCTCTTTTCATAATTCTTTCCTAGAAAAATCCGTTTTACAAATATTCCAGGAATATGAATCTGATTAGGGTCTAGTTGTCCTGCGGGAACAAGCTCTTCTACCTCGGCCACAGTAATGGTCGCGGCACCTGCCATCACAGGATTAAAATTGCGGGCGGTTCCTTTAAAAATTAAATTTCCTGCCTCGTCACCTTTCCAGGCTTTAACAAAAGCAAAATCAGCCTTAAAGGCGTGTTCTAGAATATGGGGTTTGCCATTAAAATCACGCACCTCTTTACCTTCTGCAACCTCAGTACCATAACCTGCTGGGGTAAAAAAAGCTGGAATACCCGCTTGTGCGGCACGACATCTTTCAGCCAGGGTTCCTTGTGGGATAAGGTCTACTTGTAGCTCGCCACTCAACATTTGTCTTTCAAACTCGTCGTTTTCACCTACATAAGAAGAGATCATTTTTTTTATTTGTTTGCCTTGTAAGAGCAGTCCCAGTCCAAAATCATCTACCCCAGCATTGTTTGAAATACAGGTAAGATTCTTTACCCTGGTTTTTACTAGTTGTGCAATACAGTTTTCAGGAATTCCAGAAAGTCCAAAACCACCCACCATAAAAGTCATGTCGCTGGCAACGCCTTCTAGTGCTTCTTCTACATTTTTTACCGTTCTATTAATCATAGAAAATTAAATTTGGTATAAAAATACATCAATTTTATGAAGATTTAAAGTTCATTTCTATAATCCAAAGCAGTACTTTTTATTAAATTGCTAATTTGTGTGTATAAAATTCTAATATCTAGCAACAAATAAATACATCGACTATAAATTTATTTTAAATGCCTTTTAAAAATCTTATCGACCCCGCATATAGTATAGAAGATTATTTTTCTATAGACTTATCTATTAACAATATCTTTTGGAATAAAAACGACGTAAGTGACCTCGCTGTTTTTGAACAATATCTAGAAAATGAACGCGCCAAAACAGGGAAATTTATCGCCCATGGCGGTTATTTAGAACAACGCGCACTATATAGAAAATCGGCTAGATTTCAAGATGGCCTAGTGCGAGACACCCATATGGGTATTGATTTGTGGGCGCCCGCTGGCACTAGCGTTCATGCCGTTATGGATGGAACAGTACACAGTTGTGCAAATAACGACGATGCTGGTAATTATGGCCCTACCTTGATCCTTCAGCATGTTATTAATGGCAACACTTTTTACAGTCTTTATGGACACCTGGCTATAAATGATATGAAAAATTGGGAGATTGGGTTACGCTTTCGCGAAAGCGAGATTATAGCAAGCCTAGGAAAACCAGAAGAGAATGGCGGTTATTACCCACATTTACATTTTCAAGTCATGACAACGATGAAGAATTATAAAGGCGATTTCCCTGGTGTGGCTGCGCAGGAAGAACTAGAGGATTACAATACTATTATTTTAGACCCTAATCCTTTTATTTTTTAAAGCTTATGCAATGCAGCAACCCAATGCAGGTCTATACTAAAATGTAAGGTAGTCACCCGATCAATGTTGTATATTTGATCACAAATAGACGATGTGACGGGTCTACAAAAATAATTTCCTATTGGGCATTTGTAACCAATGGTAAAAGGGGAGTTATTTAAACCTTTGATTATTTTAAATGTGTACCTATTTAAGAGATTTAAATAAAAGTGACCACAAAAACGCTACAAAACATATCTGCTGACAGTATTGCATATCGCAATGGCCGTTTTTCTGGATTTATAAGACCTTTATCTTATATAGTAGATTTGTGCCTTATCATTATTGCCGCAGCATATTTTTTTAAGGAAGGTTTTGATTTATTTACCTACAGTATTTTTATGGGTATATGCTGGATCATTGTATCGATGCAGCTGGATTTTTATTCTATACGCAGAAATACAAAATTCACCACCTTACTAGTGCGACTGGCACGACAGTCAGTATTTTTTGCTTTTATAGTGTTTGCTTTTTTTGGTTATTATTATGAGCTAAATAGAGATTCTGCTTACATTTTTAATTATGTAGGTGCCACCGTTGCCGGAATATCCATTATAAAAATATCATTATTTTTTATTCTTAAAAATTACCGCAGTGTACTGGGTGGTAATTATAGAAACATCGCCATACTGGGCAATAATAAAGACACACAGCAGCTTTATGACTTTTTTAAAACCCATACAGACCTTGGCTACCGATCTAAAAAGCTGGTCGATGTATCCACATCTACATTCTCTATAGAACAATTTAAAGCTTGGGTGGTTAGTGAAAATATAGATGAGATTTTTTGCTCGGTAAAAGAATTAGATAATGAACAGCTGGCAGAGCTCACAGATTTTGCCGATAATAACTTAAGAACCTTAAAATTCATACCAGATACCGAGGCAGTGCTCTCAAAGCACCTTAATTATGACTATTATGGTCTGACGCCTGTATTGTCACTAAGAGAAATACCACTGGACGATGTGGTAAATAAAATAGCCAAAAGAGCTTTTGATATCATATTTTCTTTGCTCGTTATCGTAATTGTTATGTCATGGTTAACACCTATTATCGCATTAATCATAAAGCTAGAATCAAAAGGTCCTGTTTTCTTTAAACAAAACCGCAATGGACTGGATTACAAGGAGTTTGTTTGTTTTAAATTCCGATCTATGGTTCCTAATAAACAGGCACATTTACATCAAGTAAGACGTGGTGACCATAGAATTACTAAAATTGGTAAGTTTTTGCGTAAAACGAGTATAGACGAATTGCCCCAGTTTTTTAATGTGCTACTAGGCGATATGAGTGTAGTAGGACCGCGACCACACATGGTAAGTCACACCCGCATGTATGCAGAGCGTATAGACAAGTTTATGGTGCGTCATTTTGTAAAACCAGGTATTACAGGCCTGGCACAAGTAAGCGGCTATAGAGGCGAGGTAGAACATGAAGAAGATATAAAAGGCAGGGTGCGCAATGACATTTATTATATAGAAAACTGGAATATTGCACTAGATATAAGAATCATCTTTAAAACCATTGCAAACGTTTTTAAGGGCGAGGCAAAGGCTTACTAGATATAGAATGGCTCTTGTTTTTTATAGTTTCAAAAGGAATCTGGACTCGTTGGATAATGTGCTTTCAAAAACTTGTAGACCACTAGGAATTAATATTGATACTATATAAAATAATTTCGCTTTTGCGAAAGCGGAATTAATTAAAGTACTTTGATCAACATTATTTCATTAGACTATAGGTATTGTATTGAGGTGATTGGCATTATGAATATTACCTTGATGATTGGAGAAATAAGTCTTATTCTGACATTTCTCTATTTGATTTTAAATTTAGACAAAGTAAATAGATTGGGTCTATTTTGTATGATTGGATTTGTAATGGTTTTAATGATTCTTTATGCAGTTGAGCACCAAAAACAGACCAAATTTAAAACCAACCAAGATTAGAGAAATCAATTTCTTTTGGACAATAGTCATTATATTTGTTTATAATCAAAATGTATTATATAATAACTAAAAATACAGTAAGGCAATCAATTGACAATCTTCCTGATTCATTTACAATTGATGAGCTAATTGAACAATTAATATTTGTAGAAAAGGTTGAAGAAGGCATTAAACAATCTGATGAAGGTAAAATTATTTCAAACGATGATGTGAAAAATATGATTGAAAAATGGTCAAGCTAGTTTGGACTGAACTATCAACTGAGGTTTTAAAAGAAATCTTTGATTACATAGCAAAGGATTCTGTTAGATATGCGTCAATCACAGTAAACAAAATCTACAATCGAGCACAAGATATTAATTTTGATCCTTACTTTGGATGGATAGTTTCAGAGATAAACATAAAAGCCATCAGAGAAGTGATTTCTGGAAATTATCGGATGGCGTACAAAATAATTAATGAACTTCAAGTTGATATTTTAAGAGTTTATCATTCAGAAAGAGTGTTAAAAGCTGATAAGTTGTAATAAGCAACATGGGCACAACACACCTTATAAAAAATTTGGGGTTAAGTGGTTTGCTAGCATTTGTTCTAGAATTAACTTTTTCCTAGGTGAGTAAAGAGGCACACCTAAAGCCTAACCGTTTCATATTGTTACACCTTGCCCGTATAATTTTATTTAAAATCACATAAGTATTAAATGCCATAAAGACCTTGATGCTTAATTTCAGGCGTAACACCTTGCTTTTAAACAATAAATCATCTAGGAAATAACAGTCTTCTTTGATTTTGATTTGGTATTGATTTTAAAACTATTAAAGTTAAAACTATGTGTTAATTTTCCATAAGCGAAGCGGTCTATTTTATTAGCAGGGCAGTGCTGATTACAAACGGTTTACTCACATTTTGTAATGGGTCTCTTTTCCATATCATAAATTATGGAAGAAACATCAATTTGAAACCACTCTTTAAACATTTTATAATTTCTTTTTTGCGGCCATTCTTTTTTGTTAAAATGCCATGACTCTAGTTCACCCATGAATATTTTATCAAATTTCTTATTAAGCCATTTTTCAATATTTTCATGTTCATCGCTTATTAAATAGGTTTTGGCTGCTATGATTTCCTCAAATTCTAAAGGATCATACGGGTATAAGCTAAAATACCAATCTATAAATGGTTGTTTTGGTTTTATAATTATAGCATGACGGTCTATAAAGTTTTCAACAAAATCATCATTTCTATCTTTAGTTTGTAATGTTTCAAGTATGTGAGCTAAATAAGCATCTTCTTCTTGCGTAATGACAGACAAAACAGGATCTTCTGTCTTTGATTCTTTTACCTCATAATCTATAATGAAGTTGGTGTACTCTTTAAATTTGGCGACTTTATGATCTATCATTCTTTGTAATAGATCAAGGTCGTTGCCTTTATGTATAAACGCATCGATTACTTTATCACTTTCTCCCGCTGGCATCGCCGATTTCATATTTCCCCATATTCCAGGCGTAAATAGCAAATTCAAAAATATCGTCATAAAACTCTACATCTTCAAAATTTTTTGCAAGCGGGGTGATAAATTGCTCTAGCAGTGAAGAATATTTGACACCCTTATTTTCCACATAATTGCGCTTATTGAATAGGTTGATCACTTTGTTTTTCATTTTTATATATTGTACTTTATATTATTTTTTAACTAATTCCCCTGTCGCACCACTTCTATCCATTGTCCGGTATTTCTTGCTATATAATCGGCATCATACATGGCTTCACATTGCGTTCCTGGCAAATAGTATTTACCTAAATAACTGGCATTAATAACCGTTTTAAAGGTGAGTGATTGTTTTGCCTTAAGGTCAAAATAGTAATTCACCCGATCGTCTTTTATGTCGGTATATTCTACCCCTGCATTTGTTGCACTAGCGCCATAGTCTGTAAAACGGGTGTTGACTATTTCCCAACCAGAGGGTAATATTTGGGTCAATGCTACATCTTCTATGCTACTACCAGTAGTATTGGTTACTGTTGTTACCGCGATAATTTCTGTTCCTTGACCGATCTTACTTACATTAATAGCAGCGCCATTTTTATCTATGTAGGTAGTAGTAGCTGTAAGCTTGCTTTGTATCATTTTTTCATTTCCTACCGGCAATTTACCAGTTATGGCATTTGTAAAGAAAATGGTGTTGCTGCCGTTATTGGTAATTTTGATATTAGTAGGATTTTCAGCTATATCTAGATTGCGATTTGCTATACTTTTTTTACTGAGTACGTTGCTGGTGTTACCATTAAATGTATAAGAAATATTCACTCCTTTACCACCTATATAAGCTGCATATTTACTGATGGCAATTAAACTGTATGCCAGTGCCTGCGTATTGTAATAACGATCGCTATCTAGATTTTTTGCGATTTCTTCCATAATTTGTCTGGCACGCTCGACCTTTTTCATAATGGTATAGGTTTCTAGCGCCATGGCACGGTTGCGTTGTGGCGTTCCATAGGTTCTATAATCATAATTATTAGGCTGGAAATCTATGTTGCTCTTAGATAACAACTCTTCGGCAGCTTTATTTTGACCAACTAGTGCATAGGTTGCAGCTAGTCTTAATTTACTGTCGTTTGAAAGGTTCTCGCTTTCGCGTAAGCGGTTCATAGAAGATAAATCTGGTGCACCAGCGACTGCTAGCGTGTACAATCTGTAAGCCTGAAACAAATCATTGCGGTCGTTATACCTCCATTTTTTTGCCACTCGTTGTTGATAGGCAATCCAATTAGATTTAAACGATATAGGAACAGTATAACCAGCTTTTTGTGCCTCTATAATAAAATGACCCGCATAAGTTGTTCCCCAATCGTTTGCACCACCACTGCCTGGCCAGTAAGAAAAACCGCCGTCTGGCTGCTGATAATAGCCCAAAGTATTGATCGCTTGTTTGATATTGTTGCTGATTTCTTTTTGTTGATTGCTATTTAAATCTACCACGCTAGACAAATGTAATTGTGGGAATGCAGCGCTGGTCACCTGTTCTACACAACCATGTGGGTACCGTATCAAATAATTTAACCTGCGACCCAGGTCCATAGCTGGCAAACTAGAAAAAGTGGCTGTTGCAGCGTTGCTTCCTTTAGTGCCAAAAGGTTTGATAGCAATAGTTGCCGTCTCTCCTGGTTTCAATATTGCTTTTTCTGAAACTGTGCTGTACGGATTAGGATTTACCACATCAATTTCTGTTTGATAAGCAGCAGTTTCTCCATTTCCTCTAGCTGTTAAAGACAGTTTTGCGATTCCTGTGCCACCCTTAACTTTTACATCAAAATAGGCGATTTGATCACCTGTTTTAGTAAATTTCAATTGTTGTGAATTGCCATTTAACAAGTCAAAATATGGCGAGCTCTCTAAGGTGATTTTTACGTCCTTTACCTTATCATCCATAGCAAAAACAGTGACTGGTAATCTTACTGTTTCTCCGGTGGACAGCTTTCGCGGAAGCGATGCCAGCATCATTATAGCTTTCTTTACAGGCGTGGTCTCTTGTGCACTACCGTAGGCCTCTTTGCGATTATTGCCAGCAACCACCATCGTGCGCACAGAACCCACATATTGCGGAATGTCTATGGTGTGGGTCTTTTTCTCGCCTGCTTTAAGAGCAAAAGGTCCTAGATGTATAACCATAGGTTCAAATCTGTTGGCTTTTTTGGCTTTAGAAGCTGCAACACTACCGTCACCACCTATGGCAAAAGCGGCATCTATACGCCCCCCATAAGCCCCGATAACATCATCATAAATATCCCAAGATTTAACCCCCAGTGCTTCTCTAGCAAAAAAAGTATCCCAAGCATCTGGCGTTTTAAAGTTGGTGAGGTTCAATAATCCTTCATCTACCACCGCAAGGGTATAAGTCATGGCGTTACCGTTTTTCTCGCTTACCGTAATTTTTGCACTGGTTTTGGGAGCGAGCTCTTTGGGCATACTGATTTGAGGTTCTAGATGAGAATCTTTATTTTCAACCAGTAACGGGATCACGCCATACATCCTTAAAGGCAAGTCGTTTACTGTTTGCGCATGAGGTTGTACATAAGTAATATGCACATATACATTAGGAACATAATCGGTTTTAAGCGGTAGTGTGACTTGTGTTTGTTTGTCTTTGGTCTCTACCCATTGCGCATCTAGTACTTCTGTACCGTTTTCTACTGTAACTAGCGCACGACCGCCGGTGGTAGATGGGAAATTGATCGTTGCGTTCTCACCTACTTGGTAAGTTTCTTTATCGGCATTAAAAATAAGCATAGATGCCATTTCTGGATCTACTTTACGGCTTTTTCCAGCCCATCCTGGCCAGTCTACATATATTATTTTACCTGTAGCATGGTCAGATTTTGGATCATACACCCGTACTAAATACCTGCCCCATTCTGGGTAATTAAGAGAAAAGGTGAAATTACCCTTTCCATTTGCGGCGGTATTTATGGTGGTGCTATAAACCTCTTGTTTGTACTCTCTGGCTTCATATTTTGAAAGGCTTCCTGCCTGACTTTGCCACCACCAGCGCCAGTTTACTTTATATACTTTTACCTCTAGACCAGCAGTAGCTTTGGGTGTTCCATTTTGATTTACTGTAACTACATCAAATTTATGGTCGGTATCTGTAAGTAACATACCTCTTTGTTTATCCCCTGGTGGTACATCAATACCTACATAGGTGTTGTATGGCGAATAGGTTTTGGTACTTACATTGGTACTAAAATCACCGCCATTTTCATAAACCTTAGTAAGAAAACTGGCTTTTAACATACCAGGAGCCTCGGTATTCATAGTGGGTTTAAAATTAAAAGAAGCATCACCATTTTGATCTAGTTTCCCATCAAAAACTTGTGATTCTTGCAAATCAAAAAATCTAGAAGGATCGTCAAAAACATAACTGTCGTACTTTTTAAATACGGTAGGCGTGGCATAGTATTTTGCCGTTACATTTGCTTTTAAGCCTTTTGCAATAGCGCCGTGCAGCCACATGGCATTTAAAGCACCTTTTACATCCTGACCAGATTTGATGATTTCTTCATTAAAATCTAGTGTCACTTTAAGCCTATTGGGCTTAATGTTTTCTATTTTGATGGTTTTATTAAAAGTAACGCCACCTACTTCTACCTTTGCATTCCAGTTTCCTGTGGGTGCATTGTTATCAGTGAGCAAGTCAAACTGATAGAAATTATTTAACCCGTTTTTTTGCACCTCTTTATGCGTGATTTTACCATTAGGATCTCTTAATTCTAGCTGAATAGGATGACCACTAGGTAAGGCATTATCACTATCGTCTAGCATAAAGGTAAGGTACAAATGGTCGCCAGGTCGCCACACGCCACGCTCTCCATAGATGTAACCTTTAATACCTTTTTGTAGTTTTTTACCAGCGGTGTCAAATTTACTGGTAGATAGTGCGTTACCATCGTCTAAGCGCACATAACCATGCATATCGTTATAAATCACTTTTGCAAAAAATGCAGTACGGTCTAGATTCATAGTGAGCAAGCCATTACTATCAGTGCGTGAACGCGCAATTTCTTGTTGCTGGTAATTGTAAAAAGTAACTTGTGCGCCCCCCAAAGGCTTTGTAGTAATCAAATTATTGACAGCAATAAAATAGCTGTTGTTCTCACCTCTCTTAACTGTAATACCCAGATCGCTGGCAAGAACATTGGTAGTTACTGATTTATTTCTATAAAACGAGGTCGTACATGGGTCGTCTCGATCCCTCCAGTTATAATCATAGTAATCATCATAATCGTCGTAATAATAATTTTGTGCAGTATCCCAATTACTGGTTTCAAAAGAATCGTCAAAATCTATTTCTTCAGCCACAATCGCATTTTCTACCGTATAATCACATTTATAAGCACTGTATGCCAACTGGTATTTAAACTCTACCCTATAAATAGCACCAGGATCTGCTGCAATAATTTTACTTAGGTTAACCGAATAGGTATTCCATTTATTTACATCATTACCCGTTCCTTTTAAATCTACCACCTTGCGTGCAATAGGTCTACCCACATCGCGCAAACTACTTGTAGAATTAAGATTTTCATTTTGCAAAAATTGCAACACGTTATTGCTGTAAACTTTATACACCATAACATCTACCGCATTAAGATTGACCGCTTTAAAGTTGATTTTTGAATTTTGAGAAGAAGGCAAAATTGTACCGGATCGTACCAGCTTTACCTCTGGCGCTACCTGTTCAAAAGCAATTAAACTCGAGAATTCTTTTTTTAGTTTATAACCATCGGTACTGGTAATACCAGTAAAAACCTCCACTTTTTTAGAACCTGTTACCGATTTTGAAGGATATATTCTTACCTCGTTACCAGTAGTTTCAATTTTCATTTGGTCTACCCCCTCTATTTGTATCAATCCGTCGAGGTTTTGACCGCTTTTTAATGGATCAGAAAAGTTAATAAGAATATAAGCCGACTCTTCATTGACAAGTTCTACATTAGTAACCGTAAAATTGCTTTTGCCAGGTAATGTTACCGTGTTATCTCCTTTTTGTGCCACATTAATACTGCTGCCATCCCAACTTATTTTTACTTGTTCATCTTCTAAAGGTCTAGGAATACTGTCAATTTTAAACTCAAAATATTTGCCCAGATCATTGGTATCTAAGAAGCTTATATCTAATTCTTTACCATTAAGTTGTGCGGTAATTATCTTTTGAGCATTTTTTGATTCCATAATATCACTAGAGCGTATGCTACCATTGATATACTGGTAATCCCTTGTATAAGAACCCACTGGATCTACAGATACTATAAAATCTTGCGCAATAGTCGTGCATATAAAAGTAAAAAGAGCTAGGTCTTTAGGCACCTTTTTTACCTGCGCTAGTTGAAACTTTACTTTGTATTTTGTGTCTTGTTTTAAAGCTTGATCTGGCAAAAAAGAAATCGTCTTGCTATCTACAACAGTCAATTTACCTGCCGTATAAGGCTCTAAAGTAACCCAACTGGCATCAAGCTCTTTTCCAGCTACCCAACCCTCAACTGGCTCGGTAAGTTTAATGATGATCGCCTCTCTAGTAGAAATCACATGATCAGAAACTTGATTGATATGTTCCCTAAATTTATAGAGTTCGTTTTGTTGTTCTTGTAATTGTTCTTTTTCGGTTTTTTGATCACAAGCGGTAATTACCAAAAATGATAACAGGACCAACAGGGCTTTTTTTATAGACATCTAGCAGAAATAAGAGAAGGTTAATTTGCTTATAAAATTAACAAAACTATTTAAAGAACAAAACGATTAACGCACTCATTTTTAATTTGTTTGTAGGGATGGGTTTTGTAGATGTTTTGCTTTTATGTTATCATCTTTCTTTGCCAGCTGCAAGGCAAGCAATACCAACACAAGCAATGGCTAAAGTTTGTACTTGAAAATATACCCAACTAGAATATTCAAAAAATAGATCAACAACTGCCCTATGCTTTACTAGAAAATAACAACCTGTAGTTGATCGTATGAATAAGCAGCAAAAGCATTGGTATAGACTTAAGGTTGATTTTTCTTAGGTTCATGGGGTTAAGGTTGCGATATTAATAAAAATAGAGTTTTTTATGGTAAAATAAACCCCTATTTTTTACTTTTCCCTATATATAATATTTTGTTAAGAGTGTATTAGCTCACTAGAACTTAAATCTCAATTCAGCAAGTAGTACACGAGGTAAGGTAAAAATTTGATTAGATGAAATGAGGTTGCCATTAAAATTATTCCTCACAATAACGCCATTATTGAAAATATTTCTGAAATTTAAACTGTAAGAAAACTTACTGTTGGGCTTATTGTATCCTAAATAAGCATTTTGAACGGTGTAATCAGTATTACTATTACTAAAATCGTTTACAAAATGGGTAGATACATCTGTTTTAAAAATGAAATTCTTTAAGAATCTTAAATCATACTTTAAGGAAAATATATTTTCTGTTGAGCCTGCATTATCCTCAGAAACTACCTGAAAGCCTGTATGTTTATATTGTAAACTTAACGCACTTTGTTTAGAAAGATTTAGTAAGTATTTACTGGTCAGGCTATACTCTAATGAGTTTATAACACCAACCTCTCCATTAATGACTTGGTTGATTTTAAGTAAGTCCATATCAACCCCAAATTCTAGACTATTCTTATTAAATATAAGGCCTAGCTCTGTATTAAAACTTAGATTTTCTTCGGGTAAATTAAGAATGACTGGGCTGTTAAGTTGGTTAATTCCGATTTGAACAACACTATTATTCTCTGCTGGATTATTGATACTATAGTCTATAGACGCATCTATAAAATATTTGTCCATATTTCTATAGTCGCTGTAATAAAGACTGAAATTATGAGAACGTGTGTCCGTAAGACTAGGATTTCCCATAAGAACCGAGTTAAACCCAGTCACTTTCAAATTCTCGAGATAACTAATATCATTCAAGTACCTGTTAGTAAAATCATAACCAAAATCTAAACTACTATCATCATCTATTTTAAAACTGATGTCTAGCTTAGGCTCTAAAAATAAATTAGAACTTTCAATACCAGCACGTTTAAAAACATAATAATGAGGAATAGCCTCAAAAATAAACTCAAATTTACCTGCAATGGTTTTTATTCCTAAACCTGCATTCCAGTCGGCAAGTGCAAAAGGGTTGTCATTTCCTAATTCTAGGAAACTTGCAAGCTCTGTATCATTTGAGAATTGACTTATATCGTTTTGAATTCTAGACTCTTTGTAATTAAGTCCCACATTATAAAACAAGTGAAAGTACCTACTTGCTATCCAGTAATCCTTTATTAAAAGGTTAAATCGTTGCGCATTAAGATTGTTTGCTTGCCTAATTTGATAATCAGTTGCTTGTACCAATGGTAAGAAATCTTGTAAAAAAATGGAATTACTAGACCATCTGTCTGCAGAGTTTGAACTGGACAAGCTATGTTCCAAAGCTACACCTAAAGTATGTTTATCGTTCAGTCTAAAATAACCTTCTAGGTTTTGAGAAAAACCAGTGTTTTTACCAGCGACAGCAGTTAAAAATTCATTGGTGTTGTCCGAGGTCGATAAGGACTCACTTGTAAAATCTGAAATGTTATTTAGGTAACTAACGTTGTACATCCATTTTTGAGAAAGGTTCGGGTTATAATCTAACTTTATATTAAACATAGCAGAACCCGTGTTAGAATCAGTTAAATCATTTCTGGATTCAATAAGTGGCTGTTCAGCTAGATATTCTCTTACAGATGCAGCTTTATTTACGACATCATTATCTGAATAGACGGCATAACCTGTAACTGCAAATTTTTCATTAACATCTTTTTGAAAATTTAAGGCTGAAAATCGAGTGGTAGATTTAAACCGATTCTCATTATTTGAAGAAAAGGACTGTAAACTATTAGACAAGCTGCCCCTTTTAAAAAGATTGCTAGAACCGCCTACTAAGCGAGACAAATCACTAAAGCTCAAACTGCTATTGTTAAAATTATTAATATCGCTTATAAAACTGATATTAGAAGTAGGGTTATACTTAAATAACGCAGGATGTACTGTATAGAACTCATCGAGTCCAGCACCTGCTTGTATATCACCAAAAGCAAAATTCTTTTTATCTTCTTTAAGCACTACGTTTAAGGCTAAATCTTCATTGTCCGCAAGGTTTCTTAGTAATTCTGATTCTTTATAGTCAGAGATAATTTCAATTTTTGCCATAACATCTGCTGGGATATTTTTAATGGCTAACTTTGTGTCACCACCAAAAAATAGCTTCCCATCTACAAGCAGCTTTGTAATAGGTTTGCCCTGCACTTTAACCACATCGTCCTCTACTTTTATTCCTGGTAATTTAGCAAGCACATCTTCCATCTTAAATTCGTTACCATTTGTAAAGGCATCTAGATTATAGGTAATTGTATCTTTCTTTTTTTCAATAGGCTGGTACTTGTAATTGATAATGACCTCATCGAGGTTTTCATTTTTTGTGATTAGGCTAATGTTGTAGTTTGTAGTGTTTTCTGTGAAAAGCACTTCTTTAGTAATGGTTTCATGTACTAGGTGCGATACGCTAAGCATATAAGCAACATCTTTTTGTAATTGTAATGTATATGAGCCATCACTCGTGGTGATAGCATACGTCACTTTGAGTGTTTCCTGCTGTGGCTTTGCAATAAGTGTAACATTAAGCAATGGCTTTTGCAAACTGTCTGTAACTACTCCACTAATAGCAACGGTGTTTTGCGCAAAACATAAAGTGCTTAAAAGTAGAAAGCAATAACCTATGGCGTATTTCAAATGGATTAGTTTTCTGATAAAGTATTCTTATTATTAGTCATTTTCTTTTCTCCACCGTTCTTCATCAATAGCAGCAAGCCGTTCAAACTCCTCTTCCGTTATCATTTTTTTTCTTTTTAATTGGGGCATCTCGTTTTCCTTTCTTTGTACCCCTTCTTCAAAGAACTCTATTTTAGTCACTCCATAAGTAGCATTTTTATCTTGCAGTTCCATAATCAAACCTGGCAAGTTACCATATCCCACAGGGCCAAATTTGTAAGGAAGTTGCGGCGTGTACCAAGCAGTAAAGTCACGTTTAAATATTTTCCCCTCTGAATTTGTTACGGTGTAAAATGTAGTTGCTTTAAAACAAGTAAAATCAGCGATTGTCTTAATTTCATCATGTAGTTCCCATTTTTGATAGGGACGGGAAACTAGAAACTTACCAAAGTCTTCTTCCAATTCTTCTGTAATAAAATTGTTAGATTGTTGTTTAATACGACCAAAATATTGTGCGGTTGAAAGAGACATTTTAGCAGCATTATTGTCAGAAAACATTTTTTTTTTCTAAATAGAATGTTGATACAGAATCATTGAATAATAAAGTAAATTCAAATTCTGAACTTATAAATTCTAATTTTTGAGCTAAATTTGGCGCATTTGCAAATAAGAATTTATACGACTTTTTACTTTTATCAATAACAGTTTCCACGCCATAACTTACTTTCACTTTAGCATATTGGCTCTGGGAAAGGCATGGTGAATTTAAAGATGTTAATGTAAATAGGAATAATATTGCGTTTTTCATTGGTAATTTTTTAAAAAATAGGCAAAAACTGGTAAAGAAGCCACATACGTTTATAAAACGAATGTACATTTGAAACTTGAGAGTTTAAGTACATACCAACATTTAACCCTTTTGATCACGCCATCGTTTTTCGTCTTCAGCGGCACGTTTTTCAAATTCTTCTTCTGTAATGGTTTTTAATTTTTTAAGCCGGGGCATTTCGTTTTCTTTACTCTGTAATCCTGTTTCATAAAATTTAATTTGACTCACCCCTAATGTAAAATCTTTGCCTTGCAGTTCTATAATTAAACCTGGTAAATTACCATAACCCGCTGGCCCAAATTTATAAGGCAATTGTGGTGTGTACCAAGCTGTAAAATCACGTCTAAATACCTTTCCAGCTGGATTAACTATATTGTAAAACGTAGTAGCCTTGAAGCAAGTGTACTCACCTATAACTTTACTCTCATCGTGTAACTCCCAGTCCTGATAGGGACGAGACACCAAAAATTTACCAAAATCTTCTTGTAATTCTTCGGTTATATAGGTGTCAGATTGCTGTTCTACCCTTCCATAAAAACTACCCGAAAATATTAGTGCCAATCTCGCAGCAGCTTCATCAGAATATATTTTCCTTTCTAAATAAAAAATTGAGCGGTTGTCGTTATAAACTAGCGAAAAATCAAATTCAGACGCAATTGTCTCTAATTTTGCGGCTCTTTCAGGAAATACACGTTGTAGCGATGTAAACCGCCCGTCATTTTTATCAATTTTTATTGATAATTCGTAACTAACTTTTGATAGTGCATATTTATTAACATTCTGTGAATGAAGATGACAATAGAAAATACATAAAATAGGTAAAACAAAAAACTTTTTAAATTTCATTTGCAAAAAAAATTTAAGGAGATTGGATTATTTGTAATTCAATCTCCTTGCTGTAAGTAAAACTTTAAAAATAGATTTAACCAACTAGTTAAATGCACTAAATGGCCAAGGAAATAAAAGCCAACCAGTATCTGGAAAACCTCTACAATCTCTAACAAAAGCCCTTCTTAGTTCTCTCGCTTCTCTATGTGAATAACCCTGATCTCTCCAATTATCATATTCGATGTTTCCTTGGCTACCACACCCAAATAAAAGTTCCACTTCACTAGTTAAATTTTCGTTTTCCTCGATTGAAACCTTTTCAAACTTAATCACTTTAGTAACCTCCATTTTTTGAATAGGAACATCTTGTATGGTATTTGTTACAGATTCTTTGTCATTTGTGGCATTTGCCGCTATCACGGCAGAAAAAGCCATTGCTAAAAACACTTTTTTCATAATTAAATTGTTTAGTTTGTTAATTTAATTACGAAGTAAAGCGAAGTAAAGCGAAGTTCCAAATAAAAACTTAATTATTTTACCTTAGAGACTAAATTAATGGCATTCTACTGATTTTAAAATTTGTACCCATAGGTGTAGATAATTGTTCTAACCATGCTTCCCTTTTAATCCATGACTTCACAATTAACTTTAAACATACTTAAACATTTTTTAACCCAACAAAAAAGCCCCCCCCCACGGCAGCATTTTTAAAGTTCATAAAGTATAGTTACCTACAAATCCCAGCCTATTTCTAATCCAAGTTTCATAGCAATGAGTTTTGTAATGCGGGACTTTATTTCTGGAATCTTTACCGTTTCTAGTACCCTGTTTGCAAAGGCAAATATGAGTGTTTGATTAAAATCAAAACGTTAATATCATTATCTTACTCGTTATCACTTAACAATTTATTTGGCTGTTGGCGTGTATCAAACACTCTTAATATAATGATTTTAGAACCCGATTCTTTGAAAATAAGTTTGTAATTTCTAACTACAATTCTGCGGTAATTGGGGTTAATATCATCTTTTTGATATTGTTCAACTGCTAAAATATTTGAGGTAGCGTTAAGAATATCTCGCCTCACATTTTCAGCGCCTTGCGGTGTTTTTCGATAGTATTTAAGATAATCGTAAACTTGTTTTAACTGCGTTGTTGCTGTTTTGGACCACACTACTTCTAGATTAGCCATTACCAGTTCTGGGATTCTTTTTCTAAATCTTTTTGGGTAATGAACTTCCCATTTGCTATTTCTTCCTCTGATCGTTGTAGCTCGTCATTATATTGTTGTAATGTTAATGGTTCTCCCGTCACAGTAAATGCAACAACATCGTTTGCTTTGTAACTTTCTACCACAGCTTTTAGTACATTGAGCAATCTGTCGTCGGCCTCATTAATATAGGCTATCATTGTATTTCGTAAATCTGCAGCTGCCATAACATCATGTATATAATTGAGTCTCAAAGATACTTCATTATATAATCATATTGTTAAGCAAATAGCTATGAATACATAAAAACAAATACTAAACTAATAAAAAAAGCCCCCCACGGCAGCATTTTTAAAGTTCATAAAGTATAGTTACCTACAAATCAAAGCCTATTTCTACTCCAAGTTTTGCGGCGATTAGCTTTGTGATTCTCGATTTGATTTCGGGTATTTTAACGCTTTCTAAAACGCTGTGTGCAAATGCAAACATGAGTAGTGCGCCTAGTTTTTTTTGCCGATTCCTCGAGATTGCACATAAAATATTGCGCCATCATCTAGATGAGCCATGTTACAACCGTGGCTGCAACCTACATCGTCTGTAAAAATCTCTAATTGTGGTTTTGCGTTTATGGATGCTTTATGGCTTTTTGGGATATTTTTTTTGGACAGAACTTAACATGTATAAATTTAAAAACCAGCTGTTAATGAACGTTGCAAAAGTTTAATTTTTGTGATAGTAGCATGATGTTATTTATTCCTTTACCTCCAGCCCTCTTCATCTTCAACAGTAAGTTTCTCAAGATCCTCCTCCGTTATAAGTTTCTTGTTTTTTAGTTTTGGCATTTTATTTTCTTTGTTTTTAAACTTATCATCATAATATCTAATTTTACTTACACGGTAAGATGTTTTTCTTTTATGTTTTCGCTTTCGCGAAAGCGAGACAAAAAGCAAGCAACCACTATTTTAAAACAACTACTAAAACCCTATCTTGCACCTACAAAATTTACTTATGAAAAAAATAGCTTTTATTCTTACCCTAGCAATCGCACTTGCCAGCTGCAATTCTTCTAAAAATATAGCTGCTACCCCATCATCTAGCACAAGTGCATACTGGCAACAGCAGGTAGATTATGATATAAATGTTACTATGGATGTAGACCGTTATCAATACACAGGTAAACAAAAACTAGTGTATACAAATAACTCTCCCGAGACCCTAGACCGTGTTTATTACCACCTGTTTTTTAATGCTTTTCAGCCAGGCAGTGAGATGGATGTAAGATCTCGCAACATTGCAGATCCAGATCCCCGTGTAGGCTCGCGCATTGCAGCATTACAACCCAATGAAATAGGTTACTTGCGTGTAACTAACATGAAACAAGATGGCGCCACAGTAAAAACGGTAGAAGAAGGCACCATACTGGTAGTTAACCTTAACAAATCCCTTGCCCCAGGTCAATCTACCACGCTAGAACTGGATTTTAACGGTCAGGTACCTGTACAAATAAGAAGGAGCGGTCGCAATAATAAAGAAGGTGTGGCACTATCAATGACGCAGTGGTATCCCAAAATGGCCGAGTTTGACAAATATGGATGGAATACCAGTCCTTATATCGCAAGAGAATTTCACGGGGTGTGGGGCGATTTTGACGTGCGCATTACCCTAGACAAAGAATACACTATAGGTGGAACTGGCTACCTGCAAAATCCTAAAGAAATAGGCCATGGTTATGATCGTGCAAACACAGGTCCTGCAAAAGGCAAGAACGGCAAGTTAACCTGGCATTTTAAAGCGCCACAAGTACATGATTTTGCATGGGCTGCCGACAAAGATTTTGTGCACGATATTTATAAAGGCGCAAACAATGTAGACCTGCACTTTTTTTATAAAGACAATGACGCTATAAGAGAAAACTGGAAACAACTACAACCAGTGACTAACGAGTTCTTAAAATATTTTAATCAACATGTGGGCGATTATCCCTACCAGCAGTATTCTGTCATACAAGGTGGCGACGGTGGTATGGAATATGCCATGTGTACCTTGGTAACTGGCGAGCGTTCTTTTGGCAGTCTTGCAGGTGTAACGGCACACGAGTTTGCACACTCGTGGTTCAACCATGTGCTGGCAACAAACGAGAGCAAAGACGAATGGATGGACGAGGGTTTTACCACCTATATTTCAAATCTAGCCATGAACGAGGTGTTTAAAGAGGGAAAAACAAATCCTAATTCAGGCTCTTATAGAAGTTATATCTACCTAGCAAATTCTGGAAAAGAAGAACCACAAACTACACATGCCGATCATTATGAACACAATAGCGCCTATGGAATAAGCGCTTATTCTAAAGGCTCTGTCTTTATTGCCCAGTTAGGTTATATAGTGGGTGATGAAGTACGTGACCAGATCATTAAAGAATATTACAACACCTGGAAATTTAAACACCCAGATCCTAATGATTTTAAACGCATTGCAGAGCGTGTAAGCGGTTTTGACCTAGAATGGTATTTAAGAGACTGGACCATGACTACTAAAACCATAGACTATGCAGTAGAAAATATAACTGCCGATGGGAATAATGCGGTGGCAACATTACTGCGTAAAGGACAAATGGCAATGCCGCTAGATGTAGAAGTAACCATGAACGATGGCAGCACAAAAATGTATTACATCCCTCTAGAAGAAATGCGCGGTGAAAAGAAAGTTAAAAGCAGCGTTACCACCACAGATGACTGGGCATGGGCCTATCCATCCTACGAGCTTATTTTAAACGGTGTCAACCTTAACAATATAAAAAGTATCACCATCGACCCAGAAGAAATGATGGCCGATGTAGATAAGGAAAACAACACTTTTACCATAAAGAACTAGACTTACACAGCACTAGATTTCATAATAGACAGTAGCTCTTTTTATAAAGGTTATTGTCTATTTTTATGTTATACAGTTTGTGATGATCTCGCTTTCGCGAAAAGTGAACCAATAAAACAAAAGAGAAACAAAATCAACCGCATCTAATAAAATAAACTCAAAGACCCACCAAATCAAAGACTTAAAAACTCACCAACTCAAAGACTCAAAAACTCACAACCTCAAAGACTAAAAGACTCACAAACTCACCGACTCAAAAACTCAAAAACTCAAAAACCCACCAACTGAAACCCTATCTTTGCCTTGCTATGAAACTTACCTATGGAAAGGATAAAAAATTAAAAAGCAAAAAAGCTACACAGCTATTGTTTACCACTGGTGCATCCTTGCGTAAAGGGCCATTGCGAGTCGTGTATATCATTAGCCCGACCGCTGGTGACCATCAAATAGGCGTGAGTGCGGGAAAGCGCTTTTTTAAAAAAGCAGTAGATCGCAATCGAGTAAAACGACTGATGCGAGAATCGTATAGGTTGCAGCAAGAATTACTGCCCGCAGCACCTAATCATCATATAAAAGCCATGTTTATCTATCAGTCTGCAAAAATGCCAGATTTTGATTACACAAAAAGTTTGACAAAAAAACTGTTGGTAGAGATGGCTAAAAATAGTCCCAGTTAGGCTTAAATAATTTGAGTCACTTGATTAATACCTGCTTTAAATAATGTTTAAAGTGTAGCTTTTATTAATAAGCTTTTATTGAGCTAACTAAATCAATGACGCAACCTTATTTCACAATTATTTTACAAACGGGTCTTTTTTGCTAATTTTATTGAGGTTTTAATAATTCGAGGTGTAATAGACAAAATGGTTGGTAAAAACTCTTGAATGTATGATGAGCACTAGCTCTAATCTAAATCAAAAGGTTTGAATAAAAAAATGTAAACGTTGCAATAGTTGGTAACTCATAAATATAGTTTTAGATCAGGTAGACAACTTTAAAAATTATTAAAAATACCTAAACACTTTTTATTAGGACGTAACACAGTAATAGCCCGCTAACTTTCAACAAAAGTTGCAAATTATCGCCTTGTCCTTTAAACGTCTACTTACTCCTGCACCGCAACTTTATAATTAATACCATAGGTTTTTGTAAGGTTATCGTCATTAAAAATATCCTTTACAGGTCCGGTTGCGATGTGTTTTACATTTAAAAAGGTGACCCAATCAAAATACTGTGGCACAGTTTGTAAATCGTGGTGCACAACAATAACAGTTTTGCCCGTTTGACGCAGTTCTTTTAAGATGTTGATAATTGCAATCTCGGTTGTGGCGTCTACCCCTTGAAAAGGCTCGTCCATAAAATAAATCTCGGCATTTTGTACTAATGCCCTTGCGAGAAAAATACGTTGTTGCTGCCCCCCAGAAAGCTGAGAAATTTGTCGGCTTTTAAACGGGAGCATCCCTACTTTTTCCAGCGCTTCTAGTGCCTGTTTTTTTTGTTTTGACCCAGGTCTTTTGATCCAACCCAAAGAGCCATAAGTTCCCATCATCACCACATCTAGTGCGGTGGTAGGAAAATCCCAATCAACACTCCCTTTTTGTGGTACATAGGCCACCTTATTGCGTTGTTTGTGATAGGGTTTCCCAAATATGGTTACCGACCCAGCAATAGGAGCAACAATGCCTAAAATAGATTTTATCAATGTAGATTTTCCTGCGCCGTTGGGACCTACTATCGCCATTAATACCCCTTCGGGGATAGCAAGATCTATGTCCCAAAGCACTGGTTTGTAATTATATGCAACCGTAAGGTCGTCTACCGCAACTGCTGTTTTTTGTTCCATTATTTCAATGCATTGATAATGGTTTGTACATTGTGCTGGTACATTCCTATATAAGTTCCTTCTACTGTGCCGTCGCTACCTAGGGCATCACTATACAGCTCGCCGCCTATTTTTACCTCGTGACCTTGTGCGTTTACAGCAGCTTTTAAAGCTTCTACAGTGCGTCTAGGCACACTACTTTCTATAAATATCGCCTTGATATCGTGTTCTATAATAAATTGTGTGATGCGCTGCACATCTTTTACACCTGCCTCGGTAGCTGTAGAAAGTCCTTGTAAACCTACTACTTCAAAATCAAATGTTCTACCATAATAATTAAAGGCATCGTGTGCAGTAACAAGTATTCTTTTTTCAATAGGTAACTCATTAACTTTAAGAGTCAGCTCGGTTTGCAACGCATCTAGTTGTTTTAAATACTTGTCTCTGTTTGCTTTAAAAATAGCAGCGTTAACTGGGTCTAATTCAGCTAATTTATCGGTTACAAAACCAGTAATCGTTTTCCAGTAGGCGATATCAAACCATATATGCGGATCGTAATTACTAGCAAAATAAGCACTGCCTATAAGTGTGTTTTTATCAATGCCATCACTTATTGGGATGGTGGTGATGCCCTGCCTATTCATTTTTTCAAAAACATCAACCAGCTTTCCTTCTAGGTGCAAGCCGTTGTAAAAAATCACATCGGCATCATTTAGTTTTCTAAAATCACCCTGACTGGCTTTGTATAAATGCGGGTCGATACCGCTGCCCATAAGACCGTTTAACGCAATCGCATCGCCACCTATATTTTTTACTAGATCGGTGATCATGGTGGTGGTAGTAACCACATTTAACTTACCGCTGTTTTGGTTACTTTCTTTGCAGCCTACTAGCGATAGAATAGTTAAGAGTATAAAAATATTTTTCATGAAAATTAATGTTTTTAATTACGCTTTCGTCCCATTGTGCAGCGGGATAATCTTCTTTTAATCTCGCTTTCGCGAAAGCGAAATAAAAAGAAAGCGAGTTTATTTAATCAAAAAAGCGCCAATTTATTAAGGCTATACAAATATTACTAAATGGAGTAAACAGCATATTCATAAGTCTAATTTTATATAAATCTGACTAGCGATTTGCTGTGAGATTTGAAGCGTTTCACTGTTGGTTTTTATGGTATAAGAACCGTCAAAATCTTCAACTTCAATCACTTGAACAGCAGTGCCTAGATTCATTTTTTTCTTATCTAGGTAATTGAGAAATTCTTTTGAGGTGTCTATCAATCCTGTAAGAATGCCACAATCGCCCTTGTTAAGTTGCGATAAAGTTATCTTACTTGTTTTTTCATAATTGCCGTACTGGTCTGGAATAGCATCGCCGTGAGGGTCGTGTTTAGGATAATTTAAAAATTTATCCAGCTCGTTTGTGAGTTTGCGAGATTGTATATGCTCTAGCTGCTCTGCCACCTCGTGAACCTCATCCCAAGTAAAATTGAGTTTATCTACTAAAAACACTTCCCACAGGCGGTGTTTTCTAATGATCTCGTTTGCACATTGTACTCCTTTTTTTGTAAGCTGCGCCCCTTTGTAAGGAATGTATGTCACAAGCTGTTTATCGGCAAGTTTTTTAAGCATATCAGTCACCGATGATGCTTTAGTATTCATGCGGCTTGCAATGTCGTTTGTAGCAACAAGCTCGCGATCTTTTTGAATATGATAAATGGCTTTTATGTAATTTTCTTCTGAAACCGTGTGCATATTAAAATGGCTTATCAAATTATTTGATAAAGATAAATCATTTTTTAGATATGTCTAAAAAATAAAAATAGGTAATTATAAAACACTTTTGTATAATTATTTATAAAAGCCCATTTCTTCTACATACTGCTGTACTTGATGGTGCATAAAGTATCTTAAGTCCTTACCTTGTGAAATACCATTGCGTATCATGGTAGAAGAAATCTCTATCACTGGCGCAGCGGTAATAGTAATTTTAGGATGGTTTACAAACTGTTCAGGAATGGTGGTTGTTCCTAATCTGGGATATATAATAATGCTGTAGTTTTCTAAAATCACTTGATGATTTTTCCACTTGTGAAAGGTTCTTAAATTATCTTCTCCCATAATTAGCACAAAATCTTTTTCAGGATATTTTTCTGAAAGATGTGCCAGCGTATTTACTGTATAGTTGGGTTGTGGCAAATTGAACTCGACCTGACTGGCTTTTATGTAATCATAATCATCGGTCGCTAGATGTACCATATGCAAGCGCTGGTAATCGTCTAGCAATGTCTTTTTTTTCTTTAATGGGTTGTGTGGTGTAACAACCATCCACAATTCTTGTAGATCGCTATAGGCAACTAAATAATTTGCTATGGCCAGGTGACCGATGTGTATGGGATTAAATGTACCAAAAAACAATCCTATCTTATTTTTAATTTTCACCAATGTATTATGAATTTATAAAATCATAAACGGCTTTATAGGCTTGTCTTTTGGCTACCTCTAGATCGTCGTTTTTTATAATAATGTCAAACTGTGGGGCTGTAGCCATTTCTGTACTTGCTTTGGCCACACGCATTGCAATTTTTTCTGACGATTCTGTTTTGCGGCTTTTCAGTCGTTTTTGCAGTTCGTTTATAGAGGGTGGTTTAATAAATATGGCTATTGCGCGATTAGGAAACTTTTCTTTTAATCGCAACCCACCCACAACATCTATATCAAAAATCACGTTTTTACCCAGTGCCCAAAGTCGTTCTACTTCTTCTTTTAAAGTACCATAAAACTGATCTTGATAGACCTCTTCATACTCTAGAAAATCATTTGCTTTAATGCGCTTTTTAAAATTGCTAATTCCTAAAAAGTAATAATCCTTGCCGTGTACCTCACCCTCGCGTGGTTCCCTAGACGCAGCACTTATGGAAAAAGCGAGGTTTAATTCTTCTTTGGTTAATAAGTGCCTGACTAGTGTTGTTTTACCAGCACCAGATGGGGCGCTAAAAATAATAAGTTTAGGAAGTTGATTCATTACAATACGTTAAGCAATTGTTCTTTAATTTTCTCTAGTTCGTCTTTCATTTGTACTACCATTTGCTGCATGGCGGCATGGTTTGCCTTACTGCCTATGGTATTGATTTCCCTACCTATTTCTTGACAGATAAAGGCTAATTTCTTCCCTTGTGAATCTGCCAAAGACATGGTTTCTTGAAAATAACTTAAATGATTTTCTAGTCGCACCTTTTCTTCTGTAATGTCATATTTTTCTAGATAATAAATCAACTCTTGTTCAAATCTGTTTTGATCTACTTTTTCTGCAATTTCGGCAACTGCTTTTTCTAGTCTTGTACGCACCGCTGCAATCCTGTCCTGATCTTCTATAATAACATGCGCTAGCAGCGCATTAATATTTTTTATGCGTTTTGAAAATTCGCTTTCTAGTGCCCTACCTTCTTCACTTCTAAAATCCTGGACAGCCGCAAGTGCTTTTACTGCAATTTCTTGCACCACGACTAGCTCTTCAGCGGTCATCTCGCTAGTTTCTTGAGAAAACACATCTGGAAAACGGGTGGCAATTTCTAGCAATTTCATTTTATGTCCAGAATTAGCAAATAAAACACCTTCTAATTGTGCCATTTGCTTCATATAGTTCTCTAGAACCTCTAGGTTTAACTTAGAACTTGCCGTTACCCCTGTTTGTTCTATTTGTATAGTAAAATCAACTTTCCCTCTAGATAGTGTTTTAGTAATCAATTGTCTTAAAGGTAATTCTAGTTGTCTTAACAAAGATGGAATCCTTAAATTAAGATCAATATTTTTGCTGTTAAGGGTTTTTATCTCGACTGTTATTCTTTTATCGGGTAATGAATTGACGGCTTTACCATAGCCTGTCATGGATGTAATCATTTGTAGTGCTTTTACTGCAAAGATAAGAATTAAGAATAGTTGTTTTTTTATCGCAAATTATGTGTAAAATTTTAATTACGAGAGCTCAATACCCAATAAAATAAAGGATTACACCATTGAGAAAAAGCATCGCTATGGTGACTGAAAGAAATATAGCAAGGCGATTGATTTTGATGGGATTCAAACCGTAATATAATTCCTAACACCTTTTATGAGTTTAAAGTAAATTAACGTCCTTTATTAGTTCTTAACCTGCTTAAAGATTGCTGGGTAATGCCTAAAAATGAAGCCACATCTTTAAGAGGAATTTGAGAGGCAAATGGATGGTGTTGTTCAATAAATTTATCATATCGCGTTTGTGCATTGCGAGTAATCATTCTGGATTTTTCGTCCAGTACCAAATGACATCTTTTTAACATCAGTTTGTAAAAGGCAGGTGATAAACACTCATATAATTTACTCATGTATTGAAAATCTGGGTAATTAAAACAAAGTAGCTCACCGTCCTCAAGACAAGCAATTTCATGAACAGATGCTTGCTGGTTGATAAAACTATAAACAGAAGTCATCACATCACCATTTGACACAAATCTAATAGCCATAGTGTTGCCGTCTTCATCTAGCATACTTTCCTTAAGAATACCCGACTTAACTATATAAATAGAGCTAGCTATTTCACCTATGGGTAATAAGATCTGGTTTTTACGCACTTTTACAACCTGTAAAACCGAAAAAACCTTGTGAGCCTCTTCTAGTGTGGGCAGGCCCTCTTTACCAATTAGATCATTTATAAACGCTGGTAATTCCATATTGACAATTAATAACGTAATTTTTTATTAAATCGTGTATAGTGAGTTTAATATTTTTAGAATTTTAAAATTTACAAAACAGTATTGCATGAAATATTTAAAAAGCTATTTTGCGTTTACCGACAAAATACTCAAATACAACTGATTTATTAAAAAGAATTTAAAAGGACGATAAAGTCATTCATACTTTTGGCATTTACTAATAAATGCCTCTTTAACGTGTCTTTTTTACCATTTTACCTTACTTATACTAGTGAAGGAACTCTAATAAGCTATTAAATGAACAAAAAACAGCTAACTTTAATTAAAATGCTAAATGACTAAACCACTTCAATAATAAAAACATATCTAAACTAAATAACAGCCATTTATTTAGTTTAAAAATTCAATACCTTGCCTGTATTATGAAAGACAGCATTCTTTCCACAAAAGTATTGACCGCAGCGCAAGTTGAACTTGTTTTAAACGCGGGGATGAGCATCACACATTATGATGTTTTAAAAACTCGGCCGCTTGCTTTTGATTTGTCTAGGGATTGGGACTATGTGATTATAAGCAGTAAAAATGCCATGCCTGCCGTGGCGCAACACCGCGACCGCATTAAGCAGGTGCATTGTGTAGGTGATGTTACTGCTGGCCTTCTTACACAACTGAATATTAACGTCGCTACGGTTGCACAAAATGCTGCTGCCCTTGCAAAAAAATTAGCGTCTCAATTTCCTAATGAATCGTTTCTTTATTTGTGCAGTAAACAACGTCGTGATGAACTTCCAGCGTTATTTCTGGAATATAAAATACCCTTAAAAGAACTTTTTGTTTATGAATCTGTTGCCGTGAAGAAAAGCTTTAATCGTATTTTTGCAGCCGTTATTTTCTATAGTCCTAGAGGTGTTCTCGCTTTCGCGAAAGCGAATCCAAAACAATCCCCTAAAACAGTAATATGTATAGGGCCGACTACTTCAAGCACTGCCATTAAGTATTATGACAATGTAATAATAGCGACCAAACAAACTATAGAAAACACACTTGTAACAGCAATAAAAGTACTGCGTAATGATAAAAAATGATTTGTTTTTAAGAGCTTTAAAAGGTGAAGAGGTGTCGCGCCCGCCGGTGTGGATGATGCGCCAGGCTGGTAGGTATTTGCCAGATTTTATGAAACTTAAAGAAAAATATGACTTCTTTACTAGATGCCAAACCCCAGAACTAGCGACCGAAATCACTGTGATGCCTATTGATCAAATAGGACCAGATGCTGCCATTTTGTTTTCTGACATACTAGTCATTCCACAAGCCATGAATATAGCGGTCGAAATGAAAAATGGTGTGGGCCCGTGGTTGCCCAGTCCTATAAGAACACAAAAGGACTTAGACCGTGTGGTGGTGCCAGATGTTAAGGATGCTTTAAACTATGTTTTTGAAGCAATAGACCTTACTAAAAAAGTATTGAACAATCGTGTGCCATTAATAGGTTTTGCTGGATCTCCATGGACTATTTTATGTTACTGTGTGCAAGGACAAGGCAGCAAAAACTTTGATAAAGCCAAAGAATTTTGCTTTACGCAACCAGAGGCAGCGCACAATTTACTGCAAAAAATAACCGATACCACCATTGCCTATCTTAAAGAAAAAGTAGTTCATGGGGTGAATGCAGTACAGGTATTTGACTCGTGGGGCGGGATGCTATCGCCTACTGATTATCAAGAGTTTTCCTGGCAATACATTCAGCAAATTGTAGATGCTTTAAAACCTGTAACAGAGGTAATTGTATTTGGTAAAGGCTGCTGGTATGCATTAAATGACATGGCAAAAAGCGGTGCGAGTGCCATAGGTGTAGACTGGACTTGTAGTGCAAGAAATGCCCGCTATTTAACCGGTGGTAATATTACACTGCAAGGTAACTTTGACCCTTCTAGATTATTGTCGCCACCTGCCAAAATAAAAGAAATGGTCACACAAATGATTAATGAATTTGGTAAAGATAGATTTGTGGCCAACTTAGGTCACGGAATTTTACCCAATATTCCTGTAGAAAATGCACGCGCTTTTGTAGATGCCGTAAAAGAGTATGAGCAGCGGTAGTAAAAGAATAAATTAATTACTATCCCTCTAGGTTCTTTATTTTTTACAGGAAAATGACAACGAAACAATAAAATGAACGCAGCAACCATCTTTCATTATGTTTAAGAACATTCTTAAAGGATTATACGCTTATAAAGACAGTTTTAAACTAATCAATGAATTAAAACTTTGGCAGTTTTTCTTTGTACCCATGGCGGTAAGTTTATTTTTTGCAGTCACATTATTTTTTACAGCCTATTCATTATCAAATGATCTAGGCAGCTTTTTTGCTCGCGCCTGGATCTGGGAGTGGGGAAAAGAAACCATGACCGAGGTGGCGTCGTGGCTGGGCGGCATTGTTATTTTGATACTGGGATTTATTATTTTCAAACATATGGTCATGGCTTTGAGCGCACCATTTATGTCGCCTGTTTCTGAACGTATTGAAAAACATTATTATTCTCACGCATTTGACCATGCGCAACATCGCAACACGAGCAATATGCAACAGTTGTGGCGCAGCTTGCGTATTAATTTGCGCAACCTTATTTATGAAATTGCGATTACTATACCATTATTATTACTGAGTTTTATACCACTGGTAGGAATATTTTTCACGGTTTTAATATTTTTTGTCCAAGCTTATTATGCCGGTTTTGGAAATATGGATTATACCCTAGAGCGACATTTTAATTACAAAGAAAGTGTGGGTTTTGTTAAAAGCAATAAAGGTATTGCCACAGGAATAGGAATGGTTTTTATCGCCATGCTTTTTATACCTGTAGTAGGGGTGATTTTAGTATTGCCATTTTCTGTAACCGCTTCTACTAGAGCAACACTAGACATAATGAAGTGATATATGAATGTTAACTAGTTACACCTAATAAGATGATAGATCGCTTTGCTTTTGTAAAATAGAATATTGGATAATTAGTTTTGAGTTTAGAATTTTGATGATGGATAGTTGAGAGACGATAAAGGATCATTTGGTTTTGTACTTGAAATATTCAAAACTCTACGTAAATGATTAAATTTAAACAATAACGAGGGTCAACTATAATCGGAAAGTTTATCATCAGAGACTATAGATAACCGAATTAAAAATAAGAGAAATTTGTTAAGCGCTAAAAAATAAATAAATCTATAAAAAATAAAGCTGTTAATTGAGGTTTAACATCAAAGAGCTTAAATTAAAAAAAAAGAATGCTATCTAAAATTAAACGGGCAACCATGATTTTAAAAAAAGATTAAGATTGTAAAGCACATAGCAATTAACTTTTTTAAAAGGCAAATTGAGACTTGAGCTAACATTTAAAAATCCTACTAGCATTGAAAATTATAGTAATTCTTCAAAATTAACCTGACAACAATAATTATAAATAACACACATTACAATTAAAAATACAACATGATCAAGCAGCAGTTTTATGACTTTATAAAAACCTTACAAAAAACCATTACTTCAAAATTAGAAGAGGTAGATGGCAAGACCACTTTTCAAGAAGACGAATGGCAACGACAAGAAGGCGGTGGCGGTTTTTCTCGAGTCATGCAAAACGGGGCAGTATTTGAAAAAGGTGGGGTAAACATAAGCGCAGTACACGGTGAATTGCCCATAGCAATGCAAGCCTATTTTAAAGTAAGCGATTGTAACTTTTATGCCACAGGATTAAGTCTGGTAATTCATCCTGTAAATCCTATGGTTCCTACTGTGCATGCTAATTTTAGGTATTTTGAAATGTATGATAAAAATGGCGGGGTAATCGACTCGTGGTTTGGTGGCGGGCTGGATTTGACCCCTTATTACCTGTTTGAAGAAGATGCACAACATTTTCATAAGGTGTGTAAAGAAGTTTGTGACCGTCACGAACTAGCAGATTATCAAGACTTCAAACAAAAATGTGACGACTATTTTTACAACTCTCACAGGGAGGAGGCTCGTGGTATAGGCGGGCTGTTTTATGATTATTGTAGGGCTACAGACGCCTATGATATGCAAGACTGGCTGGCATTTCAAATGGATATTGCAAATAAATTTCTAGAGGCTTATGTGCCTATTGTAGAAAAGAGAAAAAACTTACCCTATACAGCAGCACAGCGCACCTGGCAAGAAATACGCCGTGGTCGCTATGTAGAGTTTAATCTGGTACATGATAAGGGAACCCTCTTTGGTCTTAAAACCAATGGTCGCATAGAAAGTATATTAATGAGTTTACCCCCACATGTGCAATGGGTTTATGACTACCACCCCGCAGCTGGCAGTGATGAAGAAAAATTAATAAAAGTATTGCAACAACCCGTGGAGTGGTTGTGATAATTTGTAGGTTTTTTATGTTGAAAAAGTGTTGAAATAGAATAAAAAATTGAATTTACTCTCTTTTAACACCACAATCACCTCTTCAACTGTGGTAATTGTGCTTCAATACCGTTGTTTTCTCCCACGGTTAATACACTGCTGCCTAAAATCGTTACTTGCCCAACGGTAAAATCGCTTGCTTTGGCTTCAAAAATATTATCTACATATTTTTGTGGGTTGCGATCTATGTATGGAAACCAAGTGCTGTGTATTTGTATCATGATACGGTGCCCTTTTTTAAACGTGTGCAGTACATCTTGCAGTGGGAAGTTTACTTGTGATATTGCGCCCTCTTTAAATGGTTCTGGTTTTGAAAAGTCATTTCTAAAACGACCTCTAAAGGTTTCTGCACGCACCAGTTGCTGGTAACCGGCTAGGGTAATATGTTTTGGCGTGTGCTCGCCATTTACCTCATCATCTGGATACACATCTATTACTTTAACTATAAAATCTGCATCGGTTATATTTTGTAGGATCACTTCTAGATTTGCTTGTATTTCTCCTGCTAGTCGCAAGTCATCATCAAGAATACTAGTTTGAAAGGTAAGAACATCAGGTCTTCTTGAAGCGTGTCGTTGATCGTCTGTCATGTAGGCTCTAGGCGTAAAAGTTACTGGTGTCACCTCACTTCTAAAAGGTACAGGCTTGCTAGGGTCGCTGGTATAAGTATGTGCTACATCTTTACTTCCTGCCTGGTTAATCAAAAGAGTTCCATTCTCGCCAAAACCAAAACTAATTTGTTCTTCTCGCGGTGGCCATTGTGCAAATTGATTCCATTCTTTTAAACCAGTGTCAAACATGTATGCCTCTGGTAATAAAGGATTTTTTTTACCTTTCAAATGGTGTTCAAAAAACGGAGTTTCAATATTTTTTTGATAAAAAGTAGATATACTATCGCCATAATGAATATGATTTACCATTTGCTTGCCACGCTCACTAGCCCAGTTTCCATGGCTCCATGGTCCCATGACAATGGTGTTGTTTTTATTAGTAGGATTATTGCGCTCTACACTTTTATAGATGTTAAGTGGCCCATAGAGATCCTCGGCATCAAACCAGCCGCCTACTGTCATTACTGCGTGGTCGACCTCGGTAAGGTGATTGATAATGGCACGCGACTGCCAGAACTCGTCATAATTAGGATGTGTAACTACATCTTTCCAAAAAAAGTTATCTGGATAAATACTATCTGTTACATTTTTAAGAGGCCCCATGTTAAGATAAAAATCATAACTATCTTTCATATTACCAGCTGCTCTAAATTTATCCCATTTATTGTTATACCAGCTTTTTGTGGTAGGTTCTGTCTGGTGACCAAAAACGGGATATGCCATTAAATAACTTTGCAAGGTCGCCCCCATGTGATGAAAATCGTCAAAGAAAAAATCTCCAATAGGTGCTTGTGGTGAGGATGCTACAAGTGCAGGATGTGCCTCGGGCAATGCTGCAGCAGTATAAAAACCAGGATATGAAATACCCCACTGTCCTACTTTTTTATTATTGTTGGGCAGGTTTTTAGTAAGCCACTCTATAGTGTCATAAGTATCGCTACTCTCGTCTATATCTTTTTTATTTTTTATATCGTTACCAGGTATATGTGGTCGCATGTTATCAAAATCACCCTCGCTCATCCACCTGCCGCGCACGTCTTGATAAACAAAAATATAGCCTTCTTGCATCATGTATTTATTGGGACCCAAAGATCTTTTGTACTCGTCTTCTCCATAAGGTTGGACGCCATAACAGGTGCGTTGCAACATGATGGGATATTTTTTTGAGGCGTCTTTGGGGGTATAAATCACCGTGTACAGCTTTACACCGTCGCGCATGGGGATTTTTTCTACTGTTTTAGTGTAATTTTCTTTTACATAGTCGGCTGTAGATTGCGCTTTTGCGAAAGCGAAACTAATAACAGTTATAAAGGCAAGAATTAAATTTTTCATAGTGTAAATTAATAGGTGGTAAATATAGTTTTAAAGCATAAAAAAAGATCATCTGTTAAGAAAGCCTTAATATAATTGGTTAAAAAATTATCAAATCGCAACACTGTTTTCTGGCGCGATGTACAAAGCATCTTATTCGGTAATACCAAAAGCTTCATAAAAGACCGAAATGTTTTGTAGCGGTATATAACCATGGTACATATCTGGCAAATGGGTATCGTTAACAGTAGCAAGCACACGCTCGTCTTGTGGTTGTTGCCGTTTTGCACCTTGCATGGTCTTGCGATAAAAATCAAAGTTGGTATTTTCTAGATCTGTAAAAATGATCCAAGCAGTGTCGTATATCATAGACCATTTCATGTGTTTTTTCATGATGTCTAGATTAAAAGCTTGCCACATGGTATTTAATGCTTTTAAATACCGTAGCTCGCTAACGATTAGGCTTTCAATCTCTTTTAAATCTGAGTTTTTAAAGTAAGTATTCCAATCTATTACTGGTGCAATTTCTTTAAGCTCTTTTACTGTTATGGGATTATAAGTAAACTTTGGATCTCTTCTAGTAACCTTGTCTAATCTAGGGCTGGCCATAGCTTTTTCAAAAAAAACTATGTATTTTGACATTGCCCGTGCCTCGTTTTCTTATTTGACTGTAATGATTAACATTCTAGAAAGATATACTTCATATATCGCCAGTTTTTTTACTGTCATCATCTTCTCTTGCATAATATTCACGAGACATACTTAAAGCGGTGTTGAATAATTGTGCTACATTAATACAGGTATCCATAGCATCTAGTGAAACACCTAAAGCAAAGAAAGCGTTGATTCCTTTTTTACCTAAAACCGCTTTTACCTCTAGCAACTCATCCAATGATTTGATACTATCAATTAACTCTAAATAAGGAACGATGGGTTGATAACCTAGTTTGTTATTGGCATCGTTATCCATAACTTTAAAAAACATGCACTGCCATAGACCGATCTGGTTGCTCTAGGTCGACGTAGCTTCATTCTTTAAAGAAGTAAGCACAAAGACTACTGCGCTCACTAATAAAAATTTTGATTTTAAATTCCTAATATTTATTAAGGATCACTTGCTTCCATAAAGTCCGTCAATTATTAAACCTAAATTTCTTATAATATTGATAGTGTAATAATTTCGCTTTCGCGAAAGCGTAATGTTAACAAAATATTGTTTTAATTGATTTTATGGTGAAATCTAAGATATCATTAAATAGAAGTCATTATTTGAAAACTTTACGTTTTTTAACTGTAAGAATCATTGTTGTCTTGTAAAAAAGTTTCTAATACTAGTGATTTAATAACATACAAAAAAACTACTTCACCAATAATTTTTTAGTAACCGAACCTGTTTTAGTAGCTATTTGAATAAAATACATTCCTTGTGCTACATGTGATAGGTCTACTTGATGCGTTGCGCCAGTATTGTTTATTCTACTAGCGATCTTTTTACCGCTTACATCATATACGTCATAATCAAAGCTATCTGCTGTTTTCCACGAAATATTAAAGATTCCTGTTGATGGATTAGGGTAGATAGAGAAAAGGTCTTCAAGAGTTGCTGTATCGTTGTTGCTTAAAGTACCGGTGATTATAAAATTATCAATAATGGCCCCTTCATTTGTTACCGATTGATCTGTTTTAAGCACAAATCTAAATGTTACTTGTGCAGGATTATTGAGTTGGCCTAGGGATAAATTATAATTATTTAGTGTAGCTACTGTCCCTGTCCATTGTGCACCAGTACACAAGGTACAATTAGAAAAACTAGAATTATACCAGTTGGCACTTGCTGCATTACCTAAAATACCCCATGTAGTACCACCATCAATTGAATATTCTATATAAAGAACATCATAATTACTTTCTATATCAAAAGCCATATCAAAACTTAATACAGGCGAGTTGATAGAAGATAGATCATAACAGCCTGAATATAAATAGCTGGTAGAATTATTGCCATAATCGCCAGAAAGATTTGTTGCATATACATTTGATACACCTGCAACTGCGGCATTTAACAATGCGCCAGCTGCTTGACCCATTTGCCAGGACGATGCTGTACTGCCTTGCACTGCAGTTAAAAACGCCCTGTTTTCAAATTGATGCAAATCATTTGTCAAACCGCTAGTATTTCCTAGTACTTGTAAAGATCTTATGTTATTTAAAGAATAATAATCGTTGGGTGTTGTCACATTAATAACAATATCATTAGCTCCTACAGTAAGATTTAAACCTGTAAGGGTGAGTATGCTTTGATTTTGAGGATTGATATTCACCGCAAATTGCTGGTTTACTGCTGCACCACGATTAATACGGTAAGAAACATCTACACTAGAAATGTTGCTGAGTCCAGTGTTTTGCACTATTAAATCTATGGTGTTTGAAGAGCAACTTACACCACCACCATTATTAACAAGTGCTACTAAATCAATATCTGTATTAGGCGCGGCGCTCTGCACCGCAGTTTGCCATATTCCTCTACCATAAGTGGCAGCCGTTAAGGTGTTGTCATTTGTATTTATTTCTAAATCTCTCACGTTTACATTGGGTAAATTATTGGCAAAACGCTCCCATGCTCCAGTGCTATTGTTTAAACGATAAACTCCTACGGTAGTCCCTACATAAAGTGGTTCGTCCACACTTAAACCTTGATGGGCAAGTGTATTTTTACCTAGATTAGGTAAATTACCTGTAATATCAGTAAAAGAGATTCCTTGATTATTACTCTTATAAACCCTACCATTTGAATATCTGGTTGCTGCATAAATAATGGAACTGTCGTTTGCATTAACCTCTATGGTCGTGATATGCTCTGGAAAAGAAAACATATTTAAAAATGTAGCACCCGCATCTACACTTTTATAAAGAATATTATCTACAGCTAGATATATTATAGAGTCAATGTTAGGGTCTATTTTTAGTACATCTATATTTGATCCAAAAGAAGGTGAAATTGCAACAAATGAATTTCCTACTACCTTATACAAACTGTTATAACCTACATAAATATTACCCTGACTATCTGTTTGCATAGGGGTGATCCAATTTCCTTGTTCAGGTCCTGAAATACTAGAAGATCTAGAGTTACCTCCGTTAATTGTAAAGTACAACCTACCACCTCGCTGTATCAATCCGTATCTTCTGTTTGGATCGTTGGGATCTATTCCAGACTCCATACCGTCTGCACCATAATAATTTTTCCATGCAGCGCCAGTTCTTGAATAACCGCCGTTATCCTGCAATCCACCAGCGATTTCTGCACTTGATTGTCGTGCTACAGATACCCTGTAAAATTGCCCTATTTGGGCAGTGGCAGTTAAATCTGTAAAACTACCCGCATCGTTAGTACTTCTATAAACCCCGCCATCTGTAAGTGCAAACAATTCATTACCGAATTGTCGTATTTGATGAATATCTGCATGAGTATAAGTTGGTTGCGAGCTATTACTCCAGCTATTTAATTTTATAAATGATGACCCCCCATTAGTAGACTTCCATACATTAAGACACCCTGTATAAATGGTTTCAGGATTAGTAGGTGACACTTCTAGAGCCAGGTCAAACCAGGCCTGTGAACTTTCTAAAATATCAACACCACTATCTCTTTTAATAAAAGAGTTACCGCTGTCCTGAGATCTATATACACCGACTAAATCATTATTACTATCAACAATTAGCAGGTAAACATAATTAGCATTTGCGGGAGTCACACCTATCACAGTTCTACCTTGATTAAATGGTAATCCAGAGGTGATTTGTGTCCAGGTTATACCTTTGTTTGTAGACTTATAAAATTGATCGTTAGTCGCTAGATAAATAGTATTGGGATCGCCTGGTTTTAACTTAATATCTTTTACATTTCTGTTTAAGGTTCTTGTAACGGTATTACCGCCATCTGTAGATCTATAAAAGCCATTATTTGAAGAGATAAGTAATGTATTACTATCTGTAGGGTCTATATAAATCTCGCTAATATGTCTACCATTATTAAATGTTAGTCCAGTTGTATTAAAAGTAGCACCACCATCTGTAGATTTTAATAGCCCAATACCGCGGGTATCCCCACCATCGTCATCGCCTGTGCCTATGTAAACAATATTTGAATTGTTTTTATCTACAGCAATCGCGCTAGCACCGATTTCTGGAAGAAAATCTGTTAATGGTATCCAATTGACCCCTGCATCTACCGATTTCCAAACACCACCACCTGGTGTGCCTATATAATAAACATTGATATTATTAGGGTCTACCACTAGCGTGTTTACCCTTCCTTGTCCTGGTGACCAAGAGCCAGTTTCTGTAAAACTGAAAGGTCCAGCAGGTAACCAATTTGAATTGTCTATCAAGCTGTTTTTAGCAACATTTTTATTTAACTCGTTTTGAATATCTTCTGGTGTTTGTATGGTTCCATCAGCCTTTACATAGGCTTCGGCCCTGCTTACCCATCTCATAAAGGGTTTATAACCACTACCCTTTGCTTCTTTATCGTGGGACTGCCAGTAGTTTTCTCCAGCTGTCTTTATCTCTTCATAGGTAGGAGTTATACCATTTTTACTAGCTAATAATTCTTGCATCCACGGTGCATCTGTTCCTAACTGTGCGATAGCTGCTGCACTAAACACCAGCATTAAAATAAAAAATAGGTTTTTCATAGAGAATAATTTAAACACCTCGTAATATAATGATTATGTGATTTTAAATCACTGTTAAACACTAAAAACGAGGTGATCCAGCATTTAAACATGACTTGTAATAAGATGTCGGTAATTAAACGACTAACTTACTATTTTTCAGATTTATCCTTGTATAATTCATAGCCTGTTTGTTTTCCTTTTTTGTCTCTAGGCAACCCATCTATCATCCATACTGGTGCTGGAGCATCTTTTAAATAGTGATCAAAAAATTGCATCATTCTTACAGACAGGTCTCTTTTGTTTTTCATTTTAGTAAGGTTGTGCGCCTCGTCATTGTAGACCAGTAACCAGGACGGTTTTTGTAACCTGCGCATTCCCATGAACATTTCAATACCTTGGTAATAAGGCACAGCACCATCTTCATCATTATGCATAATTAGTAAAGGAGTTTCTATTTTTGGGATATGAAATAAAGGCGAGTTTTCTAAATATAAATCCAGACCACTCCACAAATCTTTTCCTATCCTGGTTTGTGTTTTTTCATATTGAAAAGCCCTGCTCAAACCACTACTCCAGCGTATACCACCATAGGCACTAGTCATATTTGAAACTGGTGCGCCTGCCATAGCGGCGGCATATTTATTAGTTCTAGTGACTAAATAGGCCGTTTGATAACCACCCCAACTTTGTCCCTGCAATGCCATTTTATTTGAATCTACATACCCTAGTTTTTCTACCGCTTCTGTTCCTGATATGATGCAATTATAAGCGCTTTCTCCTGGGTGCCCATCTTTATAAACGATGTCTGGCACAAAAACCACATAATCGTTACTTACTAGATAAGCAAAATTTACAGTGCTGGCGCTAGGTTGTGGAGACCTGTAACTGTGTAATCTATCATTATATTTTTCATAGAAATAAACAATCATGGGGTACTTTTTAGCAGGGTCAAAATTCTCTGGTTTGTAAATCAATCCCTCTAGCGGCACCCCATCATAGGCATTCCATTTAAAAAGTTCTACCGTTCCCCATTTAAAATCTTTCTGCTGAGGGTTTAATTCTGTCAATGGTTTTTTAAGTGTGGGCGTTACATAAACCACATCTGGAAAATCTTGAAAATTGCTAGAAGTGATCAATAAAGCATCTGTGTTTTCCGCTTTCGCGAAAGCGGAAATAGTATGGTCTTTACTCTCATATAAAGGCGTGATACCTGCCGCATCTAGCATCATTAAAGAGGTGGCTTTTGTGCTGTGATCAAATGCCGAAAGCAGTAATTTATCATTAAAATATGTGGCTAGCTCTCGGTGTTCTCTATCTAATCGTTGGGTTCTATAGGTGATTTTGTTATCCCTTCCTGTTTTTGTGAGATTTTCTGGAGGTAAATTACCGGTAACATCTAGTTTCCAAATATCATATTTGTCATAAATCAATGCAAAACCATCTTTATCAAAACCGCCAAAACCATGGGCATTTGCCAGTGCAGGGTGGTCATCATCCTCGTCGGCAAAGCTTACCTTTAAAAACTTTGTCAAATTATTGCCTATTTGCGTTTCTAGATTGATGCGATACCAATCTTGAGTGTCATAATCAAAATATATGATATGTGTATTTTTTGGGTTTCTAATGGGCGTGCTACCAGAATTATTTATGATAAACTTCTTGCTGCGCGTTTGCAGATTTTCTACTAGATAATCTGATCGCCATGGATATTGCCACGATCTAGAGATGTCGTACTTTTCATTATTTTCATAAATAACAAAGTTGCTTTCTAAATCGCTGTCCCACGCAGTACCGCTCATGTTGTAATCATTTAGGTATTGCACGCTTTCATTTTCTGTATCCCAAATCACGGTTGCCGACTGTAGTTCTAGAGTGCCTAAGCGTGATTTCTGCTCGGGTTGTATCATGCGGTCTTTATAATTCCACACGTCTACTTGTGCTATCTCTTCTTCTAACAATGTGGTGTCTATGGTATAATTTATTTTAGGCTGTTTGTAGAAAAACAATCGTTTTCCATTTTCAGAAAAAACGGGTTTTCTTTTGTCTGTGAGTGTCCAGCCTTCTTTTATATTTTTATCGGCATAGCCCAATTGTTTGGTAAACGCATCTTTATCCTTTTGATAATACAATTCATACTGTAATGAATCGGTCTCTGTACTGTCCATGGCTACTTTATAGGCCAGCTGCTTGCCGTATTTATCTATTGCAAGGTCTTTATAGCGCCATGCAGTGCTTAATAAAGTAGTAGATGTTCTTGTTGCAGCATCATAATAATAAATACCATGATCTTTTTTCTTTTTATCTTGTTCACGAGAATAGATAAAACCGCTACCCTCTCGTGGCATTTCATAGTCTTTAAAACCGTCAATTGTGTCCTTTACAGCTGTAACAGGGTGGTAAACGATTAGGTAATCTTTTTTAGTAAAGTCTATTTGGTCTTTTTTGCCGCTCTTTTTCTTTGATTTACTGGCTTTGCTTTCTTGCTCTTTTGCTTCTTTTTTTAATCGACGCTTTTTTTCTTTTTTGGTTTCTTGTACTGGCTTTTCTTTTTTTGCAGTCGTATCTTTTTTCTTTTCTGGCTTTAGGTCTTTGTGTTTTTCAATAATCAAAAACTCATTGCGTTTATCACTTGCTGTATATTTTTTGACTCTTTGAATAGAATCTACTAAAGAACCAGTGGCAACATCATATACCATAAAAGTATCTTTTGATTGCTTGTCTTTATCTACCTCATCCTTTTTTTCTTTTCTCAGTTTTTGATATGCCGGCTCTTTAATAAAGTAAACATATTTTTCATCTGCACTTATTTGGGGTTTTACACCATTAAAAAACACATGTTTTGTATCGTTTTTAAGGTTGTGAATTTCTAGATGACCGTCACCAGCGCCTGTGGTTGTGGCAACACTTATGGCGACTAGTTGACCGCTAGGAGAAATCTGTGTGCTAGAAGTGCGCTTCCATAGGTCATAATCGGCATGGGTTAAGGATTTTTTTTGAGCAATTGTAACCGTGCAAAAAGTAAAAGTGAATAAAAAGAGTAAGTGTTTCATCTAAAAAAGAGTGTGTTTATTTAATTATAGTTTGTTTTTCAATTCTTTTATGTAATCGTTATCCCACTGTTGTTTCATTTGTGTGAGCGAGGCAACCATATCGTTAGGTACTGCAATAGAAAGCACATAATGTGCTATTTTCCACTTGCTGTCTTGCCATTTCATCACGCCGCTACCACGACATATTCCCATTTGTGTATCTAGCAACTCGTCAAAATAAACAAGATTATCATGACTGTAAACATGACGTTCTATCGCAGTAAACGACCATGCCTTACCTTTATCAAAGTAGGGTTTTGAAAATGCTTTAAATTCATCTAGCTGCCAGTTTTCTGTCGCATCGGTGCCTATAAAAACACCATCGTCTGTCATAAGGTGAAAATAATCGTCAAACTGGGCAGTAGCTGCTGCACTATGCCATGCGTCTATAGATTGTGCTGCTGCATTAACATCTATGGGCTTTTTAATCGCACAGCTGCTTGCTAAAACAAAACAAATAAGTAGTAAAAATGATTTCATAAGTCTGTAAAGATAAAGATTAGTAAATTTATAACATGAATAAAAATAAATGTCTTTGGTGTTTAGGCGACGATCTTTATGAAAACTATCACGATAGCGAGTGGGGTGTGCCTGTCTATGACGATAGGGTGTTGTTTGAGTTTTTAATTCTTGAAAGCATGCAAGCCGGCCTAAGCTGGATTACCATATTGCGCAAAAGACAGCATTATTTTGATGCGCTAGACCAATTTGATGTTCATAAAATTGCCCAATACGATCAAGAAAAAGTAAGTGAATTACTTCAAAACAAAGGCATTATACGTCACCAATTAAAAATTAAGTCCATCATTACTAATGCTCAGCTTTTTATTGAAGTTCAAAAAGAGTACGGCAGTTTCTCAAATTTTATATGGGAATATGTAGGTGGCTCGCCCTTAAAAAATCAATTTAAAAATCACAGCGAGGTGCCAGCATTCACCAGTTTATCCCAACAAATTTCTAAAGATCTTAAAAAAAAGGGCTTTAAATTTGTAGGCCCCACAATTGTATATGCATTTATGCAAGCAACAGGAATGGTTAATGACCACCTTATAAATTGTTTTAGATATGATCAAGTATAACTTATTATGGCTGTGTTGTGTTCTCGCTTTCGCGAAAGCGGAATTATCAACAGCACAATCCAATCAAAAGATCGAGAAGGAGGAAAAAATCAATGCAACTGATTTTCCTGAAAACGCAATGAAAATTGTACAAGAATTAGGATACGATCGTAAAAAAATAAAGTTTTATCGAGAGACTGATGGCGACAAGTCCAGTTTTGAAGCAAAATTAACCTATAAAAAAAGAAAATACAGTGTAGAGTTTGATGACAGCGGCCAGCTAGAAGATGTAGAAATAGACCTAAAAAAAAGGAAAGTCCCTGAATATACACTTGCTAAAATCAATAAAACACTAGACACCGTTGCTAGAAAATACCGTATTGAAAAAGTGCAAGAACAATACCTACCTATTGACCCATCGCTATCAAAATTAAAAGAGCGCATCGCAAATAACAAACCAGATAATTATGAAATGATCGTGGCATTTAAAGAAGACCGCAAAATTTACCGTAAAGAATATCTGTTTGATAACAACGGGGTTTTTATAAGTGTAAGACTCATTAAAAGATTAGACTATGACTTCTTATTATTCTAGATCGCTGATCTTATTTCTATTTCCTTTATTTGCGTTTTCACAAGTGGTAGATGATATCATTGTACAACCCGCATTAAATTTTTCATGGATCACGGGCAATCGGTGGAGTTTTAACACGGCAATAGAACAACGCAACAGTACTAGCGATTCTTTTAACCCGCTACATATTCAGGCGGCGCAATTTGCTAGTTATGAAATAGGTTTTTACTCTCAAATAGGTATCGGGGTTATGTATAGAGAATTGTTTGATAACACAGCGCCAGAAGAGGTGCGATTCACAGAGCAATATGCCTATACCAGAAAATATAATGCTTTAAAAATCGCACACCGTGTAAGGTGGGAGCAGCGATTAAGAGGCCAGCGCGTCACACACAGATGGCGATACCTTTTATCATCATCACTACCGCTTAATGGTTTTAAAACCGATACCTCAGAATTTTACCTCACAGCAGGTCTAGAAACTTTATTTATTGCAGAAATAGGTGAAAGACCTGGTTTTGACCAGCGATTATATACAGGAATAGGTAAAAAACTAAATAGTCAGTTAAGATTACAATTAATAACAGAATACCGTTTTGAGAATTTTACTCAAAATACCGAGCGGCTTTTGTTTTTAAATATTGGAGTTTATTATGCTATTGACTAGTCGACAAACGCCCTAAAAACACATCGCGATCCATTTCTACAGCCCCCAGACGGGCTAAATGGTCATTATAAACCTGTGCATCTACCAGCTGGTAATCCAGTGATTGCAACTTTTTAATCAAATACATCAGGGCAATTTTACTAGCATCGGTTGCTAGCGAAAACATGCTTTCGCCACAAAAAACGCCTTTTTCTTTTACGTCAATACCATATAAACCACCCACCAATTGACCTTCTTTAAAAACTTCTATACTTTGTGCATAACCAGATTCATGCAACTGTGAATAGGCTTGCAGCATATCGTTATTGATCCAAGTGCCTGTCTCTTGATTATTTCTAGAAACCTTGCCACACAATTGCATGACCCTTTCAAAACATGTGTTTTCTTTAATCACATAACCGCGATTGCGCTTACTTTGCTGCATAGACTTAGTAATACGCAACGGGGTTGAAGCGGTTAAATCAAAAACCATTCTAGGGTCTGGACTCCACCAGCAAATGGGTTCTCCATCATTATACCAAGGAAAAAACCCAGAGCGGTAGGCGAGAAGCAACCTTTCTAGACTTAGATCCCCACCTATAGCAGCAAGCCCATGTGCTGGGGCACTGCTAGGATTTGGAAATACTAAAGAATTGTTTAAAATATACAAGATTCAAGATGAATTAAAATTTAAAATACAACAAGATAAGCAACAGATGGTACCCGCAGTATTTACTTCTTAAATCTAGACGTCAATCATTCACCTTAATTAAAAAGGTAAATCGTCGTGATCTTCATTTTTTGAATTCTGTACTGGCTCGTACTCGTCAAATGGTGGTACTTCTGGAGCTCCTGCAGCTGGTTTGCTGGCAACTGCTTTTTCTATTCTCCATCCTGTGATAGAGTTAAAATATTTAATTTCACCCTGTGGTGATTGCCACTCGCGACCTCTTAAGTTAATACCTATTTTTACAGGTTCACCTACATTAAAAGAATCTAGCAAGCTGGTTTTATCTTGTACAAATTCTATCATTAAATGCTGTGGGTATTGTTCTTCAGTAGTAACAACTAGCTCACGTTTCTGGAAACCATTGGTACCATATGTTTTGGTTTCTCCTATTAGTTTAATTTTTCCTTCTACTTCCATAATTTATAATAATAAATAGTTCCATGCCTCTAGGACTTCCCCTTTGGCGATTAGCTCTTTGGCTGTTTTATGTTGATCTGTTATTGATAGCTTTGATAATTGATTTGCTTTTGCGTAAGCGATCACCTCATCTCGCTCTGGTACTCGTTCTATATTTCCTAATTTACCAAGATCGTTACCCGATAAAATATCGCTGTTTCTTGCATGATGTGGCAAGGCATCTACTCCTACACCTATCGTCGATAATGGTTTTTCTATTTCAAACATCGCATCCTTTGAACGGCAATACCAGTCACCGCCCATTCTTGCAACCGTATCGATTTTAAACTGATCGATTTTGAGGTCTTTATCTAGAATATCATCGTTTACGTGCACCATGACGATCTCACAAATAATAAGATTACCAGCGCCACCTTGTTCCCCTAGAGAGACGATTTCTTTCACCTTGCATTCAAACTGTACAGGACTTTCTGCCACTCGCGGTGGTTTTACAATATCGCTTTTAATCGGGGTAAGTCCGGCTTTTTCAAACTCGTTTACCCCCGCGGCATACTCTGTACTAGAAAGTGACATTTGCTGCACAATAGCATAATTAACAACGTTAATAACCACCTCGCCAGTAGCTTGCGCATTTAATAAAGTATGTTTAACGGTATTATCACGCACCCTACGAGCTGGAGAAAAAATCATCACAGGTGGGTTTGCGCTAAAAACATTAAAGAACGAGTAAGGCGATAAATTTACCTTACCATATGCATCTACTGTACTAGCAAAAGCTATTGGTCGCGGCTGTACGGCCCCTAGCATAATGCCATGAAGTTGTGCTGTTGCTATGTTTTTTGGATCAAATTTCAATTTTCTAAAAAATTTTATCAAAGGTAAGATTTTAATCCTTGAAGTGATTTAGACTTTTAACTTTTAAGCGAAAATTAGCTAATTTTTTATTCATTGAAAAAAATATTTCGCTTGATAGCTGGTTTCTAAAACTTGAATTATATCGTGAAAGAACTTAAAAGAACCATTTTTTGACAAACTTTCTTATATTGATATGGAATAACAGTTTGCGCGCAACATAAATGGCGACTTAAAATACACAAAATTTTCGGTTAAGATTTTACATTTTAAATAACACTAACTTACCATTTAAGCACAAATCTGGTTATTTATGTTATGCGCCATTGACACACGATATTTTCATTACATATTATGGTTAATCAAAATCACTAGTCTTTTGTCAGGTGAAATTAAATAGAAATCGCTACTTCCACCGGCACTGTATGAATAATATGATCCTGACTTATTTGCAATTTGTCTAATAAAATCTTGCTTTTCGATAATTTCACCGTTCCAATTACCGTAAACCGGTGTCACAAATTCTAAAATATCTTGCTCATCTTCTTTGACTGGGGTTCTTGTCCATTTTATAGTAGCAAATTCATTTGTCGGCAGGCTGTCAAAAAATTCATTGCTAGGATTTTTAAAATATTCTGCTGTTTGTTCATTGAACTTATATATATTTAAAGAATAACCTTCTCCACGAACACCAATCTCTTCATAATCGAATTCTTTCCAACTCCAAAATTTCTTTCCTGTCAATCCAGTTGTTCTCTCTTGTATGTAAAAGTTTTTTGAAAGCGGAAATATTTGAAGTTCCCAAGTCAAAAAGATTAGAATTGCGCTCAAAATAGAAGCTTGAATGGCAAATGATTTCTTCTTTCCTTTTTTGTACAGTCGAAAAAGTCTAACCATCCAAATTATAAGTCCGACAAGAAGCCCAATTATAACTAATAATATGATTAGATAGAATTCCATTTTTTAAATATGTGCCAACTTGTAATTTGCGCACAGTAAAAATACCTAAACTTTTTTAAACCTATTTTGCAAGGCAAAAAAAGCTCTTTTGCTGGCTTTTTCTTCAGCTTTTTTCTTTGAAGTGGCTCTTGCTTTAGAAATAATGCGTTTTTCCATGCTTAATTTTACGGCAAAATGCTTCATTTCTCCCGCACCGGTATCTTCATAAGTATGGTAATTAAAGACTTTTTTATTTTTTTGACACCATTCTATAAAAAGACTTTTATAAGAAATTACTTTACCTTCTAGCTGTGGAATATCTACATAAGGCTCTATAACTTTTTTACAAATGAATTTTTTACAGGCTAAAAAACCACGATCAAGATAAACAGCGCCTATAAGTGCTTCAAACAAATTACCATGAATATTTTCACCTAAATTACTTGCAGAAATTTGCGTTTGCGCATATTTAATAAGTTCAAAATCCATCCCTAGATCGTTTAAATGCTCTCTACTTACAATTTTAGAACGCATTTTTGTAAGATAGCCTTCATCGCCGCTGGGTACCTCGTTATAAATATACTCGGCTATGACAGCGCCTAAGATCGCATCGCCTAAAAATTCTAGTCTTTCAAAACTTTGAGTTAGTCCATTTTTAGTCTTTAATCCCATGGACCTATGGGTAAAAGCAGTTTCATAAATAGAAATGTCTAGAGCTTTGAGACCTGTCATTTTTTTTACAGCAGCTGCAAGATGCTCGTTAGTATGTTTACCACGGGCCCTAAATATGTTACTAATTCTATTCATAAAAATGAAAAGACCTGATTAGATCTTTCTAAAAGCGATACAGCAATTGTGACCGCCAAAACCAAAAGTATTACTCAATGCAATATTTATTTCTCTTACCTCTGGCTGGTTGAGAATTAATCTTAATGAAGGATCAATATTTTCATCTATCGTGGTATGATTAATAGTAGGTGGTATGATACCCTCTCTAATAGCCATAACACTAGCAATAGATTCTACAGCACCGGCAGCACCTAGCAGGTGACCTGTCATTGATTTTGTAGAATTGATACTGATGTTAGAGGCATGATCACCAAAAACCGCTTTAATAGCCTTTAACTCTGCAACATCACCTAGTGGTGTAGAAGTTCCATGAGTATTGATGTGGTCTACATCTTCTGGTTTAATTCCTGCATTTTGCAAGGTATTTTTCATCACAGCGATAACTCCTCTACCCTCGGGGTCTGGAGCAGTAATGTGATAAGCATCGCTAGAAAAACCACCGCCTATAACTTCGGCATAGATTTTTGCCCCACGAGCTTTTGCAAATTCATAATCCTCTAAAACAAGTGCGCCTGCGCCCTCGCCTAGTACAAAACCATCTCTAGTAGCGTCAAATGGTCTACTGGCTGTAAGTGGACTTTCATTGCGGGTAGAAAGAGCATGCATGGCATTAAAACCTCCCATACCAGCTTGTGCAATAGCAGCTTCAGAACCACCTGTTACGATAACATCACAGTGACCTAGTTTTATATAATTTACAGCATCTAGCATTGCATTTGCACTAGATGCACAAGCAGATACAGTGGTATAATTAGGCCCCATAAAGCCATATTTTATAGAAATATGAGCGGGAGCAATATCTGCAATCATTTTGGGTATAAAGAAAGGATTAAAACGCGGCATACCGTTACCGTTTGCAAACGCCTTAACTTCTTCCTGAAAAGTCTCTAGACCGCCTATTCCAGCACCCCAGATCACACCGACTCTATATTTGTCTATAGAGTCGGTATCCAATCCAGAGTCGGCTATAGCCTCGTCGCCTGCTACCAGCGCATACTGGGCAAATCGATCCATGCGTCTAGCCTCTTTACGGTCTATAAAATCATTAACATTAAAGTTCTTGATTTCACAAGCGAATTTTGTCTTGAAATGTTCTGTATCAAAATAAGTGATGGGGGCACAACCGCTTTTTCCAGCTTTAAGTGCCTCCCAATATTCTGTAAGGTTATTCCCTATAGGAGTAAGGGCACCCATTCCTGTAATGACAACTCGCTTTAATTCCATGTGTAATAAATTACGCTTTTGCTTCTTCTATATAGGAAACAGCTTGACCTACAGTAGCGATGTTTTCGGCCTGATCGTCTGGGATTTGAATATCAAATTCTTTTTCAAATTCCATGATCAACTCAACTGTATCTAGTGAGTCTGCGCCCAAGTCGTTTGTGAAGCTTGCCTCTGTAACAACTTCATTTTCGTCCACGCCTAGTTTGTCTACGATAATCGCTTTTACTCTTGATGCAATGTCTGACATAATATTCTTATTTTAATTTTAAATGAATCGCAAAAATAACAAACTTTGCGTTAAAATCACGTTTTAGTTATTTGAGTTAACTTGCAAATGCAATTTTTTTTTGAAATCCATTTACTGTGCCTAGGATTTAAACTAAGTTTACAAAAAAGAAAAATGAAAAAAATCATAATTCTAGCGAGTGGTAATGGTACTAATGCTCAGTCTATTATGGATCATTTTGCAAATTCTAAAACTGTGTGTGTTTCTTTGGTTTTATCAAATAAACCACAAGCAATGGTGCTAGAACGAGCGAGAAAAGCTGGTGTTGCCGCGATGAGTTTTAACAAATTTGCTTTCGCGAAAGCGGGACCAATACAACAAATTTTAAACCTTGAAAAGCCAGATTTAATCGTTTTGGCGGGTTTTTTATGGAAAATACCTGATTATCTAATAAATGACCATCCAAATAAAATCATTAACATTCATCCTTCTTTATTACCTGATTATGGAGGAAAAGGAATGTATGGCATGCATGTGCATCGTGCTGTGATTAAAAATAAAGAAGAAAAAAGCGGGATTACCATACATTATGTCAATGAAAATTATGATGAAGGCGCCATCATAAAACAAGCCACATGCCTAATAAGTGCAACTGATACTGCCGAAGATCTGGCTGGTAAAATCCATATTTTAGAACAAACGTATTTTATTGTGACTATAGAAAAATTGCTCAAATAAAAATGGAAGAAGTATATATATATACAGACGGTTCATCACGTGGTAACCCCGGTCCTGGCGGTTATGGCATCGTTATGATTGCTGTAGGAAAGGGTTTTAAAAAAGAATTTGCACAAGGCTACCGCAAGACCACTAATAACCGTATGGAATTGTTAGCTGTTATCGAGGCACTAGAAAAAATAAAAAAAGAAGGGGTAAAAATCACTGTTTTTACTGATAGTCGTTATGTAAGTGATGCAATAAATAAAAACTGGATAGATGGCTGGATCAAAAGAAAATGGAAAAACGTAAAAAATCCTGATCTATGGAAACGTTTTATAAAAATTTACAACCTTACACAACCAAAACTGCAATGGGTAAAAGGCCATAACGACCATCCTATTAACGAGCGTTGTGATGTTCTGGCTGTAAATGCGGCTCTAGATCAATCAAAACACCTAGTAGATGAAGGGTTTGAAGCTGCTGAGAAAGGTCTTTTTTAAATTACCTCAATTTAAAGATCTGCTATATATTGCAAGCATCATATTAAAAATAATACAAGATGAGTATCGCAGTCGTTTTTCAAATAGTCAATACCATAGTGTTACCCGCCTGGTTGATTTTAATATTTTTCCCTAGAAAGTCTTGGCGCAATCCTGTAATTTATAGCTTTGCTATGGGAATGGCTATAGTTTATGCCTATTATGTAATCATGGGATTAGGAGATCTGGACATGCAATCATTCAGCACGCTAGAAGGTGTAAAATCACTATTTACCACTGATGTGGCGATATTGACAGGCTGGGTACATTACCTAGTTTTTGATCTGCTAGTAGGGAACTGGGTTTTGAACAACTCGCAAAAACACAAAATCAACCACTACCTGATCATTCCTTGTTTGCTATTGTGTTTTATGTTTGGTCCAGTAGGCTATTTGTTGTTCACTTTGATAAAAATTATTAAGATAAAGCGTTTGAAGGAGTGATTATAAGTAATAAGGCTTAACAATAATCGTGTAGGATTAGAAATAAAAGTGTTTTGATTTTGGAAAACAAACATAACTATAAATTTAACTAATTGAAAATCAATTTAAAATTGAAATGGTAGTGCGCCTTTTTACGCTAAAATATAAATCTATTTAAATCAAAATGTTAACTAGGTTTTTACCGTCATGAACCTTTATGACTTTCTAAATTAGATTAATATTATTAGAGTTGATCGCACAATTAAGATAGCAAATGATTAAAAAACAAGTTCTTGCTTTTAATTTGTCTTATGACAAACTTTTAAAACTGCATATTCCTAAAGGTATTATTGTTGAAAACAATGATGATGTGCTGGGATATTTTGTGAAAACGGCAAACGTGCAGACTTTAAACTCTTATCAAATAGAACTAGATGAAGTTTGCAATAAATTGTTATTACTGAGTGAAAAACTCCATCCTAACCAATTACACAAAAAGTATAATGTCAAAAACAAAAAGGAACAATCATTAGACATTTTATTACAAGACGCCAATAATAAAAAAGTAATTATTCAATATGTCGAGCTTTATCTAGAAAGATTTTTTAAAACAATTGCCAGTACCACAATACCCATTTCTATGGGTCTAGAGAAAAAACAATTATTTAAAAAAAAACAGTTGTTATTTTCTAATGTTGTCCTAGAACCAAATCTTTCTTTTCATAAAAAAGAGAATGTTCTGGACTACCGCTTGAGTCTCTTGAAGGGCAAAAAAAAGCTAGTTCCCGCACAAGAGAAGTTTATAATTCTTCTTAATGAACCGCCTTATGTGGTGTATAAAAACAAAATCCACACATTGAAATATATTAACGCAAATAAAATAAAACCTTTTCTAACAAAGGAGGTGATAGAAATACCAAAAAGAAACAGCGTTGTATATTTTAATACATTCATTAAAAAAGTAATCAAAAAAGTGACAATTGAGGCCGAGGGTTTTGACATTATCACTTTCAATAATTGTTTATCCTGTATAATTAGGCCCACCAAAACTATTTTTAGCAAGGTGTATTATCTAGAGGTATTTTTTGTATATAAAAATCATAGCTTTTCTATTTTGAATAAAGAGCAAAAGAACATTCAGCTAGATTATACTGACTTAGGCGCATTTACTGTTTTTGAAACAGTAAGAAATATAGAACAAGAACAAACCTTTATAGCTGTTTTAAAAGATATCGGGATTCATTTTTTGGACAATGGTCTCTCTACATTTGATGATAAGATAAAAGATATTGACATTTTCTATAATCTGTCACAACTTATAGAAATAAAGGAACAGCTAAAATCAAAATCAGTGAAGATTGATTTTCAATTAAATCAATTAAAAATAAACGAAAACAAATCTAAAATAGCGATTCAATACATAGAAAACAAAGACTGGTTTGACGTGAAAATGAGCATTAAAGCAGGTGTATTTGAGTTTTCATTTACAGAACTTGTGCCATATTTAAAAAGTGGTGAGCGCCTTTATGAACTGCCCGACGGCAGCCATTTTTTAATACCCTTAGAATGGTATAGTCGTTACAAAGTTTTGGTCGATTTAGGTAAAGTTAATCAAGACGAGATAGCGATTCAAAAAAATCAATTTACGCTTTTAGAAGATGCTGGTATTATAGCAACAAATGCCCTAGATAAAGACATCATACCCTATCAAGCAACTAGAAATATAAAGGCCACACTGCGCCCATATCAAATACAAGGTGTCAACTGGTTGGTCAATAATTATCAAAAAGGTTTTGGCTCTTGTCTTGCTGATGATATGGGACTGGGTAAAACGCTACAAACTTTGACCTATCTAGATTTTGTTTACAGCTGTTTTGCAAGTGATTTTATTACCTTGCAGGCAGGAGCATTTCCTACAGATTTATTCAGCGCTATGAAAGTTCAAGATAAAGCACTTAAGGCGCTTATTGTTTCCCCTAGCTCACTGACTTTTAACTGGTACAATGAAACAAGAAAATTTTGCCCGCATTTCTCGTGCTTAAGTTATGTGGGAACAAAAAGACTGCAGTACAAAAGAGATATTCCTAGAACAGATCTTGTTTTTACATCTTATGGAATCTTATTGAGAGACATCGAGTTTTTAAAAAACTTAGCATTCAACTTTATCATTATCGATGAAAGCCAGCAAATTAAAAACCGAAATTCTAAAATATTCAAAGCCATAAATGCTATACAAGCCAAACACAAAGTGTCTTTAAGCGGTACACCTATTGAAAATTCACTGAGCGATTTATGGAGTCAAATGCAGTTTATCAACCCAAATTTATTGGGTAATTACCCGTATTTTGAAAAGCATTTTAAAAAACCTATTGAAAATGAAAAAGACAAGAACCAAATCAACGCGTTAAAATCATTAATTGACCCATATTTGTTAAGACGAACTAAAAGCGAGGTTGCTAAAGATTTGCCCGAGCTTACAGAACAAGTCTTCTATACGCAACTGGCCACTGAACAAAAGAAACTTTATGAAGAAGAAAAATCAAAAGTAAGGAATTATATTATAGAGCGTAAATTAGAATTGGCAAGCAGTAATAAAAAAGGACTTAAAATGTCGGTTTTACATGAATTAATGAAGCTAAGACAACTTGCCAATCATCCAAAGCTATTAAATAGTAAGGCAACATCAGGAAAGTTTGAAGATGTTTCAGCTTATCTAGAAACTTTATTAAAATCTAAACAAAAAACCCTTGTTTTTAGTTCGTTTACTTCACATTTAAAAATATATACCGACTGGTGTATCGCACAGGGAATTAAATACAACTTGCTTACTGGAAAAACAAAGGTTAAAGACCGAGAAAAAGAAGTAAGTGATTTTGAAAATAATGAAGATAGTTTGTTGTTTTTTATTTCTTTAAAAGCTGGCGGTACTGGTTTGAACTTGACTAGGGCTTCTTATGTCATCATATTAGACCCGTGGTGGAATCCCTTTGCCGAATTGCAAGCCATAGGCAGGGCGCACCGTATAGGTCAAACCCAACAAGTAAACGTGGTAAGATTTATAGCAAAAAAAACTATTGAAGAAAAGATCCATACATTACAGCAAAATAAAAAAGCACTTTCTGAACACATTATAGAAAGCCAAATTACTGAGGAAATATTTAATGATATAGATCGTATTTTAGAGTAAAGCAATATGTTTCTATAATCAAAACTAAAACACTTTACTTTTTAAAGTATAAAATCAAACGGTCTGATTTACATTTATACTTTGAAAACATTTAAAAAGACCTTTTTTTGCGTTAGGGATTGCAATGGACATCCTTTTTTAAGGCTTTTTCTGCCTTAAAAAAGATGGTAATGAAAAGCCCGACCCGCAGGGTAACGCCCAAAATAAATTATTGATTATTGTATGTAGAAACATACCTGCAACTTATAACTTATAAAAAACAAATATGAAACTAGCCGTTTTTAGCACAAAACCTTATGATAAGCATTATTTTGAAATGTATCGTGAAGGATATAAGGTAGATTTTACCTTTTATGAAGCAGCCCTAGATGCCACAACCGCAAATCTTGCCGAGGGTTTTGATTCCGTTTGTGTATTTGTAAACGATATTATTGATGAAAAAACCATTAATATTTTGGCATTTCATGGCATACAGTTGATTGCATTAAGATGTGCAGGATATAATAATGTAGCCATTGATTGTGCAAAAAATCATTCTATAAAGGTGGTAAGAGTCCCAGCCTACTCGCCAGATGCGGTGGCCGAGCACGCGATTGCACTGATTCTTACCCTGAACAGAAAAACTCACAAAGCTTATAACCGAGTAAGAGAAAGTAATTTTTCACTTAATAATTTGATAGGTTTTAACCTGCACGGTAAAACGGTAGGTATCATAGGTACAGGAAAAATAGGTGCTACTTTTTGTAAAGTGATTCAAGGATTTGGTTGTAAGGTTGTTGCATATGACACCTACGAGTCTGTGGATTTGAAAACTACTGGAGTAGCATATAAAACGCTGGAAGAAGTTTTTAACGTGTCTGACATTATCTCATTACACTGCCCGCTTTTACCAGAAACCAAACACTTGATTAACAAGAAAACACTAGAACAAATGAAGGACGGGGTGATGATTATCAATACCAGTCGCGGTGCCCTGATCAACACAGCCGACGCAATTGACGCGTTATCACAAAGGAAAATAGGCTATCTGGGGATCGATGTGTATGAACAAGAGGAAAATATATTTTTTAAAGACCTTTCTGAAAGCATTATTCAAGATGATATGATTTTGAGATTGATGAGTTTCCCTAATGTGTTGATCACCTCACATCAGGCCTATTTTACTAAAGAAGCTATGAAGGAAATTACCATCACCACACTAGAAAATCTAAAGGAATTTACAGATGGAAAGGAACTAACTAATCAAGTATTTGAATAAGTGTTTTTTGACTAATTCTACAAAATGAAAGTTGGCTGAATTATGAATACAACAGCACATTTATGCAAAAATTTGTTAATAATATAGGAACACTCATGTTAATATGCAATGTAAAAGCGCAAACGACAAATGTCTCGCAAGACGATGCGCTACAAAACATAACACAAACAACAGCAACTAGTTGTACCAATTATGAACGTACCATGCAGTTAACAAATCTCTATAATTTTAATAGATAGGCCGACTTTAATATGGCAAATGCAGCGTATTTTAAAAAGACTTTAAGAGACGGGTTTTATATTTCAAACAAAAATCAAAAAAACTAATTACCCTTAGGCAATGCCCCAACAAATAACCAGGCATTTTCAAAACCTATTGCTCTTAATTTATTTAGTTCACTGATGGCATCATTACGTTTTTCAAAACTTGAAAAAGCCACATTGTGCAAACCGTATTTATTGACCCCTATACGCTGTGCATCATAACCTTGTCGTTGCAGTTGGGCAACCCTTTTATCTGCATTTGCAGGATCTCTAAAAGCACCTGCAACAATATGATAGTTTTTTTCTAATGGCGCTACATTTATGGTAATACTAGGTAGCGGATCTGTAATTAAAAAACTAGCATTTTCTATTTGAGCATCTACAGTTGCATTAGCCATTTGTTCAATAGCTGCGTTATTTTTATTTGCTTGCTCTTCATAAACTTTAGAACCAGTGTAGCCCAATCCTAAAACAATAGCAGCAGCTGCGGCATATCGCACCCATGAAATCGTGTTTGAACTGGTAGAATTTTCTAAAACAACAGGTTGGTCACCTTGCGAGACCTCTTTAATTGTAGTTTGTGCAGTAACCTGTGCACGGTCTATTGCAAAGATTTCATGAGAGGCAAGGCCAAAGGCCTCTGGCAAATAATTAACTAAATACAGTGGCGTAAACTGTAAAGCTTTATCCTGTCCTTGTGTAAAACGACCTATTTTAGGGATGGTAATCGTGCCATTTTCTTCTAATTGTTGCCCGAGTAACCGCACATAATTTCTTACTTCCTGTACTGCAACATCATAAGAAATATGTGCAACACTAGCCGTATAACTAGCTAGTAAACCATCGTTTTGCTTAATTTGAGCATTAAAACTCAACCCCTTTTTAGGCGGATAAATATTATGACTGCTGGCAAAATGCTGGGCAGGTACACGACGTGAAATAAACGCTCCAAAATCGGGCACTACCACACAGTCATGGCGATATAATAAGTCTGATATATAAATGGCAATTTGCATATAGCAAACATAAAAATTTAAACAAAAGGATCGCGCACATTTTACAAGTAGTTATTAAGAATTTGGAAAAATGCTTGTTTTCTTTTACCTTATGTAAATTGAGTGATTGACATGATCTTTACAATTTTTTACAGTATTACTTGTTGTCATGACACCTTTTTTATTTCCATTTTAGGATTTAGTGTATCGTAAAAATCCCAAAAATGCTTTATAAAGTTCCCTAAAAAGGCTACCTGTGTAAATTAAATTTTGGCATTTTTCTAGATATAAATTTTAGCCTTTGGATCATTTTTAAACTTAAAAGAACCTTTTCTTTATCTAGTTTTACTAACGCAACAAGTGCAACATAAACTTCATTTTCTCAATTTCTTACAGTTATGCAACGGCATAAAGTTCATCAACTCGCTTTCGCGAAAGCGAGATAATAAGAGTGAGTAAAAAAGAAAAAAAAGTCATGAAAGCACTTTAAAGATAAAGCGATATATAACAACCAAATACAAAAAGCCAAAATTTTAGAAAAGCCTTTATGTTTATAAGGAACAACAGAAATGATTAAATTTGCAAGTTGATAACCAAGAGAACATGCTAGAAAAAGTAAAGGAACATATAGAAAAAGTACAAGCTTTTAAAACCGAATCTAAAGAAGCTGTAGAGGCTTTTAGAATTGAATATCTAGGTAGTAAGGGTTTACTCAAGGATCTGTTTTCTAAATTTAAAGAAGTGCCTAATGAACAGAAAAAAGCTTTTGGTCAGGCAATTAACGAGTTAAAACAAAAAGCCACTGAAAAGGTAAACGCTTTAAAAGATCAACTAGAAACTAAGGAAGAAGAAGCTGGCATATATGGTGACCTTACAAGATCTGCCTATCCTATAGAAATAGGTTCTAGACACCCCATTTCTATTGTAAAAAATCAAATTATAGAGGTTTTTTCTCGTATAGGTTTTAACGTGAGTGAAGGCCCAGAAATAGAGGACGACTGGCACAATTTTACCGCGCTTAATCTACCTGCACACCATCCTGCACGAGACATGCAAGACACCTTTTTTATACAAACAGATCCAGATGTGTTGTTAAGAACGCATACCTCTAGCGTACAGGTGCGTTATATGGAGCAACATCAACCGCCTATTAGAACCATATCGCCAGGTCGTGTGTTCCGAAACGAGGCAATAAGTGCCCGTGCACACTGTATTTTTCACCAGGTAGAGGGTTTGTATATTGATAAAGACGTGAGTTTTAAAGACATGAAACAAACCTTGTTACATTTTACACAAGAGATGTTTGGTAAATCACAAATACGATTACGGCCTTCTTACTTTCCTTTTACAGAGCCTAGTGCAGAGATTGATATTTACTGGGGCCTAGAAACCGAGACTGATTATAGAATCACAAAAGGTACTGGCTGGCTAGAAATAGGCGGCTGCGGTATGGTAGACCCTGCGGTACTTACTAATTGTGGTATAGACCCAGAGGTGTACAGCGGTTTTGCATTTGGCATGGGGGTAGAACGCATCGCCATGTTGCTGTATCAAATAGGCGACATACGCATGTTTTTTGAAAACGACGTGCGCTTCTTAAAGCAATTTTCTAATGCCTTATAAAACCTTAGTTTTTGTTTACAATGCCTCTTCTGGAACGATCAGCTCCCTAATTGATAGCGCCCGTAAAATCATTAGCCCAGATACTTATGACTGCCAGTTGTGCAAATTGACACATGATGCTTTTAAAGAAAATGTGTTGTGGTCTCGCTTTTGCGAAAGCGTAACTAACAACAATCCATCTATAAAATTAGAGTTTCTGCATAAAAATGAATTTGATAAACAATACTGGTCCAAATGGTTGCCCAAATATACTTTTCCAATAATACTGGGCATTACTGAAGAAGAACAAGATTATAACGATGGTTTTGGAACCAACTCGGGGATGGAAATTGTTTTAAATACCGACGACATCAACCAGCTTTTACTTACTGAAGAACTAATAACCGCCATACAGCAGAAGTTAAAAGAATGAAAAAAGATATTGTTTTTCCCGTTGTAAAAGATGTTTATATAGCTATTGTTAAAGAGTGGAATAAAGATTTTACCTCTCACGACTGGATCGTATATTTAATCAACGATACCAGCACGACACTAGAATCTGCTATGGTGATGAGTCGTGGACAGCATAAAGATGGTCGCAAGACGTCTACCTTTAGACATGCATTTAAAGAGGTTGCTGCAAAAACAGCTATAAAAGTAGAACTGATCATGGAAGAAGTTTTTGCCTTTAAAAATGAGTTTGTGCTCACATATTTTATTGGCGCTACCTTATACGATCATGTTTATACTGCTGCGCCATACAGCATCAATCAAGAGGCAGTTACTAGATTACCTGTGATAAATCAAGAAGGTGTATTATTAAAATAATTATTTTATTAAGTGGTATGTGTTGGCGCACATGTTTATTGCGCAATTTTAGCTTACTTTTTTTATAATAAATTATCATAAAAAAGCGCTAGAATAGTTAAACGCTGGTTAAATAACAGTATTACTAACAACAGTTAATAGCTTGCAATTATGTTTGCAATAAAATGTAATTTATGAAAAATCTAAAAACTATTGCAATTGCTGCCGTATTATTATTTACTGGATCTTATGCAACCGCACAAACAAACATTGTAGAAGCTGCCGCAGCATCTGAAAACCACACAACACTCGTTGCTGCTGTAAAAGCTGCTGATCTAGTAGATGTACTATCTAGTGAAGGTCCTTTTACTGTTTTTGCACCTACAAATGCAGCTTTCAAGGCGCTACCAGAAGGTACAGTAGCTACTTTACTGAAACCAGAAAACAAATCAGTTCTAGCTGGAATTCTTACTTATCACGTTATTGCCGGTAATTATAGCGCAGAGGCTGTTATACCAAAATGATTTATTTAACAGTCCAATAACTCCAAAAAATATATGGATTT
>CAZQGX010000012.1:0-58413 GCA_964593255.1 uncultured Flavobacteriaceae bacterium | reverse complement strand
ACTAAAAAATGATTCTACAATATTTAGACTAAATATTTATTCATTTTGGTATTATAGAATTAATCAAAAATAATGATGGAAAAGCAACTGTAGAAACTGTTGCAGGTGCTTCTTTAACTTTATCTCTAGTAGATGGGAAAGTAGGTGTAACTGATTTAAGTGGCAACACAGCTATTGTAACAGCTGCAGATCTTGTGCAATCTAATGGTGTGATTCATGTAATTGATACTGTGCTATTGCCAAAGATGTAATTATCTAAATAATTAGATAAATATCAAAACCCCGAAGTCACTCTCGGGGTTTTGTTGTTTTAGGCAATCAAGTAGTTTAAATTTTTTTATTTGCTTTAAGTCTCAAGTCCTTTAGTTTATTCAACAAATTTTACTCTACAAATCTTGTGTCGGTTTCCATGACTGTACCGCAATTTTCACAAGTGCGCATTTCTTGATTTGAATAATATTCTTTAAAACGAGGTAAAAAGTCTTTTTCTATATTGTTTAATTTAAAATAGGTCTCGTGTAACTTATGGTTACAATTATCACAAAACCATAACAATCCATCCACAACATTTGCATCAGTGCGTTTACGTTCTATGACAAGTCCTATAGAATCTTTATGTCGTACGGGGGAGTGTGGCACTTTTCCTGGATGCAGGTACATATCACCAGGGCCCAACTTCATAGTACGTTTTTTACCCTGGTCTTGTATGTGTATTTCTATATTGCCTTCTAGTTGGTAGAAAAGCTCTTCGGTTTCATTATAATGATAATCTTTACGAGCATTAGGTCCTGCGACAATCATCACAATATAATCCCCAGCATCTTTATAAAGATTCTTGTTCCCTACAGGTGGTTTTAAAAGATCGCGATTTTCATCTATCCAGCTGTTAAGGTTAAATGGTGCTTGTATGGCCATGGGAATGATATTTTTAACAAGGTTTAAAGATAAGAAATAGTTTTTGGTAAACTGTAAAATCTGTTATTGCTGCGGCATTAATATTAAAATATCAGCTGTTTTAATATTGAAGCCTTAAAGATCACTTACTCATCAAGACAAAGAAGGAGAATGAATTCCTTTTTATGTCTTGAAAAAATTATCTTAAACATATCAAATCTAAAAGTTGCATTTATCGGTTGTATTCAAGTCAACTTTTATTTAGCTTTCAAATTTATTTTTAAATAATATTTAAGTCTTTGTGCTGTTTTCCAAAAGCACGATAATCCCAATTTCTTAGTCAGGAATATCTTATTTTAAATTCTATAATTTACTTGAAAGATATAAAAATATTGAAACATCTAATTAAGCAAGTGACTCTTTAATTGTAGCCATTAATGCAGCACCGCCTTGAGAGATGATTTGTTGGGATTGATTTTTTGCAAAAGCAATGCCTTCACTCATCTCCATATTGTCATGCCATGGCATTGCAGCTGCCACATCGATACGTTGTTTGCCATCTAGACTTAATAAAGTACCTTTAAATGATAAGTGATTATTTTTTATGGTGGCAATCGCACCTATAGGAGCGGTACAACCCCCCTCTAGGTCTCTTAAAAATGCACGTTCTATTTCTACACAAATAGCGGTTTGTTGATCGTTAAGTGATGCTACTGCATTTACCACAGCTTTATTATCATTCATTGCAGCCACCATCATGGCACCCTGTGCAGGGGCTGGAATAAAACTATCTAGCTCGATGTACTCAAAATTATAGTTATTTTTTAATCTAGCTAGTAAACCTATACGTTCTAGACCTGCTTTTGCAAAGATGGCTGCATTCCACGAGTTGTTAGTTTGCAGTTTTTCTAGTCTTGTATTTACATTACCTCGCAAGTCTACTACTTGATGGTGCGGATACATATTTAACCACTGCGATTTGCGACGCAAGCTGCCAGTGGCAATTGTGGTGTCTTCATCTGCATTGAAATTTGCTTTATACACAAGAATATCTTTTGAACTGGCCCGCTGCATTACAGCCGCTTGCATCATGCCCTTAGGTAATTGTGTAGGAACATCCTTAAGACTGTGCACCGCAATATCAATCTCGCCTTTTACTAGTGCAAGATCCAGTGTTTTGGTAAAAATACCTGTGATTCCCATTTCATATAATGGCTCTGTAAGATTGAGATCTCCTTGAGACTTTACGGGAAATAAAATGGTTTTATGCCCTAGCGCCTCTAGTTGTGATTGCACAGTTGTAGCTTGCCACATGGCCAGCTCGCTGTCTCTAGTTCCTATTTTAATCATGGGTAATTGCTTTGGGCTTTATTAAATAGATTTTTTAAAGCGATTTAATCTTCTTTAAAATAAGAGGTGATTGTGTAGAAAAATAAAAGTAAAATAAGTATTTATTGCTTTATAGCGTTTAATAAACCCCTTGTTCTAGTTTAAATATTTTGTTTAGTAAGTCTATTGCCTCTTCTGTATTTTCTTCTTCATCGCGCAAGTGATTTGCAAAATGACCCGCAATTTTTTGTATAATTTTATCAGCAATAAAATCGGCTTGATCTTGATTAAAGTCGGCTATTTTTGTTCTATTACCTTTAATTTCTGCTTCTTTAAGAGCCGAAAGCTTAATTTTTAAAGCATTCATAGTAGGCGCAAAACGTCTAGACTCTTGCCATAATTTAAATTCGGCATGAATTTCTTGAATAATTTCTTGCGCTCTAGGAATAAAATTTTCTCGATTTTGCATCGTGCGATTGGTCATTTTTGACAATTCATCTAGATGCACAAGGGTTACATGCTCTAGCTCTTTTACATTTTCATTTACGTTCTTAGGGATAGAAAGATCGAGAATCAAAAGTGGTTTTGTGGTATAAATAATATCTTTAGAAATAGTAGGATTTTGGGCACCAGTAGCGACTATTAAAATATCTGTAATCGCAATTTGTTCTTCTAGTTGTGCATAATCTTTTACTACAAGATCAAATTTACCAGCAATAAGCTCTGCCTTATCTTTGGTACGATTAATAAGAGTAATCTCTTTATTTTCAGTGTGTTTAATAAGATTCTCGCAGGTATTGCGACCTATTTTACCTGCGCCAAATAGAGTGATGCGCTGGGTAGAATTTTTTCCAAAATTTTCTAATATATATTGAACGCTTGCAAAACTTACAGATGTAGCACCGCTACTTAAATCTGTCTCGGTTTTAATGCGCTTACTTGCCTGTATTACCGCGTTCATAAGGCGTTCCATATAGGCATTGATCAATTGTCTTTCTTTTGATTTTTTAAAGGCGAGTTTTAGCTGACCGATAATTTCAAAATCTCCTAATATCTGGCTATCTAGTCCTGTACCTACGTTAAATAGATGCTCTACAGCCTTTTCCTTTTTATAAACGTAAGCAATTTTTTCAAACTCTTCTACAGTCCCATGAGAATGCTCGCACAATAATTTGATTAATTGATATGGATGTTTTGCAAAACCATATAATTCAGTACGATTACAAGTAGAAATAACTGCAAGTGATGGTATATCTGTGTTTTTTGCACTTATTAGCAGGTTTTCAATAGCCTCTGGACTTAAAGAAAATGCACCACGCATTTCGGCATCTGCCTTACGGTAGCTCAGTCCTATTGCATAAAATGTGTGAGTTGTTGCTGCAGCTGCGGCCATAAAAGAATACTAAAATATCACTCACAAAATTAAGTGTGGTTTTGGATTAAAAATAACGCTTAAGGTTCCTTTTTCGTCGCAAAGAGTTATATTTGTAATAATATATCTTGTATAGTTGTGTTAATAGCGGTTATCTCGCTTTCGCGAAAGCGAGATATCATCTATTTAGAGTCGTTTTAAATAATGTGTTTTATGAAAAATATCGCAAAAGGTGCTGCCGAAATTACTGTAATCGAAGACGGCTTTCATATTATAAGACTAAAAAATGATGATGTGCAAGAAGGCTCTTTTTCACATCATGTAGATAGAAGTTTTTTACAATTTCATTATTGCCTTAAAGGGTCTGTACAACTGGCTTTTAACGAGGGTAGTTACAAACTCGAATTAAAAGAGCAAAACTCTTATTTACTGTATAATCCATCACGAGATTTACCTATAAATTTAAGTGTATCACCCCACACGTGGCTGGTCGCTGTATTGATTTCTATTAAAAAATTTCACTCTTTATTTTCTCCTGATGCACAACATGTAAGCTTTTTAAGTGCCGAAAATAAAGATAAAAAATACTATGTAGATGGAAAAATTTCACCTTCTATGGCAGTGGCATTGCACCAGTTGATTAATTATAACCTTAACGATACCATCAAACAGCTTTATTTTAAAGGCAAATCTTATGAATTGTTATCACTTTATTTTAATAAAGAAGAAGATGCAAATGTAGACGCATGCCCATTTCTTGCCGATGAAGAAAACATGCGTAAAATAAAACACGCCAAAGAAATTATCTTAGATCGTCTTACAGACTTGCCCACGCTCAATGATTTATCTAGAGAAATAGGGCTATCGCTTAAAAAACTTAAAGAGGGTTTTAAAGAGGTTTATGGCGACACAGTTTATGGATTTGCGCTGCACCATAAAATGGATTATGCCCGACAACTGCTAGATAGCGGTCAACATAATGTAAACGAGGTAGGTCTTAAAGTGGGGTACAGTACTGGTAGTCATTTTATAAGCGCTTTTAAAAAAAAGTATGGTACTACTCCCAAAAAATATCTTTCTGGTAAATAATTATATGTACCACCTGATGGTTTGTTAAGCAGTTTAGAAAATAAAGAAGCTTACTATCAACCTGTAAATGGAACATAAAAAACCGCCTGTAAGCTAATATGCTCCACAGACGGTTTCCAACCAACCAAAAATTTTTATCGATATAATCGATAATTTTACTCCTTAAAATTCAATCATACTATAGATCATAAAAGCATAAAACGACTCACTATTTTTAGAATAAGCATCTATACTCATGTTGCGATGACGGAATCAAAAAAACAATAAGTCAATATTAACTGCTTGTATATGCTTTTAAAATCGATACCTATAACAAACTTAATAATACTTAAACATCATAAACTTAAAAACTATGTCTACTATTATTATGTAAACTTTCAATTTTAAGTAAACTTTATGTGTTTAATATTTTTGTGGATTATATAAATAGCCAGCCTGTAGTATCGCTGGGCTGCCCTGTGTTTTGTCGGTTTTCAAGATCATCAATATCATTGCGCCGCAATTCTCTATCTATACGACCTGCTTCTTCTATGATTTTGGGAAGAAAAACAGGAGCAATAGGTTCTAAATACTGGTAAATAATGCTTTTATCCAGCAATTCTTTTTTTACAAAAACAAACTCACCACCGGCAGTATTGATAAACATAAATGCCACACTCACCAAAAAACCCATCTTAACAAGTCCAAAAGCAGCACCAGCAAGTTTATTGATAAAACTAAGTTGTATGGTATTGATGACTTTAGTAAGCAGCTTTCCTACATAGGTAATGGTTATGATGATGATTAAAAAGGTGATTATAAAACTACCTAAAGTAATGTAGATATCGTCCCAATTAAACTGTTCTCGCAACCATTTACCGGCATAGTGAGAGAAATAAATAGCACCATATATAGCAGCAATTAAAGCAATTAAAGAGGCCAGTTCTATAAAAAAACCGTTAAGGTAACCTTTATAAAGACCTATTAATAAAACGATACCTATTATAATGTCTACTGTATTCATCGGGCTAAGTTAGGTGAAATAACTTTTCTCTTTTTTCAAACATTGCATCTTGATATCATTTTTCCATCACTGCATGTATAATATGGCATGTATCAATTTAATGTGTTTTTACCGAGAAGTTATTAGGATTAAATTCTCCTTAACCACACACGCATACTTACACGAGATTCTAGATAGTTGCGCAGGTCTTTTATAGGCACACGTTCTTGTGTCATGCTGTCTCGCTCTCTTACAGTTACTGCATGATCTTCTTTAGTGTCGTGATCTACCGTTACACAATATGGGGTACCATTAGCATCCTGTCTTCTGTACCTTCTACCTATGGCATCTTTTTCATCATACTGCACTTTTAAAGACCATTTTAACTCGTCTATGATCTCGTTTGCGATTTCTGGCAAACCATCTTTTTTTAATAATGGTAAAATAGCCGCTTTAATAGGTGCAAGAACCGCAGGTAATTTTAACACCGTGCGCTCGCTACCATCTTCAAGGACCTCATCTTGTAACGAGCTAGCATATACTGCCAGAAACATCCTGTCTAGCCCTATAGAGGTTTCTAATACATAAGGAACATAGCTTTTATTCTCTTCATGATCAAAAAATTGAAGCTTTTTACCACTGTGCTCTTCATGGGCTTTCAGGTCAAAATCGGTACGAGAGTGGATTCCCTCTAATTCTTTAAACCCAAAAGGAAAATCAAATTCAATATCGGTTGCAGCATTTGCATAATGGGCTAGTTTTTCATGATCGTGAAAACGGTAATTTTCTTCACCCAGTCCCAGCGACCTGTGCCATGCCATGCGCTTTTCTTTCCAGATTTCAAACCATTCTAGTTCTGTTCCTGGCTTTACAAAATATTGCATTTCCATTTGTTCAAACTCTCGCTGCCTAAAAATAAATTGTCTAGCAACGATCTCGTTTCTAAAGGCTTTACCAGTCTGTGCAATCCCAAAAGGAATCTTCATACGTCCAGATTTTTGTACATTTAAAAAGTTGACAAAAATACCTTGTGCCGTTTCTGGCCTTAAAAACAATTCTGTCGCCGTATCTGCACTGGCACCTATTTTAGTGCCAAACATCAGGTTGAACTGTCGTACATCGGTCCAGTTTTTAGAACCTGTATCAGGATCGGCTATTTCTAGTTCTTCTATCAGTGCTTTTACACCTGCTAGGTCTTCATTTTCTAGCAATTGAGCCAGTCTTGCGGTAGGCTCGGTAGCTTTTTTCATGTAACCCATCACACGCGGATTGGTCTCTGCATACAATTGGGCATCAAAGTCTTCACCAAAACGTTTGGCCGCTTTTTCTATTTCTTTTTGTGCTTTTTGCAGGTGTTTCTCGCAATAATCCTCTACCAGCACATCGGCACGATAGCGTTTTTTAGAATCTTTATTATCAATCAATGGATCGTTAAACGCGTCTACATGACCAGAAGCTTTCCAGGTGGTAGGATGCATAAAAATAGCAGCATCTATTCCTACAATATCTTGATTTAACTGCGTCATCGCTTGCCACCAGTATTCTCGTATGTTTTTCTTTAACTCTACACCATTCTGTCCATAATCATAAACAGCGCTTAAACCGTCGTAGATTTCACTAGATTGAAACACATATCCGTACTCTTTTGCATGCGAGAGTACTTTCTTAAATTGATCGTCGTTGTTATTTGCCATAGCTGCAAATGTAAAAAAATGTGAATTATAAAAGAGATGATTTTTTGTATTTCGCTTTCGCGAAAGCGGAACCTAAAAAAGTTACATTGCTTTAATTTATCTCAATATTTTTATGAGTGTTCTTAAAGATATCTCTTAACATTTTACAAACCCCACGCCCCAAGTAGAGGAAGTTTTGAACGAGTTGTTTCTTTTGGAAGATAAATATTTAGAAATTAAGTCAGACTTTGTTTTTGGAGTTTATAAAAATCGTTAAACATACCCATAGCGTGTATGCCTGTTTTATTATCATATACCATAGTGTGTAATGAAGCAATTGTACAATAAATGAACATTTTAACTAAAAAAGCCATCGCACAAACAGCACATTTATTTTCCCCCAATGCAAAATGTCAACGCTGAAAAAAATAAAAGAGCTGTTTCTTGCCAACGGTGCAAATAATATTAAATTTGAGGAAAACATAAAGTATATGAGCTTATTTCAGAACTCTGTTCTAAACAAATACCTAAAAGGATTGGAGTCCGAAAAAGTTACGCAAGCATACGAGCGATTTACAAGCCATTTCCATAATCCGACTATTCAAGAAAACATAAGAAACTCTAAAGAGGAACAATATCAAGGCGAATTTCTAATTGACCTTTTTGTAAATGTTTTGGGCTACACCAAAAACCCAACGCCTGACTTTAACCTGACAACAGAATTAAAAAACATAAAAGGCTCAAAAAAAACAGATGGAGCAATTCTAAAAGGCGAAAAAGCACTTGCCGTAATTGAGCTAAAAGGAACAAACACAACCGATTTAAGCAAAGTAGAAACCCAGGCATTTGGATATAAAAACAACCAACCTGGTTGTAATTATGTCATTACTTCCAACTTTGAAAAATTGCGTTTTTACATAGACAACGCAGTAGATTTTGAAGAATTTAATTTATTTCAACTTACAAAAGAACGTTTTGAAATACTTTGGCTTTGCCTTTCATCAACATATCTTTTAAAAGACATTCCTAAAAAGATTAAAGATGAGTCTTTAACGCAAGAGGAAAACATCACTAAAAAACTTTACAAAGATTACGCTTCTTTTAGAAACGAGATTTTTGATGCCATTCAAAAAGAAAATCCCGAATACGATAAACTGACCTTATTTAAGAAAACGCAAAAATTACTCGACCGTTTTCTATTTATCTTTTTTGCCGAAGATAGATTATTACTACCGCCCAACTCTATTCGTTCCATCGTAAACCAATGGGCTGATTTACGAGATAAATATGATGAGTATTTTCCTTTGTACGACCGTTTTAAAAAGTATTTCGGTTATATGAACACAGGACACAAAGGTCAACAACACGACATTTTTGCCTACAATGGTGGACTTTTTGCACCAGACGATATTTTAGACAATATCAAAATAAATGACGAGTTACTTCACAAACACACCGTTATTTTAAGTAACTATGATTTTGAAAGTGAAGTAAGCGTAAACATTCTCGGGCATATTTTTGAACATTCGTTAAACGATATTGACGAAATACAAGCAGAACTAACAATGGGTTTAAACCCATTGGAAAATAAACAAACCAAACGTAAAAAAGATGGTGTTTTTTACACCCCAAAATACATTACCAAATACATTGTAGATAATACAGTTGGTAAACTATGCGAGGAAAAGAAAAGCGAACTTGACATACAAGAAGTCGAATATGATAAAGAACGTAAAGGAAGAAAAACAGAAACTATAAAAAAGCTAACTCAAAAGTTAGAAGATTACAGAAATTGGTTACTGCAAATTACCATTTGCGATCCAGCTTGTGGTAGTGGTGCTTTCTTAAATCAAGCCCTAGAATTTTTAATTGCCGAACATCAATACATTGACGAGTTGCAAGCCAAACTTTTTGGAGATGCAATGATATTGAGTGAAGTAGAAAATGCCATTTTAGAAAACAATTTGTTTGGTGTAGATATCAATGAAGAAAGTGTAGAAATTGCTAAACTTTCACTCTGGTTACGCACAGCCCAAAAAGGCAGAAAACTAACGTCATTAAACAGCAATATTAAATGTGGTAACAGTTTAATTGACGACCCAACCGTTGCAGGCGATAAGGCATTTAATTGGCAAAAAGAGTTTACCAATGTGTTTAAAGAAAAAGACAAACACGCATACCATATAACCACTGCGCTGCACGATAGCAGAACCTCGCAACGAATGATTGATTATAAGGTTAGACAACACCGCGATGGCGGTACTAATCCATTGCCTAATTATACAAAGCTAACGCCAGAAGAAGAAATATTAATTACCAATTGCCTAATTGATATAGCCGCAGAGAAAAAGCTAAACATTATGGCTTACAATATCTGTGGAGACCATTTGCATTTACTTCTTGTATGTGAAGAAAATGAAGTGCCTAAAATAATGCAACATATAAAAAGCAAAACAGCAAGAACTGTAAATATATCCAGAGGCATAACAAGGGAGCATGCTCCCTTTCCTGATGCTTCCTTGCCTGATGCTCCCCTGCCTAGAGGCAAAAAACAAAACTCTTTATGGACACAAAAATATGGCTGCAAGGAAATAAAAGATGACACACATCTAAAGAATACCATTGCCTATATAGAAAACAATAGAGAAAAGCACAATCTACCACCACTACTAACAAGGGAGCATGCTCCCTTGCCTGATGCTTCCTTGTCTGATGCTCCCTTGTCTTCTCATGCTCCCTTGCCTGATGCTCCCTTGCCTGATGCTCCCTTGCCACATGCTCCCTTGCCTTCAGAGAACACACAGCAAGCTCCATTGAAGAAGAAAACTGCATTACCACCTACAGATGCTACAACAAGGGAGCATGCTCCCTTGCCTTCTCATGCTCCTTTGTCTTCTCATGCTCCTTTGTCTTCTCTTGCTCCCTTGCCCTCAAATAAAAAACTACAAAAAGATATACAAACCTACCTATACCAAAGCTATGACCAGGTTTTTAAACCAGAATATGCTGGTGGTTTTGATGTGGTGATTGGGAATCCGCCTTATGGTGTAAGTTTTAATAAAAATGAAAAAGTTTATCTATCTGATTTCGATTCTCTAGTACCAGATTTTGAAATATATATTTATTTCATTTCACTTTACAAAAGGATATTAAGTAAAAACGGCATTTTATCTTATATTTTCCCAAATACTTTTCTATCAACTTTATATGGAAAAAAATATCGTGAAAAATTATTTTCCAGCGTTGAAACGAATGAAATAATTGATCTTTCAGAAGATATTACTTTCTCAGATGCGTCTGTCAGAACAATTATTTTAACTTTTACAAACAAATTGAGTGCAAATGATAATACTAACTTTTCCAAAGTAAAAAATAAAAGATTTATACATTTAGAAAATTATACGAAGAATGAAATTTTAGAAGAAGTTGAAAATGTATTTTCTTTATTCAATCAAACTAAATCTGAAAAGATTATAATAAATAATTTAAGAACTCATCCTGTATTATCTAATTTTCACACCATATCTCAAGGACTAATACCTTATGATAAATATAGAGGACATGATGAGTTCACAATAAAAAATAGAATTTGGCATTCTAATTATAAAAAAGACAAGACTTTTAAAAAGGAATTAAAAGGAGCGGATGTTTTACCATACTCAATAAATTGGAACAATGAATTGTGGATTAGTTACGGTGATTGGCTCGCAGCACCAAGAGATGTAAAATTTTTCACTTCTGAAAGAATATTAATACGGGAAATAACAGGAGATAAACTTTATTGTGGATATACAGATTGCGAGTATTATAATACACCTTCACTCATCAATGTTATTAATGAAAAAAATAATTTAGAACTAAAATATGTTTTAACATTATTGAATTCTAAACTTTTAGGATGGTATCACAATAAAACATCACCTAAAGCTAAAAAAGGTCTTTTTCCAAAGATATTAGTTAATGATGTTAAGAAAATACCAATAGTTGATAAAACAAAAGAAAACCAACAACCCTTTATAGAAAAGGCAGATCAAATGCTAACCCTAAACAAAGCTTTACAAAACATAGAAAGTTCATTTATAGCCTTACTACAATCTAAATTTAGCGTTTATAAAGACAATGGAGCAAGCTCCATTGCACTTAACCTATCCAAAAAACTAAAAACCTGGCACGATTTAGACTTTGGCGAGTTTCTAAAAGAATTAGAAAAAGCACGTAAAACAGTAGCCAAAGAAACCGACAAGGGGTTTCAACCCCTTGCATTACAAGAACAAGCCCAATGGATGCAATATTTTAACGAGCAAAAACAAAAAGCAGCAGATTTAAAAACACAAATAAATAAAACCGACAAAGAGATAGACCAAATGGTTTATAAATTGTACGGATTAACAGAAGAAGAAATCGCCATAGTAGAGGATTCAACAAATTAGATAAAATATACTTGGCGATTCACGAACACATTTATTTAAAATAAAAATAAGTGAGTAAATAAACATTGTAGAAAAAGCCCCCACATAAGCCATACACATTTGCAATTGGCACCAGCCAACGCTGCTCCCAAAATTGCAGGCGGCGTATGTCTTGCCAACGATCACATTTAAACTAAATAAGAAACATCGGAGAACCAAGCAGATGGCTAAATCACTAAACGCGACACGTTATAATACGACACCATCGACATAAAAAAACACCCGCCACAACAGTACCGATAAAAAACAATAAACCCCGTGCATCACCTATTTTTGTAAAAAAAGTACTTCTTTTAACACTGTGAAAAAGTTCCTTTACAATCATAAAATTAAACTAACTGTCACAGCAGTGCTACTGGTATGGTATGCAGTGTGTTTGCCAGATCGATTGTTTAATGTTCCATATTCTACCGTGATTGAAAGTAAAGACGGCAGGCTGCTAGATGCACATATTGCTAGCGATGAACAGTGGCGGTTTCCTGCGGTGGACAGCATACCTTATAAATACGAGCAGTGCTTATTACAATATGAAGATGCGCATTTTTATGACCACCCAGGTTTTAATCCGGTTTCTATTATCAAGGCGCTAGCTAGTAATATAAAGGCTGGTAAAGTAGTACGTGGCGGCAGTACCTTAACCCAGCAGGTCATCAGGCTGGCACGACACAAAAACCGTGGTTATGCTGAAAAGCTAGTAGAATTGATATGGGCAACCAGGCTAGAAATACGATCGTCTAAAAAAGAAATCCTAAATCTGTACGCATCACATGCGCCCTATGGCGGTAATGTGGAGGGACTAGACATGGCAGCATGGCGCTATTATGGCAGGAAACCCCACGAGTTAAGCTGGGCCGAGAGTGCCACACTCGCCGTGCTGCCCAACGCCCCTGGACTTATTTACCCTGGTAAAAGACAGGTAGCACTTAAAGAAAAACGCGACCGCCTGCTACATAAATTAAAAGAGCAACATATCATTACCGCAATGGATCACGATCTGGCCGTTGCAGAAGATGTGCCGCTACAAGATTTTAGAGTGCCACAACTAGCACCACATTTATTACAACGTGCTCGCAAAGAACATCCATCAAAAAAACTGCACACCACTATAGATTACAAACTGCAAGAAACGGTAAATAGACTGGTAAGCAACCACCACGACATGTTAAAACAAAATGGGGTAAACAACCTGGCAATGCTGGTGCTAGATGTAGAAAACCAAAGCCTTGCCGCCTATGTAGGTAACGCACCTACCACGGTAGAAAACCATAAAGATGTGGACATCATTACCGCCCCTAGATCTACTGGCAGTATTTTAAAACCCTTTTTATATGCTGCCATGCTGGATAATGGCGAGCTGCTGCCCCACAGCATGGTTAAAGATGTGCCCACAACGCTAGACGGCTTTTCTACCGAGAATTTTGACAAACGTTACTATGGCGCTATTCCTGCATCACAAGCCCTATCTAGATCTTTAAATGTACCCGCCGTGCGCATGTTGCGCGAGCATACGGTCCCTAGATTTTACAATAAATTGCAGCTGTTACAATTATCAGATATCAATCGCGGTGCGGGTACTTATGGGCTCAGCCTGATTATAGGTGGTGGCGAGAGCAGCCTGTGGGACATGAGCCGCGCCTATCTAGCCATGGCAAATACACTGCAACAGTACACAAATAACAGCAGCCAGTACGACACACAGGTGATCAATAGATTGCATTATTTGATGGACGATTCCGCTTTCGCGAAAGCGGAACATACCACCAACTACAAAGAACATAAAAACACCAACACTTATAAAAACAAGGCCACATGGTCATTAGAACCATCAATTTATGGCGCGGCAAGCATATACCACACCTTTGAAGCGATGAAAAAAGTAAACCGCCCACAGGGAGAAGAAGTATGGCGTTTTTTTAATCCAGATCGTGACATCGCTTGGAAAACAGGAACCAGCTATGGCAACCGCGATGCCTGGGCAATAGGAATAACCCCCAAGTATATTATAGGAGTATGGACCGGAAATGCCGATGGTGAGGGCCGTGCACAAATGACAGGAATCGACAGCGCTGCACCTGTACTTTTTGATTTATTTAATAGACTGCCCGCACAGCAATGGTTTGCGCCACCTTATGACGATATGATAGAGGTAATGACCTGCAAGCAGTCTGGATACCTGGCAACACCTGCCTGTGAAACAGTAAAACAGTGGATACCCGCTGCTGGAGAGAAATTTAATTCCTGCCCCTATCACAAAACGGTACATCTAGACCCAACAAGAACCTATCAAGTCAATGCCGATTGTGAACCGGCCTCGCAAATTGTTACCACCTCGTGGTTTACCCTGCCACCAGTCATGTCTTATTATTATGCACGGTCCAACCCTAGTTATGTCGCATTACCCAATTATAGAGACGATTGTGCTGTGACAACAAATGAGGTCTTGCGATTTATACAACCCCAGCACAATACCACCATCACCATGACTAAAAACGTTGCGGGCGATGCCAATGCCGCCATTTTTGAACTAGCGCATAAAAAAAATAACGTACAAGTTTTTTGGTATATGGATAACGACTACCTAGGAACCACCAAAAATTTTCACCAACTAGCCATAACAGGCAAAAAAGGAAAACGACTGATTACCGCAGTTGATGAAGATGGGAATGATGTGCGTATTTATGTATTATTTGAGTAGTATCATTAAAGTGCATAATAATTAACATTGGTTTTAGTTTTTGCTAAATAAGGTTGTCATTTAACCTAAGAGTGGACATCCTGTGGGGTTTTCATTTAGTTTTGAGGCACCCCACAACTCAATAAACCTTATAAAAATGAACTACACCATTGTTTGCTTAGGCATTTTACCACTTTTCTAGCCATTTTCTACCTAGCGTGAACAATTATGGACACTACCATGGTTAATCAAACAGGGGCTGATACAGGTTATGTAGAAACAGAACTTTATGGAGGCTGGCTTGTACAAACCAAGATAAGCAGCAAGTGCAGCATACAAAACGAGCTTACTTTTCTTATACCAATGGGTTTTTATTTTTAAAAACACCCATACTTTTTAAAAGAAAAGTTGACAAAAACCTAGCTGTATTTGGTGAGCCAAAAACCCAAGTAATCATTAATGAAAGTGATGTGGTTTCTAAGGGTTTTGGATTAGGACTAGAGGTAGGCGTTCCATACGATTTGCCAAAAGACTTTTTTATCGAGGCCCGTTATGGATTTGGATTGACAAATCAAATAAATGGTAACTTTTTAGGAATTGAAAACAGAAACAGAAACGTACTGCGTATAGGTCTAGGATTAAAACTCTAGACCTATATGTTACCACTCACAAAAAGGCTGACCACTTAAATAAGCATTATAATAACGGTGATCGCCAGTTACTTCTGCACCTATCCATTTTGGTGTTGAAAATTGCTCTGTTTGTGATTGTAATTCTATTTCGGCTAGGACCAGACCTTTATTTGCACCGTGAAAAATATCTATTTCCCAGGTATGTAGATCTACCACCACTTCATATCTTGTTTTATCGATCACACCAGGCAGTGCTATTTGTAGCAGTTCTTTTGCCTCGTTAAGAGGGATTTCTTTTTCCCATTCATATCTAGAAAAACCATCGTGTGTAGATATTCCTTTAATGGTAATAAAACCTTGTATGTCTTTTAAACGCACCCTAACTGTGCGTTCTGGATCTGTAGAAAGGTATCCTTGCGTGATACGTTTGCCTGTAAGGCCTTTAAGAACATCTGTGCTGTTTACTAGGTATTTGCGTTCTATTTCTATCATAAATTATTTTTGTAAGTACCATTTGGCACTTCAATTATTGCCAGTTCTTTATAACTGCTGCGTTACATCCCCAACCACGCCGCGGCGCGGCTTTGTTTAATAGACTTTAAAGATTTCATCATGAATTTAAACTCTGCTGTCATAACATTTTTCATAAGTCTGAAGTCATAAGACATAACTAATTCTCCATAATCCAAACTCTATGTTCCATAATCTAAACTAACTCTGTTCTCCCATCCCTAACCCTTTTGCCGCGGCGAAAAGGGAACAGATCTCGATTTTTAAATAACTCGGAGTCTCTGAACTCCTAACTCTTAACTAATTTTCATAAGTCATAAGTCATAACTAATTCTCCATAATCAAATCTCTAGAATCAAAGCAAAAAAATAAACCTTACACACCTTTACCTAAGACCTAGCGATGTCCACCAGTTCATCACTTTCTATACGAGACTTTTTATATCCGTTTATCGAAACAGCTATCATGGACTGCGCTATGATTTCTGGTCGTATCGTGCGGTATTTTCTTAAAGACCCCACCAGCAATGGGTCTATAATTTTTTGAAATATTTTAAACGCTTTTTCCAGTGGTCGTCGCTCGTCTCTATCACCACCTATTAACGCAGGTTGTACAAAATAACAGGCTGCAAACCCCAAGTCTTCTATATCTCGCTCCATCATTCCTTTACCGCGATTATAGGCAATGCGGCTGTCGGGATTTGCCCCTAGTGCCGATATTGCAACAAGCGTTTGCATGCCATTTGCCTTTGCAACATTTGCAAGTGCCAGCGGTAAATCATGTTCAATGCGGTAATATTGTTCTTTATCTGGTGTTTTTGCTGCAGTTGTTCCTGTACATATAAACAGGTGGTCTCCGTTTACATATTCCTGATAACTAGCAGGTTCAAATAAATCGACTATATAATTTATATGTTTTGGGTGTGGGTTAGAAATCCGCTTTCGCGAAAGCGTAACCACCACATCAAATCGCGCATCTTCTAGCAATTGAGAAAGTAAAAACCCGCCAGTAAGACCTGTGGCACCTGCAACAATTGCTATAAAACCCATGAGTAAGTATGTTAAAAATTAATGTTATCATCTGGAAAGATAGTAATTTTACCACATGCACAAACTAGATGACCGCAAGATTATTCATGTAGATATGGATGCGTTTTATGCCAGTGTAGAACAGCATGACCATCCAGAATTGCGTGGTAAACCTATTGCCGTGGGTGGTGGCAATAATCGTGGGGTTGTTGCTGCAGCAAGTTATGAAGCTCGCAAATACGGCGTGCGCAGCGCCATGCCTAGTGTAACGGCAAAACGATTGTGTCCAGATCTTATTTTTGTAAAAAGCAGGTTTGACCGATATCGAGAGGTATCTGCACAAATTAGGGAACTGTTTTTTGAATATACCGATCTAGTAGAACCTTTATCACTAGACGAGGCCTATCTAGATGTAACGGTAAATAAATATCAGTTTCCCAGTGCAACCATAATTGCATATGACATTAGGCGGCGTATTTATGAAGTGAGCGGTATCACGGCAAGTGCGGGCATATCTGTCAATAAATTTCTCGCAAAAATTGCCAGCGATTACAACAAACCCAACGGTCAAAAAACCATTCTGCCCGAGGAGATAATAGAATTTCTTGAAGAACTGGAAATACGTAAATTTCACGGTATAGGAAAAGTCACTGCCGATAAGATGTATCAGTTTGGTATTTTTACAGGTAAAGACCTTAAAAAGAAACCGCTTGACTTTTTAAAAGAGCATTTTGGTAAAAGCGGCGCCCATTATTATCAGATTGTAAGGGGCATTCATAAAAGCCCAGTAAAAGCAGATCGTATAAGAAAATCCCTGGGTGCAGAGCGCACTTTTTCTGAAAATATTTCTAGCGAACTCTTTATGAAAGAGCGCCTGATTCAAATTGCTGAAGAGATTGAAAAACGCATCGCCACAACCGATGTTGCTGGTAAAACGGTTACTTTAAAGATAAAATATAGAGACTTTAAAACGCAAACCCGCAGTAAAACGCTGCCCTATTTTATAAGAGATAAAAAGACCATTATAGATACTGCCATTACACTTTTAGAACAAGAACGCTTTCGCGAAAGCGTACGTCTTTTAGGCATCACTCTAAGTAATTTAAACACAGGGCAAGAAGATAATGAAGATGAAGATATAGAAGAAGTGGTCGCGGTACAGTTAGGTTTTGATTTTTAATACAGGCTTTTAAAAACATGGTTTATTTTCTAGAGAATGCACATAAAAAAACAACCCTATCGCTGGGATAAGGTTGTTGTAATTTGTAAAAAATCTATATCTCGTTATTCTACCTCAGAAACACGTAGGGTATTTACCATTCCTTTATCAGTTACTGGCATGGCAGCAAGGTTGATTAAAAAATCACCTTTTTCTACATATCCATACTTTATGGCAAATTTATTAACGTCATCTATTGTCTCGTCTGTACTTACAAAACGATCGTATAAATAGGCTTGTACACCCCATAGTAAACTAAGTTGGGTTAAAATGCGCTCGTTACTAGTAAAAGTAAGAATGTGTGCAGCTGGTCGCCAGGCACTTATTTGAAAAGCCGTATAACCAGAATTGGTCATGGTGGTAATCACCTTGGCGTCGATCTCGTCGGCCATTTTTGCAGCGTGATAACACACAGATTTTGTAATGTATCTTTTAGTTCTTATGTGTGGTGCAGAGTGTGGTACTTTAATCAACTCACTATTTTCTACTGCCCTACAAATACTTGCCATTTTTTCAATTACTTGCACTGGGTATTGCCCTACAGAAGTTTCTCCAGAAAGCATCACGGCATCGGCACCATCCATAACAGAGTTTGCGACATCATTAACCTCGGCTCTTGTAGGCGTAAGGCTTGTGATCATAGTTTCCATCATTTGGGTAGCTATAATTACTGGGATACGGGCTTTTTTTGCTTTAAGCACTAGTGTTTTTTGAATTAAAGGCACTTCATGTGCGGGGATCTCTACCCCTAGATCACCACGCGCCACCATTAAACCATCACAATAAGAAACAATTTTATCAATGTTTTCTACAGCTTCTGGTTTTTCAATTTTTGCGATGATGGGAATTTTATATTCAGAATGTTCTGCGATTAATTCTTGTAATTCTATTAAATCACGGCTGTGACGTACAAAGGATAGTGCCATCCAGTCCACTTGCAGCTCGCAAGCAAATATGGCGTCTTTTACATCTTTTTTAGTAAGCGCAGGTAGTGATATATTGGTTTGTGGTAGGTTGACTCCTTTTTTGGAACGCAGTGGTCCACCTTGTATTACTTTAGTCACCACGTCTTTTACACCATCGGTGGTAATCACTTCAAACATTAATTTACCATCGTCTAAAAGAATGCGCTCCCCTGGTTTTACATCTCTAGGAAAATGTTCATAATTCATATAAACATGATCTGCGGTACCTTTAAATGGTTTTCCTGTAGAAATAGTAATGATATCTCCTGGGTGCACCACAACCTCATCTTTCATGACTCCTACACGCAATTTAGGGCCTTGCAAGTCTCCCAGAATACCTGTGGCAAACCCGTGTTCTTTATTAACATCTCGTATCATTTGCACTCTTTCTCTTACAGCTTCATGATCTGCATGAGAAAAGTTGATTCTAAATACGTTTACACCTGCCTTCATCATGGCAAGTAATACTTCTTTTGTAGCGGTTGCAGGCCCTAGGGTAGCAACTATTTTAGTTCTTTTTATTGTTGGCATTAGTCAAATATTAAATAATCTTGTTGTTTAATTTTATAGGTGTCTATATGATAAACACTTGCTATTTGTGGTATCACACTCAGTTGATTTACAAACACTTTAATAGGAAATGATTCAGGATCCTTATCTATTTTAAGAAAAAAATCTACTGTTTTATATTCTTTAATTAAAACGGTTTTAATTTGGTTTTCTTCTGTATCACTAAATAAATCTTGTGAAACCTTATGTTTATTTGACACCCCCCAGTGTTTATTAGGAATCAAATAAAAAGGCGCATTCTCCTCTAGATCTATATATCTGTATAAAGGATAAGCAGTACAACATTGAGACTGTAAAACCACATGGTCTACATCGGTTCTTACAAAACCTAGATGGGCATACTTATTTAATAAATATGCCATTCTATATGGTTGTATGTAAGAATGTATGGCAAATAATAGATATGGATCTGGTTCAAATTCCCAATCTGTTAATTTGTGAATCACCATGTTTGAAGTTTAAAAACCTTGCTAATGTAATAATACTAAAGCAGAATTAATTAAGGATTTCATTTTATTGTTGGTATTATATCACGAAAACGATAGTAGTTGCTATCTTTTAATTATTATTTGACATTTTCAGGGTGAGAAAAAATACTTTTAAGATCCATATCAAAGTTCTAAAAGAGAGAAAAAGTAAAAAACTGAAAAGAGTAATTTTTAAGTAAATAGGTTAAGTACAAGCGTACAATTTTATTGAACTATCTCGCCTTATCAAATAGCGAGACCATTGAAATTATTCATAAACCCCAAGCTAATAAGTAAAAGTCACAATCATTGTTAGAAGGATGTAAAAATAATTAGGTAAGATGATGGTTGTTATTCCGCTTTGGCGAAAGCGGGATACAAATAACTATTCAGTAAAAGGATAGTAATTAGTGACAACCACAATCACCATCACCACAGTTTGAAGAATTAGTTTTTTTGGGAAATAGGAATGTTCTGAATAGCCAAAGCAGCGCAGCAATGGCCAAAAGAAAAACTATTATGGATTGTATGATATACATTATTTTAATAATTGAAAAGCACCCAATGCAGCAAAATAGGCAATTGCGGTCATAAAGAAAAACTGTACAGCAGGCCATTTCCAGCTATTGGTTTCACGTTTTACAATAGCTAGTGTACTCATGCACTGCATCGCAAAAGCATAAAATAAAAGTAAAGAAATACCGCTAGCAAAATTGAATAAAGGGCCACCTAAAATCGGGTTGGTCTCTGCCGCCATGCGTTTTTTTATGGTTTGTTCATCTTCGCCATCGCTTTCTACACTATATATGGTGGCTAGTGTGCCTACAAAAACCTCTCTTGCAGCAAACGAACTCACTATGGCAATACCTATTTTCCAATCATAACCTAGTGGTCTTACTGCGGGTTCTATTCCTTTACCTATGTAGCCTATAAAACTGTATTCTAACTGGTGAGAGGCAATTTTTTGATCTAATTCTTCTTGAGTAAGGTTTTGGCTGGCATATTTTTCGGTAACAATAGACTGTGCTTCATTAAATTGATCTCCCACACCATAGCTGGCAAGAATCCATAAAATAATAGAAATAGCCATGATGATCTTTCCTGCGCCCACCACAAAACTTTTTGTTTTTTCAATTACGGTAATTACTACATTTTTAAATAAAGGCAATTTATAAGAGGGCATTTCCATTACAAAAAAGGATTTGCGATTAATAGGCAAGATTTTATTAAGTGCCCATGCCGAAAAAATAGCTGCCACAAAACCTAATAAATACAATAACATTAATGTAAGCCCCTGCATATTAAAAGCCCCACCCATAACACGCTGATCAGGGATTACCAAAGAAATAATAATTAAATACACTGGCAGTCTTGCTGAACAAGTGGTAAAAGGCACTACTAGTATGGTGATCAAACGTTCTTTCCAGTCTTCTATATTTCTGGTTGCCATAACTGCAGGTATGGCACATGCGGTACCAGATACTAATGGCACGACGCTTTTACCACTTAAACCAAATCGTTTCATGATATGGTCCATAAGAAAGACCACGCGGCTCATATACCCACTTTCTTCTAGAATGGATATAAACAAGAATAAAAAAGCTATTTGAGGTATAAATATAACGATCCCACCCAACCCAGGAATAATACCCTCGGCAAGTAGATCTGTAAGTGGTCCAGATGGTAATGTGTCGCCTGTCCAAGTGCTCATACTTGCAAAAGCACTGTCTATCCAGTCCATAGGATAAGTGCTCCAGTCATAAATAACCTGAAAAATAAAAAGCAAAACGACAAAAAATATCAAATAACCCCATACTTTGTGCAGTAGCACACGGTCGAGTCTGGACCTGATATCTTTTGCATTTTCAGTATCTATAGTAAGTACTTTTTTGAGTAGCCCATTTATAAATTGATAACGCACCACTGTTTCCTTGTGTTGCATTCTTTTTAATTCGGCTTCTGACTTTACATCAAATTTGTGCTTTTTTAAGTTTTCTATATCTCGGTTGCGATCTAGTTTGCCAAAATTTACATCTTGGGTAATTACCAACCATAATTTGTAAACCAGTTGTTTGGGATAGGTTTTTTTTAAATTATCAAAATAATCTATATCTATAACTGATGCATTAAGACATGGTTGTGAGGTGAGTTGTTTATAATTTGCTATCGCATTTTTAAGCTCTAGAATTCCCTCATTTTTACGAGCGCTTACTAATACAACTCTGGTATTAAGCTCTTTTTCCATAACAGCAATGTCTAGTGTAATTCCCTTATAATTCATGCGATCCGCCATGTTGATGACAAGTATGGTAGGGATTTCAAGGTCTTTAATTTGTGTAAAGACCAGCAAATTGCGTTTCAGGTTTTCAATATCAGATACCACCACAGCAACATCTGGAAAATCTTTTGAATTTCTATTAAGAAGGGTTTCTACTACAATGCTTTCGTCTAGCGAGGTGGTGTTAAGACTATACGTGCCAGGAAGGTCCAGAATATGGGCTTTTAATCCCCGGTCTAGTTTACAAATGCCTTCTTTTTTTTCTACAGTAATACCTGGATAGTTCCCTACTTGTTGATTTAATCCTGTAAGCCTATTAAAAATAGAGGTTTTACCGGTATTAGGATTTCCTATAAGAGATACATTGATTGATCTAGCCATGAAGTTCTACTCTTATTTTAACCGCAGTTTCTCTTCTTATGGCGAGATGCGTTCCATTAATATTTAAATATATAGGGTCTTTAAAAGGCGCCGATTGCATCATGGTGACTTGATTACCAGGTAAACAGCCCATTTCTAACAATTTTAAGGGTACATCTATTTCATCAAACTCTTTGATGGTAGCTGTTTCCCCTCGTTTTAAATTTGCTATAGTTGTGTACAACCTTAATTTTATTTAGATTAAATTTTAATAAACAAAAATACGTTAGGATTATGGTTTGCTAAAATTATTGTTGTTAAAGATGTATACGCAATTTTTACCACCTATACACAGGATAGAAAATAGAACACTATGCTTTGTGAACTCGAGAACTAGGTTTAATTTTAACTATCTGAAATCCAGTTGTAAATTAAAAAAGATAATGTTTCATTTTTAGATTAAGTTTTAAAAGCAAAGTGTAAAGTAAAGTTGACCGTTAAAAGTCGTCACAGCTTTTAAAGCTAAAAAGAGTATAAAACTTAATTAGACAACATTGCTTTTTTAAAGTGTTCTCTATATGTGTAAAAAGGTTTAATTAATATGATTTAATTGATATTAGATATTATTACATAATCGTGTCGACAAACAAAATTGACCTTTTCAGTTTTTGAAGGTTGCATATAGACTTAAGCTAACTAACTCAAAACCAATTTAAAGTAAAAATAAAAGCCGAATGTTTGTTTAAGTAGGTTAACTTTTTAAAAACGAGGTGTAAACTGAAATGTAACTTTAAAAGCCTGCATAATATTAAAACCTAATGTAGTTTTTAACAGTTAATCGTACTATAAAGATTTTTAAATAGTCTTAAACATTTACTTCTATAATTTTTGCACCCATAGGTTGCGGTGTTAATTGTATCACAGTGATACAGGCGGGAATTAACATTGTTTCCCCTTTTACAAGACTATAAAAAGATCCATTTGCTTGAATAGTTAGTCCACCATCTACACAAATAATGATCGTAAAGGAGTCATTAACGATATAATCTCTTGTAAGCGAATCTGTTAATTTTAAAATAGCCGTTTTAAAATACGGCGAGTTGATCAGTTCGTTAGGCGTGTTTTCCACGAGTGCATAATCAGTTTTGTAAGAGTCGTGTAATTTAAAATCCAGCACGTCTAGGGCAAGGTCGGTATGCAATTCTCGTTCTTTACCTGTTGTTTGATCGACCCTGTTGTAGTCATAAATGCGGTAAGTGATATCGCTAGTTTGCTGTATTTCGGCCAGTAGAACACCTGCTCCTATGGCGTGCACCCTACCTGTAGGAATATAAAATGCATCGCCAGCGATTGTTGCGGTACAATTAAGAACGTCTAGAACTTGATTGTTTTCTAGGTATTCGGTGTATTGCTCTTTGTTAAGGCTTTTATTGAAACCCACTATAATTTCAGCATTATTGTCGGCATCTAGTATGTACCACATTTCGTTTTTACCAAAAGAATTGTGTCGTGTTTTTGCAATCTCGTCATGTGGATGCACCTGTATAGAAAGTGGTGTTTTTGCATCTATAAATTTTATCAATAAGGGAAATTGCACACCAAATTGCTCGTAAACCTTGTTGCCCAGTAATTTACTTGTAAACTGCTCAGACAACTCGCGTAAGGTTTTTCCTTGTAATGCTCCTGCCGAAACGATAGAAGGATCGCCATCTACATCTGATATTTCCCAAGATTCACCTATATTATTTTCAGTAAAGTTCTTGTTCAATTCTGTTTTAAGCTTGTCACCGCCCCAAATTTTATGTTTAGAAATAGGAATAAATTTTAAAGGGTATAATTGCATTTTAAGGTTTTTTGAAACAGTCCAATAAGAATGAGGTCATAAAGCTTTAGACAATACTCCTATAAACTTTACACAAAAATAGGTTTTTAACTTTTACCATAATCACACTTCTTTTGTGAAAAATCATTTTTAACGTGAACGTCTTTTTAATTTTATGCAGCTATCTGGATTCTCAAAATGCTTTTATTTTCTTCAATTCTATCATGTTAGATCATATTGTAATGATTGCTTAAATTTCGCTTTCGCAAAAGCGAGATCCTCAAAACATTACCTTGATGATTAATTACACTTTTAAAAATTCATAGATTTAAATAAATATTACAATTTAATAGTGCAATAATTGCATTAACAAGCTCGATTGTCACGTTTAGGTGATGAGGCATCATAAAATTTAATATTCCGCTTTCGCGAAAGCGAGATTAAAACAAGCATGAATCAAACAAAATAAATTTACCTATCGCAAATTTACCCGAAAAGATCTTTATATCAATTTGTTACATTATTTAATTTTAGAAAGCAACTGTTATATTGTATAATTATGAAAAGTTGATGCTTTTTAAAAACTGAATTTTTATAAAGCTATTTATATAGTTCTAGAATGGGTTTAATTTTCAAAAAGAACCCAATGCGTTCCATCGTATCCTTCTGTTTTTTGGGTGTCTGTGTTAAATCTGATCATCCCTACCTCGGGCGTAATATCTGTTAGTGTTAATTGATTGTGCTGGTAATATTCTCTTATAAATGCAGTGATGTCAAAAGTGCGCAGCCGTGGGAGGACATTAATGAATGAAATGGGATTGAATCTTTCGTTTGCAATAAATCCTCTTAATGCATTTTCAAAACAAATAGCCTCTACCTGTCCTATAGAAAAGGCGGTCCCTATGTCCAACCTTCTTTTAGACCCTGTGTTAAAGTAAAAATAACTGCCGTCAAATCCATAATTTAAGAATAGCGCACAAATAGCAATACCTATATTCTCATAACCAATTAAAATAAGTTCGTCAAAAGCGCCAAAGTCGGCTCCTGTTATCTTTACGTTTCCTGTATTTATTTCATCAAACCGCTGGGCAAGATGAGTTCCTGCCGTTGTGGGTAACACATAATGTGCTGCATTACTGCCCAACCAGTTTTTTGTAATAAGATGTAATTTACCCCGATTATATGCAACTGCTTCACAATCATAGCTGGTACTATTTGCTGGTCGTGGATTAAAATCGGTTTGATCTTCATAGCTATAAAATATAGTTTCTATTACACTTGCTGGAATGGTAATAGATGTTCCTGCGGTTATTGCGGTCTTTGGGAATTTATAAATTTTTAAATCGGTGCGATTGCCTCGCAAGTTGTTGCCCGTGTCACACACATAGATGTGAGTTGCGTCTTGGGTAATATCTTCCCAATCTACATTTGTTGTTCCATCTAGAAAAATTGTTTTTGTGATGAGACCGTTTGCAGGGTTTATTTCATATAAAAAGGTGCCACCGCCACTATCTGGGTGACCGTATAAGTTCCCGTTATAATAAATCAATCCGCTTATTTCTTCTAATTGTACTGGTAATGTCGCAACTGTAGTTAGTGGTAAATTATCTGGGGGATATATACAAGAACCGTCATGATAAGTGGCTGTTGCGTTAAAGTTATTTGCCTGTGGATCTGTACAGCCAGGTATTTGTGCCTGTGTAGTTAGATGCGATAAGAGAAATATGCACAAAAACCAACCAAGCTTTTTCATAGTGTATACTATTTAATTAAGGGCTACCCAGGTGGTACCGTTATAAGCTTCAAACTTATCGGTTGTGGTATTAAAACGTATCATTCCTGCGGTAGCAACCGATGGCTGTTGTGCGGTGGTTCCCACGGGCACTTTGATAGCGCCCGTTCCAGTAACGTCTAGTTCACAAACGGGACTCGTAGTGCCTATCCCAACTTTACCCATATGATAAATATTTTCTGTGTTTCCTGTTGCGGCTCGATTTGTAGCCTGGTTGAACCAGGGCTCTTTACTAGCCTCTGTAATAGAAACCCATGAAGTGCCATTACTAAAATAAGCACCAGGCACGACGTCTCCTGTAGTAGCGGTATTGTAGACAATCATACCTTCTACAAATACATTAAGCGGCGTGGGGTCTATTGTGCTAATTAACGCCAGCCTAGGCATTAAAAAGCCTTTATTAGTTGACGTTAAATCTAGTACAGCATTAGGATTAGGAGCAGTTGTCCCTATACCTACTTGTGCTTGTGCTACAAAAGTTAAAAGTAACAACAATATAGAGAAGAATTTCTTTTTCATTTTGCAAGGGTCAAATATTGTTAATTTCAAAGGTATGTAAAAATGTATTTTATATTTTATCAATGTGTTAAGAGTTTGAAATGTATTAAGTATTTCAGATTTAAAAAGTGTCTTGAAATATAACATAAAGTTATTTCATATCTAAACAAAAATCATGTGGAGCCAAAAATATCTTTAGTAATTTTTCAATTAAAAATAAATTTCTGGCACTTGATAACAATGAATAAGAAGATATTTCTTTAAAATAAAATTGAAATCAAAAACGCTTAAATGATTAATTTGAGCCGTTGTGCAATGGTCTAATAAAGCAGGCACATAAATAAATAAATACCGCTGTAAGCAAGGTATTCTTATCATCAAATTAATAATCAGCGAGTAATAATTGGTTACTTTTACCCCGTTTAACAAATTTGAATATGGGATTATTAATCATATATGTAGTTGTTTCTATTTTCTTTTCTTTTTTATGTTCTATACTAGAAGCGGTTTTGCTGAGTGTTACAGCAACATTTTTAAAAGTAAAAGAACAAGAGGGAAAATCTTATGTCATAAAACTTAGAACTTTAAAAGATGATGTAGACCAACCTTTAATAGCTATTTTAACTTTAAACACGCTTGCCCACACAGTTGGCGCTATTCTAGTGGGCGTGCAGGCAGAAAGTATGGTAAGCAGCAGTGGCTATGAAAGCAGCTATCTAGGAATTCCTTTTGTAGGAATCATATCTGGAATCATGACAGTACTTATTCTGGTTGTTTCAGAAATCATACCTAAAACAATAGGAGCAACCTACTGGCAAGGTCTTGCAGGCTTTACAACAACTGCATTAAACGCAATGATCTTTCCATTAAAATGGACAGGTATTTTATGGTTGCTGCAATTAACTACAAAGGCAATAGGTAAAAGTGCACATATGAATACCATGACTAGAGAAGAGTTTGTAGCTATTACAGAAACTGCTGAACAAGAGGGTGTTTTTGACACTAGTGAAAGTCGTTATATAAAAAGCCTAATGAATTTTAATAAAATAAAGGTAAAGGATATAATGACCCCTAGATCTGTGATGTTTATGGCAGATCAAAGTTTAAAAATTAAAGAATTCTTTGAGCAAAATCAAGACTTAAGGTTTTCACGTATCCCTATTTATGGAGAACATCAAGACGATATTAAAGGTTATGTTCTGAAAGATCATATTCTGGCCGATATTATTTATGATAAACCAGCCGACACACTAGAAGATTTAAGAAGAGAGATCACTATAGTACCCATGAACTTGCCCATTCCTCAATTATTTGAAACTATGGTTGCTAGTAAAGAGCATATTGCCCTAGTTGTTGACGATTATGGGAGTGTACAAGGTCTTGCCACTATGGAAGATGTAATTGAAACCCTGCTAGGTCTTGAAATTATGGATGAAAGTGACAATGTAGAAGACATGCAATTACTCGCTCGTAAAAACTGGGAGAAGCGAAGTAAACATATTAAAAAGTAATCCTGTAATTAAATATTACATATGATATTCTACTATCTCATTATTGCATTGCAGCTATTTTGCTTTTACCATGCCTATAACAACAGAAGCGAAATCTATTGGTATGCTATTATTTTCTTCCTTCCATTAATAGGTTGCTTGATCTATGTTTTCCTAAAAATCTTGAATCCTAACAACGTTAAAATAATAGGTGAAGAAGTGAGTACAGCAATCAGTCCTTCTAAACAAATTATAGATTTAACTGAAAAAGTTGAATTTTCTGACACCTATACTAATAGAGTAGCCCTTGCTGATGCCTATTTTAAAAAAGAGGATTTTCAAAAAGCGCTTGATAATTATCAAATTGTCTTAAACGGGACGCATAAAAATGACGTTTACGCACAGGAGCAATTGATAATGACTAATTATTATTTAGGCAACCATGATGAGGTTGTGAGCATGGCAACTTCTCTTACAGCAAATTCTGACTTTAGAGCTTCAAAAATTTTATTTTACATGGGGTTATCTTATAAAAATTTAGGAAAATTCAAAGCCGCCGAAAAGAGTTTAAGGGCCTTAGACATAAGGTATTCTAATTACGAAGAAAGACTGGTACTAGCTCAATTTTTGATAGAACGAGAAAAAACAAAGGAAGCTAAAGAACTTATTGAAGAACTACTTATAGAGTTTAATTATATGAGCGGGCCTAATAAAAAACTGCACAAAACAACATTTACAGAGGTTAAGAAAATAAGCGATTCCTTGCATTTAAAAACTATTTAAATGCAAGGTTCTTATTACCCCCTTTAATTTTTTCAGCTTACTCTTTTATTAGTTTTGTTTTTTAAGCCATTGTTTTTTCACTCTATGCTTCTATTTTAAAAATTATAGGCAAAGAGTATTTCTGACTAACTGCCGTTTTATTGACCTTAACAGGCGACATTTTAGGAAGTTTCTTTAATTATCTAACAGCTTCCTTATCAAATGGTGGATGTGTTGCGCTTGCTTGTCTATTTACAAGATTTCCTCTTTACTTTACGTTAAAAGTAGATAGCACATTAATGTGGTGACTACTTTTATAGACTAAATGTTTTGCAATGCGGTCTAATCGATCTCGGTGCACCGTGTTGAAAGACAATGAAACTATTTCAGGCAAATTGTTAAGTGCAAAAAGAAAATTTGTAAAAATTAATATAACTTTCATTAATGCCTATGACAAGATAATGAACTGGTTGTTAAACTACTTTTTTAATAGAGTAAGGATCTCTTGGTAAGTTTTTAGATTATCTGTATGAGATTCTAGGTACTCAAAAACTTGAGCAATAACTGTTTTTGAGGCCCCCAGCTCTTGAAAGATTTTTATATCTTGATTCCAGTTTTTCAAATCTCCCTTGCGCAATGCAAGGTCTTCAGACAATAGGGTTATTTTTTTTACTTCTTGAAATCCGCTTGTGGCCTTTACCTTTTCAATTTCTAAAAGCAAATCTTGAAATGTAAGTTGTTCCATCTTTCTTTCCTTAGTCATTTTACTCAACAGTAAAGACATTGCATCCAATCGTCCAAAAAACTCAACATCAAATTTGTCTAACCCGCACTGTTTCAATCTCGCAATTTCTGTTTTCAAAGCAGACTCGTCATTTAAACTACCGTCTATTAAAAAATCTAAATAACTATTCAATAAAGTGTTACAGGAATTATTTGAGATGCTAGACGATTCCTGGGCGTTACTAGTAAAATTAATTGATAGAAAAAATAAGATTATAAATGATCCTGTCTTCATATTGGGTTTTGAAATACTTAAAAATACACACAAAAATAACCAAAGAAAGTGCCAAAATTAATTCAACTCCTAGAAGAATAAAATAGTTTTTCTATTTGAAAGTATAGTTGTTAGATTAATCTTGGAAATTACTCTAGCTTTTTATGACATAACGGCTTTGAGACAGATAACTTTAGTTTACACCTTGCTCTTAAATTGTTTAATTTAAAGTTTATAGCAGTCATCTATTTTTTCAATTTTAATTTATTTTCAAATAGTTGAAATCAAGTTTATTTTCTTTTTGTAAAAAGCACATTGATCAATACTTATAGCAAGGCTGCACCTGATTTAATAGTAAAAAACTATTTTACAGAAACAAACTCCTGCTGACTAATCTTTACCTGGTCTAGCGCTTGCGAAATATCCCATATCAAATCTTCATGATTTTCTACCCCTATTGATAACCTTACCAAAGCATCTGTAACACCTATTTTTTCAAGATGTTCTTCATTCACACCAGCGTGAGTCATGCTTCTAGGGTGTTCTGCAAGGCTTTCAGTCCCTCCTAGACTTACAGCGAGTTTTATAAGTTTTAAAGAGTTTAAGAATTTAAAAGCTTCTTTCTCGCCGCCATGAATAAAAAAGCTTACCATGGCACCAGGGCCAGAACATTGTTCTTTATAAATATCATAATTGCGCGATCCTTTTTCTATAAGGCCCAAATAACTTATTTGCTTTACTTTAGGATGATCTTTTAAAAAGTTGGCCACCTCGACGGCATTTTTTTGCATTGCTTCCATTCTTATTTTTAAAGTTTCAAGACTGCGCAATAGCATCCATCCTGTGTGTGGCGACGCCATATTTCCTAAAAAGGTGCGCAGGGTTTTTACCCTCACCATAAGATCAACATTTCCTAGCACTGCACCAGCAATAAGATCGCTATGCCCGCCTATATATTTTGTAGCGCTATACATAACAAGGTCGGCACCATGTTTTAACGGGTGTTGCCATAGCGGCCCCATATAGGTATTGTCTACAGCCAATGTGACTTTTTCTACTGTTTCAACACGATCTATCACACGACGCACCATCGCAATATCAATAAGCGCATTAGTAGGGTTTGCAGGTGTTTCTAAATGCACATGTGACAAACTTTGTGCGTGGCCAGAGTTTTGAATGACTTTGTACAACTCTTCCTCAGTCATTTGTGAGGTAAAACCTAGTGTATGAACCCCTATTTTTGGCAAAAAGTGATTGATAAAATGATCGGTACCGCCATATGTAGGCGAGCTGTATAGCAATAAATCTCCTGGCTTTAAAAACTCTAATAAAACTGTAGAAATAGCGCTCATACCACTTTCAAAAACCGCACAATCATCGGCTCCATCCCACAGGCGCAATCTATTTTCTAATATTTCTAGATCAGGATTATTGATACGGCTGTAGATCAACCCCATTTCTTCACCAGGTAGTTTTTCTCTTTTTCCATAGGCAAGTTCAAAGGCTGCTTTTCCTTCTTCAGCGCTTTTAAAAACAAAAGTAGAGGTTAAAAATATGGGGCATTTTATAGCTCCTTCAGATAATTCTGGTTGATAACCATAGGACATCATCAAGCTTTCTGGTTTCATTGATCGGTTGCTCATAATTGCGACTTTAAAATTGTCGCAATTTAGTTTTTTTTAGGAATTCAATCGATTTCGTAGCGATTTTTTATCAACATCACAATTTAGACTAACCTTTAATTATTTTTAAAGCACATGGCTTTAATCGGCTGTTTAGGATAGCTATATTTTATTAGTTTTACTAGGATAGTTGTGATTTATATTTTCTTGTTTAGTATTTCGCTTTCGCGAAAGCGAGATGATAAAATACCTCATTGTATAAAGGGAAAATCTATATAATAAAGTTTATCCAATGGCAGCAGTGGATGAAAACTAGATTAAGTAGTTTTTTTATTGCAAAAATGGTAAAAAGCAAAAGCCCTAAATTCACCATCAAACGCAAAAAGATGGATCTAAACCAAAATAAAAAAGCCTATGAAGTCTGAAAACATAAAACTTTTTAAGCCAAAAAATCCCAAACCGAATAAGTCGGCTTGGGATTATAATTACTTTTAAGAAATGCTGTTTAAGCTTGCGCTACAGGTTCTATAGAAACGTATGATCTATTATTTCTTTTTTTAGTAAACTTTACTAGTCCGTCTACTCTTGCGTGTAGTGTAAAGTCCTTACCGGCATACACATTTTCACCAGGGTGATGTGTCATACCTCGTTGACGTATTAGAATGTTGCCAGCGATTGCCGCTTGACCACCAAAAATTTTAACCCCTAGGCGTTTAGATTCTGATTCTCTTCCGTTTTTCGAACTACCTACTCCTTTTTTATGAGCCATCTTGTCCTTATTTTAAATTATTAGTTATTGAGTAACTCTATAAGTTCAGCCTTTTTCAATGCTGAATATCCTTCTAGACCTCTTTCTTTTGCAATATCTCTTAGCGCTGCAACTGTTAAAGAATTTAAATCTTCAGTTGTTTCAGCTTCTTGTGCTACTTCTTTTATTGCAGCAGCTGGCTTTGGCTCTTCTACTACAACTTTTTCAGACATTTCTTTTTTACCTCCTGTGGCAGAAATAGAAGAAATCTGAATTTGAGTCAAAAATTGACGGTGACCGTTTTTCTTTCGGAAACCTTTTCTACGTTTTTTCTTAAAAACGATCACTTTGTCACCTTTAAGATGACCCAGAACTTTTGCTTCTGCAAATGCTCCTTCTATAGCTGGGGCGCCGAGTGTGATGTTGTCACCATTTCCTAAAAGAAGTACTTTGTCAATGTTTATTGACGCGCCTTCATCCTCTTGTAAACGATGTACAAACAACTTTTGATCTTTCTCGATCTTGAATTGTTGCCCTGCTATCTCTACGATTGCATACATAATTACTAAATTAATGTGTTAATTTTGGGTTGCAAATATACCTTTAATACCTTTACTAGCAAAGTTATCAACAAATATATGTTGTTTAATTTTATGTCTTTTCTAGTCGCCTGATTTGTATCAACTTAATAACCCGATAGATGATCAAATATGAATAATTTTATTTTTATAGGTTATTGATTAGCATAAGATTAAGTCAGTAATCGTTTTTAATTTGAAACGTTGTCAAGACTTTTAAACAGTGAAATCTATCATAAAAGAGAGATGATCATGAAACGACATGAGATTAAATTACCTATTTATCTCTATGCAACACAATCTTATCTTTGATTAAGAGGTTTTTGATTAGCTCTTGTTTGTCTTGTATTCCATGACCTTTTGTAAATAGGCAGTATTAAAAAAGGCATCACTACAGATGTTGCAAGACCAGCCAGTAAAATAGAAAACGAAAGAGCAAATTCTAATCTATCACCAGAATTTGAAATTTGATTTTTTAATTCGACCGCAAGATCTGGATCTATTTCAAACAAATAAATCGCCATAAATACAGTAAAAATTAATGTAGCGACAAATCCCGATTTTACTCCTGCGATAAAGCCTTCAAAATAATTAAATTCAGTGCTATTTTTAAACGTATCTCTTATTACATAGAATATACCCACACCCACAATTACTGCATTAAAAAAACTTAAATAGCTTTTGTCGGCAAATCCTAGCGCATTGACTAAAAGGAAATAAGCTATAAGTGCAAAACCCATTATTAAAGAGTGTTTTGTGATATTTGATTTTTTCATTTTTATAATTTTCTTTTAAAATAAAAAATAATCACTACAATTTTAACATTTTGATATTACTTTAACGCAAAACCTTATGGCAAGCATTAAATTTGGGGTGTTTTTAAAGTTTTTTGTAACAAATTATATAAAAGCATTACCTATTAATCGCAATAAAAAAATCGACAAATGAAAAAAAATGTTTTATGTTTAACAGCTGCCTTGATGGCTGTAATAAGTTATGCTCAAGAGGTGAAGTTTACCGAGTATGATCTAGAAAATGGACTTCACGTTATTCTACACCAAGAAAATAGTGCCCCTGTGGTAACTACAGGGGTTATGTATCAAGTAGGTGCAAAAGATGAAGAACCAGGAAGAACAGGTTTTGCCCATTTTTTTGAACACTTACTTTTTGAAGGTACTGAAAATATTGAAAGGGGTAAATGGTTTGATATCGTATCTGCAAACGGTGGTAGCAACAATGCAAACACCACCCAAGACAGAACTTATTATTATGAAACCTTCCCTTCAAATAAGCTAGAAATCGCATTGTGGATGGAAAGCGAGCGCATGCTACACCCTAAAATCGAACAAATAGGAGTAGATACTCAAAACGAAGTGGTAAAAGAAGAAAAACGCCAGCGTATTGATAATGCCCCTTATGGTGCTATTATTTATAGGACTGGAATCGATAAGCATTTATTCAAAAAACATCCATATGGTCAAAGCGTTATAGGATCTATGGAAGATTTAAATGCGGCAAAACTAGTAGAGTTCCAACAATTTAATGAAAAATATTACAACCCCAATAACGCTACACTAGTTGTTGCTGGTGATATCGATATAGATAAGACCAAAAAAATGATTGCAGATTACTTTGGTCCTATTGAAAATAAAGCACCTAGAAATATACGCGAGGTTATTGTAGAAGACCCAATAACAACAACTCGTTTTGCAACAGAATATGATGCAAACATTCAGATCCCTGCAAAGATATTTTCTTATGTAACTCCTAAATCTGTAGAAAGAGATGCTTATGTGATCGATTATATATCTGCTGTTCTTACTGGCGGTGCCAGTTCTAGAATGCAAAAAAGAATGGTTGATGAAGAGCAAATAGCAATACAAGTGCTAGCATTTGGTCAGGCTAATCAAGATTATGGAACTTATACCATGGGGGCGCTTTCTAAAGGAGACGTAGAATTAAGCAAACTAGCCCAAGTAATGGATGAAGAAATTGTAAAATTACAAACAGAACTTATATCAGAAAGAGAGTATCAAAAACTACAAAATCAGTTTGAAGCGCAATATGTAACTTCTAATTCTAGAGTAGAAGGTATTGCAGCCTCTCTAGCTCGTTATAATATGTTAATGGGTGATACGAGTCTTATAAATAAGGAGCTAGATATTTACAGAAGCATCACACGAGAAGATATTAAAAGAGTAGCTAATCAATACTTAAAGCCTAACCAAAGACTAGAGTTAGACTACCTTGCTGGTAGTGAACCTGAGGATAAAGTGGTAGGTGAAGACGATGGCGATGTTAAGGTAGTTGACAATAAACTGCAAATAAATAAAATTTATTTTGAAAACGATAGTTCCGAGTTAAATAAGGACGCTACAAAAGAATTAGACCGCATTATAGAAATGATGAATAAATACCCTACACTAGAAATTCTTGCTGAAACCTATACAGACTCAAAAGGTAGCGATGTCTACAATAAAGAACTTTCTGAAAAAAGAGCGATGGCGGTAAAAACATGGATAATTGAAAAGGGAGGAATAGCAGCAAACAGAATAAAGGCAGTAGGACGTGGAGAGGAGAATCCCGTAGTAGATTGTGAAAGCAAAAAGTGTACTGAAGAAGAATATGAACAATCTAGAAGAACTGAATTTACCATCACCAAAAAATAAAAATGAAAATGAAAAAACAAGTTATAATATTAATGGCTTTATTCTTTATAGGGATAAACGCCATCGCACAAATAGACAGATCTGTAATACCATCCTCTGGTCCAACTCCCGAAATTAATCTGGGTAAACCATATACTTTTGAATTAAAAAATGGCCTAAAGGTTCTAGTAGTAACTGACAAAAAGTTACCTGCTATAAATATGAGTTTAGACTTAAACAACCCACCTATTTTTGAAGGTGAAAAAGCTGGTGTACAATCGCTTACCGGCGCTTTAATGGGTAAAGGTTCTACCGTTACTCCAAAAGAAGAATTTAATGAAAAAGTAGATTTTCTAGGTGCCGATATATTTGTAGGTGTAGGAAATGGCTATGCAGGTGGTCTATCTAAATATACTAATGAAATATTTGAACTGTTTGCCGAGGCGGCGTTTCAACCTAACTTTACCCAAAAAGAATTAGATTTTGAGAAATCACAAGCTATTGAAGGGATCAAATCTGGACAAAACAGTGCAGCAGCAATTGCAGGTAAAGTACAAGGAGCACTAGTTTATGGTAAAAACCACCCGGCAGGAGAATTTTCTACAGAGGAAAGTATTAATAACGTAACCCTTGCCGATGTAAAACAATTTTATGCAGATTACTTTAAACCATCAAATGGTTATCTGGTTATTACTGGAGACATTGAAGAGAAGAAAGCCAAGAAACTGGTTAAAAAATACTTTGGCGACTGGAAAGAAGGTACAGCGCCGAAACCAGAACTTCCTGAATTAAGTGATGTAAGTCAGACTGAAATTAACTTGATAGACGTGCCAAACGCTGTTCAAACAGAGCTAGCGGTACTAAGTCTTTCTGATCTTAAAATGAGTGATCCTGACTATCATGCTGCCTTGATAACAAACTATGTTTTTGGTGGTTCTTTTGGTTCTTATTTAAATATGAACTTAAGAGAGAAAAATGGATATACTTATGGAGCACGATCTAATATAGGAACTGGTAGAAACTATAAGGGAACTTTCTCTGCAAGTACTAAAGTGCGTAATGAAGTGACTGATAGCGCACTGGTTGAAACATTCAAAGAATTAAATAGAATAAGAGAAGAATATGTAGACGATGAAATGCTTGCCACTGCCAAAGCAAAATATCTAGGTAACTTTATCATGCAGTCTGAAGACAAATCTGTGGTTGCTAGCCGCTCTATTTCTGTAGAAAAGAATGAATTAGAAAAAGACTTCTATAAAAATTTTATTGCAAATATCAATAAAGTAACAAAAGAAGATGTAAAACGAGTGGCAAATAAGTATTTGAATCCAGACAATTTACGTATTGTTTTAGTAGGTAAAGCAACAGACATTCTAGAGCCTCTAGAAAAAATGAAAATCAATGGCAAAACTGTACCTATTAAATTTTATGATAAAGAGGCAAATGTGACTGAACGACCATCTAGCATAGAAATTCCTGCTGGGGTGACAGCACAAACAGTGTTTGACAATTACTTAAAGGCAATAGGTGGTAAAGATGCCGTAAGTGCATTAAAATCTACATCATTCTTTGCAGTTTTTGCATCGCCTATGGGAGAATTGATTCTAGATGTAAAACGCGCCAAAGGTGACAAATGGAACCAAACAATTAAAATGGGTGGTAATGTTGTTTCAAAACAGGTTTACAATGATGGTAAAGCAGTAGTGAGTGGCATGGGGGGCACACAAGAACTTACAGGTGATGATGCAGCAATGCTTCTAGATGAAGCCATGTTTATGCCAGAACTTTATGCGCCAGATAAAGCCACACTTGCTGGTGCTGAAATGATGGGTGACAATCAGGTTTACGTTATCAAATGGTCAGATAGTAAAAAAACTTTTTATGATGTAAATACTGGTTTATTAGTAGGTCAAGAGTCTTCTGCAAAAACTCCACAAGGGGAAAAAATAAGCACTCTAATAACTTTTAGTGATTATGAAGAAACTAATGCGATACAATTTCCTATGACAATTACTCAAAATATGATGGGTAGAGACCTAGGTTTTAAAGTTAAAAAGGTAGAGATAAATACAGTTAAAGATTCTGATTTTGATTAATTTGTTTTAGTTTTTTATCTACTTTTCAATTTATGGGGTTTTAATTAAATCACCTCATTATTTAAATTAACTAGTTTAATAAAACGGCTTCATAAAATGAAGCCGTTTTTTATGTGTCATTGATGAAAACCAACTAGTAAAACAAATCCACGATAGGCAAAAAATTGAATTTCATACTATAAAAGTAATATTTAGTGCAATATGTTTGATAATCAGATTATTATTTTTATAAATCTCGCTTTCGCGAAAGCGAGATTCATATAACATCTATACATATTATGATGATCACCTGAATAGCTTTAATATTAAAGACTGTGATTAGTCAAAATTTTAAACAATCGCCATTTACACAACAAATTTTACAATTCTATAACCGAAACGATCCTTTTACCTAAACTCTGTTGATTTGATTCAAATACAGGGGCAGGTAATTGATGAGTAATGGCTACTTTTTCATAATAATCCTTACGGTTTTCATGTGGCTCACTTACTGCGTGAAAAATAGGTATAGAAACGCTTGTGGCAATTATTTTTATAATGGCATCGTTTACATGATCTCTAGTAACCAGATTAACCGGTGCTTGCGGATTTTTAATTCCCGTTTTACCAGCAAGAAATTTTACAGGATGTCGATCATTGCCTATTAGACCGCAGGGTCTTATAATAGTGGGTTGTTGTGCCATTTCAATAAACAATTGCTCTGCAGCGATAAGTTGCTTCCCATTACTGTTTGTGGCATTAGGTATTGAGTTTTCATCATAAACAGGGAAATCTAGTTGATCCTCAAAAACAGAGGTAGAAGAAACAAACAACACTTTTTTAACTTCATAAACTTGTACAAACTTCATGATCAGCTTTATGCGATAGGCAAAATCACTTTCAGGATTTGCTCTTAATCCTGGCGGTATGTCTATTATTAGCACATCTAGCCCCTCTAGGAAGCCTTGCACATCGCCATAAAGTTTGTCTTGTTGCAGGTCTATATTGAAAGCGGCGACACCATTATCTACAAGCTTTTGTAGTGTAGCAGTGGTCCTTGAGCTACCTCTTACAGCATATTGCAACTTTTTTAATCGCAATGCAAGGTCATAACCTAACCAGCCACAACCTAAAATTCCTATTGTTTTATGGGACACTTGTAATCTTGTTGTTTTCTTTAACTTGTGCTGTGAGTAGCACTGTTTTTTTTCTTAAGATGGCGTCATTTAATACAAAGGGCATGGACATATGATCCAGCGGTCTAGGACTAACTTTCATGTCCTTTTGATCTAATAAGTCAAATGATGCGGCATAAATAATCAATTCTGGCACCTGTGTTGGTTTAAAAGAAAGCTTCATTACTAATGGCGCATTATCGGTGACATAATAACTGAGCATGCGATTTCCCCAGCGATAGCCGAAAGCTTGTTTTTTAGTTCCTGTCTTTTGAATTTCTAGTCCATTTACAACTGCCTTTTCAAATTCATATTTTGAATCGGCAAAAACTTCATATCTATGCACATCACTATCGCTAGACACTTTTAATTCTACAGTTCTTAAGCCATTAATGACTGTGTCCAGCAAGGTTTGTGTGCGTACAGGTGCTAGTTGCTTATAGTCGGTAACCGCAGCATAGGTAAATCCCGTACCATATTTAGAATCTATACTGTTTTTATTTAGATCTTTGGCCAGTTGTGGTTTTTTACCCAGCTTCTCTTGTGTCCAGCTAGATAGCGCCCGGTCATAAGTGGCCCACATGGCAGTTTTGGCATCTTGATCCTGCACATAGACTAGACCGGTAGGTTTGGGTTGGGTGGGTGTGAATTCCGCTTTCGCAAAAGCGATACTAACACAAACAATGGTAACAATCAATGAACCTAGTGCCAGTAAATTTTTCTTGCGATAATGTCCTAAAATGGGGATCAATAAACCAAATAATAAGGCAGTTAATACGGCGGCAACAAATAAAATACCCATACCCAGGGCCACTGGAAAAGCTTTTATAAACGGTGTAAAAATAAAAATAGCAGGTACAGAAAGTAACAATAATAATAAATAGCTAGGTCGTTTTTGATGAATATTAAGCCACAACATGAGCAATCCAGCTAGTAATGGAATTAAAAAGAAACCTGCACCGCCTAGATATACATTAGGAATTAAACCACCATCACCTACAGGATAAGCAATAGCAAGAGAAATTACCCACAGTACAAATAGTGGGGCAACGATAAGGCTTGCAATGCGATCGCGATGGTAATACTTGTGGTATAAGAAAAAACAAATGGTAACCGATGCAAATGCTGCGGCTGCGATCAACCAATAGCCGTTGTAAGGAAAACCATGCAGTTGATCTATATAAAAATCGCTGGTTTTAATAGCTTCCCAGCCATAATTGCTCAATAAATAACCTATTATGATACTTCCTAAAAAGGGAACAAAACCACCTAATAGATGTGGTAAAAAAATACGTCCCTTGCGTATACCTATAATGATTAAAAACAGTAACAGCAGGCCGCTAATAATGATCATGCCAGCAAGCCATGAAAAAGGAAAACTAATCATTTTAATTAATGGCAATGGGAAATAAACGAGATCATCTCCCTGTGCAACCATAAGCCCATCGGCAAGGTCTATATCGCTAAAATGGTTAAGTAAAGGCATTAAATAAGACCCTTGATGGGCAAGTGTATTGCGGTCTAGTCTCTCATAGCTGTCTAATTGCGTGTGGTAATCAAAATGATCCCCAATAAACGCAAAATTAAGACCGTTTATATTACCATCTTCTCTAAAAACAGTAAGATCAGTATCGTTAGGGATCATTTTATAGATACTATAAGCAAGCGAGTTTGCCACTGGAAAATCAGTACCAGCCGCCTTAAAAGCTTCTATGATCTCGCGGTTACCGCCATTAGTTTCTACCAGTACATAACTAGGGCCGCCACTACCTCGCGCCTCAAAGTTGAGAACAAAACCTATGTTTTTTACATATGGATGTTCTCTTACAAAAAGACTAGCACCGTTAAGTCCTAGTTCCTCACCATCGGATATACAAATAACAATATCGTTTTTTGATTGTTTATTTTGTGCTATAAATGCTCTTATACCTTCTAGAATGGTGGCCACACCACTTGCAGCATCGCTGGCTCCTTTACTAGAATGTGGGTCGCTATCATAATGGCTTAATAGCAATAACGCCTTGCTATCGGGGTCAGTTCCTTTAATGCGCGCAATGATGTTTTCTGGTTGCGACATATTACCATTGGTGCTGATGTCATAGCCCTTTTGTAATTGGACTGTTAGACCCATCTTTTCTAGCTGGTCTTTAATATAGTCTCTTACTTGATCATGCGCCTTACTACCTACATAATGTGGTTGTAAAGACATGGCTTTTACATGTTGTAACGCCCTACTGGTAGACCATTCGGTTGCTGGTAGGTCTTCTTCTATTTGTGCAGATGGTGTTTGACTATGAAATGAAAACCAGATCATGCATATAAGCACCAAAAAAGAAAAGGCAGAGGTAAGGTGAGATTTAGGTCTCATGTAGTTGATTTTTATTAAGCTGGAAAGTTAAGAAAAATGTAGATAACTGATGAAAACATAAATTAAATAGCCTAGTGCTGTTTTATATCAAATAAAAAGTGATCACAATAAAAGTTGTATTGAATACTAAGACATCAAATTATAAAGGTTATACAGTCTACTTTTGCAGGAGAAAATGCGATTGAACACAAAAAGATCAACCCATCAAAAGTACAGCAAACAGTAGTTAAAATATATCATATTCATACCTTACCCTGGCATATTATAAAAGAAAATGATAAAACGTTCTCTTTCTATAATCTTGCACTCAACAAATAAATGAACTACCTTTAAAGAGTTTTAAGAAACCTAAAATAGGCGCTTGCCATTTGTATCATATAAATCATCCTATAGCAATTAACCATACCACAAATGAATGTACTTTTCTATAGAAAATCCGTAATTGCTGCCACAGGGCTGTTTTTATGTGTCTTTTTAATTGTGCACCTCACCGCAAATACCCTACTTATTTTACCAGAGCATATCGCAAGAGGAATGTACAATTCTTATTCTACCACTTTAAGAGAAAGTTTGTTTATAAAAATTATCGCCTATTTGCTCTATTTATCAATTGTTCTTCATGCCGTGTATGCCTTGATAGTAACCATAAGAAATAAAAAGGCAAAACCACAGAAATATGTGATGGATCGCAGCAATGAAAACAGCACTTGGACTTCAAAAAACATGGGGATTCTGGGCATGCTTATTTTAATTTTTATTGTTATTCATCTTGCCAACTTTTGGGCAAGAATCAAGTTAGGAATAGGAGAAACTGTAGGGCTAGATATTGATGGCAATAAAGATGTGTATGAAGTTACATCGAGTTTGTTTCAAAATATATATTATGTGTTGTTCTACACGTTGATCGCAGTGCCACTTGCTTTTCATTTGTACCACGGTTTAAAAAGCGGCTTTAAAACCTTGGGCTTTTATCATAAAAAAGGTACTGCTATCATTGCCAAAGTAAGCCTATTTTACGCCCTTTTTATTGGGTTGGGTTTTGGCATCATACCACTTATTGTTTACTTAAAATAATCTCAACATGACTTTAAATGCAAAAATCCCAGATGGAAAGCTAGAAGATAAGTGGAGCAACTATCAGGTAAATTCTAAATTGATCAACCCAGCAAATAAGAAAAAGCTTAATATCATTGTTGTAGGTTCTGGATTATCTGGTGCGGGTGCGGCAGCCACTCTAGGCGAATTAGGCTACGACGTAAAATGTTTTTGTTATCAAGACACCGCCAGGCGAGCACATTCGGTTGCCGCACAAGGCGGTATTAACGCTGCAAAAAACTATCAACATGACGGTGATAGTGTGTATCGCATGTTTTATGATACCCTTAAAGGTGGCGATTTTAGATCTAGAGAGGCAAACACCTATAGACTTGCCGAATTATCGGCACCATTAATCGATCACTATGTACAGCAAGGCGTACCATTTGCAAGAGAATATGGCGGCACACTAGTTAATAGAAGTTTTGGAGGGGTACAAGTACAACGCACCTTTTATGCAAGAGGGCAAACGGGGCAGCAACTACTACTAGCCGCCTATTCACAACTTTACAAAATGGTACGTGCAAAAAAAGTAACCATGCACCCCCGCAGTGAGATGATGGACCTAGTTGTAATCGATGGCAAGGCAAAGGGAATAATTGCACGCGATCTAGTTACAGGAACATTAGGACGCTATGTGGCCGATGCTGTAGTACTTGCCACAGGCGGTTACTCTCGTGTTTTTAGGCTTTCTACCCTCGCAATAGGTTGCAACGGTAGTGCGTTGTGGAAAGCACATAAAAAAGGTGCTTTTTTTGGCGCACCCAGCTTTACCCAAATACATCCCACTGCACTGCCACAATCTAGCGATGCACAATCAAAACTGACGTTAATGTCTGAATCATTGCGCAATGATGGCCGTATATGGGTGCCAAAAAATCAAGACCACACCACACCGCCCAACGATATTCCAGAAGACCAGCGAGATTATTATCTAGAACGACGATACCCTAGTTTTGGCAATCTGGCGCCACGAGATATCGCCTCTAGAGCGGCAAAAGAGCGCATAGATGCTGGTTATGGCGTGGGGCGTTTAAAAAATGCAGTTTACCTAGATTTTAAACACGCAATAGAAAAATTTGGTCTAGAGGTAATTCAAGACCGTTATGGCAACTTGTTTAAAATGTATAAAAAAATTACTGGTATAGATGCATACACCACGCCCATGCTTATCTCGCCAGCGGCACATTTCTCTATGGGTGGACTGTGGGTAGATTATGAATTAATGACCACGTTACCAGGATTGTATGCCATAGGCGAATGTAATTATTCTGATCATGGTGCAAATCGTTTGGGGGCAAACTCACTGCTTCAGGCTAGTGTAGATGGCTATTTTATTCTGCCCAACACTATCAATAATTATCTGTCAGAAGAGATTAAAAATGAGAGTTATACTGTTGATGATCCCGCTTTCGCGAAAGCGGAACAACAAACCCAACAACATATAAATAAAATACTGAGTATTAAAGGAAGTAAAACCGTAGACCATTTTCACAGGGAACTAGGCAAGGTCATGTGGCAAGAATGTGCCATGAGCAGAAGTAAAAAAGGACTTACCAAAGCCATTGAACAAATCAAAACAATCAAAAAAGAATTTTGGAATGATGTAGCTGTAACCGGTCATGACAAAGAAATGAACACCGAGCTAGAAAAAGCCTTGCGCCTAGCCGACTTTATAGAATTGGGCATTTTAATGTGTACCGATGCCCTGCAAAGAGAAGAGTCTTGTGGCGCACATTTTAGAGAAGAATATCAAACTAAAGAAGGAGAAGCCGTGCGAGTAGACGAGGATTTTAGTTATGTATCTGCCTGGGAATATAATGATGGCGACTTTAAACTACATAAAGAACCTCTAGAATTTGAGTTTGTTTCACCATCTGTAAGGAGTTATAAATAAATGATAATTAGTGGATTACTTCATCAGTAATATCCTACAAAGAAAATAGAGCGCTGCGCTTATAGAAAATAGAACATGGACCCGGGTTGGATCAACTGCGGTAAAAATAAAAGTAAAATGATAATAAAAGACTGCTGTGATACTTTAAGAAATAACCCGATTATTAAAACCAGTAATGTGAAATAATGTTGGGCAGTAAATATATCTAATGAGTTTAAAAAAAATGACATTAACGGGTACCGCAAAAAAACAATTATGAAAGTAACTTTTAAAATATGGAGACAAGAAGGACCTAGCCAAAAGGGAAATATAAAAGCCTATGAAGTTGATGGACTTACAGAGGATATGTCCTTTCTAGAGGCGCTAGACCATCTAAACGAATTACTCGTGTTAAAAGGTGAAAAAGTAATTGCTTATGAATATGATTGTCGAGAGGGGATTTGTGGGCAGTGTGGTGTATTTATTAATGGACGTGCACATGGACCGCATGATCACATTACTACTTGCCAGTTACACATGCGCAGTTTTAACGATGGTGATACTATTGTGGTAGAACCCTGGCGGGCAGCTTCTTTCCCTATTATTAAAGATCTGATTGTAGACCGATCTGCACTAGACAGAATTATAGAACAAGGTGCATTTATAAGCTCTAAAACAGGCACAGCACCCGAGGCAAATGCGATACCTATTTCTAAAGATATTGCAGATAGGGCAATGGACGCCGCAGCCTGTATAGGCTGTGGCGCGTGTGTGGCGACTTGCAAAAACTCGTCGGCTGCATTATTTACAGCTGCCAAAATAAATCATTTAAACAGCCTGCCACAAGGTAAGATCGAGGAACACCAGCGTGTAAAAGACATGACTTATCAAATGGAAAAAGAAGGTTTTGGCAGTTGTACCTTTACTGGTGCTTGCGAGGTAGAATGTCCTGAATCAATTTCTATCATCAATATAGCCGAAATGAATGCCAGAGTGCTAAAAGCTAACATTCTTGGGTAGAAATATCTAACTGTGCTACGCCCTGATAATGGGATTAACTTTTCTAGATCTTTGTACAAAATTGGGCGCTCTTTTTTGTAGCTTTTACTTGAATTATTTTTAAAGCTTATCTTAATTTTTAAATGCTATCTAATACAAATCTGCTAAAAAAGGATTGCAAGCGTCTATTTTCTTATTTTTACCCAAATGAATACAGAACCAATAGGTTTTTTTGACTCTGGTGTAGGAGGCACTAGTGTATGGAAAGAGGTAATCGCATTGTTGCCACATGAAAACACTATTTATCTAGCCGACTCTAAACACGCGCCATATGGTCGCAAATCAAAAGAAGAGATCATACAACTGTGTGTTAAGAATACTGAGTTTTTATTAAATCAAAATTGCAAACTGATTGTCATACCCTGTAATACAGCTACTACCAATGCTATTGCATATTTAAGAACCCATTATGATATTAACTTTATAGGCATAGAACCCGCTATCAAACCTGCGGCACTTAAAAGCGACACCAAAAAAATAGGCATACTCGCTACTAAAGGAACCTTGTCTAGCAAACTGTTTAATAAAACACAAAAGGAATTTGCGTCTTATGTTAATTCTATTGAAGTGGTAGGAACAGGAATTGTAGAGTTAATAGAAGCAGGGAAAAAAGATACTGAGGAAATGCGCGATCTACTAGTGCGCATTACAGAACCTTTTATGATATCTGGCATCGATTATTTAGTATTGGGCTGCAGTCACTACCCCTACATAAAAGAACAACTACAGGAGTTATTGCCCAATCGGGTGCGTATTATTGACTCTGGTGCCGCGGTGGCACGACAAACACTTAATGTGCTAAAACTGCAAAGTTTATTGAATACCAGTATCACCGCAGGTAAACACCTGTTATACTCAAATTTACAAACACAAACCTTAAGCGATTTAACTAGCGAGGTACAAAATAAAAAAGTGAAGTTGATAGATTTTTAGTACATAAATTGATTATCGGTGGCAAGTTTTTAAATTTCCGACAATTTTTAAAACAACTTTTCTCTGTAAGTTTTAAATTACGAATGTCACGAGCTTTTGCATCACCTACAACCACCATAACCTACACACCATAATCTATTTTGAAAGAGATCAATAAATCAATTACATTTAAAACGCAGCAAGAATAAAACTACGAGTAAGATTGTCCAGCGCCACATCACATATACCATCACTGTAACAATTACCCGCTAGGCCAGTAGCTACATCTATGAAAAAGACAGCCATGGTGAAAGCTTACAATTCTTCTCCCATCCTGTAGGATATATAGAAAAAATAGGGCGGGTTATGAATAGGTCTATCAATATAGAAACCAGATAAATAATGTAGAGACTTTGTATTCCATTATTTACCTAAAAGGTTTATTAATACAAACACCAAAATTTTACATGAGAGAAATTATTATCCTTTTGGATTATTGCATAAGAAATATAATAACGTAATTAATGGAACTGTAAATAATAGGCGTCCATATCAAGACAATTAAAAAGGAAAGCAAAGAAGATTTGCTTTTTTAGGCATAAACTTTTTTGGTTTTGGCATCAAGTATAAAGCCATCAATGGTTTTTACAACTGTATTTTTATCTTCATATGCGGTAAAAGTTATTAAAATGATAAAAGTAGAATCTTTGATTTTTTATATTTTGAGTAAATGCCCTAGTTTTAAAGTATCTTCTAAATAATTCTCGCCAATACCTAGACGTTGTTGTATATCCTGAAACTTTTTAAGTATAGGGTTTTCAATATCAATCCACTTAAAAATTGTCTAGGTTTTTTCTTTAATTTTCATAATTAAAAAATATATTCATCCATATTTTAATCCACGCTATAGATTTATCAGTTTTATTGAAACAACGCTTTACACCCTACATCTTGTGTTATGAGCTATAAATGTAACCTAGACCACCTTGAAACATTGGGATAGTGGATAAGTTTAAAAGGTAAATTTATTATCCTTACTAGTAATGGTAGGTATTCCTACTTGTTCTTTTAATCTATTGATAATAAATCAATAACCCAATTTAGAGCGCACTCTTTGCAATACATCATTTGCAACAAGACGGGCTTTTACAGCACCTTCTTCTAGCGCCTTGTCTATTTCTTCTTTATGGCTCATTAAATAGTTATAACGCTCTCTTGCCTGTTTAAATCGTTCACAAAGCGCTTCAAAAAGAGCTAATTTTGCATGACCATAGCCGTAATTGCCAACAGTATAATTAGCTCGCATTTCTTCAATCTGTTGCTGGGTGGCTATCAGCTTATACAATGCAAATACATTGCAAGTATCAGGATTTTTTGGATCTTCTAATGGCGTACTGTCAGTTTCTATAGATAGGCATTGCTTGCGCAATTTTTTATCACTTTGAAAAATATCGATAATATTTCCTCTAGACTTGCTCATCTTTTCTCCGTCGGTTCCAGATATAAGCATGCCGTCCTTTTGAATTTCGGCTTGTGGTTCTATAAAAGTTTCCCCCATTTGATGGTTAAACCGCCCTGCCACGTCGCGAGTAATTTCTAAATGCTGTAATTGATCTTTTCCCACGGGTACGATTTGTGCATCGTATAATAAAATATCTGCCGCCATTAACATTGGGTAGGTAAAAAGACCCGCATTTACATCGCCCAGGCGATCTGCTTTATCTTTAAAACTATGAGCTAGGGTAAGTCGTTGATAAGGATAAAAACATGCCAGATACCAGTTTAACTCAGTCACTTGTGGTATATCACTTTGTCTATAAAAAACAGTCTTATTAATGTCTAGACCACAGGCCAGCCATGCTGCTGCGGTAGAATAGGTGTTTTCTCTTAATACCACTCCATCTTTAATTTGAGTAAGCGAGTGCATGTCTGCAATAAAAAGAAAAGAATCATTGTGTTCGTTTGCAGACATTTCTATTGCGGGTAATATAGCACCTAGTAGGTTTCCTAGATGTGGGGTGCCAGTAGATTGTACACCAGTAAGTACTCTTGCCATTGTTGATTATTGTGGGTCAAAGATAAATAGTAATCTACCTATTTACAATTTGATTGACCTCTTTTACTGTGCACGTGCCTAGCTGTAGTGTTACATATGCTATTAAACGCAGTAAATAAAAAACATGTTTAAAAATCTATTAATTCTACTACTTTTGGATTATGAAATGGATGCGCTACTTATTGATGCCTTTTTATAGAATATGGTTTTACCTGCTTATGGGAATTCCTATCATTATTTTATTTCCCTTATTACTTGTGCTTACTATCTCAGAAAAAACTTACCATTTGTTTTTTAAAGTGGCCAGATTTTGGGCGGCAATGATACTTTATGGGATGGGATTTTGGCCAGTAATAAGACGTGTAGAACCTATGAAAAAACACCAAAGTTATATGCTTGTGGCAAACCATACCAGCATGACAGATATCATGATGATGCTACTTATCTCTAAAAACCCATTTGTTTTTGTTGGCAAAAAAGAATTATCCAAAATTCCTGTTTTTGGATTTTTTTATAAACGCACCTGTATATTGGTAGATAGGAATAATTCAAAAAGCCGCCAGCAGGTTTTTGAGCGTGCAAGAAAGCGCTTGCAAGACGGTGTGAGTATATGTATTTTTCCCGAGGGCGGTGTAAGTGACGATCCTAATTTACTATTAGATACTTTTAAAGACGGCGCTTTTAGGCTTGCTATAGAACATCAAATTCCTGTTTTACCAGTAAGTTTATACGACAATAAAAGACGTTTTTCTTTTTCTTTCTTTGTGGGTGGTCCAGGGATCATGCGGGCACAAACTCATAAAGCTATTGCGACAACTGGCATGGATGTGGCTGTTGATAAATCTCGCTTTCGCGAAAGCGTAAGAAACATCATACTTCATTCTTTACAAAAGGGTTGGTAACTGATTTAAATATCGGTCCTGTGCAACTAAGAAATCTGACCTTTTCACTTATTGTAAATAGAACTTAGACTTTACTTTAATCATCTTAAAAATAACTTAAGTAATAAGAAAATTATTTTGAGCTAATAAACAGTTTTTTTACAAAGAATGCGTAATTCTAGGTTTATAGTGAGAAACATTTATAGCTCTCAAAACTTGAATAAATTTTAAAAATTCATTGAAATACAATTTAATAACATAAATACTTTATACAGAAAAACCGCTCTATGGCACTAGAACGGCTTTTCACCACTGCAACATATTAAGCAACATTTTAATATGCTCTCTTTTTTTACTAAAAAATAAAATGGTACACAATGAACTGCCAGCGATTTAAAACCTATAACGCACACCGCTATGAATACCTATTATATACGGTCTAAAGTTTGCCGTGTTATCCCTTAATGTGTTTAATTGATATTTAAAGCTAGGCTCTATAAAAGCACCCAGTTTAGTGTTGATGTCATAGCCTAAACCTAGTCCAAAATTGGCACTTTGATTAAAATTATTAAAATTGCGGTCTTCACCCAGTTCTAGTCTTAAATTATTATTTTCAACTCCAACTGTATTTTCGGTTAGGAAAAGGGCACTTATACCACCTGAAACCTGAATCTTAAATCTGCTATTTAATAGGCTGTATTGCACCTCTAGCGGCACTTCTATATAAGCCAATTGCTGAGAAAGTGCTCCTTTTATCCCTGTAAACTGGTTGCTTAACAGTTCTTGTGCTGCAAAATCGCTGCCTAGGGTATTATTGTTTACAAAATTATTATTTAACGGCGAGGCATTTTTAACCGCATTTGCCGTAAAATCTTGGGCAAAAGAACCTGTAATATTAGAGTTAAAGTCCATCTGGTAATTGATGTCTTGGGTATTATAAACCATTTGTAACTGGTTAACACCTGTTCTTACCGTCCATCTAGGTGCAACCTGATAACTTACGCCTATTCCATAACTTAAATTGCCTTGCGTACCGCCTTGATGCTCGCTTACTTCATTATTTACAGCGCTGCCCCCCATACTTCTAGCATAAACAGGACCTACTTGTGTGGTAGCCGCCCATTTTCTCTCAAAAGTAGTTGTGTTTACTTCTTCTTTTTGCTTTTCAATATCCTCTAGCGTTGCCATATCTTGTAGTAAAGGTTGTTTTTTGATGATGGAGTCTTTTGTTGCGAGTACATTATTTATAGCCGTATCGTCTAAAATTGTATTTTCTAGATTTTTACCTTTTGGTTGTTCGTCATTAGCCCCGTCATCATTTTTTAATACTTTGTGCCACGCTATTAATGTTGCTACAGTAGTGTCTTTTTGTTTATTATAATTAGGACTTTGTTTATCTATCGCAGGTTTTTTTAATTCTTGTTCCTGTTTGTTTTCAGCAATAGGGGCATTTGTCGTTTTGCTGGCTTTAGGATTTGTCTTTGATCCAGACATCGCTAGTTGATTGTTAAGCAATACTACCGCTTGTTTTTGTTGCCTGGCAATTACAGAGTTTTTTATAGCATTTGTTTTTTTAGTTTCAGTTTCAGTTTCAGAAGGACGATTAGGATCGTTTTTTCTAGTAGGTTTTGTCTCGCTTTTAGAATTATCTATAGCAAATTGTTGGTGTTCGGCAGATTGATTTTCTGGCGTTGCTATTTTACCCGTATTCTTATTTTTGCTATTTTCTAATGATTCTTGTGATTTGGTTTCAGTTTCATTAACTATTTCAGTGTTTTTATCGGGTGTCGTTAGGTTAATGTTATCTGTACTATTTAAATACATACCAGTTGCTAAAATTGCTAGACCGGCTGCAACAACAGCAAGTGCCCACCACAAGGGTATGACATTCTTTTTCTTTTTATGATCAAGTCTATTTTCAATTGCATCCCAAAGACCAGCAGGTGGTTGCACCTTTATATCTTTTAATGATTCTTGAAAAAGTCTATCTATGCTCTTTTTTTTGCTCATCCTTAACTTGTGCTATAATCGTGTTGTTCTCGCCATTTGTGCACCTTTGTTTGTAAATGTTGTCTTGCACGGGCAAGATTTGATTTTGAGGTTCCCACCGTTATATTCATCATTGTTGCAATTTCATTGTGATTGCACCCATCTAGTACATAGAGTGTAAATACTAGACGGTATCGCTGTGGCAGCTCTTGTATCATATCTAGTAAATCTTTTAACGGCAGGTTATCGATTTCATCAACTTCTACAATGGCGTTGTCTTCTATTTGGTCTTCATTTACTATATTCAAAACTTTTGTTTTCCTGTATCTTTGTAAAGCAGTATTAATTGTTATTCTTTTACACCAGCCTTCAAAAGAGCCTTTAAACTTAAATTGGTCTATCTTTTCAAAAATGATGATAAAACTGTCCTGTAAAATATCCTGCGCCTCGACAGCGCTAGGTGCATATCGCAAGCAAGAACCATAAAGCTGTGGAGCAACTGTTTGATACAGTTCCTTTTGAGCTTTACGATCGTTTTTTTGACATAACTCAATTATCTTTTTACTGACCACATTTTTAACATCTAACTATTCCTCTACAGGTATGGTATACTCTAGGTATGTAGGTTCATTATCTGTATCTAGCCCTGTAAAAAACTTAAATACATAGGTGCCATTGCTCGCAACCAGAAAGTTTAAATTTTGTTGTGTTCTTTCTTCTTCTTCAATACAATTATCAAAAGTAACAGTTGCAACAACAGTTATTACTCTTTCATTTAATGTAGAGTTTACCTCAAAACCTGCAAAGCTTTGACAAGAATTGGTATAGTTAAATAATACTGGAATTTCATAACGCTCACCAAATATAAATGACGGCGGTAGCTCTACCTCTACAATGGGTAAAGTTTCATAATTTACAATTGGTACCTCGCCCTCATCAATACTGCAATTGGTAAAAACCAGCACCATCATCACCAGTAGGCCGATCACTTTATAATTAATTGTTGTCATAATTGTATATTCTCTATAATTGTTGTCAGTATAATTCTACAAATCATTTTAGCGTTATTTGTTGTTAAAGGCTTTCTAAAGTAAACTTTTGGATTAAACCTTGCTTTTAAAAAGCTTATCTTTTAATTAAACCAGTATTCTTTTTTAAAGTACTTTAAAAAAGGTAAAAGTTAAGTGTTTGTTTCATTTTTGCAAAAACTAAAATCTCGAATTTATTGGTGAGCAACTATACATTTTTTAATTAATAGATGCTTTAACTTAAAGAAGGTTGCGTCATTATTTTTAAAAATACAAAACCGCTATCGTATTATTACGATAGCGGCTTAATGGTAAGTGACTTAAACTTTTATGAAATAAAAAGTATCTAGACAGACCACTTGTTTATAAAATATTACTCATTCACTGCTTTTATAGCAGCCATGATTTTGGTTTCTAATTCATCTACTAAGTCTGGGTTGTCTTTAAGTATGGTTTTTACAGAGTCGCGCCCTTGTCCTAGTTTTGTGTCTCCATAAGAAAACCAAGATCCAGCCTTATTTATAATTTCATAATCTACACCTAGATCGATGATCTCACCTAGTTTTGAAATTCCCTCTCCATACATGATGTCAAACTCTGCTGTTTTAAATGGTGGAGCTACTTTGTTTTTAACAACTTTTACTCTAGTTTTATTTCCTAAAACACCGCCTGCACTGTCCTTAATTTGTGTAGATCTCCTTATATCTAGACGTACTGATGCGTAAAACTTTAAGGCATTACCACCAGTAGTGGTTTCTGGATTACCAAACATCACCCCTATTTTATCTCTCAATTGATTGATAAAGATAACTGTACAGTTGGTTTTTGAAATAGAACCCGTTAATTTTCTTAAGGCTTGTGACATTAAACGGGCATGCAATCCCATTTTACTATCTCCCATCTCACCTTCTATTTCACTTTTAGGCGTTAATGCTGCTACCGAGTCAATAACAATAATATCTATAGCACCAGATCTTATTAAGTTATCGGTAATTTCTAGCGCTTGTTCTCCATTATCTGGTTGAGATATGATTAGGTTGTCAAGATCAACACCCAGTTTTTCTGCATAAAAACGGTCAAAAGCATGCTCTGCATCAATAAATGCAGCAATACCACCAGCTTTTTGAGCCTCGGCAATAGCGTGTAGGGTTAGGGTTGTTTTACCAGATGATTCTGGACCATAGATTTCAATTACCCTACCTCTAGGATAACCACCCACACCTAGGGCTGCGTTTATAGAAAGTGATCCAGTAGATATGGCTTCTACCTCAATTACTTGCTTATCACCCATTTTCATTACTGTTCCCTTACCATAGGCTTTATCCATTTTATCAAGGGTAAGCTTTAAGGCTTTTAATTTTGCGTCTTTCTCTTTATCGTCTGCCATTGTAAATATTTTAGGTAAAAATAAGCGCTATAATAAGTACAAACAACAGTATTGTAATTAGATTATGAACGATATTATAATTTTTTAGATTTACTAATTCATTTTCAATTAAATAAGCACAACTATCAAAACCATTAGTTTAAGATAACATTTTTTTAAAATAGAAAATTAGATTGATTTAATTTAACTACCAAAATCCCATCTTTGTCAAGGATCAATTATTGTTTAACGCTAAAGTTGTATTTAAGAGTTAAATTCTACATTGTTTTATAATGGTTTTCTAACACTTAATAAAAATAGTTTCCTTTAACAAGCTTTAATCAAATCATAGACCCAACTTTATCTAAAAAAACAAGCCAAGCCATTGCCATTTAAACCCTAAAAACAAGCCCTCTATTCTACAAGCAACTCTTGTGTTGCTTTACCCATGTTGCCAGCTAATTCTATGGTATAATTGCCTTTGGGTAGGTAGTAATTGTTGTTATCGGCTTTTTTTGGCTGGTTTTCTTTTTCAAATCTTTTTATCGCATCGACTTGTATCGAGCCGTTGTAAGTATAAAAATTAAGCCCCGCACTGCTGGTTGTAGCGTTTTCATAAATTGTTTTGCCCTTATCGTTCATCACTTTTATGGATACCTTTCCTGCAGTAGGGTTGTAGTAAGAGAGAAGTATGTTTGGCTCTGGCGACTCACTCCACATAAAACCTTTAGAACCATATCTTGAAGATGCTTTTATAGGTTTCACTTTCGCGAAAGCGAAATTATTACCGTCCCCCTGCAACAATTCTAATGCGTCTAAATTTGCCAAATAAATCGACCTGCCATGGGTGCCTACTAACAAATCATTTGCCTCTGGATGTATTTTCATATCGTGGATAGCCACTGGCGGCATTGCATTGTTCAACAGCTGCCAGTGGGTACCTGTATCGATGCTTACATATGCAGCGTTATCTGTCCCTACAAAAAGAAAGTTGGCTTTTTTAGGATGTTCGATAATAACATTTACTGGCGATGCAGGGATGTTATTACCTATTTGTGCCCAGGTTGTACCGTAATCGTCACTTTTATAGATGTAGGTAGTAAAGTCGTCAAACCTATACCCATTTAGGGTAACATAAACCCGTTGTTTTTTATGCTGTGATGCAACCACACGGCTTACCCATAAATTTGCTGGCCAGTTGCCTTTGATCTGTTGCCAGGTAGCGCCGCCGTCTCTAGTAACTTGCACCAGCCCATCGTCAGATCCTGTATAAATCAAGCCAAATTGAAATGGAGACTCACTAATGCTGGTAAGTGTGCCATAGGCAACATTCCCCTCTTTACTGCCCTGTGTAAGATCTGCAGAAATAGCGGTCCAGTCCTCGCCTTGATTCATAGAACGGTGTAATTTATTACTACCTAAATAAAGGATGTCTTGATTGTGACTGCTTAACAAAATAGGGGTTTGCCAGTTAAAACGGTAAGGTGCTTCTCCCAGTTCATGTTTGGGTTGTATATATGTGCGTTTCCCTGTGCCACGATTGATTTTATAGTAGTTGCCAAACTGGTAACCCGTATAAACGATATTATTATTTCTAGAATCGATTTGTATTTGCATACCATCGCCACCCATAATACTTTCCCATGGATACTGTCCCTCTTGTTGCCAGGCCCTATTCTCTACCGCATTATGTGGCCCTACCCAAACACCATTATCTTGCATGCCGCCATAGACATTATAAGGCTTTTGCTGATCATAATTAATAGCATAAAATTGACTTACTGCATGAGCGTTATTTTTGATCCATGTGGCACCATCGTCATAAGAGATGTTCAAACCACCATCGTTACCATTGATCAAATGCCCACGCTTATTGGGATTGACCCATAAGGCATGATGATCTGCATGCACGTTTTCTCTAGATATACGTTCCCAAGTTTTACCAGCATCTGTCGACTTGATAATGGGAACACCCAGTACGTAGACATGATCTACATCACTAGGGTCTACCCTCACTTGTGCAAAGTAATAACCATAACTATAAAAAACACCGTCGATTTGTTTGTCATGGGTTTTTTGCCAGGTAGCGCCGCCGTCGTTAGAACGGTACAACTCTGCTCCTTTTACTGGTGTGTCAAAAAGCTGCGTGTTTGCATCTTCTAGATATTTTGCAACGTCCATAGGTGTGGCATCGCCAGCGCGTACCATATTTTTTATGTTTTGCGCACGGTACTTTTCCTGAAAACCGTTTTGTCTTAAAAAGGTATTTAAACTTTTATCTTCTAATTGTAAAAAATCTTCTTTAGACATGGTTTTAAAATCTTCTTTAGAAAGCAGCTGAGACTCTTCGCTATCTGTAGATTTTTTTTCTTGTGGTCTTCTAAATTGTGAATCGTGAATTGCATAAAGGGTGTTATTATCATAAACCGCCAGCCCTATACGACCCACACCACTACCAGTAGGAAAGCCACTGTCTGGCGTGCTTATTTTAAACCAGTTTTGTCCTGCATCGGTGCTTTTATAAATGGCGCTTGCATCTCCATCACCGTCAAAATTCCATGCCTTACGGTCTTTTTCCCAGCTTGCGGTATACATGACATTAAAATCATCTGGTACAACAGCAAGATCTATAAAACCAGCCATTTGGGTGGCAAATAATGTTTTTTTCCAGCTGGCGCCACCATCTTTTGTAATGTAAACACCCCTAGCATCGCTCGCAGAATATAAAGGGCCTGTAACGGCTATCACCACGTGATTATCATCTATAGGGTTTATTAAAATGCGACCTATATGACGCGAGTCGGTTAACATAGGGTCGCTCCATGTTTTACCCCAATCTGTTGATTTTAGCACGCCTATTCCTGCATAACTACTGCGGCTGGCATTATTCTCGCCAGTTCCTACCCATATGGTTTTAGACGTCCAGTTTGCAGCGATGTCACCTATATTAATGGTGCTTGCATTGTCCATAATAGGGGTAAAACTAGTACCGTTATTATTAGAATACCATAAACCCCCACTGGCATATGCCACAAGCATCTCGGTAGGATCTGCAGGATTGACGTCTACATCTACCACCCTGCCAGACATGACTGTAGGACCTATATTTTTAAATTCAAGGTTGTTAAATTGCGAAGATTGTGCGAGTTGCGCTCTATTTTTTTGAGCCTGCAACAGTTCACTTGCTGGTGTAGCAACAGGATATTGAGCAGTCAAAATAATAGAATAACTTAAAAATAAAAGTAGCAATAACTTTTTCATAAACTGAGTATCTTTTAAAGGTTTAAAGATAAGCCTTGAACATTTGAAACCGAAATCATATTTAAAATAACCCATTTTATTGTTTGTTAAAAATTAATAACTGCCCTTTAACTTTGGTGTCTCAACGCCTATTCTTATATTGCTAGTCGGTAAAAGTTTGGGCTGTTTTATTTTAAATTTGTTTGATTGTTTCGCTTTCGCGAAAGCGAGATAAAAAGAAGTTTAAACCGCACTATTTACTTATGTAGGCAACATTTAAAGAGAGGCTAAAACTGTTGCAGAATTATACAAAATAAAAATAAAATAAGTAAATACAGCAATTATTGCGATAGCAAACCAAAGTTTACCATCTAAATTTTTACAATAAATCCTATTTAATAATGAAATACCATCCTATACCACCAGCCCTTTTTATTAAAAACCGTAAAAATTTTATGGGCAAAATGAAGCCATCTAGCCTTGCCGTTTTTAATTCAAATGATGTTTTTACAACGGGTGCAGACAGCAATTTGCCTTTTACACAAAATAGAGACCTGTTTTATTTAAGCGGTGCAGATCAAGAACACAGCATACTGGTGTTATTTCCAGAATGTCCAGATCCTGCGCACAGAGAGGTACTTTTTGTTACAGAAACCAATGCACATATCGCTGTATGGGAAGGTGAAAAACTGACTAAAGAAAAAGCTACTGAGGTAACTGGCATTAAAACTGTTTATTGGCTAGCCGATTTTGACAAAAAGTTTTTTGAAATGATGACGCAGTGCGACACTATTTATTTTAATACAAACGAGCACTACCGACAGTCTGTAGAACTAGAAACCCGCGAGGATCGTTTTATTAAAAAAACAAAGGCGCAATTTCCCGCACACACCTATGCCAAAGCGGCACCAATACTACAAAGACTGCGAGCAGTTAAAGACCCTATTGAAATTGAATTGATACAGCAGGCATGTAACATTACAAATGCTGCTTACCGCCGTGTGCTGGGCTTTTTAAAGCCTGGTGTTATGGAATATGAAGTAGAGGCGGAGTTTTTACATGAGTTTATAAGAAGGCGCAGTGATGGGTTTGCCTATACTCCTATTATCGCTAGTGGTAATAATGCAAATGTATTGCACTATATACAAAACAATCAAGAGTGTAAAGATGGTGATTTAATGTTGATCGATGCAGGGGCAAGCTATGCTAATTATGCCAGCGATATGTCGCGCACCATACCTGTAAACGGGCGTTACACCGCGAGACAAAAGCAAGTGTATGATGCTGTGCTAAGGGTTAAAAATGAAGCTACAAAAATGCTAGTTCCTGGTACTTTATGGAAAGAATATCATGTACAAGTAGGTAAAATAATGACTAGTGAGCTACTAGAATTAGGACTGATAGATAAAGCCGATGTCCAAAATGAAGATCCAAACTGGCCAGCGTATAAAAAGTATTTTATGCATGGCACTTCTCACCACATGGGTCTAGACACGCATGATTATGGTATTTTATGGGAACCCATGCAAGCTGGCAACGTCTTTACAGTAGAGCCAGGTATTTATATCCCTAAAGAAGGTTTTGGAATAAGACTAGAAGACGATGTGGTGGTAAATAATAGTGGTGAACCATTTAATTTAATGCGCGATATACCTATAGAAACAGAAGAGATAGAAGACCTGATGAATTCTTAGAGACTGGGATGATTAATTTGCTTAGCATTTTTAAAAAACTTAATGCAGATTCTAGCCGATTTATTAACTGTTAAAATAAAAAGGCTAAGTTCTAGGACAGATGTGTTATATTTACACTAATAAATTAGTTT
>CAZQGX010000011.1:0-64580 GCA_964593255.1 uncultured Flavobacteriaceae bacterium | reverse complement strand
ACCGGCGACATTCAGCTTGGAAGGCTGACGCTCTACCAACTGAGCTACTCTCGCAATTTCTAGTTTAAAAACTAGAAGGTAATAACATTTCAAATTGATTTAAAACAATAACAGTGGGGAGAGCAGGATTCGAACCTGCGAAGGTTTCCCAACGGAGTTACAGTCCGTCCTCGTTGGCCGCTTGAGTATCTCCCCCGATAAAACTTTTTAAACTTAAAAATTAAAGAGCCGATGGAGGGACTCGAACCCACGACCTGCTGATTACAAATCAGCTGCTCTAGCCAGCTGAGCTACATCGGCTTTTAACTTTTTTGTACATAAAAAAGCCCGCTATTTCTAACGGACTGCAAATGTAAGCCTATTTTTTGATTGACCAAATATTTTTATATCTTTTTTTTAATGTGCGGCTAGTTTTTCTTTTCGTTTTTTTAATTGTCGTTCTAGTGCGTTTGCACAATCATCGATAGCCTGTTCAAATGTTTTACACGTCTTTTTTACAACCATATCGTCTCCTGGTACAAATATCCTTACCTCGGCAATTTTATTTTCTGGAGATGAAGTCTTTTGAACTTTTAGGTACACATCTATATTAATAATTTTACTATAAAATTGTTCTAACTTATTAATTCGATCTTGTATGAAATCAATAAGCGCAGGATCTGCATTAAAATTTACTGCTTGTGTGTCTACTTTCATATAATTTTATTTTAAGTTGTTTTTGATCTAGGGTGTGTGTTTTTGTAAACCTCTTTTAATATTCCCATACTAGAATGTGTATAAACCTGGGTGGATGATAAACTTTCATGCCCTAATAGTTCTTTTACAGCATTTAGATCTGCCCCGTTATCTAATAAATGTGTCGCAAAAGTATGTCGCAATACATGTGGGCTGATCTTTACTTTTAAAGACACAGTACTAAAATATGATTTTACCACTCTATAAACAAGACTGGGGTGAATTTTAACACCCTTTACGGTAACAAAAAATGCATCAGTATTCAATTGAGCTATCCTACGTCTTAACAACAAATACTGTTTTACATGTGTATGAATTGATTGGACTAGTGGTATTAATCGTTCCTTATTTCCTTTACCCAATACTTTAATAATATTTCCAGATAAATCTATATCACTTACCTTTAAACATATAAGCTCATCCCTTCTTACTCCTGTAGCATATAAAAATTCAATCATTAACATATTACGAGACTCTGTAAAATCTTGATTGTCATATGATGTATCTAGCAATTGTACGACCTCTTCAATAGAAAATGGTATTTGAACTTTTTTTGAAGTTTTCAAACTTTTATAAGATGCGACAGGACTAGATGTAATATCTCCTATTTTCAACAAAAACTTAAAATAAGATTTTAAGGTTGATATTTTTCTATTTACCGTGCGTCTAGAGTCTCCTTTTTCTAACAAATAAGTTACCCAGCTTCTTATCACGCTATGATTAACATCTTGTATTTGCAAGATATCTTGTTGCTTTAAAAATAATGTAAACTGCAAGAGATCTCTTTCATAAGCTGCCACAGTGTGACAAGAATGATTTTTCTCGATAATACTGTATTCTATAAAATGCTTAAAAACCATAAAAATACCGCTTAATGTAAAGATATAACTTTACAATAAAGCGGTAAATTATATTAAGGAAAAATCCTTAAATGTTTTCGGCATCACGTAGGCCTTGTATGTAGGAAGCCTTGATCTTTTGAGCACGTTTTGCAACAGATGGTTTAGTAAACTGCTGTCTTGAACGCAGTTCACGCATTTTTCCTGTACGATCAAACTTACGTTTAAAACGTTTTAGAGCTCTATCGATATTTTCTCCGTCTTTTACTGGTATTATTAACATAGTGTCATCACCTCCTTTCTTTGGACTGCAAAAGTACATTTAATTTTGAAATACAAAGTTATTTTTAATTATGATTTTTAAAGAATCTCGCTTTCGCGAAAGCGAAGTACATCAATTACTTTACAGCAACTTTATAGTCTTTACCGTCTAGCGTCATTTTTGCAATAATCTCTCTCATGATCTCGCTTGTACCACCGCCTATAGGCCCTAATCTACTATCGCGCCACATTCTGGCAAGTGGATACTCTTCTATATAACCATAGCCGCCTAGATATTGAAGGCACTTATAAATAACCTCATCGGCGATTTTAGTAGATAATAATTTTGACATACTTGCTTCTTTGACAGGGTATAAACCTTTATCAAGTTCTTCGGCAACAGAGTAATTAAAACATTTTGCCATTTCTACCTCGCTTATCATATCGGCAAGATTGTGACGCAAGGCCTGATAAGTATCGAGTGATTTACCAAATGCAGTACGGTCTTTCATGTAACCTATGGTGTATTCAACAGCATATTCTGCTCGGGCATGGGCATTAATCCCCATAATCAAGCGCTCTAGTGCAAAATGCTGCATGATATATGGAAAACCTTTTCCCTCTTCACCCATTAAATTTGCTGCTGGAATACGCACATTGTTGAATCCTATCTCGCCTGTATCACTTGCTCTCCATCCTAGTTTATTGAGCTTTGTGGCACTAATCCCAGGGGTTTCTCTATCGATTAAAAATATAGAGATTCCTCTTCCTTTGGCCTCTACATCTGTTTTGGCAGCAATTACCAAATAATCACTGTAAACGCCATTTGTAATGAAGGTTTTTGAACCGTTAATCACATAATGATCTCCATCTTTTACCGCAGTAGTTCTCATAGCAGCAACATCACTACCACCGAATGGCTCTGTAACACCCAAACAGCCTATTTTTTCACCTGTAAGTGTAGGAACAAGATATTCATTTTTAATACGCTCGTCACCTTCTTTAAGTAAATGTTGTGCGCCTAGAAAAGCTTGTACCCACATTGCAGCTGCAAAACCGCCAGAGTTGATGCGTTGCATTTCTTCTAAAAAAATTACTGTGTAAAAGAAATCTAGATTTAAACCACCATATTGTTCGGGATAATAAAGGGCAAAATATCCCATTTCTCCCATTTTTTGAAAAATCTCACGATCTATGTGACCAGTCTCTTCCCATCTATCGATGTGGGGAACAGCTTCTTTTTGAAGAAAATCTCTAAAACTTTGTCTGAAGGCGTCATGCTCTTCGGTAAAATATTTTGAATACATAGGGAGTGATTTCAATAAATTATTAAAAAGCAACTAAAACTTGAATTTAACTGCCATATTCTTAATGAAAATTTGTTTTTTTAATTAAGTGTCAAATATAATTGAATTAAATCTAATTTTTCTTGTGGGAACCTAGATGTTAACAAGACTTTATCCCAGCTTTTAAACCCTTCTCTTAAGGTTCTTTGTTCTATTAGTTTCTCTACCAGGTAGTCGTTAAAATAAGGAATAGTTAACAACTGCTCTTGAGTGGCTGTATTTAATGCAATTTTTGAAAATCCTTGTGGTGGTGTAACGTAAAAGTGTTTCTTAAGTTGCACCATTGTAGAATCTGTAAGGCCATAAACGCCTTTTAGTTGTGTGATATCAATAAAACCTTGTAAACGTTCTCTTTCTTTTATGATCCTGCCAGATAGTGCAGGGCCTATACCGTACACTTTTTTTAATTCTTCTTGCGATGCCTTATTGATGTCTTTAACCACTATTTTTATGTCATTATTATACACCGCATAATTACTTTTTGAAGTGTTTTTAGGATTTGTAACCCAATCGGGGAATTTAAAATAGGGCGAGATACTATCCAGCCATTGGTCGCTCACCTTTGTAACTTGCTGGAAATCTTGTTTTGAGTTTATGAATTTACCGCTTTCGCGAAAGCGGAATAACCGATCAATCTCTTGAACGTTGAGACCTAGTTTATACCCTCTATAATCTGTGATGTAATTGGGGTTAAAAGCATAAATTGTGTCCCTGCGTTTTTGTTGTATAGCAGCTAGTGCGTCTATTTTATCCTGATATAAAGAGGCGTCTTTTAAAGTTAAAGGCTCTTGTGGCAGTTGTTTTACATAAAAAAAGACCGAAAGGATAACGAGCAGAAGTACCATTAATACAAAAATCCCTCTTTGCTGTTTTCTATCAAAAGCAAAAAGGGATCTTAACTGATTCATAATATTTAAATTAATCGATTGCTTGTCGTTTTAATTTTATAGCATCCGTATACTTGGTCATTTCTTTTTTCACTTTGGGTGCTAGTAGTACAATACCTATCATGTTAGGCACCATCATTGAAAAAATCATCGCATCAGAAAAACCAATAACATTACCCAAGCTAGCTGCAGATCCAATTACTACAAATACACAAAATAATATTTTGTATGTATACTCTGTTTTAGTTGTTCTTCCAAATAAATAAGCCCAGGCTTGGTATCCATAATAAGACCAAGAAATCATGGTTGAAAAGGCAAATAATACAACTGCAACGGTTAATACATAAGGAAACCAATCGATCACCGATGCAAATGCGTCGGAGGTAAGTAAAATAGCATCGGCATCTGCTAGTCCTGCATTTTCAGGATTTACATTTCCTGTAATAATTAATACTACAGCAGTCATGGTACACACTACAACTGTATCAATAAAAGGTTCTAATAGCGCAACTAGACCTTCACTTGCTGGGTATTTGGTGCGCACAGCAGAGTGTGCAATGGATGCAGAACCTACACCTGCTTCATTTGAAAATGCCGCCCTTCTAAAACCTTGTACTAAAACACCTACAGCACCACCTGCAACACCTTCTGGACTAAAAGCACCGTCAATAATTTGCATAAATGCATCACCTATCATATCATATCTTGCAATAATTACCCATATAGCCGCGCCTACATAGGTCACTACCATGAAAGGTACAATCTTATCGGTAACCTTGGCAATAGATTTAATACCACCTATAATTACAATACCTACAAAAATTGCCATTAGTAAACCAAATACCCAGCGATAGCCATACATAAAAGATTGTGTACCACCAGTGATATTTTCAACCATTTGTGCTGCTTGATTTGCTTGAAACATATTACCCCCACCGAATGAGCCACCTATACACATAATGGCAAAAATCACAGCCAGTACTTTACCCAGACTGGCAAGCCCCATAGATTTCAATCCTTTAGTAAGATAGTACATTGGACCACCATAAATAGTTCCATCGGGACCTACATCGCGATATTTTACTCCTAGAGTACATTCGACAAATTTTGATGCCATACCTAGAAATCCTGCTACAATCATCCAGAATGTTGCACCAGCACCACCTACAGAAACTGCGATAGCAACACCAGCAATATTTCCTAATCCTACCGTTGCAGAAAGCGCAGCGGTCAATGCTTGAAAGTGCGATACTTCACCATCAGAAGCTTGGTCTTTTATAGTTTCTTTAATATCACTATCAACGGTAATATCCTGACTGACCTCGTCTAGATGTTCTTCAATATCATCTATTTGATTGATATCAACCCCATTTGCTATACCATCCTCGCCATAAAGCAATTCCGCACCGTGTTTTTCTATGTCTTCATACTTTCCTCTTACCACTTGAATGGCTCTCCATATTCCCGAAAAATTGATGAAATTAAAATAGATAGTAAAGAATAAAGCTCCTAAAATAAGTGGAAAAAGCACCCAGTAAATTTTTATCTCGTCTGTAAAAGGGATTTGATAAAAAACACCATTTACATAATCACCAGTTGCCCAACCAAAAGCGTCGTCTATTTTTTCATCTATTCCTTTTTCTGTATTTTCTTGAGCAGCCTCTTGTGCTAAAGCAACTACTGGAAAGAAAAAGGATGCAAGCGACACTATCACTTTATTATTACAATTCATAGAAACAAGTATTTATTTTTAATGAGTGGCAATATGCATAAAAAACTTGCTTTTTGAAAGTTTTAGAGACACTTATGTTACCGCATCGTTAATTCTATATATTTTTTGAAGCTTTGCAATTTGTTTTGCATTACCTATAACTATTATTTTAGAACCTGGTAGTAGCTTAAGACTAGGGGCTGGATTTACAGTATAATCACCGTCTGGCGCCTTATAACCTATAATATTACAACCTGTTTGTTGCCTTAAATTCAATTCTAAAATGCTGCAATCCTTTTTTTGATGATCAAAAATTTGTTCAAAAGATATCTGTTCAAGATTAACACCATTACTACCTCCATAACTCAAATTATCCCAAAATTCAATTAAATCAGGACTGACTATTAAAGATGCCATGTGCTGCCCACCTATAGTGTCTGGCAATATTACATTATCAGCGCCAGCAAGTTTAAGTTTTTTATCTGAGGTGTCTTCACTTGCTCGAGAGATAATTTTTAAAGATTTATTAAGTTGTCTAGCGCTTAATACAATAAATAAATTATCAGCATCTTCTGGTAGTGCTGTTATTAAGGTAGAAGCTCTATCCACACCAGCATTAATAAGTACTTCATCATCGCTCGCATTACCTTTTAAAAAATGATTTTGATCAATGGATGCATTGTCTATCACATCTTGATCTTTTTCTATAATTATAAAATCCTTTTTATAGTCTTGTAATTTACGTACAGCTTGCCTACCATTGCGACCGTATCCACAAACAATAATGTGATTTTCCATAGATTTAAATTGTTTACTTTTTCTCTTCAGTCTCAAATCTGCTAGACTGTTGTTTGATAATAGGTACTCAGTAATTGCAGACAGTGCATACCCTACTACTACCACACTTACTAATATAAATAAAACTGTAAATAACTTTGCAGCTGTGGTAGGCACCCCTACTTCCTTATAACCTACTGTAGTTATGGTAATTACTGTCATATAGAGTGCATCAACCCACGGCAAATCCATGAAGTATTGATAGCCTATCACGCCTACAAATAGCACGATAACTAGTAAAATCATTGACAATCTTAATTTACCTTGCACAATTATATTATTTTAAAGGTCAAAAACAGAACTGCGTTTTGTATAAATCAGATCTTTGATTTTTATCCAAAACGCCATAATTAAATAAACGGCAAAGCCTGCTCCTAGCGTGGCAAATGTAAAGTAGATAAAGGTAATACGCACGCTTCTTGCTTTTATTCCCAATTTTTCGGCAACACGAGTGGATACATAAAAGCCGTATTTTTCCATTAATGTGCGTAAATAGGTAACTATTCCCATGTGGTAAAATTAATGATTAAAGATAATAATCGTTTTCAAAAATTTGATAATTGAATATTAATTAATTTCATCCCGTAACAATGCCACCCCTATATCGCAGCTTAAACATTTGTTGACATCGCAATAATTGGGTTTTAACTGCAGTAAAGATTGAGTTTGCATGGCGTTTTCTATCTTAAAAAGTTTTTTAAACCCTGTTATGATGGAATTTTTCTCGGGCTTTATTTCAGTAATCAGGTCTAACAATTCTTCTGTTTTATCTTTTCCCAGATACTTTGCATGTATAAATTTTATAGGGATGATGCAATTAATAATTAGCAAGTCAATGAAATCTGTTGTCAGTATTTTTTCTCTTTCTTCAGTTTCTTTATCAAAAACATGGTGGGTATTCCAATATTTTGCAGCTTGTACGTCAAAAAGTTTTTGTATTTCTAGGCGTGATTTGGCAAGCAATACTTCTCCAAAAAGCATAGGATTACGATGGTATAACATCGCTAATTGTGAAAGACGCACTGTAGGATAATTTGCAGGTCGTAATTTAAAAAATAACATAGGTGTTAGGCAAGGTTGTAATTGATGTTTGGCTTTCGCAAAAGCGAACTCCTTAACTAAATCTTGATAATAAGCATCATTTTTAACCTCATCCAGCAATCCCGACTGACCTAATAAAGCGGCCTCTAACTGAAAAGCGTCTTTTGCTAGTTTGCGCACCACATGTTGATTCATACTACTGGCAAGCTGTTCAAAGGCGTCGGCGTTTGTTTTTGTGCCAAAGCTTCTTGCAAGAAGTTGAAAAAAAGCAGCTTCCCAATCGTTGTTATTTTGTTGAAGCATGTGTCTTATGCGATCAGATTTATATTCTAATCGCTCAAAAAACAGCTTTTCTAACCAATGGTCTCTTTTAAAGGAATCTATACTTGAAAACTGGCTTTGGCAATTTATAAACTGACCGTTTTTTACAGCAAATAATTTTCTATAAGATTGAACCAAACCGGGATTTATGTACTGTGACACTTCTAAAACCGGGATATTTATGTCGTCCCTTCTAGTGATTTCGGCATCATGTGACCATACTACATGAAGAATAACATTGTCGTATGCTGGATCGTCATCATGCCCATGCAGGTACCAATCACTTGCTTTGACATGCATTTCTATATTTCCTGCCCAATCTTGACCATCAATCTCTACTCGACTATTAAAAAAATCAGGGCCAGAAAAATGATTGTGCTCACCTAAAGATTTGATAAGTATTTCTTTACCCTCAGTTGTTTTCAGGGCAATACCGCTCAACTTTTTAAATTTCCAGAGGTAGTGAATAAAATCTTCTTTCATGGTCTAAAGATAGATATTAATGTAATACCCCTTGCAAAGCTCATGTTTATAACTGTTCACTGTTTTAGACTATTTCTCGTCGTCAAAATAAGTACCATCTTTTTTTAAGTACTTTTTCTCCTTCATCCAGTCGTCGTTGAAAAATTTACCTACATAACGGCTGCCGTGGTCATGGAAAAGGACAACTACCACATCGTCCTTTTTAAAACCTACTTCTTTATGAATTTGTTTTAGTCCTTTAATAGCAGCACCCGCGCTGTTTCCTAAAAACATTCCTTCTTCTTTTGCAAGTCTGCGGGTATAAACGGCTGCGTCTCTATCGGTAACTTTAGTAAAACCGTCGATTACCTCAAAACGCACGTTTAAAGGTAAAATATCCTCACCTATCCCCTCAGTAACATAAGAATAGATTTCGTTTTTATCAAAAACACCAGTCTCGTGATACTTTTTAAATACCGATCCATAAGTATCTATTCCCCAAATTTTAATATCTGGATTTTGTAATTTTAAATAAGTCCCCACGCCCGATATGGTACCACCAGTTCCTACACCTACAACAAAATGGGTTATTTTACCTTTAGTTTGTTTCCATATTTCTGGACCAGTACTTTCATAATGTGCTCTACAGTTTGATGGATTATCGTACTGGTTTACATACCATGAATTAGGTATCTCTTCACTCAATCTTTTACTTGTAGAATAATAAGACTGCGGGTCATCGGGTGCTACATCTGTAGGACACACATAAACTTGAGCTCCAACAGCTTTAAGGATATCCATCTTTTCTTTAGACTGCTTATCACTTAACACACATATCAATTTATAGCCTTTAATGATTGCTGCAAGCGCTAGACCCATTCCTGTGTTGCCACTTGTCCCCTCTATAATGGTACCACCGGGTTTTAATCTACCATCTGCCTCGGCATCCTCTATCATCATTAGTCCCATTCTGTCTTTAACAGAATTTCCTGGGTTAAAAGTTTCATATTTTGCGAGTATTAGTGCAGGAATATCCTCTACTAACTTGTTTATTTTAACAAGCGGCGTATTTCCAATTGTACCCAATATATTTTCTACGTAATCCATTTATAATATTTAATTTACAAAAATAGGATTTTACAAGGCTATGTATTAAAAATATCTCTTAATCTACTGTAATAACTGCAGTTGCATTATTAAACTTTAAAAACATACTTTTTAAACCATAAAATTTTTAAAACCTCTATTTGCATACACGTTCATAAAAAGCCGTTTTTGCAGCCTGGTCGTCTCCAAAAAGCCATCGCACCACATGCTCGTCCCACATATCGACTGCCTGATTTGCGGTAACTACATCTTCTTCAATAGCAAGATCTATTATTTTACCTGGATAACTACTTTGTTTTTCACTGTCCATCTCTCCTAGTGGATATGGATCGTCTAGTCCCACAAGCACTTGTTTGACCCCTTGATTTTTTACTAATAGTTTTAAGGAACCTGTATCATGCACCAGGGTATCAAAAAATATGTTAGGATGCCCAACAGATTTTCTGGGGTGTGTTTTTCCTTCAAATAAATCTGGTCTCCCGTCAAAACCTTGAATTCTACGACCTAAATTCATTTGTGCCAGTTGCCCACCATGTGCAAAACAAACCCGCATACCGGGATATTTAAATGCATAGCCGTTTAAGGTTAAAAAGTGATAAGCATCTGCACATTGTGCCAGCATCCATATTAAGTGAAAACGCCACGAGGTGTTTTGCAACTTTATAAATTTCTCACCATCATAAGGATGGATTTCTATGGCGAGATTTAGCTCGCTAGCTAGTTCAAATATGGGTTCGTTTTCTTCATCAAAAATACAACGCCACTGCCCTATGGTATCCATATAATGTGTGGGCAAACAAAGCAGTTTCATTCCTAGCACCTTTACACATCGCTCTATCTCCCATAATGCCCCACGCACATAACCAGGATGCACTACAAAACCTGCGGTAAATTTTGACGGATGGTCATGCTGTACCTTGGCATTAAAATCATTTTGAAAACGCAAGGCTTGTTTCATTTCTTCTAGTCGCAAGCCGTTACCATATAACTGGCTTAAATTTAAAATTACCGCATGGTCTATTTTAAACTTTTCCATCCATTCTAACTTTTCATTGAGAAAAAAACTAGAGTCGGTAACAGGTCTAGACCAGTCCTTTTGCAGCATATTTTTACGTTCTGGATCTACCCAAAAAATACCCTTTTCCCTCATGAAATCGGGAATTTGCTCTGGGTAAGGAAGTAAATGTGAATGCCCGTTAATGCGTAGTTTTTTTTTCATATTTTAGAGTTTCTAGCACCTAAAATAGGTACAATGATGTAATGGTTTAGTTTATCATTTACATATCCTTTGGTTTGCTTTTTTTAAGCACATTAACCACAGACAAAGTTTTAAAATTGATGACTCAAAAGTTTGTTGAGGACTACAAACTTTTTGTTCTACCGCCATCTACAGGTAAATTGATGCCGTTAATATAACTTGCTTTATCGCTAGCCAAAAATGTAATGGCATTTGCCACCTCGTCTGGTGTGGCAAACCTCCTTGCAGGCACGTGGCTTTTCATCACCGCAGCAGCATCGTCATCAGTTTGTCCGGCTCTTTTTGCTTTACCAGTTATGATTTTATCTAGTCTATCGGTTGCAGTAAAACCTGGTAGCACGTTGTTTACAGTTATGCCAAATGACCCTAACTCTGTTGCCAAGGTTTTTGCCCAACTGGCCACCGCACCACGTGTCACATTAGAAACACCCAAAAACTCTATAGGTGCTTTAACGCTTGTAGAAATCACGTTGATTACCCGGCCATAACCCGCCTCTTTCATGCCTGGCGCACAGGCTTGCAATATTACCTGATTACATTTTACATGCTGGGTAAAAGCTTGTTCAAAAGCGTCTACTTCTGCATCTAGTAGCAATCCTGGGGCAGGACCACCTGTGTTGTTGACTATAATGTGTATGGTATTCGCTTTCGCGAAAGCGGAAACCACATCACTTACCTCTTTATAATTTGAGAAATCTGCCACTAGATAGGTATGGTCATCACGGTGACTGGTGTCAAGCTCTTTTAAAACCTCTTGTAATTTATTAGGATTGCGGGCCAATAAAATTACTCGAGCACCTGCCTGTGCAAACTGCATAGCGGTTTCTCTTCCTATTCCTGTACTGCTGCCACAAACTAAAGCAGTTTTGTCTTTTAAATCTATTATCATATCACAAATTTAATCAAAATAGAAGGGAAATGATATTTCTATGGTACAGAATTAATTTTAGTGCTGCACAACACAAGGAAACTGTAAACCTAATTTCAAATATTAATAAAGCATGCACATCGCTTGCAACCTGGTAATGGGCATCGCAAATAATGATGGAATGTTTACCTTTGCCGCTTTATAAAAAATATGATTGTAACAAAGAGTAAGGAAGAGTTAGAAATAATGCGTAGAGCAGCATTAATGGTAAGTAAAACACTAGGTATGATCGCTGCCGAGATCCAACCAGGTGTTACCACCCTGCGACTAGACACCCTAGCCGAGCAATTTATAAGAGACCATGGCGCTATACCCGGATTTAAAGGGCTTTATGACTGCCCTAGCACACTGTTGATCTCGCCTAATGAAGAAGTAGTTCATGGAATTCCCAAAGAGGTTGCCATTAAAGAAGGAGACGTACTTTCTATAGATTGCGGTGCGATAGTAGATGGTTTTTATGGAGACCACGCTTATACTTTTACTGTGGGAGAAGTGCCACAACAAACACTAGACCTTTTAGAAAGAACCAAAAAATCTTTATACATAGGTATTGATCAATTTAGAACCGGTAAACGCGTGGGCGATGTGGGATATGCCATACAAGATTATTGCGAATCATTTGGATATGGCGTGGTGCGCGAGCTGGTAGGACATGGACTGGGCAGGGTGATGCATGAAGATCCACAAATGCCTAATTATGGCAAACGCGGTCGAGGTAAGAAATTTGTAGAAGGCATGACCGTGGCCATAGAACCCATGATCAATCTAGGTAGTAAAAACATAAAACATCATAAAGATGGATGGACAATAACTACTAAAGATAATAAACCTAGTGCACATTTTGAACATGATGTTGCGATAGTAGATGGTGAACCTCGCTTATTGAGCACCTTTGATTACATTTACGATGTGCTGGGAATTACCAGTAATGAAGAAGATCCCTATCGCTGGAAAACCAATTAAGAATTTTTATACACATACTACAACTCTTTTGCCTTGCTTAAAAAAGTCTTTAAATTTTTTCTAAATCTGATACCGCGGCCATGGTTGATTAAAGCGAGCTATTATGTGCGCCCATTGATCGCATGGTGGTATAAAGGAAATCGTTATGAAGACCCAATAGACGGGAAGACTTTTAAAAGTTTTTTACCCTATGGTTATGAAAATGTGCGGGGCAATGTGCTGTCGCCGTCAACACTTTCTTTAGAACGCCACCGCCTGCTTTGGCTGTATTTACAAAATGAAACCGATTTACTCACACAACCTCAAAAATTATTACATTTTGCCCCTGAACAATGTTTTTATAAACGTTTTCGCAATAGCGAGATCATTCAATACACCACCACAGATCTAAACTCGCCACTAGCAGATGTTCTTGCAGATATTTGCAACCTGCCTTTTAAGGATAATGAATTTGATTTTATTTTATGCAATCATGTACTTGAACATATTGATGATGATTTTAAAGCCATGCAGGAGATACACAGAGTCTTAAAACCAGGCGGCAGGGCCATTTTACAAATACCTTTAGAAAACAACAGGACAACAACTTTTGAAGATCATTCTATCACCGACCGCAAAGAAAGGGCACGCATTTTTGGACAATATGATCACGTGCGTGTTTATGGAATGGACTATTTTACACGTTTAAAAGAAGTGGGGTTTAGTGTGCAAGCTGTTGATTATACTGCGCAACTAGATCCCAAATTAGTAGATCGTTATCGCCTCGCTGCTGGCGAACTCATCCCTGTGGTGACAAAAAATTAACCTGCCTGTTTTACATATTTTTCAAAACCTGGTGTTGTCTCAAATCGCAACAAGCCATTTTTATCGGTGTACATGATCAGCACCTCTATATCTTTAAGATTTTTAATCAGCTCTTTTGACTTTTCTAAAGGCATGGCCATAAAAGCTGTGGCATATCCATCGGCTAGGGTGCAGTTTTTTGCGATTACATTAACGCCCAGCACCTCGCTAGGTATCGCCTGGCCTGTTAAAGGATTAACAGTATGAACAAATTCTTGCCCACTTTCTGGATCAACTTTAAACTTGCGGTAGTTACCACTTCCTGCCATGGCAACATTAGATAATTCTACCACGGTAATATAAACGCGCTCGCCTGGTAGCTGGTTAGGATCGTCTATTCCTACTGCCCACTTACTATCGCGTTCTAGGTTGATCCCTTTAGTAACGATCTCGCCGCCTACCTCTACCAGATAGTTATCAATATTTTTACCATCTAATAATCTAGACATATAATCTACCAAAGTACCTTTTGCAATAGCGTTAAACTCTAGATACATTCCTTTTTGAGTAGCTTTTATATAGAAAGAATCCTTGATCGCAGATGGAACCAACTGCAATTTATCAAAACCAACAAATTGTTTTAAACTATCTATTTGCTGTGGTGTAGGAATGCGCTCTTTTTTACCATTTGCGCCAAAACCATAAGCATTTACTAAATTACCCACAGTAGGGTCAAAATAACCATCGGTGTTTTTATAAACCTGTTGCGCCTGGTTAAAAACCTCTTTAAAAGGCATTCCTACCAGTACACTGTCCTCACCAGCATTAATTCTATTGATTAAAGAACCTGGTACCCAGGTGCTCATGGAATTGTTAAACATGTCTATGATACTATCAACCTGTCTCGTCACATCCTGTTCTTGATCAGAAAAAAGCTTGATAGAATAAGTAGTCCCAATGGCGTTTCCTACAAATTCTTGAGCTTTTAATGTAGTATCTTCTGCTTCTTTTTCTTTACAAGAATATAGCAAGGCGATTGAAAATAGGCTTGCAATAATATATTTTTTCATAAGAGACGTTTGTTTGTTGTGATGCTTACGACTGTTGTAGGTTGAACTGATAAACGCACCAAACCTTAAAAACCAACAGTTTTCACACTAGTACTTGAGGTTTACTAACCCATTTATTTAATTTCAATAAGACCGGCAAAATTTACCACATAATCATCTTCATGGTGCACAGGCATATCATAATCTCTAGAATTTGCAATACCTACCCCAGCATAATAGGTAGTTGCTTTGTATTTTGCACCGTGGTCTCGCATAATGTTCAATAATTTTTCGTCATACTCTACAGGGTTTGTAGGATATTTAACAGCACGGACAACCACAAAATGTAGAAATTTATCTTTTAACGCTACAAATTGCGGATCTTTTTTAGGTTTAGAATTGATTGCTAAAAATTCAAATCCTAACTCTTCCATCTCTTTACCCACGATATTCATCGCCAGTTGATGCAGTTCTTGTTCTGATAGTGGTGTTAACATCCTGCAAATATAAAGTTCATAGTTTAATTAAGAGTTAAAAATGATACCGCTTTCGTATCGTTCCGCAACGGTAAGAACCTCTCTTTGTTTCTTTTTCATAAAGTGCTGCAATGGTATGAACTTCTTTTTGTCTCGCTTTCGCGAAAGCGAGATCAACACAAACCTTTTACATTTCTTTAGTACCTTTGATGCTATTGTTACTTTATTTATTGTAAAGCGATAAAAGCCAAACTAAATAAATAAGAATAAGTATAGAGGTAAAAAAGCAACCTAATAAAAAGATCCCCTACAAATATGGACATAAAAAATTTTATTAATAATGAAGAACATATACCATTATCTGGGTTTTGGTTAGACAATTATGAACCTGCAAGTGGCGAGGTTTATGGAGAAATCCCAAATTCTAATGAAGAAGATGTAGAAAGCGCTTTTAAAGCTGCGCGTGCTGCTTTTCCCTCTTGGTCGCGCACCACTGTAGAACAGCGATCTAAAATCATGCTGCGCATTGCAGATTTAATAGAAGAACAACTAGAAACACTTGCCGCTGCAGAATCGCGTGACAATGGCAAACCAGTATCACTAGCACGGTCTATAGATATACCGCGATCTTCATCAAACTTTAGATTTTATGGCCATGCTATTACCCAATATGCCAGTAAAGCACATGAAAGTGTAGGGAAAAACTCCATTAACCTTACCTTGCGTAAACCTGTAGGTGTGGTGGGATGTATATCACCGTGGAATTTACCTTTATATCTTTTTACCTGGAAAATCGCACCTGCTATTGCTGCTGGTAATTGTGTGGTGGCAAAACCTAGTGAGGTGACGCCAGCTACCGCATATTTGCTGGGTGATATAGTAAAAAAAGCAGGGCTGCCTGCAGGGGTGTTAAATATCGTGCACGGCACTGGCGCCAGTTGTGGTCAGGCTATTGTTGCGCATCCTGATATTAAAGCCATTAGTTTTACAGGTGGTACCGCTACTGGTGCCCATATTGCAAAAACAGCAGCACCAATGTTTAAAAAACTCTCGTTAGAATTGGGCGGTAAAAATCCCAATTTGATCTTTGCTAGTTGTAATTATAATAAGATGCTGGACACCACAGTGCGCTCTTCTTTTGCCAACCAAGGTCAAATATGTTTATGTGGCAGTCGTATTTTTATAGAACAAAATATTTATGAACGTTTTAAAAAAGATTTTGTCGATCGTGTGCAACAACTGGCTATAGGCCATCCAGAAAATGCAAATACTGTAATAGGTGCTGTTGTAAGTGCTGGTCATAGAGAAAAGATTGAAGAATATATCGCTATTGCGAAAGCGGAACCAGAAAAATATACCGTATTAACAGGCGGTCACCGTATATCCATTACAGGTTATGAAAACGGATATTACCTCGCCCCTGCGGTGATTGAAGTAAAGACCAATGACTGTCAATTAAATCAAGAAGAGATTTTTGGACCAGTGGTTACCATTATGCCATTTACTGATGAAGCCCATGCACTGCAACTAGCAAACGATTCTAATTATGGACTGAGTGCCACCATATGGACTAGTGACCTATCGCAAACTATGCGATTGACACAAGAGATAGAAACGGGAATTGTATGGGTTAACACTTGGTTAAACAGGGATTTAAGAACACCTTTTGGTGGTATTAAAAACAGCGGTGTGGGTCGTGAGGGTGGTTTTGAAGCCCTAAACTTTTTTACCGAACCAAAAAATGTTTGTATTGAATATGAATAATTATATAGGTGAAGTGTTTGTAAAGCCTGATAGTTTAACACTGCTTAATTCGGGTCTTACATAAAATTATTAGCCTTGGTATTCTTTTATCAATTAAAGTCCAGCTGTGCTAGGCGAGTGGAATCCATGCAAGCTAGGATTGTTTATTACTTATTACTGGATAAATCGCATATCATTTCTCCCGTATCTGATTTGTCTTAAGTATACATTACCAACGATTACATCGAAAAAAAGTTTCAAAAACGATTTGAGCGTTTAAATCTAAACGATTGATAGTTAACTCTCTAGAATAGCTAGAGCCTTTTGTAAATGTTAGTTCAGTATTTATTAAAAAATGAAGTACATATATCCAGTATTAGTTGACATTAATAAAAATGTAACGTTTGAAGATAATTCTCCTGCATCTTTTACAAGAGAGAGACGTATTAGGTTAAAACTCTTATCTCTTTACTTCTAACTAATGTAAATTACATTAATGACAATCCATTAGTTATGCTTTATTAAAATTCATTCATTTTAGCTAATCAAGTAACACAATTTTACGCGAGCTGAGGTGCGAAAGTTTTCTTGAAACTAAGAAAGATTTCCTAGAAGATTAAAAAAATCGCTACCAATTGCTTATTTGAGATTCACGATCTAAAGGATTAATCCCACCATTAGGTATCAATGACTAGCCATCTAGCAGTGCGCCCAAGGTGTTTGCGCCTGTCATTGTTGCTCGTGGCAATCTGGATAAAGGGGTTAGAGATATATTATCGTTTTTATCGTAGTCATTTTACGTAATGGCTAGGCAAAGAATAAAAATTCTATTCATAGATACTTTAAAAATTTAAAGCATCTAGTATGAACTGTAATTATAAAGACGATCTACAAAAACCTATTGATATCCATTTCTAGGTCTATTGCCTCGTTATCATATATGTTATGATATAATTGCAAGGCTGCCCAAGGAGCCAGAAGTACTGCACGACTTCCCATACCGTTAAAAATATAATAATGCTTATATGTATTATGTGCGCCCACAAAAGGTCGTCTATCCATTGTTGTGGGTCTTATGCCGTATTTATAATCTATAACCGTATAAGGTAAATTTAAAAAACGTTCTAATCGCGATGTGAGAAATTCTTTCCCAGCGTCGGTAGATTTGCTGGATAGGTCTTCTGTATTATAAGTGGCACCTACCCAAAATAAATCAGCTGTATATGGCATTAAGAATACTGAAGACTTAATAATGTAGTCCAATTGAAGACCTGGTACTTTTATGGTCATGACCTCGCCTTTATTACCTTGTAGCGGCAGGTCATTAAAAAATGGGTTGTTAATCATGTTATAGCCCTCGGCAAAAATAATTTTCTCTGCCTGAAACTCTTTATAACTTACACTGTTGTGCAGGTGGTGCAACTCGTTATAATGAAAAGATTCCTCGTGAAAAGAATTCATGTTTTTTAAATATTGAATGGTTTCCTTCATAAAAAGAACAGTGTCCAACCACCCAGAACCTGATACCCTGCCATAATCAAAAGGGGCATCAATAGCATCATTTTCATACTTAATGATATTCTTATTCATATACTCTTTTAAATCGGCTCTTATAGATTTTTTGATCCATGATTTTACCTCTCTGGGATCGTGCAATCTTCTTAAAATTTCTAAGGGGTGTAATACCTTAGTCTTAATAAGAGGTTCTATCTTGGTATAAGTATCGTTTAAAACTTTAAGTTGCTCGCTAGCTTTCCAAACACTGGTAAATCTTTTTAAAACAAGCGGATTGTAAACACCCGCAGCAACAGAAGATGAAGCATTATTGCCATGTGAAATCATCATAACAGTTTTGCCTTTCAAAATCCATTGCCATGCTAGTGAACAACCAGCTATTCCCGAACCAACAATGATGATATCTACTTTTGTTTTCAATTATTAAGAATCGCTTAAGTGATAATAAAAATAAAAGCCCAATCAAAATGAAAAGGCTTTGTAAAAATATGAATAAGAGGGGTTTTTCAATTACCCACCAAAATCATCAAAACGTATATTTTCAGGATCTACACCAAAATCTTCAGCCATTTTACTTACGGCATTATTCATCAATGGTGGACCACAAAAATAAACTTCCAGATCTTCTGGAGATTCATGATGACTTAAATACTGATCAATAACCACTTGGTGAATAAACCCTACAAAACCATCACCTTCGGCATCGAGATTTTGTTTTACTTTCCAGTTGTCCGATTCTAATGGCTCTGAAAGAGCAAGGTAAAATTTGAAATTAGGAAAATCACGTTCCAAAGCACGGAAGTGTTCTATATAAAACAATTCTGCTTTTGATCTACCTCCATACCAAAACGTCACTTTACGATTCGTTTTAAGTGTTCTAAAAAGCTCGTATAAATGCGATCGCATCGGCGCCATACCAGCACCGCCACCTACATAAAGCATTTCAGCCTCAGAGTGATTGATAAAGAACTCTCCATAAGGACCAGAAACTATTACTTTATCACCCTTTTTTTGATTAAAAATATAAGAACTAGCAATACCAGGGTTCACATCCATCCAGCCGCCTTTGGCGCGATCAAAAGGTGGAGTTGCAATACGCACATTTAACATGATTTCTCTGCCCTCAGCTGGGAAAGAGGCCATAGAATAGGCTCTTTCAACAACTTCAGTATTCTTCATAACCAGCGGCCATAACTTAAACTTGTCCCACTCTGCCTTAAATTTATCGGGAGAATCATGCTCTTCTGGATGCGCAGTGATATCCATATCTTCAAATCGCACCTCACATTTAGGTATTTCAATTTGAATATATCCACCAGCTTCATAATGCATGTCTTCTGGTAACCTTACTACAAACTCTTTAATGAAGGAAGCTACATTATAGTTACGCACTACCTCTGCCTCCCACTTTTTGATACCAAAAACCTCTTCAGGTATTTCAATTACCATATCTTGCTTTACCTTTACCTGACAACCCAGTCTCCAGCCAGCTGCAATTTCTTTTCTTGTAAAGTGTGGTTCTTCTGTCGGTAAGATAGATCCACCGCCTTGACTCACGATACATTTACATTGTATACATGTTCCACCACCACCACAGGCAGATGGTAAAAACAGCTTGTTATCGCCCAGTGTTGATAAAAGAGTCGATCCAGACCCTGTTGTAATATCCTTTTCACCGTTTACACTAATGGTTACTGGACCAGAGGGTAATAACTTAGATTTTGCCCCTAAAAGTAGTGAAACAAGTAGTAAAGTAAGTACTAAAAAAATGGCTATACTAGCTAAAATTGTAAATAAATTAGACTCCATATCTATGTTTTCTTTTTTAAATTTCTATTCCCATAAAACTCATAAAGCCTAAAGCCATAAGTCCCGTAATTATAAATGTAATCCCTAGGCCACGTAATGGTGCAGGAACATTTGAATAAGTGATTTTTTCACGTATGGCAGATATCGCAAGAATTGCTAGAAAGAAGCCTACCCCACTACCTATCCCATAGACCGCAGATTCACCTATATTAACAAAGCCTTTCTGTTGCATAAACAATGAACCACCTAGAATTGCACAGTTTACAGCTATTAATGGTAAGAATATACCTAGTGCCCCGTATAAAGCAGGTGCAAAACGTTCTACAATCATTTCTACAAGTTGTACCATACTTGCTATAACTGCTATAAACATGATAAAACTTAAAAATGACAGATCAATATTAGCATATTCAGCATCTAGCCATACCAATGCGCCAGGCTTTAAAAGATAAGTATCCAGCAACCAGTTGATTGGCACAGTTATACCTAGTACAAAAATTACTGCAGCACCTAGACCGACAGCGGTTTTTACAGATTTTGAAACAGCAAGGTAAGAGCACATTCCTAAGAAATAAGCAAAAACCATGTTCTCTATAAAAACACTCTTTACAAAAAGATTAATTAAATCCATCTTTAAAATTTTATAGTATTAATTTTTTTCTATTAAAACCCTGTTGCGGCTGCGTTGTACCCAGATAATAATACCTACTGTTATCAATGCCATAGGAGAAAGAAGCATCAATCCATTATTTGAATAACCAGCTTCATAAAATGATTGTGGGATCACCTCGATACCTAATAATTTACCAGCACCCAAAAGTTCCCTAAAAAATGCAACAATGACTAATATGAATGCATAACCAGCGGCATTACCTATACCATCAAGAAAAGATTTATAAACACCGTTACCTAAAGCAAAAGCTTCTAATCGACCCATTACAATACAGTTTGTGATAATTAATCCAACAAAAACGGAAAGTTGTTTTGAAACGTCATAAGCATAAGCCTTTAACACCTGATCAACCAAAATAACCAAAGAAGCTACAACAACTAGTTGCACAATAATTCTAATACGTGATGGTATCAAATTACGCAATAACGAAATAATCATGTTACTAAATGCCATAACCGCCATTACAGCAAGGGACATTACAATAGCAGGTTCTAGTTGTACAGTAATTGCAAGTGCGCTACAAATACCTAAAACTTGTACAGTAATTGGATTATTATCAGTAAGCGGGTCAGAAAGAAGTTTTCTATTCTTCTTACCTAAAAGCCCTTCTCTTTCATCGGTATCAGATAGGAAAAGAATTAGATCTTCTTTTTTACTTAATTTATTATTTTTAGCCATAGCCTTTAGTTTTATCTCGCTTTCGCGAAAGCGGAATATTTAAAATTTAATTAGAAGCAACTTTAATGTTTTGATTTTTCTTAAAATAAGGTAAATATTTTTCAAGACGTTCTACAATCATATCACTCACACCGTCACCAGTAATAGTAGCGCCCGAAATAGCATCTACGGCATTATCATCTTTATTATCACCGCCTTGATAACCCTTAGAAACAGAGACACCTACAAATTCTCCAGATACATCAAATATTTTTTCTTTATCAAATCTTTCCTTAAACCAAGATTGTGTGATTTCGGCACCTAGACCAGGGGTTTCTGCCTTATGATCAAAAATAGCGCCCTTAATGGTATTAACATCCTCTTCTAGAGCGATATAACCCCATATAGCATCCCATAAACCTTTACCTCTTAACGGAACGATATAATATTTACTACCTTCTACATTTGCTACATACAGTGGGAACGATTGTTCGGCAGCAGGTTTTTTTAATTCTTTTACAAGGTCAATATCAAAAGCGTTTACTTCAGTTTTTTCATTTCCATTATAGTCAAGAGCAATGCGTTCAACAATATATTTTTCAAATGGTATCGCAGCCTCATCTCTTGCTACCTCGATACCTACCGTACCAAGAATATTTTGCATTTTTTCTCTTCTCACATTTTCTGCCTGCTCTGGTTGCAGTTGCGTTGCAGTGAATGCTAATGCACTTGCTACAACACCTACAAGAATTATAGCAAAAAGAAAGGTGTATGCGTTAGAATTTCTATTCATTATTATGCTGTTTGAAGATTAACTTTTGCCTTGGCAAGGCGTTTTTTACGTTTTGAAACATTTGCTTGTACTACATAATGGTCTATGGTTGGAGCAAATACATTCATTAATAGAATGGCAAGCATGATTCCTTCTGGATATGCTGGATTAAATACCCGTATCATAACACCAAAAAATCCACAAAGGAATCCGTAAATCCACTTTCCTTTTAAGGTTTGCGCTGCACTCACTGGGTCGGTCGCCATAAATACCAACCCGAAAGCCAAACCACCTACAACTAGGTGCATGTACCAATCAAATTGCATTAAAGCATTAAGTCCAAAAGCATTAAATATAAGTCCCATTACCGCCGCACCTGCAAAACCACTAAGTATGATTCTCCAGCTTCCTACTTTAGTAAGGATTAATATTGCTGCACCGATTAATACAGCTACTGTTGATGTTTCAGAAACTGAGCCTGGTATAAACCCTATTGCTGCTTCATAAAAACCGTATGCAACAGATTTCCCTTGTGCAAGTGTTCCTAAAATAGTCTCGCCTGAAATACTGTCTGTAGCACCTTGATGCACCCATATCGCATTTCCAGACATATATAAAGGATAAGCAAAAAATGCAAATGCTCTAGCCGTAAGGGCAGGATTTAAGATATTCATACCTGTACCTCCAAAAGCTTCTTTGGCAATCAATACAGAAAAGGCAACTGATATCGCAAGCATCCATAACGGAATGTCTACAGGGAAAATCATTGGGATTAATAAACCTGTTACCAGATAACCCTCGTTTACCTCATGACCTCTATAGATGGCAAATATAAACTCTATTGTTAAACCTACCACATAACTTACTATTATTAAAGGCATTACTAAAATTCCTCCTTCAATAAAAGCATCCCAAAAAGGAACATCAGTAACACTGGCAAGACCTCTCTCTTGATATAAGTATTGAGCTCCAGTATTCCACATACCAAAAAGAAGTGCTGGAATTAAAGCAAACACCACAGTAATCATGGTACGCTTTAAATCAACAACATCTCTTATGTGAGCACCTTTTTTAGTGGTGTGATTAGGTGTAAATAAAAAAGTGTCAAATGCATTTATTGCAGGCGCAAACTTCTCAAATTTTTGACCAGTTCCAAAAGGCTTTCTAGCTTGGTCTAGTCTATTTCTTAACCATTTCATATCTTAATATAATTTATCCTACTTCTGTTATCATTAAATCTAGCCCTAAACGAATAATTTCTTGTGCTTCTAGTTTAGATGTATTTGTATAATCTATTAAAGCAAAGTCTTCTGGGGCTACTTCATAAATCCCAAGGTTTTCCATATCCTCAATATTTCCAGCCATGCAAGCCTTAATAAGTTGTAAAGGATAGATATCCATTGGGAAAATTTCTTCCATTTCGCCGGTTACTACTAGTGCGCGCTCTTCACCATTTAAATTGGTATTTACGGTGCGCTTACCACCGAACAATTTTGACAGCGATGTGCCTGCATTAGATGGTACTTGATTGCGAGTAAAAGGAATCCAACCCAAAAACGCATATTCATTACCCTCTGGAATAAGGGTTAATGTATTGTGATAAAAATTTAAAAACTGATCATTACTTAACTTATCACCTGTCAAAACATCTCCAGAAATGATACGAGTCTTGTTTAAATCAACATTGCCAACTAAAGTATTTACATTTGCACCAATAATTGTTTTGTAATACTTACGATCAGACTCTTTTACTTCAGTTCCTACTAGTGCAATAGTTCTTTCTGGTTTAAATTCACCAGTTAAAAATAAATTTCCTATGGTAGCAACGTCTTCAGCACCTACTGTCCAAACTCTTTCACCCATATTTATAGGATCTAACTTATGAATTTGAACACCTACATTACCAGCAGGGTGTGGACCAGTAACCTTATGAATCTCTGCGTCCTTAATGTCGTTTAAGGTAGAGTTTTTACCTACACAAAGATGAACTTTACCGCTAGTTAACTTACTTAAAGCAGTAACACCAACTTGAAAAGCTTCTTTTTTATCTGCAATGATCACCTCGGGATCACCAGCTAAAGGAGCAGTGGCATATGCCGAGATAAAAATAGACTTTGGCGTGTCTTGAGAATTTGCAACTATACTATAAGGACGCTGGACGATAAAGGGCCAGCAACCACTTTCTAATATCGTATTACGAATAACATCTGCAGATGCATCAGCTGTATTTACTTTACCATGATTGATGGCTTCATTTTTTCCATCTGCTGTTATTTTGATCTCGAGAACACGTCTTTTGGCACCTCTTAAAACCTCTGTTATTACACCACTTACTGGAGCAGCAAATTTCACCTTGTCATCATATTTGGAATAAAATATAGGTTCACCTGCTTTTACCTGAGCGCCTTCTTTTAAAATCAGCTTAGGAACGACCGCATGAAAATCAGATGGTTTTATAGCATAAACCACCGACGGGATGGCGTCAACAATTTGTTTATCTGCCTCTCCTTTGAGCTTAAGATCTAGCCCTTTTTTTACTCTAATGTCCTTTGACATAAGTTGGTATTTTAAGTCTTTTTATAGAATTTGCAAATTTACGGTATAAACAATTGATTTTTTTATTAAAACCTTATTTAGAAACATTACAAATAAAGGTTTTATTAAGTTCTCGTTTACTGAAAACACGATATTTACTAATTAAAATTACAAAAATATGATTCAAAATTGATCGTTATTAATGGATTTGTAGTCTAAAAACTTTATCTTTATTATTCATTTATTCCCACACTTATGAAGTCGTATTTTTTATCTGTTATTACTGTTTTTTCTGTCTATTTATACTGCAACGCACAAACCGAAGAAGAACTGGTCAATGATCCTGATTATATAAAATCAGTAACCTTTAATAAACCGCCTGAAAACATGTTACCTATTTTTAACATGAACGACCCTTTTGAAATAAGTTTTGATGATGTTATAGGTGACGAGGCAGATTATTACTATCAATTTGAACATTATGACTATGACTGGACACCTAGCAAACTATTTAAAAATGAATTCCTAAAAGGCATAGATAACATACGCATTTTTAACTATCGCAACTCGTTTACCACCATACAACCTTACTCACATTATGATTTAAGATTACCTAATCAATTTACCCAAGGTTTTAAAGTGAGTGGTAACTATATGATTCATATTTATAATTCTAATCAGCAGCTGGTTTTTTCTAGAAAATTTATGATTCTTGATAATAATGCAATTGTAGGCGTAGAGATCAAGCGGGTCCGTGATTTAAATTATGTACTCACCCAGCAACGAGTTGAATTTTTTGTAGACTCAAGGAATATTAATTTTATAAATCCCAATGACCAACTTAAAGTTACATTAATACAAAATAGTGATTTAAACACCACCATTACAGATATACAACCACAGTTTAATTTGGGCAATAAACAAGTGTATCGATATGATGAAGAAACCTCTTTTTGGGGTGGTGACGAGTTTTTGAATTTTGAGAATAGAGATTTTAGATCACCTAATAATAATATAAATTTTGTGCGTAAAGAAGAACTTTATAATGCCTATCTTTTTGTAGATGTGGCACGAAATAATTTTGAATACACTTTTAATCCAGATATTAATGGTAATTACCTTGTAACCACTTTAGATAATGAAGATAATGCGGTGCAAGCAGAATATGTAAACGTACATTTTGCTCTAGATACTAATGGGATTCAAATACCACCAGATGCGAGAATTTATGTAATGGGCAACTACAACGCTTTTCAAACTCAAGATGAAAGTGAAGCCATTTACAATCCTAAAACAGGAAAATACGAGGCAGTCATTTTATTAAAACAAGGATTTTACAATTACCGTTATACCGTGGTTTACGACAATGGCACCCAAGACCCTGGTTTTATAAGCGGTAACAAATGGCAAACAGAAAACCAATATTCTGTTCTTGCCTATTATAGAGAATTAGGTGGTCGTTATGATCAATTAATAGGAATAGGAGAAGCAAACTCTAGTAATATTTCAAATTGATTTGCAAGTATTACAAAGTCATTGCAGTAATCAAACTTACTTTTCTCACTTGTTAAAAAAGTAAATAATTGGCTTGCATACAGCAACAAATGCTGGTTTGACTTCTATTTTTAGCGTTATAAATCCATCTTGCAAAGGGATCAATTTAGATATTCCGCTTTCGCGAAAGCGGTAATTAAACAGTATATATTTTAAACATTTACACAGTCGCCGTTAAAATAGTAAATAGCGTTTTGTATCTATATTAACAAATTGTTTTTAAGTAAGTTAACTGTTAATCAAACAAAAAATTGATAGCATTACAAAACTTAATTTAAGTACTGATCCACCACTTTTGGCTAGGCACTGTCATGCTATTTAATTTCAAGATCGAGCTGTCTTCCTTCTTCAAATGCTTTTTTGTCCATTCTAGAGCCAACAGCAATTCCAATTGGTAGCCCTATTGGTAACCCAATTCCTAAAAAAGCCATATTTCCAAAACTAGCACCAACCAAAACACCTATCGGTATACCAAATACAGCCATTCCAAGTGCTAACCAAAGATTACGATAGTAGTTTTTGGGAACCAAATTAACCTCCTTCTCGAGCAATTTGATAATACTAATTTGTTTTTTTTTGAGTATTTTAAACATATCACCCTCTGAAATAGAAGTTAAATTCATCTCCTCAATGTCTTTATTAATTGACCTAACCAGCCCAACAGGTAAATCTCTTTTCTGCAATTCAATTAGTAGCTTTTCAAACTGAACATACAACTCGTTAAGCTTGATATTTTTCTGGATGCCTGGTTTTTGATTTAACTCATTAATCTTCATTTGTCTGATTTTTTTATCAAGTATAACCAACAGTTTTGTATCAAAACATTACTCACTTTAATTTTAAAACTATTGCATCTATCAAATATTTGAAAGTTGTGCAATAGCTTAAAGTTTTAAACTGATTTAAAATATGCTTTTAGAAAGACCTATGAGTATCTTGATTTTTATAAGGGCATCTCTAATAACTCGTTATTTTATTTTTGAAATCAATTACCTTTATTTTTTAAAATTTTGAGTTTATTTTTTTTTACAGATTCACTTTTTCATCTTAACATTTAATATATTGGTATACAATGTTTTGTAACTTTATTTGTTTTAAAAAAAATGCATGTTCTCATCAAGAATTTTATATTTTAATTATTCTAAACATGTCGTATGTCAAGTTCATAAGACCAATCGTGGCACTTGTTCTTTTAATACTAACAAAGAACTGAGCTAAAAACCAAGTAAACCCAAATATATGCTCAACTCTAGCTCTTGTTCTTAATTTTTCTGTATTGCTCAACTTTTTTTCTTCAGTCAAAGGATTTGATCTTTTACCCTTTTCATGAACCTCATTTTTCATATTATTCTTTGAAATGATGTTTTCTTAACTTTCGCCAGTATAAGCACTATCTACATATAAACATTGGTTAAAAAAACCGTAATCGCTATATCCGTTTAAATGTATTCATATTCAATGCAATATAATGATACAGGGTTTTAAGCAGTATCTTAATGGTACTATTTTTACAGTTTTTGAGTTTTTAGAGGATGGCTTAATGAACAATCTTTAAATTTTACAAAGGTGATCAGCTTTTATTGGCAAGCTGACCACAGGCGGCATCTATATCTTTACCCCTACTGCGTCTTACATTTACTACAATATGATTACGTTCTAATTGTGACTTGTACATTTCGATTGCTTCTGCACTTGCTTGTTCAAATCTTTCATCGTCTATAGAGTTGTATTCAATGATGTTTACTTTACATGGAATTACTTTACAAAACTTTATCAACTCATGAACATCGTCTTGAGTATCATTAATACCCTTCCATACTACATATTCATAAGTTACCCTTGTGCCTGTTTTTTCATACCAGTACTTAAGTGCTTGTTTAATATCAGATAATGGGAACTGTTCATTAAAAGGCATAATTTGAGTTCGCTTTTCGTCTATTGCGCTATGTAGTGATAATGCAAGGTTAAATTTAGGGCCATCATCTGCAAGTTTCATCATCATTTTAGGAATCCCACTTGTAGAAAGTGTTATTCTTTTAGGAGACATGGCAAGTCCTTCTACATCGGTTATTTTTTCAATGGATTTAAGGACATTATTATAATTCATCAATGGTTCTCCCATACCCATGAAAACAATATTTGACAACGGCTGATTGTGATACAGCCGGCTTTGCTCGTCTATAGCAACCACTTGGTCATAAATCTCGTCAGGTTGTAAATTACGCATACGTTTTAATCTAGCTGTAGCACAAAAATGACAATTTAAACTACAACCTACTTGTGAGGAAACACAAGCAGTTGTTCTTTTATTTGTAGGAATTAATACAGATTCTACCGTTAATCCATCGTGTAATTTTACTGCGTTTTTTATGGTGCCATCAGCACTGCGCTGCATGTGGTCTACCTTAATGTGATTGATTACAAAATACTCTTCAAGAAAAGCTCTTGTTTCTTTAGAAAGATTGGTCATTTCATCAAAAGTGTGCACTCCTTTTTTCCATAACCATTCATAAATTTGATTACCTCTAAATGCATGGTAATTATGCGCAACAAAAAAGTCTCGCAATTGCTCTTTATTTAAAGCTCTAATGTCTCTTTTCTTTTCTTTCAAAATAGGGTATATAAAAACGCGTTGCAAAACTACAAGATCTCACAACGCGTTTACTATAAATTAAGTGTTTATTATTTCTTAATCAACTTCTTAGTAATTTGTGTGTTATTTGAGGATAACTTCATTAAATAAAGCCCATCAGCAACGGCATTTAAATTAATTTGTGAGTTACCGTTTGACAGATTGCCAGAGGTTATTAATTTACCATTTAAACTATAAATCTCGTATTTAACTTCATCAAGACTAGAAGTTACATTGAATAAACCTGTAGACGGATTAGGAAAAATAGCGACAGCATCTTGTAATAAGTCTTCAAGACCAGCAGTACTATCTATATTAAATGGGGTTACCTCAGAAGCTCCAAAATTACCTCCTGAAACAATTTGCAATCCAGTATCTGTAGATAAACTATAACTTCCTAGACCAAAACCACAACAAATACCATCGCTTGCAGCATCGTTAATAGTAAATTCATAACATTCTCCTGGTGAGATATTAATGACTCTATTGTAGGTGGTATTATTACTAGGTAAAGAACCCCTTGCGCCAGCTGCAACAATAGCGCCAGACGAATTAGTTACTTGCCACGAGGTTTCATTTGCATAGTCATCTGTTAAGATGGTAAATATCACTGTATTGTTTGCTGCAAAGGAAGGAGAGCTGCTTAAATTAAAGGTGCTACTAATAATGTTATTCACTGTATTTTGATCTGGCACACCATTAGGATTTTCTAGCCTTACATTTAATGTGGTAGTACCCGTAGCTGTATAAGGCGGTAAAGAAACCGTATCACTTGCTCCTTGTGCAAGATTTCCTGTATAGTTAATAGTTGTATTTGTGGCACCTCTATCATAAGTATAAACGATATCTACACTAGTAAGGGTTGAAGAACCTCTATTAGTTATTTGAACAACTGGACTAACTGGATTACTACAAATCTCGCTAGGAAGGTTATTGATAGATACCCCTGCATCGATTGCAAAAACCTGTAACGGCGGGAAACGACCTAATGTCACCTGCCCTGTGTTGTTTGGGTCTAACCAATCGCTTAATCTGTTTGACGCACTGGTACCTTGTGACATTGCAATATCAAACCTACCATATATATCAAACGCATTGTTATCGTTTGTACCTGCACAAGCTGCCGCGCCACCAGATAATACACCTATCAGTTGACCCTCTTGATTGAACAAAGGCGATCCAGATGAACCTGGTTCTGTTACCCCCAGATCCCAATCGGCTATTCTCCACATTCTAGTATTAGGATCACCATTAAAATTAGTCGTTTGTTTTGTTGCTCCTTGATCATCTCGACAAGTTTTTTGAATATCACCTCTTGGGTGGTGAATTCCAAACTGCAAAGAAGGAAGATCTGTGGCAGATCTATTCCAGCCATTCCAGACTACATCTGGATTTGAGCTAAAAAAACCAGCATCTGTAATTCTAACCAATTGCGTATCGCTACCACTATTATTCATTAATAAAGTAGCACCAGATGCTGTTTGATTAAATGTTCCATTAGGACTAGACGCGGTGGTAGCACAAGATGGTGTAGGACTTCTCCAGTTAAAACGGAAAGCCCAACCGGCTACATTATTACCACAGTGATTTGCAGTAATAAAATAAGGCGCCCCATTATTTGCAGTATTATTTATAAGAGATCCAGTACAAAAGCCATTATTATTAGTTACTAGCATGGCAACACTCTTTTTCATATCTTCTTTAACTTGATCAATATTAAAAGGGTCACCACCTGGTGGAGTAATATCGCAATCTACATCATGATTGCAGTCGCCTGAATCATTTAGTCCTTTTGCTTGATTAAAATCTGTAGCTGTACGATAGCCGTGTATCACGTTTCCTATTTCTAATCTACTTTGTCCTATAACGTTTTTAGGTTCATAAAACTCTACCCAAACATCGTCTGACTCAATAGGCCAGATGCCCAATGCTTTATCTTCATTATTTTGCTCGTAAGTAAAAAGTTTTGAAATGTCACTGCGGTCATAAGCAGAAACTCGCATCCACGCTCCTGGACGTAAATCATACCAGTCAAAATAGATATTCATGGTTTTTGCTCCAGGAGATTGTATTCTTACCCTCCATAATTGATCACCATTATTAAGGGTTACTTTTTGACCATGTGTAGCTGGATCAATATTAGTTGCAAAATCATAGCCGAATCGCCATGGGATACTTTTATCTAGGTCATTTACAGCGTCCTCCTTTGCTAATTGTTCAAAAGGAACGTTTTTAAATTTTTCAATAGGGCGATCATATTTAGTGGTCAACTTCCATGATAAGGGTTGTGGTCCTGTAAAATCGACCTGGGCCAAGACCGTCTGGACTGCAAACAATACCAGCAATAAAGTAATTTTTTTCATGTTTGTGTGTTATTAATTAGCTTTCAAATATAAATAAATTCATTTACATATTCCTTTTTAAGGTAATTAAAGAAGAAGTAAATCTATTTTAACAAAAAAACCACCTACAGGACATGTAAGTGGTTTTTACCTTTAATCAGTAATGCAACTGTTAATCAATGATCAACATAGCATCGCCATAGGTGCTAAATTTGTAACCTTCTTTTAAAGCAACTGTATAGGCTTCTTTAAGAAAATCATACCCAGCAAAAGCAGCGGCTTGCATCATTAATGTAGATTTAGGATGGTGAAAATTTGTAATCATACTATTAGCAATAGAGAATTCATAGGGTGGGAAAATAAATTTATTAGTCCACTCGTCAAAGGCATTTAAACGGCCGTTGCTACTTACAGCACTTTCTAGCGTGCGCATGGTGGTGGTTCCTACCGCACATATATTTTTTCTATTATCGATCCCTTCGTTAACGATGTCGCACGCCTCTTGGGTGATAAAAGCCTGCTCACTATCCATTTTATGTTTAGAAAGGTCTTCTACCTCTACAGGTGCAAAAGTACCTAGACCTATGTGCATGGTTACTGCAGTTCTTTTAATACCTTTAATTTCAAGACGTTTTAATAAATGTTTTGAAAAGTGTAACCCTGCAACTGGGGCAGCAACTGCACCCTCATTTTGAGCAAATATGGTTTGATAGCGTTCTTCATCCTCTGGCTCTACCTCTCTGTTTAATTCTTTAGGCAGTGGCGTTTCTCCTAGATCCTTTAGAACTTGTCTAAATTCTTCATAACTGCCATCAAAAAGAAAACGCAAGGTGCGACCTCTTGATGTGGTGTTATCAATAACCTCGGCAACAAGGCTGTCATCTTCACCAAAATATAGTTTGTTTCCTATTCTTATTTTTCTTGCTGGATCGACAAGAACATCCCATAACTTTGTGTCTGGGTTTAATTCTCTAAGTAAAAAAACCTCGATTCTTGCGCCTGTTTTTTCTTTATTACCGTATAAACGGGCAGGAAAAACCTTGGTGTCATTCATTACAAAAATGTCATCTTCATTAAAATAATCGATCACATCTTTAAACATTTTATGTTCAATTTTTCCAGATTTCCTGTGCAACACCATCAACTTTGACTCGTCTCTGTTTTCTGCGGGGTGCTGTGCGATGCGATCTTCTGGCAGATCGAAACCGAATTGGGATAGCTTCATATGGATATTAATTTCAAGCTACAAATATACGATTTTGCAACAGGCGTTGTCAAGTAAATTAATGCTTAAATTTCTGTAGAAGTAACATTTAGGCTTTTTAAGTCATTATAAAAGTTTTTATAACTTTTTGTGACCACCAGCGCATCTTTAATAATGACAGCAGTTTTCATACACAGCGGCGCAAATGCCATTGCCATTCTATGGTCTTGAAAAGTATCTACCACCACCTCTTTATTAAAAGCTGTTGCAGTGTCAAATTGTAATTTAATAGAATGATTTGTTGTGGTAATTTTGCTTTCGCGAAAGCGAGAACCCACCACCTTCATCGCCTCTAGCCTATCTGTTTCTTTAATTTTAAGGGTGTGCAAGCCAGTCAAATGTGCATTGATTCCCAACCCGATACAAGTGGCAAAAATCGTTTGTGCCTGGTCTGGCTGACCTGTCAAATCTAAGGCAATGCTTTCTGGTAACTTGCTTTGAATTTTTACTAGTTGAATGCCGTGATTAGTAAAAGTAGTAGTTACCCCTAGCAGCTTGTAAATATCGGCTAGCTTGCTATCGCCTTGTAAAGAATTTTTATGATAAAAGGAAATTTGTAATTGATAACCAAACTCTTGCAATGCTACCCAACTATACCAATAGCCTGCACTACTCCAGTCGCTTTCTACCACGGCCGTTGTTACTGCGATTTGCGAAAGTGGCAAGACCGTAATGTTACCTTCTGGGATTTGTGATTGCGATGTGGCAGCTGTTTTACTGCTTACCTCTACCCCTATTTGTTTTAAAATTGTCATTGTCATTTCTAAATAAGGTCTAGAGGTAATCTCATTATAGACATTAATGGTTAGACCGTTTTTAAAACTAGGTGCAACCAGCAACAAAGCGGTAAGAAACTGACTAGAAATGCTGCCATCTATTGACAGGTGCCCACCTTTTAAAGTTTTACCGATAATCTTTAAAGGTGGGAAGCCTTCATTTTCTAAATAGGTAATTTCAGCGCCTAGGTCTTTAAGGGCTTCTACCAGTATACCTATGGGGCGCTGTTTCATGCGGTTGCTACCAGTTAGTGTAATTTCCCGCCCTTGTTGTGAAGCAAAAAAAGCCGTACCAAAACGCATCGCCGTACCTGCATGACCTATATCAAGAATATTTTCTTTGCTGCATAGCACTCGCTGTAAGTACTCACTATCATCACTATCTGATAGGTTTTCAATTTGTAATTGGTCATAAAGTGCTTGCAAGATCAACCAGCGGTTGCTTTCACTTTTTGACCCTGAAATAGTAAGGTGTACATCACTTATAGGCTGGCTAACTTTAAAGAGTTTTAAATCCATTGTTTATGGTTGTAACTTTTGATTGTTATGATGGCGGTCGTGGTCGCGTTTTGTTTTAGTTTCTAGTTTTTTATTAAAAGCAGTTTCTAGATCAGTACCTGTTTGATTTGCAAGACAAAGTACCACAAACATAACATCTGCCAGTTCTTCTCCTAGGTCTTTATTTTTGTCGCTTTCTTTCTCGCTTTGCTCTCCATAACGGCGTGCAATAATGCGTGCTACCTCGCCTACTTCTTCTGTAAGTTGCGCCATATTTGTGAGCTCATTAAAATAACGTACTCCGTGAGATTTAATCCACTGATCTACTTGTTCTTGTGATTTTTTTAAAGACATCTTTTTTTGGCTTTAATATTTTTATTTAATTCTGTGGTTTGTATTTGTTGTTTAGTAAATTTGATAAGTAGCTTTTTGTTAATTCTTTACTCTTTACTTTTACTATCTACCACTATAGTCACTGGCCCGTCGTTGATTAACTGTACTTTCATATCTGCACCAAAAACTCCAGATTTTATTTTTTTGTTCAGCTTTCGCGAAAGCGTACTTATAAAAGTTTCATATAAAGGTACTGCAATATCTGGACTTGCGGCATTGATGTAACTAGGGCGATTGCCCTTTTTAGTGCTTGCAAATAGCGTAAATTGTGAAATAACTAGTAATTCCCCTTTATTATCTTGCACGCTGAGGTTCATTTTGCCGTGGCTATCAGAAAATATTCTCATACCTATGATTTTACCTACTAGCCAATTGATATCTTCTTGTGTATCATCGTGACTGATGCCCAATAGAATAAGCAAACCGTGGTTGATGGCTGCATGAACGGTATCGTTTATAGTGACACTTGCCTTGCTGACTCTTTGAATAACTACTCTCACTGCAATAGGTGTTTATCTACACGATACTGATCGTCGTCATTTTTAACTATTTGCACATAGCTTTCATAACGACTTAACACCATTTTACCATTTTCTACGGCATCTTTTACCGCACATTTAGGCTCTTCTATGTGCAAGCAGTTATGAAATTTACATTTTTGTTGCAGTTTTTTGATTTCAGGAAAGTAATCCCCTATTTCTTCTTCTTGCATATCTACCACACCAAATCCTTTAATACCCGGCGTATCTATTAATCTTGCATCAAAATCAAGATCAAACATTTCGGCAAACGTAGTGGTGTGTTGCCCTTGTTTGTGCTGGTCTGAAATCTTTTTGGTTTTTAATTCTAGCCCAGGTTGTACGGCATTTGCAAGAGTGCTTTTTCCTGCACCACTATGTCCTGTAAACATACTGGTCTTACCTTTCATTTTTTCTTTTATACTCTCGATATTTTTACCTGATACGGCACTTATGGCAATACATTCATAACCTATGGATTTATAAAGACTCATTAAATACCTTATCTGGTCTAACTCTGTCATGGTGAGTAGTTCTTCTCCTGTTTCTGGATCTATAGAAACTTCACTTTGATCATCATTATAAGTATCTACTTTATTAAAAGTGATGACTACTGGTATTTGGTAAGCCTCGGCAGTTACTAACACTCGGTCTATAAAAGAAGTAAATGTAGGCGGATTGTTTAAAGTGACTAATAAAAAAAGCTGGTCTATATTTGCAGCAATAATGTGGGTTTGTTTAGAAAGATTTACCGATTTTCTAACGATATAATTATCCCTGTCATGAATCACATTTATGACTCCTATCTCTTCATCGCCTTTTTTCTCGATTTCAAAATCTACTCGATCACCTACGGCAACAGGATTAGTACTTTTTATGCCTTTTAAACGGAATTTACCCTTGATTCTACAAGAATAAAAAGCACCATCTTCTCCTTTTACTTCATACCAGCTGCCTGTAGATCTATAAACGATGCCCGTCATAAATGTAGTTGTGTTTCTTTCATACCACAAACTTAAGGTTTTTAATTATAGATATGTTTTATAAAATGACAATGGAAGATTCTAATTTAATTATGCGCTTCTAATACATGTTATCAGTCGTGACTGATTAAGAAACTAGGTTGCTTTACTTTTGAAATATACAATTAGGAGATAATAAAATGCACACACAAATACTTTCAACTGCAAATAAATCAACACCATAATTCTGGCAAATTCAACTGCTTTAAGATCAATTGAAAATTAAAATTAAAGAAGACTGTTTGCTATTCTTGATGAACTGCTTTAAAAGAAAGGTGTAAAAATGAGGTTTATCTTTAAATGTCTTTATAATATTCAATACTAAAATAGCTTTTCGGGATTCATTGCACAAGAATTATTATGATATTATATCTTCTTTTAAAACTCGCCTAGCATGTCAAACGGTTTTAGCAACCTTCTCAATTTCAAATTGGTACTGTTATAAAGGTCTTGATTAAGATAAGTAAGCAGCATTTTTAAATCGGCGGCAGTTTTTACAATATCAAAAGTAGATTTGTAATTTTTAAAAACAGGATGCGCGGTGCGTTTATTATACACTTCATAAATATCCCCATGTCTAGGGTCTTCTTTAATTCTCTCATATAAGGCGAGTAAGTCTTTTTCTTTGCCCTCTAGAACCTGAAAAAAGTTATCAAGTGAATGTAGTAAAATACCGCTTATGTCGTGATCATTATTCCACGCCGCAGTGTATTCAAACAGCTCTTCTATTTGCTGATCGGTAACATGAGCAGCGGTTTTACTCACGTAACAAATGGTGTAAAATGACTTCATATTTATTAATTGTTGTAAAGATATAGCATAGTTTTTAAACCGTCAACATTATTCAACCTGTCAATAAACTTATTTGCATTAAAAGCAATAATAAAAACCCAAATCACATACAGTTTAAAATGTAATATATACCTTTATAAAAACAAGTGGTTGAATAGTAAATATGTTAAACACTTTTAAGCTTTGTCTCATTAGCTTACTTTTGAATTTTACATAGGATAATAGTGAATTTATGGAAGATTTTATTTTATATGTGACAGAAGGTTTTGATCACGTTATGAATTTTAATGTAGGTGCTTATGATCATGTGCTGTTTTTTATACTCATTGCGGTTCCGTTTCTTTTTAACAGTTGGAAAAAACTAATAGGTTTAAGTCTTGCCTTTACCATAGGTCATGTAATATCACTGCTGCTGGTTATTTATGGAGATTTAAACTTTAATAGCGAGTATATAGAGTTTTTAATTGTGGTCACCATTGCTATTGCAGCCCTTTACAATATAAGCACCGCAGGTAAACGCAGTCGTGAACAAAATAACTGGATCATTTTGATAGTTGCATTGTTTTTTGGGCTGGTACACGGTTTTGGGTTTGCTGGCGGTTTTAAAATGCTAGCCGCAGGAGCAGAAAGTAAATTATTGATGCTTGTTGAATTTGCACTGGGGATAGAATTAGGACAATTACTGGTAATACTAGTGATGTTAGTTCTTAATTTTATTTTTACCTCGTTATTACGTTTTAAAAAGAAAGATTGGGTACAAGTAATATCTGCCATCATTTTAGGCATGGTTATCCCATTGTTGATAATAAGGTGGGTTTTTTAGGTGTTATAGATACACCACCGGAAGTGTGATATGGTATTTTTTGTTTAGATTGTTAATTATAATTTATGCCAGTAAACATTTTTATGATTTTGCTTACGTAACTTTTGCAATGGCATTAACTTTTTTATCCAGACGTCGTACTGCAACAAGTGCGGCACAAACTTCTTTTAATCTCGCTTTTGCGAAAGCGAGACAAATAGAAAGGGTGTATATAAAAGCAAACATTAAGAGTAAAATGTAAAAGTAGAACAAAATAAAATCGACCTATTGATTGATTATCAATGTAATATAACAATCTTAAAATTTAATTAATAAACAAGAATTGAAGAAAGAAAAACAACATAGATATGATGTAGCCTATTTAAAAATGGCAACAGAATGGGGAAAACTTTCACACTGCAAGCGCCGACAAGTAGGGGCACTAATTGTAAGAGATCGCATGATCATAAGCGATGGATATAATGGCACACCTAGTGGCTTTGAAAATTTTTGTGAAGATGAAGATGGTTATACAAAATGGTATGTATTACACGCCGAGGCAAATGCAATTCTTAAAGTTGCTAGATCTACACAAAGCTGTCGCGACGCGACCCTTTATATCACCTTATCACCGTGTAAAGATTGCAGTAAACTAATCCATCAAAGCGGTATTAAACGAGTAGTATATGTAGAGAAGTATAAAGATAATAGTGGTCTACAATTTCTAGAAAAAGCAGGAGTTATTATAGAACAAATACCCAACATAGATTAATGAAAAAAAGATACCTTTATTATCCATTATTCTTAGGAATCATCTTTGCTGTAGGGATTTGGCTAGGTAGTGTTATCAATACCAGTAGTATAGGTAGTGATTATATCGCATCGTCTAGCAATTTAAAAAAACGTAAAATCAATAGGTTGATAGACTTAATTGACCAGCGTTATGTAGACCAGATCAACACCGATAGTATTGTAGATGTAACGGTAAACGAGATTATGAAAAACCTAGATCCACACTCGGTATATATACCTAGTGACCAGCTAGAAGATGTGGACAATAATATGCGGGGAGATTTTGTGGGAATAGGAATACGCTTTTTTGTTAATCAAGATTCCATATCGGTTTTAAGAGCAATAGAAAACGGTCCTAGCCACCGGGCAGGAATAAAAGGAGGAGATAAAATTTTATATGCAGATGGCAAACCACTTTTTGGAGCAAATGCCACATCTACAGATGTGCTAAAAGGAGTAAAAGGTTCTAAAATAATTTTAGGCGTTTTAAGACCAGGTGATGACGAGGTGGTAAACATACCCGTGACTAGAGGGAGTGTAACACTTAAAAGTATTGATGCCGCATACATGCTTAATAAAAAACTAGGGTACATAAAAATAAATCGTTTTGCAGAGCGTACCGAGAAAGAATTCAAAACTGCCATAGAAAAACTAAAGAATGACGGCGCAACGCAAATTGCGCTTGATTTAAGAGACAACCCAGGTGGTGTTTTAAGCGCTGCTATAGAAATTGCAGATGAATTTTTAACTAGAGATAAACTTATATTGTTTCAAAAAGATAGAAATAACAAGCGCAAGGATAGTTATGCAACAAGTCGTGGAGACTTTGAAGACAAAGAAGTTTTTATATTAATTAATGAAAACAGCGCCAGTGCTAGCGAGGTGGTAGCAGGTGCATTACAAGACAACGACACAGGAACTATAATAGGGCGTAGAAGTTTTGGTAAAGGGCTTGTGCAACAAGAGATAAAATTGGGTGATGGCAGTGCAGTGCGTCTTACAGTAGCGAGATACTATACCCCCACCGGTAGAAGTATACAACGACCATATAATAATGGTAATGAAGATTACTTTAAAGAATATATAGACCGTTACAGCAATGGTGAACTGCAAAGTATTACAAATATTGAAGTAAACGACTCTCTTAAAAAAATCACTCCCAAAGGCAAAGTCGTCTATGGCGGTGGCGGTATCATACCAGATGTGTTTGTACCCAGTGCAGATGGCTATGTGTTACAAACGCTAGATTATTTTGCAAAAACTGGATTTGCTGATCAATTTGTAAATAAGTACTTGCAAGAAGAAGGGAAAACTATTAGAGATATTTCTAAAGAAAAATTTGTCAATGAATATGAAGTTACTGAAAAATTAATGGAAGACTTTATAAAATACGCCCAACTCTATAATACAAGTATAACGTTACCTGGCTATAGAAATGAAATTGCCTTAATCATCAAATCTACAATGGCAGAACAGTTATTTACAACCCAATTAAAGGTGAGATTATTGAATCGAGAAGATGTAATGATTAAAAAACTACTGGAATTAAGTAATAAATAATTAACTACCTATCCTTATAATTTTCATCAATACTTTTTGAGATAAGCATGATACCCATCAATGCTACTACACACAATGCAGCAATAATGCCTATGGCAGCGATCTGACTATCGCCATGCAGTGGGTTTTTAAAATCTAGCAAGGTAGCATTAAATATAATACTAGCTACTGCCAAAATCCCAATCAAGTAAAATGTATATTTCATAATAACTTTCTTAATTTTAAGAAGTTAAAACCCCTTGTATGCTGCGCAAGATATTATATTATTAATCGCATGAAGTTAAAGAAACCTTGTTTTTAAAGAAATAAAATGTGAAATTTTTGTAAGGGTATTTTTGATAATCGTTAAACAATATTCTAAAGGAAAAATCAAATTAGAATTCGTTTAAAGTACCGAGTCTGCAAATTTAAAACAACTCTTTAATATTTGCTGTAAAAAGTTTAACCGCAATAGCAAGCAGTATCACACCAAATATTTTTCTAATCACATTAATTCCTTGCTTACCAAAAAGTTTTTCAAGACGTCCAGAGTTTTTGAGAACCACATATACAAAACCTATATTAACCACTATAGCGATAATAATGTTGATCGCTTCAAATTCTGATCTTAATGAAAGTATCGTGGTAAGTGTTCCTGCACCTGCAATCAAAGGAAAAGCTATGGGAATTATAGCAGCGGTTTCTGGAGCATCGTCTTTATAAAGTTGTATTCCCAGAATCATTTCTAGCGCAATAAAAAAAATAATAAAAGCACCTGCAACAGCAAATGAGTTCACATCAATCCCTATAAGGTGCAACATGCGCTCTCCTACATACATAAAAGTAATCATAAGAATTCCCGCAACAATAGAGGCTTTTTCACTTTGCACATGACCCACTTTACGTCTTAAATCAACAATAATAGGAATGCTACCTATTATATCGATCACTGCAAAGAGAATCATTCCCGCCGTAAACGTCTGTTTAAAACTAAAGGCATAAAAAAAATCTAACAGGGCATCACTTTTCATTAGGGCTATTTTTTAAAAGCCCGCAAAAGTACTGCTAATTGACAGATGTATGACGTATATACTAAGTTATGTTAACATTAAATATAAATCGTGTATGATTTATAATTAAACCGCTTTGCCATAAGAAAACATAACATTAATTTTACTCTAATTGTGTAAAATATGATTCAAAATCACTCTTAAAAACCAATGTTATACCTTTTATGATAAACTTTTTAAAATCAAAGTATCTCTTTAAACTTATATGAAATACGATTTGAACCTAAAAAAACAGAAATAACTACTAAAATTGCACCAATTCATTTAAATCCTTAATAGTCGCTGTGGGGTCGCTAGCCTTAAAAACATAACTGCCAGCAACTAGCACATTTGCCCCAGCCTGTACTAGCTGTTTTGCGTTTTTATTGGTCACGCCACCATCTATTTCGATTAGGGTTGTAGCATCCTTGACATCAATAAGATTTTTAAGCTTTCTTACTTTATTGTAAGTATTTTCTATGAAACTTTGCCCTCCAAAACCTGGGTTCACACTCATTAAGCACACCATATCTATGTCTTGAATCACATCGCTTAATAAATCTACAGGGGTATGTGGATTAAGTGCCACGCCAGCCTTCATACCTTGAGATTTGATAAGTTGTAAAGTGCGGTGCAAGTGTGTACAGGCCTCATAATGCACTGTAAGAATATCACAACCCAACCTTGCAAAAGTCTCTACATAACGATCAGGGTCTACAATCATCAAGTGACAATCAATGGTTTTTGTGGCGTGTTTAACAATAGCCTCTAGCACCGGCATACCGAAAGAAATATTAGGCACAAAAACACCGTCCATAATATCAATATGAAACCAGTCGGCATCGCTGTGATTGATCATTTCTATGTCTCGTTGTAAATTGGCAAAATCTGCCGCTAGTATAGATGGTGCTATTTTCGTCGCCATTGATATTTTTTAAAGGTTATGCAAAGGTAGGTTTTTGATGGCTTTTTACATTTTGCTTTCATTTGTTATTTCCTGCATTTGCTTTATTGTATTTTTACTATTATTTCGCTTTAGCGAAAGCGTAATTATCAAGTTTAAATCATGGCATTGGGTTAAGTAGCAGCAATCATAGGTATAAAGTTTATGCGTTTTTAGTAAGTACTTATTAAATTAGTAAAATTTGGCGCATTAAAAACAAAATAGCTACAATATTTTTGCATCATAACTTTTAAAATAACGTAAATTATGAAAACAAAAATGAAATTATTGATATATTGGCAGCACTTGCTCTAATTACGGCAAGTTGCGAACAAGAAGATATTTCACCACAAGAAAAAGTTTACACATATAAATTTGAACCTGTTGATTTAATTCAATTAAAATATAACTCAAAAGTATTATTAAATACAATTAATGAAGAGATTCCTAATTTAATTCTAAGTAGTAAATTTGAAACAAACATAAAGATTCCTGACGATATTTTATCAACAGGGGATGTCCAATTGTTTGAAGATTTTTTAAATAAAAACAAAAATAAAATTGATGGTAAAATTACATTTTATTTCAACGGAATAGAAGACGAGTCCTTTATAATAAATAGACAAAACTTATATTTATTACTACCTAAAATAAATGATTATCCTAGAAGAGATGAATGTTCGGTTGAAGGTGTCAGGCAATGCGTTCAATACAATATTTATGAAGGAATGAACACCTTTGAAAAAATTGTTTGTTCTTTTGCTGGTTTTGCCTGTATTGCCGAAGAAGCTGCATCTTGCACCTCACGGAACTGTCTAGATGATCGTGCTCCAAATGACTAAATAAAACAACTAGCTATGAAATATATAATTCAACCCTTTAGCAACGTATTCAATATTACTAAAAAAGCCAGTGTAAAAGAATTCTGGATATTCGTATTGTTTTATTTTTTTATTGTCAGTCCGCTAATTGGATTTGCTAAAGGTCTCGATCTTTTTGGTAATAATGTTGCCATGGTAACTAGAATATTTTTTCTTGTACCGTTTTTGACATTAGGTATGAGAAGACTAAATGAAACCAAATTTAATAAGTGGCTTTTTTTAGTGCCAATAGTAAATTTAGTGCTAGCGGCGTTTCCACCTAAACATAAAAACGTCTAGCATTTCAAAAACATCTTTAAATTTGAGAAATTGTATGCAACATGTTTTTTATGTTTAATGTAATGTCTGAAGGATTTAAATATTTGTAAATCTTTTGAGAATTAATCGTACTTATTACCATTCTTCTATGTCAAGTAATGCATATGCTTTTAAGCATTATAACTTAATATTCAAAAAGTATAATCATTCGATAGTGTGCAATACAAAGAAGAAATTGATTATACCAAAGTAATGATTGCTGCTGTTTACCAAATGATTATCGCGGCGAGACTGGTTTCTTCAAAAACAAGCGTTGCCAAAGATATTAGTAGTTTTGAAGTTTATAGTTGTGCAGGCGCGGTTTTGGGAGCTAGGGATCTTCAAAGAGCCTTTACTGGACGGGCCTTATCACGTGTTGAAGCTAGACTTACTCTATTAGAAATCGAAAGAAAGAGCTTCGGCAGTGAGAGCGGGTCTAGGACTCATTGGTGTTGAGATAAAGGTTGCAGAATTTGCATAGTGTATGCGTTAACCACATTAATTTTTTGCTGATGTCTGTTGTTATAGATATATTTTTGTTCTTGTTCTTGCAATTTATTTGCATAAGGATTCTTCGCTCCTGTTATATCGGCCTGAAAGTGGCAAGGTCCAAATTTGTAGATAACGGGGAAGTTTACAATGGTCACTTGATTCTTACAATTGGCGCCATCATTTTTGTTACCTATCTCTTTATTCGAAATTGCGTTAAATTTTATGATGTAGTCATTTTGGGCAATGGGAAATCGTATAAAGAGATTTTGCTGGCATTGTTTTATTAATGGTCGTTATCATACAACCCTTTTTAGTGAAAGCGAAATAACACCAACAAAAAAAACACCCCTTGAAATATCAAGGGGCATTTTAATATCATTAACAATGCTACACTTTGGATAGAACCCGTAGGCGCTCTTCCAAAACTGCATTCAGTTTAGTTAGCTGGTCTATTTGCGCTTTGTAAGATGTAAGTAACTCTAGAGTAAGGTCTGCATTTACACCATGGTACAATTCGTAAGGCGTACTTTCCTTGTTTTCTTCTTCAAGTGCGGTCATGAACTCTGGGCTGGTGTTTGTAAGTAGTGCTGTTAATGGTACAACCGGCATTTTATAAACCGCTGCAATTTTTAATAAATGCTCCAGCGTTATTTTTGCTGTACCACTTTCAAGATTTGAATATGTTTTTTGAGAAATACCTTGCTTTGTGGCAAGATGTTCTTGGGTATAGTTATTTTTTAAACGCAGGTCTTTTAAATGTTTTGCAGCAATCATAGGTATAAAGTTTATGCGTTTTTAGTAAGCATTTACTAAATTAGTAAAATTTAGCGCATGAAATACAAAATAGCGATAACATCTTTGCATCATAATTTTAAAACAACATATATTATGAAAACAAAAATGAAATTAATGCCGTTTATCCTTTTTGGACTTTGCTTAGTTTTTAATTCTTGTAGTGAGGATAATTTAAACACTGAAAATACTTTGTCGACCACAACTAAAAATTTTCAATTTAACTATTTATCTGACTTCGAGGCTTCCATTATTGCAGAACAAATGCTAACAAGCTTAGAGGTTTATTCTGACCAATTGACCGAACCAAATGTTGATGTTAATCATGAAGTTTCTAATTATTACACTTTAAATGAGAACATATTAAATAACTTTACCGAATACACAGATATTGAACAGATCTTAGTCAATAATGTAGCGTCTCAGAACCACATTCTAAACGAAGATGATATATTAAATGCGGAACATCTTAGTGAAAAACAAAAGGAATATGCTCTAAACCTGTTTCAATTTGCATCAGATAATGACCTAGAGGGGTTAATCGACCTTAAAAATCAATATTTTATTGATGTTCTTACAAACCCAGAATTGCAAGTTTATAGTCTGATTTTTGCATTAATAGACAAATCTGAAGAAATAATTTTACAAAAGGGTAAGGATTGTAGGAAAGAAGCTTTACGATCCGCTATTCTAGATGGCGTCATAGGAATGGTTGGTGGTGTTATTGTAGGAGGATTAAGTGGTTTTACAATAGGAGGTTTTTTAAGTCTGGGGGTTTTAGCTTTGCCAGCAGGTGGTGTAGGTGCTTTGGGGGGTGCTATTATAGGAGGACTTGCTGGATTTGCTGAGGGATATTTAAGAGCGTATCTATCTTGTAAATTTTGGTCATAATCATGGTAGTTAAATATAAAATATGGACAGCATTTATTTTAACAAGTGTTTCAGTTCTAGCACGACTTTTATTTATGGATAATTACTACCGTGGTAGCTGGACTTTTTTACTTTTTGACACGGTTATTGGTTTTATTTTAATACTATTTTTCGTTTATGTTTTTGACTATTTAATGTCCAAATTATTTGCTTTGTTAAAAAACAAGTAAGAGAAAGCTCTTTTTCAGAATTTAAATCTAAGATTTTCAATAGCCGTAAAAAGCCCCGTAAATAAAAAGTTACAGGGCTTTTATGTTGTTAGTCCTGCCGTACAAGCAGGGTCATTCAGAACATGCTACCAGAGACAATCTGAATTTAAGGAACTGCGCATGGTGCGTATTTTGTTTGTTTAATTAACATTAAAAGGATTTAAAAATTGAACAAAAATGGTTTAATGGTTAAAAAGTTGTTAAAAGTGTTTTTATACGAAGAATACGTTAGGAAGATTCTTTTTTTTTTCTTTATAATGATTTGCAAATCAAGTGTATCTTTCAAGACAAATGGTTTGTCTTGTTTTAACAACTAAAATTTTAAAGTCATGAAAAAAGTTTTTAGTTTAGTGCCGATTGCGTTATTTGGGCTTTGTTTAGTGTTTAATTCTTGTAGTGAGCAAGTTGTTGATGTGACTTTGCTTGTTAAAAGCACTTAATCAAATACGATATTAGTTTGGTCTTTATGGTAAATTGAATGTTATGTTTTTACGTATTTTAGGAATGCTGCTTGCGTTGTACTATCTTTATTACGGTATAGTGGGTTTTATAAAAATAATTAAGGCGATTTTATCAGACAAAAAAGTAGGCGCGGGCTATGTATTACTTGTCTTTGTTGCATTAGGTCTCGGTGGGTTTTTCGCTTACCGCAACACATGGATACTATATAATCATTTTTACCATAATTAAAATGCTTTTTAAAATACCTTACAGAATCTATTTATATCCCATTGCATTGTTAATTTTCATGCACAATGAACCGTACATTTATTGGTGGTTAGGGTTTTTAATTTTCTATATTTTAGGTGTAACCTACAACTTTAAAAAGGGCGCATATAGTAAGAATATTTAATAATCTTAGTCCATTCTTATGAATTGTGGTTTTCCAAACTTTCGCAAAAGCGAAATTACACAAACAAAAAAATGCCCCATGAAATTTCAAGGAGCATTTTAATATCATTATCAATGCTACACTCTGGATAGAACACGCAGGCGTTCCTCTAAAACTGCATTCAATTTAGTTAGCTGGTCTATTTGCGCTTTATAAGATGTAAGTAACTCTAGGGTAAGGTTTGCATTTACACCATGGTACAATTCGTAAGCCGTACTTTCCTTGTTTTCTTCTTCAAGTGCGGTCATGAACTCTGGGCTCGTGTTTGTGAGCAATGCTGTTAAGGGTACAACCGGCATTGCATAAACCGCTGCAATTTTTAATAAATGCTCCAGGGTTATTTTTCCTGTACCACTTTCAAGATTTGAATAGGTTTTTTGAGAAATACCTAGCTTTGTGGCAAGATGTTCTTGGGTATAGTTATTTTTTAAACGCAGGTCTTTTAGATGTTTTGCAGCAATCATAAGTATAAAGTTTATGCGTTTTTAGTAAGAATTTACTAAATTAGTAAAATTTGGCGCATAAAAAACAAAATAGCTACAATATTTTTGCATCATAACTTTTAAAATATAAAAATCATGAAAACAAAAATGAAATTGGTGTCGTTTGTCCTTTTTGGACTTTGTTTAGTGTTTAATTCTTGTAGTGAAGAAGATGAATTAACACAAGTGAAAAGTTCTAACAACCAAAATACATCTTTAGGAATGATTCATAACGACTTTCTCACTCATACCATGAGAAATTTCGCTTATTCCTCAGAGTATAATTCTGAAGAACAAGCACTTCAATCTCTAGCTGCTTTTCAATCCCAACATTTTAGTTCTAATTCTTCCTTACTTTATGATTTAGAAACAGCACAATTATTTCTAGCTGAAAACACTGATTTATACGACATTACAAACGTAAAAAAGGCTTTAAATGAAGGTGTTGAACTTAATAACCGTATTTATCAGTTAGAGGAGTTAAATGAATTATATAAAACAGAAGGACTTATTAGTGAAAGAGATCAATTGATAGTAAATTCCATAATTGCCGATATACGGTTGAATTTGTCAAATTCACTTTCAAATCAAGCGGTTTATCAAAATCTTTTAGATTTGAAATCACAATGGGATATAAGTCAAAATACCTCACATGCGGGGACTGACTATTCCTTTATTATTCTGGACATTAGTATTAATTCCTTAGAATGGTGGGCTGCTAATAGTTTAGAGGCGAATGAGCAACAAAAGCTAGCGCCATGGATTTGCGCAGATATTGCCGGTGCTATCATAGGAGCTGGATTATCTGTAGGATATCAGCATTATTTAGGTTCCGGTGGCGGCATTAATTGGCGAATTGTAGCAGCTTCTGGATTAACGACCGCAATAATGGGTTCTACGGGTGCCTTGGGACGAATTGGTCGCTGGATGTCTAAATGGTAGTAGATATGGAATTGTTTTTGTCTTTTATAATTCCCGTTCTAGTTGGGTCTATCATAGTTCATTTCCTAATGAAATTTTGTAAAAAAAGGGAAAAGGATTATTAAAGCAAAAAAATGCCTCTTGAAATTTCAAGGGGCATTTTAACATGAAGTGATAATAGCAATGTTTGAAGTAAATTTGAATTCCAAAATTTTTCGTATTAATATTAAGAGGACATGGATATCAAATTTACTATTTCTAGAATATCTTTAAAAATCGTAGCAGTAGTCTTTCTACTTCTTATGGTTTCCTGCGGTAGTGTCATGAAAATGGTTATGGGAATTCCAGCGTTAGAGGTGTATAACCAAGAAGACATTAAACTGCACATAAATACATTGCCAGCCGCCCCCAATATTATTGATGTTCTGCCTACCGGAGTTCCGTCGGAAGATGAGATTAAAATGATGGTCTATGAGTCAATAATGCAAAAAATTACGTAATTAATAAAAATAAGGAGCCGCTCTGTTTTGAAGGTGATGAGGCCTGTACGCAAACTGCCTTAAACTAGTTAGAGGCAAAAACAATTAGTGGTGTATTCAAATCCTGTGAGCAAGCTACAGACAGTTTGAGTACGTATGCGAACTTCAAGTTTTTGAAAGAGAAATTTAATCTGCCCCAAAATACTGGCCTAGAAAACGCTGACCATGTTGTAGTATCATTTTGGAATACCGACATGGAAAAGGGTGAAATAGAACAGAACTGGCAAAGATTTCAGAGCTATTTTTCCAAAACTGACGGAATTTATTTCATCAGAATTTGGACAGATTTAAATGAAAATTGAGGTCTGAAACCAAATGGTAAGGCTCGTTTTAAAAATGAAAAGGTTTCTGGCGAGAAAGGCGCGTTTATTCTAACTTTATGTGATTTGCCATACAAATAAAATTGACTACATATAAGATACTACCTTTTAAACTTTCGCGAAAGCGAAATAACACAAACAAAAAAAAATGCCCCTTGAAATCTCAAGGGGCATTTTATATTTATAAAAACGGTCGTTTATTCACTATCGTTATCACGACGTGGCTTGCGGTCATCGCGACGACGGTCACCACCACGACGGTCATCGCGACCACCGCTGCGTTTATCGTCACGCTGGCGTGGTGGACGCTCTACCCAACCTTCGGGCTTAGGCATACACTCTTTACGAGAAACTTTTTGCTTCTTAGTACGTGGGTCAACACCCATGTATTTAACGTCTAGAACGTCGCCAACTTTAAGAACCGTACTTGGGTCTTCAATGCGTTTGTAATCAAACTCGCTTACGTGCAGTAATGTTTCTTTACCTGGTCTAAATTCTACCACAGCGCCAAATTCCAACATCTTAACAACTTTAACGCTGTAAACCTCACCTACATTAGGTTCAAAAATAATGTTGGCGATTTTTTCTAACGCTGCATTGATCTTATTGCGGTCAGTTCCTGCAATTTCTATAATACCCATATCGCCTTCTTCCTTGATGTTGATTACGGTATCTGTTTCTTTTTGCATTTCTTGAATCACTTTTCCACCAGGTCCTATTACCGCACCTATGTACTTGCCTTCTATTTCCATAGACTCCATTTTAGGCGCATGTGGTTTCACATCTGCATTTGGAGCTGGAATAGTGTCGGTAAGTGTTTTAAGAATGTGTAAACGGCCGTCACGAGCTTGCATCAATGCGTTTGTCAGAATCTCGTAAGAAAGTCCTTTTACTTTAATGTCCATTTGGCAAGCGGTAATACCGTCTGCAGTTCCCGTAACTTTAAAGTCCATATCTCCTAAGTGGTCTTCATCACCCAGAATGTCTGAAAGAACGGCGTAGTTATCACCTTCAGTAATCAATCCCATAGCGATACCAGATACTGGTTTCTTCATAGGAAGACCTGCGTCCATCAGTGCCATAGTTCCTGCACAAACCGTTGCCATAGAAGAAGAACCGTTAGATTCCAGTACTTCAGACACGATACGTACCGTATAAGGCAAATCTGCTGGTAACATGTTTTTCAATGCACGTTGTGCAAGGTTACCATGTCCTACTTCGCGACGAGAAGTTCCACGAAGTGGACGCGCCTCACCGGTTGAGAATGGTGGGAAGTTGTAGTGTAGGTAAAAACGCTCTTCACCTTCGGCACTTGCCATGTCTATAATGTTTGCATCACGAGATGTTCCTAGTGTTACAGTTGCAAGCGCTTGTGTTTCACCACGTGAGAAAATAGCACTACCGTGTGTAGATGGTAAGTAATCTACCTCACACCATATATCGCGTATGTCTGTAGTCTTACGACCATCTAAACGCACACCTTCTTTAAGCAATACATCGCGTACTGCTTTTTTATGGGTTTTTGAAAAGTATTTAGAGATAAGGTCTGCATTGTCAGCCTGGTCTTCTTCTGAGAAGGTAGCTTTTACTTCATCCTTCACCTCGCTGAAGGCTGCGCTACGCTCATGCTTGGCACTTCCTTTTTTAGCGATGTCGTATACTTTTTGATAAGCAAGCTCAGCAACTTTAGCTTCGATGGTAGCATCCTCGCGCTCGCCTTCGTACTCGCGTACTTCTTTTTTGCCTACTGCTTCGGCTAGTGCAACCTGCGCCGCACACTGGTCTTTAATTGCGTCATGTGCAGCTTTTATTGCGGCGATCATATCTTTTTCAGATATTTCATGCATCTCACCTTCTACCATCATCACGCTGTCTGCACTTGCGCCTATCATCATGTCTAGGTCGGCAACTTCTAGTTGTGCATAACTTGGGTTGATAACAAACTGGCCATCTACACGTGCAACGCGCACTTCAGAAATAGGGCATTCAAATGGTATGTCAGACAGTTGTAAACATGCACTCGCTGCAAGACCAGCCATAGCGTCGGGCATTACGTCCTCGTCATGAGACATAAGCTGTATCATTACCTGAACCTCGGCATGGTAATCTTTAGGGAAAAGAGGACGTAGAACACGGTCTACAAGACGCATGGTAAGCACCTCGCCGTCATTAGGGCGTGCCTCGCGTTTAAAAAAACCTCCAGGATATTTACCGGCAGCGGCAAATTTCTCGCGGTAGTCTACCGTTAGAGGTAAGAAGTCTAGTCCAGTAGATTTGTAGCTGGACACTACAGTTCCTAGAAGCATAGCCTTACCGCAGGTTACTACGACAGATCCATGTGCTTGTTTTGCAAGCGCTCCAGTTTCGATAGTGATGTCTGGCCCGTTGGCCATTTTAATCACCTGTTTAAAAACTTGTGGTTTCATAATTGAATATTAAACGTTAATCTCAAGTTGTGTGTGGTAGAGAAGGCGTTAATCAATTCAAATTTAAACTAGAAAAGTGAACTTTGAAGTGTATTTATTGTTCAATAAAAAAGTAAAAACCGAATTTGCTACTTTATGAAAAACCAGCTTTATTTTGCAGTACGGTGTTGGTACTGTGTTGCGATAATTGGTTTTAATTCTGCTTTCGCGAAAGCGGAATAACATATAAATCCTGCCATGAAATACATCATTGCAAAGGGCTTTTGTAGTCTGCGGTGTCGGATACAATCAAATTGTATTCAATTCAATAACAAATGCGATGTAACACAACCCTGGGTGAATATCGCATGCGATGCGATACCTGCTGCGCAAAAACCAATTGGGGACACAAGGTCCCCAATTTAATTATTTTCTGATACCTAAATCCTTGATCAATTCACGGTAAGCAACAATATCTTTTTTCATCTTGTAATCTAAAAGAGAACGTCTTTTACCTACAAGTTTTACAAGACTACGCTCTGTATTGTAGTCGTGACGATTTTGTTTTAAGTGAAGTGTTAAGTGATTGATACGCATGGTAAACAATGCGATTTGCGCGTCGGTGTTACCCGTGTCGTTTGCATCTTTTCCGTACTTTGCGAAAATTTCTGCTTTTTTTTCTGGTGCTAAATACATGCCAAAATTAATTATATAATGAATATTATGTATGTCAGTCGATCTGACGTTGCCGTAAGATCTACTCTCAAAGCGGTTGCAAAAATACGATTATTTCATGAAACCCAATTACTTATTTCTCAAATTTTTGGGTGAAAAGTAGATAAGGTTGAGAGCAAACTTATATGATAAAAACAATAGCAGATTTGTAATCTAACAAATTACCTTAGTTTTGTTTTAAAATAGGCAAGCTTACATAATGCTATTCGTTTTTTCACGACATTACTATCAGCTTCTCAAATAGCAACTAGTATTTAAAACCCTTCTTATCAATTACAACCCCATACTTTAGTGATTTCAAAAAATAAAAATTGCCTTATCATTTTTACCCGTAACCCCGAGTTAGGAAAAGGAAAACGAAGACTTGCCGCAACCGTAGGAGATCAGGCGGCACTAGATATTTACTGCTTTTTATTAAATCATACTCGGTCGATTACTATGGACCTTAAAGTAAATAAACAAGTTTGGTACAGTGAGAAAGTTCATGAAAATGATTCATGGAATAAAACTGTTTATCAAAAACAGGTGCAAAATGGTAAAGATTTAGGTATGCGCATGAAACATGCTTTTAATACAGCTTTTCAAAATCATAATCTTGTTATTATCATAGGGTCTGATATGTACGACATGTTACAAGTAGATATTGAGGAGGCGTTCTACCAATTAGAAAAACATGATGCGGTAATAGGCCCAGCAGAAGACGGTGGTTATTATTTGATAGGTTTTAAAAAACGCCTGGTAGGTGGTATCTTTGATAACAAAGAATGGGGTACGCCATCTGTATTAAAAGATACCCTGGCCGATCTTGTAAACGTCAATTATGCCTTGCTTAAAGAACGCAATGATGTAGATGTGTATGAAGATATTAAAGATATTCCTGTATTTCAACCCTTTTTAAAACACTTAAAAAATGCTCAGTAAAAAACAATTAGAAAAATCAATAAAATATCTACAGTCTCAAGGTTTTGATGCGCCTGAAGTAGGCATCGTTCTAGGCACTGGTCTAGGCCAACTAGTTGATCATATAGAACAGCAAAAAATTGCGCACTACAATCAAATCCCATCTTTCCCACTGGCAACGGTAGAATTTCATACAGGTAAGCTTATTTATGGCAACCTAGGTGGTAAAAAAGTGGTGGTCATGCAGGGTAGATTTCATTTATATGAGGGGTATGATTTGATAGATGTTACCTATCCTGTGCGGGTCATGCACGGTCTAGGCATTAAACATTTACTGGTATCTAATGCCGCTGGTGCGATTAATAAAGACATGAAAAAAGGAGACCTGATGTTGATCGACGACCATATCAATTTGCAAGGTGGCAGCCCACTAGCTTTTAAAGGGGTGGGCGATTTTGGCGATAGATTTACAGATATGAGCGCCCCATATGACCAGCACATGAATGAGCACCTTATGTCGCTTGCTGCCACGCACAACATCAGCCTTAAAAAAGGAGTTTATGCCAGTGTGGTAGGACCGCAACTAGAAACCAAGGCAGAATACAGGATGCTACACATTCTAGGAGCCGATGCTGTGGGTATGAGTACCGTACCAGAGATAATTGTTGCTAATCATTTAAAACTACCCGTTTGTGCAGTATCTGTACTTACCGACGAGTGTGATCCAGACGACCTTGCCCCTGTTGATATAGCCGATATTATCGCTGTAGCGGGAAAAGCCGAGCCCAAAATGGTTGCTTTATTTAAAGGTTTGATTGAGTTGCTGTAGGTGTTTAATTGATATTTGTTTTGTCGGGCAAAGAATAAAACCGCCTAGCTTTTGGAGTACAGAATATAGACTTGAAGTGGTTTAAAATTTTTAATTGTCAACTATCTCGAGTAAAAATAAAAGTAAAAACTGAAGACTACTAGACCCTAAAAGATGAATTTTATTAAATCAAGGTGTTCATCGAGGTTTACCGTCACAAGCATTTATGATATCTTAAGAATGATTTTTCAGCGTTCATCTAACAAAAATTAATGGATATCTGTATTATTTACTTTTCTGGTCTTCTGCAAAAGCATTAATTTCATTAGATGCTTTTGTGCAACTTTGCAACTGCATAAACTTCATTGTCATGCTTTTGTGAAAGCATAACAATGAAAACGAGATATAAAAACCCTAAAAATGAAAATATAGCTATGAAAGTAATTCAAAAAGAAAACCTTATAATGGCAGCCATATATTAGAACTAAAATTAGGCACTACTCGTATATTTGATCATGATCCTGAGTATTATTATTCCTGTTTTTAATGAAGAAGCGACCATCATTGACTTGCTTAATCATCTACACGAGACAATTAGCAGGACTGACCAAACCGAAATCATCATTGTAGACGGTAAGAGTACCGATGCTACTTTAGAAAAAGTAAGAACTTATACAACGACTAGCCAACTTAATCTACGATTAGAAAACAGTAACAAGGGTCGCGCTGTACAATTACACCATGGCGCCAGTGTTGCCAAAGGCGAGATTTATTATTTTTTACATGCAGATTCTTACCCGCCTAAAAATTTTGACCAGTATATTACCGATGATACTAAAAAAGGACACCTAGCAGGATGTTTTAAAATGAAGTTTAGAAGCAAACATCCATGGCTGTTGCTTATGGGGTGGTTTACTCAGTTTTCTTGGAAAATAAGCCGTGGCGGTGATCAGTCGCAATACATTACCAAAAAATTATACCATCAAATAGGCGGTTATAACACACAATATCCCTTTTATGAAGATTATGATCTTATTGCAAGACTATATAAAAAAGGCCATTACCATGTGATTCAAAAATGGTTAACAACCAGTGCCAGACGTTATCATGAAAAAGGCGTCTTTAAATTGCAATGGTTTTATCTGGTTATTTACTGGAAAAAGTACAGGGGCGCCAGTATGCGAGAAATTCATACCTATTATTTAAGAAAGTGCTGGTAGATAAGATTTGACATCATTGATGCTTATTTTGAATCACCTGAAATTTGAATAAAAAACAGCTAGTTAAAACCTTTCAAACGCATTTAGTAACACAAAAACTATTCCCCCGTTAATTCTTGAAACATGGTCTCAAGATTTTTATTTCTTTTATTTAGGGCAAGTATTTTTAGCTCGTTATCATGAGCAAAATCAAAAACTGCACTGCGCATATCTTCCTTTGTTTCAAATTTTAAACTGTAAACAAAACCCTGTTTAGAAATAAGATCAGTTACCTCTCTAACTTTATTGATTTGTTGCAATAATTCTGGTTCTACTTTGTAATCAAATTCTACCTCGATGACTTGGGCAGCATCACTTTTTAAGTTGGCCAGATAATCATCGGCAACAATTTTACCTTTATTAATAATAATCACCCGATCGCACATTGCTTCTACTTCTTGCATGATATGGGTAGAAAGTAAAATGGTCGTATAATTTCCTACCTTTCTAATCAGTTGGCGTATTTCTACCAGTTGGTTTGGGTCTAGACCAGTTGTCGGTTCGTCTAGAATAAGTACTTTCGGTTTGTGTAACAGGGCATTTGCTAGTCCCACCCGCTGTTTATAGCCTTTTGAAAGTTCGCTAATTTTTTTACCCATGTGCGAGGCAAGCCCAGTTTCTTCTACCACCTCTTCTATACGTTGTTGCGCATTTAATAAATTATAAATAGCCGCACTAAAAGAGAGGTATTCTTTCACATACATATCTGGATACAGCGGGTTGCTTTCTGGTAAGTAACCTATTGATTTTTGCACCTCGCGTTGCGCGCTGGTGACATCGTGACCATTGACACTGGCACTACCTTCATTTGCATTAAGATAGGTGGTTAAAATGCGCATAAGCGTTGATTTTCCCGCACCGTTAGGACCTAAAAATCCAACAATCTCACCAGGTTTGATAGAAAAACTTACGTTATCTAGCGCCTTTTGTTGACCGTAATATTTTGATATATTTTTTACTTCTATAGACATATGGTAAATATATGAAATGAAATGGTGTGATGATAGTTTTTAGTTACGCTTTCGCGAAAGCGAATTTAATAACAACTCCTTCCTCCTAAACTTTATTCATATAGAAAACCATCAAATCTTTATCATTGTCCTATATATTAACTTCCCTTGTGGCGTTATGGCTTATGGCTACAAAATAAACTAAACTACGGCTGGCGGCACTTATTTTTTTACGATCTTTTTTGTGACATAATACTTGTTGTCAAATACAAATGTTATGGTGTATTGACCTGAAGAAAGTTCTTCATCAATTTTTATATTTAGGGTGTTTTCTCCTGTGTTGAAATTTTGGTTTGATGTCTTTTTAACGATTTGTCCCAAACTATTGCTTATAAAATAGCTGGCTTTAACCGTCTGATTTACGTTAAATTTCACAGCGAATAAATTATCAAATGGATTAGGAAAAACAATTACATCATATGGGTTTTTTCCATCAATTTCAAATTCATCTGTTGATAGTGGTGTAGTTGTTAACCATACTTCATAAATAGAATTATCAGCACTAGTTGTAGTAGTTTGATTATTTGAAAATGGATTTAAAGATGGACTGCTGATACCACCGTATATATGCCCCGCCATAAAAGTAGTTTGAGTTATATCATTAGTCTTAAATACCTTGTTAGGATAATGAGGTAGATTTAAATTAGGTATAAACTCTGCACTTGTGCCTTTTAAATTGGGCATCTCAATAGGTAGTTGATATTCAGTTAAATTTCCATTTGCATCTCTAGTTACACGGCTAATTGTTTTAACAAAAGGGACAGAATTGTCTTGAATTAGGTTGCCATTCTGGTAATAATACTGGCTCATACCTCCAAAGAAAATGGAATGCATGTTATTTGCAGCACTATCATACATGCACAATACAGGACTGTGATAGTTGCTTAAATACTGGTTGAATGTTGTAATAGGATTATAGCCACTACCCGTAATATCAACGGGATACAAAAAGGGTAGGTTTGCATTAATTTGAAAAACTCCTGAAGATATGGTTAACCCTTGATCACCGTTTGGGAAAATTTGAGGCAATAAATTGTAATCCCTTCTTCTTAAATGAACAGCATCTGTTATTGCTGAATAGTTGTTGTAACTGAGCTGTGTGCCAGAATTATCGATTGAAAATATCCTTATTTGATTTGTGTAAGCTTGTGTATAAGTTGGGTTGCCCATAGGATTATAGCGGCCATCAAAACGATGTCCACCCACTAAATAGAATTGCCCATTTAACTCTTTAAGGTGCCCACCTGATACTGCAAAAATATTGTCTTGAATCTGTTTAAAATATGGTGTAATAGGTTGATTATTTTCTATAGCATTCATCAATCCACTTACATTAACAGAAGTAAGATAGGGATAAGTTATATGATCATTTGCACTAGTTGAGAAGCCATAGCCACCTATGATATACAAAGAATCTCCATCTTGATAAAAATTCATGTTTGTTGATTGCAACTGCTCATTTATTAAGGTAGGTAAACTATTTACAGAAGCAGACCAAACCTGGTTATTTACTACATCTACAACATACATATCTGTATTGTTTTGCGATGCTGGAAATGCATTAAATGGCTGTCTGGCGTGCAACCCGTCTTTACGTCCCCCGATAATTAGCCATTTACCTTGATGCTGGGCATAAACATATGAGTGCAGCCCTGGTAAATTTGTGACAGAAACTGGCACTAATGAAAGCTGGTAATTAAAATTACTTTGCGCTTGTGCTTTAAAACTCACTATTAAAAGCAAGATGATAGCAATTTTAAAAACTCTGTTCATACTGTATGATTATTAAGGTATCGTGAGGCTTACTATGATAAGTGAAATTAAAGTTTTGAAAATAGCTATTATCCAAGGCGGGGATTAAATTGTAATGTTCAAATACTTGCGCAATGTATGTTGCCGCAATTTTTTCAGACGGTGAACCTACTAATCTACCCTGTAAACTATCATTACTAAGAAAAGCTATGTTTTTTTCAATTGTAAAGTCTTGTGAATAAGCATTTTCACAATTTAGTAACAAAAAGACAATAAAAATGAATGTATGTTTATACATACTTCAAATTTATTTTAACTAATCATTTTTAAAAGTAACTTTTGTTACATTAAGAAATTATATTTTCTATCTTATTTACTTTTGTTATTAAGGATTGGTTTATGGATACTGGCTTGTTTAGGCATCAATTTCAGCAATAAAACCCAGATAAAACATCAACGATAATTTGTAAATAGTTGATAAACAATTATAAATTATGTTATGATTAGCCAATTAATTTACCTAAAAATAAAATTTGTAGTATAAAGACTTATGCTTGTTTTTTCTCGATTTCATAATATAGCCTTACGACATCGACTCTATTTTGCTTTTATACTTTAATAATTGGGGCAACAGTTTTCTTTTATCACGCTTTCGTCTTGTTATGCAACGAGATAAACTTTATGATTTCGCTTTCGCGAAAGCGAAATCATAAAAGCGAGAACATAAAAGCGACATTAAAAACTAGTCCAACTATATCGTTTGAGTTAAATTAATAAATTAAACACCTTTAAAAACAAGGTATTTAAAAAAATCTATTTTACTTTAGCAACTTATTATGACGACAAGCAATTATTTCTGGTATGGATTTTACTTCTATTTTATAGAAGCAAGGACAATATTGTAATAATTTAAAAATATAAAACACAATTAAGTCCTGATTTGATCAGGGCTTTTTTTTTACAAAAAAATGAAAATAGCCATACAAGGAATCAAAGGTTCTTATCACGATCAGGTCGCGGCGCAGCTTTATAAAAAGGTGTCCTTACAAGAATGTACATCTTTTGACCTAGTTGCCATAGCAGTAGCAAACAAAGAGGTAGACCGCGGCATTATGGCCATAGGTAATTCTATTGCTGGCAGCATTTTACCCAACTATAACTTGATCAAGGATTACAATTTGCAAATTGTGGGCGAGTATCACCTATACATCAATCATAAACTGATGGCACTACCTGGTCAAAAAATTAATGACATTAAAGAGGTGCACTCGCACCCTATGGCGCTATTGCAATGCACCTCGTTTTTTAAGAATCACCCACACGTGCAGCTTTTAGAAACCGATGATACCGCTGCAGCTGCCTACCGCATTTTTAGAGATCAAAAACAAGGTGTTGCGGCAATAGCTAGTGCACATGCCGCACAATTGTATCATTTAAACATTATTAACGATCAAATACAAGAGATAACTAACAATGCAACTCGTTTTGTTATTGTAACTGCAGCGCCTACCTCTATAACTAATACAAATAAGGCTACCATCTATTTTACAGCAGGGCACCATCCTGGTAGTCTTGCAAAAATTTTAACTAAAATAGCAGGTCTTAAAATCAATGTTTCAAAAATACAATCGGTGCCAATTATTGAACAAGCATTTGTTTTCTCTTTTGTAGCCGATCTTGAATTTGAGCAGCAATCACAATTTGACGAGGTGTTGCTAGAAATAGGCCTGCTGGTAGAGTCTTTACAAGTATTAGGAATATATAAATCGCATACTTTATGATCACCACCGCCCAACGTCTAGATACAGTTAAAGAATATTACTTTGCTACCAAATTGCGCGAGGTAAAAACCTTAATCGACGCAGGAATACCCATCATCAATGCTGGTATTGGAAATCCAGATTTACCGCCACCTGATGGGGTGCTATCTGCACTGTCGCTTGCCCTGCAAAATCCCAAAGCACATGGTTACCAAAGCTATATGGGATTACCAGAATTAAGACAAGCGATAGCAGATTTTTATCACAATCATTATAATGTAACGCTAGACCCCGCCACCGAGATCATTCCTTTAATGGGTAGTAAAGAGGGTATCTTGCACATTTCTATGGCATTTTTAAATCCGGGAGACCAGGTATTGATACCAGATCCTGGATATCCTACATATGCCAGTGCAACACTGTTGTGCCAGGCAAGCGCAGTCACTTATCATCTTAATGCAGAAAATGATTGGTTACCAGATTTTAATGTGCTAGAACAAATAGATGTAAGCAAGGTAAAAATCATGTGGGTCAATTATCCTAATATGCCCACAGGTGTTGCAGGGTCGCAAGAGGTTTTTGAAAAACTACTTGCTTTTACTAATAAAAATGACATTTTATTAATTAACGATAACCCATATAGTTGCGCTGGTTATGATCAAAAACTAAGTATTCATCTGGCTGCTGGTAAGTCAAAAAACGTATTAGAACTCAACTCACTTAGTAAAACCTTTAATATGGCTGGCTGGCGTGTGGGTATGCTTACTGGCGATGCCGCATTATTAAAAGAAGTTCTAAAAGTAAAAACAAATATGGACAGCGGTATGTTTTATGGCATACAGCAAGGCGCTATTGCAGCATTACAAACCAAAGACAGTTGGTTAGAAAACCAAAACCATATTTATCAAAAACGCAGGGAATTAACCCTGCAACTGGCTAACGCACTTGGTTTACAGCCACAAGAGCAGCACGGTGGGTTATTTGTGTGGTGTAAACTACCCACAGGTAAAGAAGATGACAAGACTTTTGTAAATGAATTGCTGTATGAACAATACATATTCATCGCGCCAGGAAGCATTTTTGGCAATAATGGTGCGGGATATGTAAGACTTTCCCTGTGTGTGCCAGAAGATCAAATAACAGAAATGATCACACGAGTAAACAAAAAGACCGACAAATGAAACATATTTTTTTAATAGGCACTGGTTTAATAGGTGGGTCGCTACTCAAGGACATGCGTGTGCACTACCCTAGCGCTACCTTTTATGGTATAGACAATAATGCACAACACGCGCAAAAAGCAAAAGAAAACGGCATTATAGATCAGGTGGCGCAATTACAAGATATTGCCTGTGCCTGCCTGGTTATTATTTCTATACCAGTAGATGCCACCCTAGAAATACTGCCACAAGTTTTAGATATGGTTGCAAAAAACACACTGGTTATAGATGTAGGCTCTACTAAAGAAGCTATTTGTAATGCTGTAACCCATCATCCACATCGCGCGCAGTTTCTTGCCGCACACCCTATTGCGGGAACCGAATTTTCAGGACCAGATGCGGCGATTAGTAATTTATTTGTAAAGAAAACCATAATTATTTGCGAGGTAGACAAAACGGCTACTACCTTGCATGATATTGCGGCAAATCTATTTTCACAACTAGGGATGCGATTGCGATACATGACCGCAGCAGCACATGATAAGCACATTGCCTATGTATCACACTTATCCCACATTTCTAGTTTTATGCTGGGTAAAACTGTTATAGAAGAAGAGCAAAACGAGCGCGATATTTTTGATCTCGCTGGTAGTGGTTTTGAAAGTACCGTGCGCCTTGCAAAAAGCTCGCCAGCCATGTGGACCCCTATTTTTGCACAAAATAAAAAATACGTGCTAGCGGGTTTAGATGCATATATTGAAAATTTATCTCGCTTTCGCGAAAGCGTAAAAAACAACGATCACCACGCCATATTTAAAGATATGGAACAAACCAATAGAATAAAAACGATACTGAAAGGAATTGAAAATGGAAAATAATAAAGAATTTAGAAACTGGCTAGACGCCCATCAATTAAATCACCCCATCGTTATCGCTGGACCATGCAGCGCAGAGACGGAGGAGCAAGTACTAAAAATCGCACATGAGTTAAAAGATAATGATGTCACTTATTTAAGAGCAGGCATCTGGAAACCTAGAACCCGCCCAGGAAATTTTGAAGGGGTGGGTGCCATAGGGCTTAAATGGTTACAAAAAGCCAAAGCAGAAACAGGCCTACTTACCGCAACCGAGGTAGCCAATAGAGCCCATGTAGAACTAGCACTAGAACACGATATAGACTTATTATGGATAGGGGCACGCTCTACAGTAAGTCCTTTTATCGTACAAGAAATAGCCGATGCCCTTAAGGGAACTGATAAAATAGTTTTAGTAAAAAACCCGGTAAATCCAGATCTAGCATTGTGGATAGGCGCAGTAGAACGTTTATACACTGCAAATATTAAAAATCTAGGCGTGATACACAGGGGGTTTTCTACCTATAGCAAGTCAAAATACCGCAACAATCCAGAATGGCAAATAGCGGTAGATTTTCAAACTAAATATCCAGATATGCCCCTAATTTGTGACCCGTCGCACATTACAGGAAATAGAGACATGATATTTGAGGTGTCACAAACTGCACTAGACCTGAATTTTGACGGGTTGATGATCGAGTCACATTATGACCCAGATAACGCCTGGAGTGATGCTGCACAGCAAGTAACCCCTGCCACCCTGTTACAAATTTTCAAAGACTTGCGCATTAGAAAAGAGCAAGACGATGAAGAAGGATACCAGTCAAAACTGGGCATGCTGCGCTCACAAATAGATATTATCGATAATTCTATTATTGAATCGCTAGGCAAAAGAATGAAAACGGCAGATGCCATAGGAGGTCTAAAAAAAGAACGCAATGTAGCTGTTTTACAGTCTAAAAGATGGAACGAGATACTAGGTAAAATGATCTTGCAAGGAAAAGAGCAAGATTTAAGTGAAGAATTTATTCTTAAAGTCTTTAAGGCCATACACCAAGAATCTATTGTACATCAAGAAAAAGTAATGAAAAGTTAAGTGGCGCTGTGTTAATGATAATGAAGTGATTTAGATTTTAAACAATTGAGCAAAAATTAACGATTTTTATTTGAAAGCTTTTTTGCGTTTTTTAGCTGGGCTAAGAGAGAAAAAAGGTTAAAAATGGAAAGTAGTAGTTTTTTAACAAATGGAAAAAGTTTAAATGACTTCAATATATCATTTAAATATGTAAAAGCGCTTGTTAGGAAATGTGAGAACTTATTTGATTAATCTAGAGCGCCCCTTAAAAAGTCAAATCACAGATTCAAGCAATTAAATAATGTTTGAAGAAATGTATAAACCGCGTGATCACGAATTACGATGCTTTGTTACCTAGCATGTTTTACGATTTTAGGGCATACACTAATGTATTAATAAAAAAGAGTTATACTCTATGAATAATGCTTATGCCGTTTACTTTGTTTTTAATAGCCACCTTTTTTTAAGCAACTCAAAGAATAATCTGCTCATTGACATAAAACCTATATTTACTAAGTTCCTGCACGTACTTTAATCAAATACCTACTGGTTCAGATACAAAGTTATCACTTTTACTTATCCTTAATATCTTACATTCAAATTCGCTGTACAATTTTAAGTTGTTGAGATCTTTTTTTAACTTGTTTCTATTAGGAAACCTTTCTTTGTTTAAGTGAATTACGGTTCTAAATTTACCATCAATAAAATAACCTCTTTTTCCTGTTTCGTCCGTCATTACCATTGCCATTCTATTAGTCCCGACATAATTCTCTAGCTCTCCAGTCAACCATTCTTTTTGAAAATATTTGTTGCCCAGGATAATTTCCCCATTTTTTTTTACTCCAAAATAGTGTGATTCCACAATATCCCCTACAACTGCTGATAATAACTTATCATCATTTAGGTAGGTGGACTTATAGATTAATCCTACAAAGCTTCCAAAATCCCAATTATAGTGATACCCTATATCTACAAAAAGGCCATATTTTGATTTGTGAATTACAATCCCTTTGTATCGTTCATTTTCAGTCAAGGTTTTTTTTTGAAATCTGTGATTTTCAGCATTGATCAAAATTTTTATAGGTATTGTGTTTTCATCAATACTATGAATTTTGCAATAAAACACTTGGTTTATTAAATGCTTTGAAACGCCACGCCAATTTTGAATTGACTTATACTCCCACGGCATATAATTGTATGATATAAATGCAAACATTCCACCTACTTTAACAACAAACCCATTCCTTTTTGCTGATTTAATTTGGAATTTTAAAGTTCTATTATTTATTAGAGATTCTTTTAAATTATTGAGTAATTCGTCCAAATAAGTTTTTTCCTCTTCTTCCTTTTTAGGATTGAAAACATAGTTAATTTTAGCTTTTATTCTGTTCCAAATGCTGTTCATTAATTTGTGATCGTTTTTGTTTTCGCTGGTTTGTAATGGTTATGTAATCGAGTAGGCAAAGGGAGTTCCCCCCTAACCTTCTCTCACAACCGTGCTTGAAAGACTCCCCTCACACGGCTCTTGTTGTACAAATCTAAAATAGTTTTTCTTTCATTCAAAAAAATTCCTCCTCACTTTCGCAAGTTGATTCCTAAAAATGCAACTATTCCACTTAATCCCTTTGCTGCAGTTTCATCACAGAACCTTCATAACTACTACGGACTAATCTACCCCAACTTATAACCTAGGTATTCTATCTCTAGATTGTTTAGATGGAATATTTCCCTTTTGACTTATAACAAATCCTAACGGTAGCCTTAAATAAGTCTAACATTTATAAGCAGATTCCCAAGTTACGTAATTAAGCCCAAATAAAGTTCTTGCCATCTGAATGACGCCAGCCTTACAGAAAATAAATAGGTTATCTATGTAATTAATAGTGTATTTTTATTGCTCAAATCTTGGTGTTTTTAAAAAGTAAAATATTTGTTTCTAAGCACTTAAATACGACACTTTACACTCATGTTTTTTGCATTTTAATGAATTTCTCGGGTTAACTGCAATTATTTTTTTGTGGTAACCCAATAATCGCAAGCTATAATTTTAATAATCTCAAAACTTTTTACCTACCATCAGAGCCATACATTTTTACAAAAATGCTCTGAAAGTTAGTATTTTAGTGGTTATTTGACACAAAATCCCTTACCCAAATCAATGGGGTACTTCTTAAACCAATAAATCAATTGAACTATGTTTGTAGGATTTTATAATCTGCGTGATTAAATATGACGATGCTTTGTAGCCTGGCATGTTTTACAATTTTAGCGCATACGCTAATGTATTGATAGAAAAAGCGTTTTACTCTGTGAATAATATTTACACCTTTCACTTTGTTTGCAACGGCTACTTTTTTTAGCCATTCAAACAATAATCCACTTACTAACATAAAGCCTATATATACTTCCTAAGTTTACAATTCATTAAATTGGCTAAGTTCTAGGACAGATGTGTTATATTTACACTAATAAATTAGTTTTAT
>CAZQGX010000010.1:0-67947 GCA_964593255.1 uncultured Flavobacteriaceae bacterium | reverse complement strand
TATCAATACAAACAAGAAGCATTTAATATGCTAATTAGAACTTAGCTATCATTAACTATTATCTCATACTGATTAAACAAATACTCCAACCGCTCGGTATCGTTTTTAAATGGTTGTAATAGTTGGTGTTTAAGCACTTTTAAATTACAAGCCGTGAGGCACGAGCAAACTTTAAATATGCTTGAATTTGGGTTGGGTTATTCTTTCAGTTTAATTCTTTTCAATTCCGTGTCATATTCATAATTCACAATATTCCCATTCAAAATCAATTGGATGCATTCCTCAATTACCTCAAAAGGAGCTACAAACCATTCTCTTGGATTTAGTCTTTGTCCTTTCTCGTTAAACAAATCGATATCCAAACAGGCATTTGCAAAAAATCTATGTAAAAGGTTTTCCAACTTATCTGCGTTTCGGTTATAAACTTTGTAAGTTGCAACTTTCCTTACATCTGCAAATAAATAGGTCGCTTCGTTTTTCGCATTTTTAATTCGGTCATCTACAGAATTACTCGCAAAACCTATTTTATATAAATCTTTAATTCCTGTGATTTCTTTGTTTGTAGATTGAGATTTTAAAACATAAATCCAACCAGTTTGTATATCTTCTTCTTTTACAAGTCCAGTATTCACAAACAAATCTTGCTCTGTTTTTTCACTTGTATTGGTAATCATTTTTCCATTGCCATTATACAATGTTTTACTTAATGAACGATAAAGCATATTGCTAAAAGTTCCGTTTTCAAAAATGATTCTTGTACGACCATCTTTTCTGTTTAATGTTGAGTCTTTTAGATTTTCTTGTGTTCGTTTGAAATTAGCTCTTTCTAAAAATAGCATTATCCCATCAGCAATATAGAATTGACCTTCCGTTAAATGTTTATCCCCATCTTTAAAAGGCTTTATTTGTCGCCTTCCTTCTTTAATTTCTTTATGAACTTTTAGAAATAGTTGCTCGTATTTCTCAAATTCCTTTTCTTTCATTGGTTTTCTTTGAGCAACAAAATCTGCTTCTGCTCGGTCTTCAAGTTTTGGTGTGTGTTTGAATTTAAAAATATCTAAATCTTTATCGGTATCCAATAAACCAAAATCATCCTCTTCATTTAAAATATCATCAATGCTTTGTTTTTCCCCAGAAATATTTGAGGTCTCAACACCTAACAAATGATGTCTGTCGTAAGGTTTTAAAGTTTTCTTTTGTGCTTCGTTTTGTCTAAAGTTTTTCAATTTTGCCAAAAGCCCATATTCAGACATACTGTTCGAATTTGGTTCTCTATTATTCTTATCAAAGAACAGATTTATTTCTTTAAAAGAATCAATAAGCCTGTCTTCATCTGTTTTTACAGTTGAAGTTGTAGCTTTTGAATCTAATAGTCTAAAATCGTCATCATTAAAAATGTCGTCTATTGTTAGTTTCTTTGTCATAATTATTAATGATTAATTATCAATTGTTAATGTTGGCTTTTGTTGATTTTATGATGCTTGTAATTAGTTTGATAATTTCAGTTGCATCTTTATTTAAGCTTTCAAACTCCGATAAACTTAAATAATTGGTTTCTTTCGTTAACTCTAACCAATAAATACTTTCATTTATTTCTTTTTGCGCAATAGCCATTTTATGAATAAAGTCTTTTTTAGTTTCTGCGTGTTCGGCTTCTCTTACCATAGCACCAACACTTGTTTCCGAACGCAATAATTGCTTTGATAAAACATATTCCTTTTTCTCAGCAACAAAAAACTCATATAACTTAACCACACGAATAGCAAACCCAAAACTCTTATCCTTAACTACATTTTTTTCATCCTATTTCATTAACCATTTATAATTAACAACTAACCATTAACAACTAACCATTCATCATTCTCTTACGTTTCAGTTCTCTTAAAAACACTAAAGCTTCTGCCATTCTTTTCTCCTTATGGTCAAACGCTTGAATATTGGGTTGTTCTCCTTTATTGTTTTTTACCCATTCTTTGATTTTAGGCCACAATAAAATTGCCTCTTCTTCTGTCATTTCAAACTTGGTAGATTGAATATGCTCGTCTATTAATTTTAAAACTTGGGTTGTTACAGATTTTGATAAGATTTCAAATGCTTTTTGAAATGGATTTACTTTATCAATTAAGTCAATATGAATATCATCTATATTCACAAAACTACCTGCCATTCTAATGAACTTTTTGTTGCCTTGTTCCTCGATTGTACTGTTTTTAATTACAGAATCTACCACCACGTGTTGTCTAACAGCTTCTACATCTTCTTCATTTAAATCTGGATAAACTTCTCTAATTATTTTAGGAATTAAAACGGTGTTGATTACTTCTGGCTCAATATTCCCAGGCATTGCTTTAAGCATTTGTGGGTCTTGCAATAATTTCGCCTTTAAATCATTCAAATCGGTTTCAATAATATCTTTTGCTCTTTGCGAGGTAGGAAGTTTAAAACCCCTAATTTTAATCGTTTTGTCATCATCTTCGTCATCTTCATCATCGTCATCTTTTTTGAGTTTGAATTTAAAGTTTGGTGCTAAAACTTGTTCCATTAATAAAGATGCTGTAATCGCTTTCAACATATTATTTACAGATAGTTTTACTTCATCACTTTCAGCATCAGGATTTGCAATTAGGTTGGTAAATTGAGCGTGTGTTTTATTATTGCTATCTCTAGTTGCTCTACCAATTATTTGAATTATTTCGGTTAACGAACCTCTGTAACCTATGGTTAATGCGTGTTGACAATAAGGCCAATCAAAACCCTCTTTTGCCATTCCTAAAGCGATAATAATATCAATATCATCTGCCGATTTTATTTCTCGTAAATAGGCATTTATTTTATCACGCGACTTTGGATTGTCATTTACCAAATCAGCAACTTTTAAAATTTTACCCGTTTTATGACTTTTTATATGTAAAACTCCTGTTTCTTCATCTTGAAATTCCAAGTTTCCTAAAACGTCAATAATATGATTTACTTCTTCGTATTTTTCTTTAGAAGATTCGGCCGAATTTACGCTGGGAATGTGAATAATTGTTTTAAGGTTTTCGTCTAAAATTTCTGCTAATGCTGACTGTTCTTTGTCGGGATGCTTTTTAAAATATTTACCAGTATAAAAATGATATCCAATACCTAAAGATTTTAAAAACTCGTAGCCATTTAATTGTTGGTAATAGGTGTAAGTTACTTTAGTGAATTTTGCTTCATCTTCTGGCATTAAAACTGGAACACTATCCCCTCTAAAATAAGAACCTGTCATAGCTACAATATGAGCGTCTGAATTTGCCATGATACTTTTTAGCACTTGACCTAAAATATTATCGCCTTCTGCTGAAACGTGATGAAATTCATCAATAGCAACTAAAGTATTGTCTAGTTTTTTAACATCTAAACCATCAAAAGCAAAACGCAACGTAGCGTGTGTACAAACCAAAATTTGCTCGTTGGAATCTAAAAAATTTAAGAATGCCGTTACCTTACTTTTTTCTTCGCCTGGTGTACAGAGATTGTATTTTGGATTTGGATTCCAATCGGCAAAAAAGCCGTATTTTTTTAATTCTGTTGTACCAAAAGATGCACCAATTGATTTTTCAGGAACTGCAACGATTACTTTTTTTAAACCTTGATTTTTCAATTTATCTAAAGCAATAAACATTAATGCTCTCGATTTACCTGAAGCTGGTGGTGCTTTAAGCAATAAATATTGTGCAGTTCTTCCTTCATAAGCTTTCTCCTGCATTTCTCGCATTCCCAGCGCATTGGTACTTTTGCTTTTTCCTGTTTGGTCGTAATTTACGTGTACTAAATTTGGCATAATTTAATCTTTTGTACTATCTAATTTATTCTTTGTTAATCTATCAAAATCACTTTCAAATAATTGGTCTTGGATGATGCGATATTTTTCAAATTCACTTTCGCTATGTGCTTTTGCAATTTCAGCGGTTACCTTGCCGGCACTTTTTAAAATCTTTCTGTCTGTTGCCTCAATAAATCTATTTAATCGGCTTTCCCAATCTTCCATAGTTATGGGAATTTGTCGTATTGCAAAATCTTCGGCTATATCCAAGTAAGCAGATACTAATCGTTGTAATTGCTGCATTTCATCTTCTAATAGATAATTTTTGGCAACGCTTACATCAAATTTTTGGATTTTGCCTTTGGGTGCATCCTTCCATGTGGTCAATCCCATTTTATCTTTTTGGTGGTCTGCCCTTTTAACAATCATTTCTGCTGCGGTATGACCGTGAATGGCCCAATGTAATTTATTTTGAACGCTTGCAAAAAACCGTTTTGTAGCTTTAGAGTTAAGGTCATAATCAATAGCTGTACTATAGATATCTGTTATTTTTTGATAAAACTTTCGTTCGCTCAAGCGGATTTCCCGAATGCGCTGTAATTGCTCTTCAAAATACCTTTTACCTAGTATAGTTCCGTCATTTTTTAGACGTTCATCGTCCATTGTGAATCCTTTTATGGTAAATTCTTGCACTATTTGCGTTGCCCATTTACGGAATTGTACCGCTCTCTCGGAATTTACTTTATAACCTACTGCAATTACGGCCGCAAGGTTATAATGATTTGTATTGTAGGTTTTACCGTCTGTGGCAGTTATTCGAAAATTTCGAACAACTGAATTTTCTTCCAATTCACTATCGGTAAATATCTTTTTTAGATGGTAATTTATAGTGTGCGTTTTTACATTATAGAGCGTTCCCATCATTTTTTGGGTAAGCCATACATTTTCATCTGCATAAATGGTATCTACACCACTTTCGCCTGTTGCAGCTACAAAGGTTAAATATTCAGCTGTTGAAGCGCGTAGTTTTTTATTATTTTCTTCTTGTTTGCTCATTTTTTCTTAGCTTTTCTATTTTTCTTCTGCTTCCCAAAAAGCGAATCCTTATCATTAACCATTATTTAGGTTTCTTCAACCTGTTTATATCGTTTTCCAGCTCTTTAAAACTTTCTTCCTTCTCAATTTCTTTTTGTGTCAATCTGTATTTTTCTAATTCTTTTTCAGATTTTTCTAGTGCCATTTTGTGGCTTATTTTGCCTGCGTGTGTGAGTAATTCTCTGCCATTTAATTCTAAAATACTGTCCAATCGCTTAGTCCAGTCTTTCATATACATTGGTGTTTGTTGCTGTGCCATAGTTTCGGCAAAAGCTAAATATTGTTCTACCAACAAACCTAGCAAACGCATTTCATCTTCATTTAGGTAGTTTTTTGCAATACTTACAGCTGATTTTTTTATCGAAAACTTATTTTTTTTGTCATAAGACTGCATACCTAAAAGAGGCAAAGTTGCATCTACTCTTTTATATACCAACTCTGCAGCTGTTTTACTACTTATTGCCCAAAGCAATTTGTTTTGAACCGTTTTAAAAAATAAAATGGTGTTCTCGTCTTTAGGATCATAGTCTATACTTGTGGTATAAATGTCTTTTATCTTCTGATAAAAAAAACGCTCGCTTAAGCGTATTTCTCTAATACGTTCTTGCAGCTCATTAAAATAGTTCATGGAGTTGCCGGTCTTAAAACGCTCATCATTTAAGGCAAAACCTTTTACAATGTATTCTTTAAGACGTTGCGTAGCCCAAATTCTAAATTGTGTGCCTTGTATTGATTTTACACGATAACCAACTGAAATAATAACATCTAAATTATAGTGTTCTATTTCTCTTTCTATAATTCGCGTACCTTCTTGTTGAACTGTTCGGAAATTCCGAACAGTTGCCTTTTTATCTAACTCTCCTTCTGAAAACACATTTTTAGTATGTTCACTAATTGTAGATTTTGCTTTGCCAAATAAAGTTGCCATTTGCACTTGTGTAAGCCAAACGGTTTCCTCTTGCAACTGCACATCAATTTTTACAGTACCATCGTTATTGCTATATATTAAAATATCGCCTTTCATTTCTTCTTACTTTTCCTTGTTTTCTTTTGCTTTGCAAAAAGCGAATCCTTATCATTAACCATTAACAATTCATCATTAACCATTATCTCATACTGATTAAATAAATACTCTAAACGCTCGGTATCGTTTTTAAATGGTTGTAATCGTTGGTGTTTAAGCACTTTTAAATTACAAGCTGTGAGGCACGAGCAAACTTTAAATATGCTTGAATTTGGGTTGGGTTATTCACGATTCACAAATATTTCCTTATAGTCTTCATTACTAATTACAGTGTCAAACCCTCCAATATCCTCACCTTCTCTTTTATTAATACCGGTATATTCTAAACTTGCATCTTCGTAACGTTTAAATTTATATACAGCATCATTCATTAGTGAACTATTAAATACTCCTAAACTCACTAACAATTCAAAATCCTTTACATTTAGACCTGTTATTTTTTTGAATAGACCTGGTTCTAATTGAGTTATTACATCTTTCAAACTTCTTTCTCTATAGTCAGTCAAGTACATAAAGACTGGAATTCTAGTCGCAAACTTTATCAATTTTTCCTGTATTTGCTTTCGTAAACTTTTATATTCCTTTTCTTCGGCTGTTAATTCTTTCTTTTCTTTTGGTGTTAATGGCTTTTCGTTGGCTTCTTTTTTAGCTTTTTTAACCGATTCAGATTTATTGATAATTGTTTCAATATCTTGATTTAGATTTCTAAATCCTTCAATACGCATTAAAGCATCTAAGGCATCTTGATTTGACATCAGTTTAGCTAAGGTTGAATTGTCTACATTCACTAATAAAGCAGATTCCCAACGTCTCGCTAATAATGTTGCTGAAGTTCCGCTCATTGCAATATCCAAAACCCCAGCTGCATCTACTTGTTTCATAGAACTTCCATCGTATGCCAATACTGGCAAGAAATGAATAAATTCTGCAACATTTTTTTCTGGGTTTGATTCGTTTATATTTAATCGACAAGCATAATCAGCAACTTGACTTAATGCTCTATTGGGTGCAAAGTCAAAAACGTAGCATTCCTTTTTTACAATTTCAATTTTATTTGGTGATTCGTCATCAGGATTTTTTATTGTCCAAGGTGTTTGTACCCTAAATGCTGCCTGAAAATAGGTTTCTGGACTTGAAGAATTTCTTAGCATTAAAATTCCTGTCCAAGGTTTTACTGAAACACCAGTTGTTAATTTACCACAAGACAATGTAATTGTTTTAGATTGTAATGGGTTTTCCATTTTTTCTAAAACTGGCGGTAATGCTTCTACACCAATTCCTGCTTGTGTTCCTGCTGCAACAATTATTTCATAGTCGTGATAAAATAAATTGTTCAGTTCCATCATTAAATTACGCATTGCATAACAAGCAGCTACTGTAGGCATAAACCAAAACGTGTGGTTTAAAATACTCAACAAGCGTGCATCTGAAAAAGGCATAGGTGGTTTTTGAGCACCTAGTTTTAAATTGTCTAAAGTCGTTTCTCTGTAATTACCTCTTATTAAATCTAACCACTTTTGAACTTCACTTTCCATTTTGAAAGTAGCATTTTTGCCTTCTCCTGTTGCTGCAAAAAATACGTTTAAGTCAAACTCATTAAACTCGCCACCAAGTGCAATTTCACGAATGGCATCTGGCATTTGATAAGTGAGCATCACCATTCTAGGTAAACTTAAATACGGATTATCTTCTCCTTGCCATTTTTCTTTAGCATTTTGCTCGTCTGAATACGTCCAATTAAATATTTGCTCTTCTATAAACTCACCTGAAGTTAAGGCTCTAAATGGTGTGCCAGATAGGTACAAAAAGTGTTCTGTGGTAATCGGAATAATTTCAGAATCAAATTTTTCTATTTTATCTACAAACTTTAAATCTTCATCTTTTCCATCTTCAAATAGTTCTTCAAAAAGTCCTTTTGAATTTTCATTCCAAGCCCCATAATGGTATTCATCAAATACCACGCAATCCCAATTGGTGGCGTGTACCCATTCGTTTTTGGTTTTAATGCCTCCTGTACTGGTATTTTTACCTAAATAATCTTGAAACGAACCAAAACATACAAAAGGCTTGTTAGTATCTAATTCTTCATATTGCATTCCGTTTTTAGATACAAATTGCCAACCTTCAAAATCTACGTGTGTCATTAAATCTTCATACCAAGCACTTTGTACTGCGGGTTTAAACGTAAGTACCAACACTTTTTGCCAACCCATTGCTTTAGCTAATTGGTAAGCAGTAAATGTTTTACCAAATCGCATTTTACAGTTCCATAAAAACTGTGGTGTTTTGCCTATGTTTTCTTTGTCTGCTTTAAATGAATTGAAAAAAGTACTGGTTTTTTCTACTGCATCTTTCTGTTCTGGACGCATTGAAAAATCTAATGTTCTATCTTCTACATTTTCTTCTCCACTTTTTATAGCTATTAAAGCCGCTTTAATATCCTTAACTTTACAAACAAACCACTCACCATCAGGGTTTTTGAGGCCTTTCTTTCTTAAATAATTGTGTATTTGATAATCTCGAAAATTAGAACCATCATTACGCATTGCCGATTCTTCTAGTTCTATAATAAATTCAGAACGAGCCGCACCTATTTGTTCTTTTATGCGTTGTTGAGCTGTTCTATTGGTATCACCTATTTTTAATTGCCCTTTTCTGCTGGTGTCATTAGGTAATGAATAAGCATAAATGGTTGGTGAAGCCGATGTTTTTGGTGGAAAGAATTCTGTATTCATAAACTTATTTAATTTTTGAATCTATAAAATCCCATTCTTCATCTGTTATATTCCATCTTTTTCTTAAAATTTCATCCGTAAATTCTTGGTCGTATTTTGGTAAATGTGGTATGAAAATAAATTTATCTCGAGGTATATCTTGTGATACGACTGTTTGTAATAATAGAAATCTAAAAATTTTAGTAAAAACATATGATTTAAACGCGAGTACGTCTTTTTCTGTTTTAAAAGCAGCAGCAACTAAAAAAGATTCAGTACAAACTTCTTTTGGTTTAGCAATTTTAACATTGCTATCATAATAAAACCTAACTGGTTTAGAAAAATCGGTTTGCCCTGCAATTGGTGCTCTTGGGACTAGAAATTTCCATTTGTCAATAATTTTATATCTATCAGTAACATCTTCTTCTTTTGCAAACTGTAAACCTATACGTTGTGTAAAATGGCAAGGAATACCTTTTTTTTGTGGCTTGTAGTTGGTTGGCATCCCAAATGGTTTTCTTGAAGAAACTACTTTGTCTAAAAAATGCTTAGGGTTTTCAATCTCTCTAACTTTACGAATAATTGGTACTGCTTGAGAATGTCTTATTAAAATATCAAATTCATTTAAAGCTCTTTCAGAAGTTACTTTCCTATTTTCATATTGGTTTGTTATTTCACATAAGCCTTTATTGTCTCTGTCCCATAGAAAGTAACATACACCTCCAGCAATATCTACTCCAGGAAACACGGCTGAAGAGTTTTCAAAATCTACTAATTTTCTTATTCTATCATCATTTAGCATTTCAGCTCTAAAATTATCTAAACCTTTACCACCAGCATACCAACGAGCAGGCATAATCATACTTAAAAATCTTGGATTCATTTTTTTTGCCTGTTCAACAAATAGTTGATATATAGGACTTGCACTTCTTCCGTGACCACCATCACTCAATTGATAAGGTGGATTTCCTATAATAACATCAAATTTCATATTAAATATTTTTTCTGGCTTATCGGTGTGTATAAACTGGTAAGCATAGGTTTCTAAATCGTTTGTTCTGCTATATACTTCTTCACTTGCACCACAATAAATACATTTTCCATTTTTCCAAGTATGTTGGGTAAAGTCAAATTTTATATTGTCTTGTTCTGTTTCAAAATCTGTACATACCGAGTATTTCCCATTAGCTTTTTTAGAGCAATAGGTGCTACGTCTTGCTAATAAAGAGGTCAATTCTGTAATAGCAATACCAAATAATTGGTTTTTAAAAATATGGTTAATTCGTTCTTGTTGGTTAGGTATTTGGTTTTCTAAGCCTTTGTTTAGTCGTTTGGCTATTTCTCTAAGAAACACACCAGATTTTGTTACTGGGTCTAAAAATGTGGTGTCTTTATTTTGAAATAATTCTTGCGGTAGCATATCCAACATTTGATTTACCAGCTTTGGTGGCGTAAATACTTCGTCATTGCTTAAATTAGCTAAACAAGACAATACATCTGGATTGTAATTAATTTGCATCTTGTTGGTTTAGCTTTAAAAAGTGAGTCAGTTTATATTCTTTTATCGGTGTTGGTATAAATGCTTTATCTCCTAAATCTGAAAATAAGTTTGGTTCGTCCATTGGTTGATTTTTTAACAAAGCATCTAAAGTGTAGTCTCTTCTTTTAATCATACTGCCATTTACAGCAGACCATTCTGCAAAAATGATTGGTGTTCCATCTTGTTGCAATAGTGTAAGTGCATCACCAACTAGTATGTTTTTATTTAAGATATAGGCAATTGTCTCGATACATTCTTGTTTTATTTTTTCTTTAAAGAAGGAAGTATAAGTATCATTAAAAATAGTAAGTAAACGCGCTCTACATTCTTTTGCATTGTCTTCGAGTAAGTCAACTCCGTAGATACTCGAAACTGCAATAACAGCATAACGCTCAAATTCCAATTGGCTTTTTTTGTATTTATTGGTTACAATTGCTAGTTTTCGTCTTAAAATTTCAACTAAGAAATTACCTGTACCACAAGCAGGTTCTAAGAAGCGAGAATCTATACGTTCAGTTTCTTGTTTTACCAAATCGAGCATAGCATTTACTTCACGTTCATTGGTAAAAACCTCTCCGTGGTCGGTTACTCTTTTTTTAGATTTTACTTGCATTTCGCTCATTTTCCTTTGTTTGATATTATCAATTCTTTCACGTCCACATCTAGAATATTGGCAATTTCCATTAGCGTTTCCAATCTGGGTTGTTGTCGGTTTTGAGCATAAGCATTTACCATATTATAGCTTTTTCCTAGTTTTACAGCCAGCCAGGTTTGCTTGATTCCTTTTTGTTCTAATACTTGCTTAATTCTATTCATCTCACACGTTATTTAAGAGCTAGTAATTTACATTAATACCTCATAAATTTGTATAAAAATTAAAAATATCTTGGGTAGTCTTATTAAAAGGCAAGCTCTTTTAATCAGTGCGGGGCTAGTAAAATGAAATGTGCTAGACTGTGTGTTTGGTTTTAAGGATTGCAGGTAGCTTTCTGGCAATGGGCAGTAGCGCCAAAAAGCCAAATTTTCAATTTAGTTAATAAATTTAGCAAATCATCTCTAAAATTTTAGTTATGGCTCCAACTCTAGCTAGCTATTGTTTGTGATTATTGTTGACGATAGTGTTTATTCAATTTCAAACATTTTATTTTCAAGTTTATCAATTAAGTCAACTATTTTTTCAGCTTTTTGGTTTTCTGTAGCTGTATTATTTATATCGTTCAAAATTTCTTTTTGTCGTTTTTCATTTAAACTTTCAAAAAAGGTCAATACTTGAGCATCCCTGAAGCATTCTAAAATTTCAGTATGGTCAACTTTGTTATTTTGATGCTCTAGAAATAAAGTTACAACAACTGTATCGCCGCCTTGTTTATTTATTGCATTTCTTATTTCAGAATTCACAGACATTTTTTTGTCTGCATTTTTGACTGGTCCTAAATTCTTATGTTTTATTTCATAGCCGTCTATAGTTCCTGAAACTTTTAAGTCGCCCCATTTCCCTTTAATGTCTTTGGTATTAGGTATAATTAATTGATATGTCCATGCCCCATTTCCTGGAATATATTGCAAAGTCAGTTTTTCGTTTTTGACGATATAATTCATTCGACAATTCTTATTTCACTGTATTTAAGTTGTTTATGTTAGTTTTTTTTACATTATTGATAGGTGTAGCATCATTACAAGTTGTTAATGCGCCTGTAGCCAGTTCATGCCTATTCCTACCTCTACATCTAGTGGCACGCTCATTTTATAGGCGTTTTGCATTTCTTCTTTTATCAATAGTTTCATGTCATCTAGCTCGTCATTGTGAATGTCAAAAACCAGTTCATCATGTACTTGCAGTAACATTTTTGACTTGCAGTTCAATGCTTCAAACTTTTTGTAGATATTGATCATCGCTATTTTAATAATGTCTGCGGCACTGCCTTGTATGGGTGCGTTTACAGCATTACGCTCTGCTGCGCCGCGCACTACAGCATTAGAACTATTGATGTCTTTAAGATAGCGGCGTCTTCCTAAAACTGTTTCTACATAGCCATTTTCTCTTGCAAAATTTACCTGGTCATCCATATAAGCCCTCAATTTAGGATAGGTGGCATAATAAGTATCGATCAAATCTTTGGCCTCGTTACGGTCTAGATCGGTTTGATTGCTCAATCCAAAAGCGCTTACTCCATAAATAATCCCAAAATTCACTGTTTTGGCATTGCTGCGTTGTTCTCTAGTCACGTCTTCTAGCGCTACATTAAACACCCTGGCAGCTGTAGAGGCATGAATATCTTTACCACTTTTAAATGCTGCCATCATATTCTCTTCTTGACTTAGGGCTGCAATAATGCGCAACTCGATTTGTGAATAATCTGCTGCGAGCAGGGTATAATCACTATCTCGTGGTATAAAAGCCTTGCGCACCTGGCGACCACGCTCTGTGCGTATGGGTATGTTTTGCAAATTGGGATCTGTAGAACTCAACCTTCCGGTGGCTGCAACAGTTTGCATATAATTGGTATGTATGCGCTGTGTGGTGGCATTTACTTGATCTGGCAACGCATCTACATAAGTAGATTTTAATTTACTTAGACCGCGATATTCCAGCACATGTTGTATGATTTTATGGTCTTTGGCTAGATAACTCAGCACATCTTCGGCAGTAGAATATTGTCCAGTTTTGGTTTTTTTGGGTTTGTCTACCAGTCTTAGTTTTTCAAAAAGAATGATTCCCAATTGTTTAGGCGATCCTATATTAAATGCCTCTCCTGCAGCTTCATAGATTGCTTTTTCTAGATGTTCTATATCTTCGTTCAGCTTTCGCGAAAGCGAACTTAAAAAACCACTATCTAGATTAATTCCTTCTATTTCCATAGCAGCAAGCACATTTAACAATGGCATTTCTATTTCATAAAACAACTTATCTGTACCTGCACTGACCAGTTCTGGAGTGAATTTATCTTTTAATTGCAGGGTAATATCGGCATCCTCTACCGCATATTCTTTTTGACTTTCTATATCTACATCGCGCATAGACAGCTGGTTCTTACCTTTTTTCCCTATTAATTCTACTATAGATTGTGGGGTGTAATTCAAATAAGTTTCGGCCAGCACATCCATATTGTGGCGCATATCTGGATTGATCAGGTAGTGTGCCAGCATGGTGTCAAACATAGGGCCTTTTACTTGCATGCCGTATTTGTGCAGTACTTTGATGTCATATTTTAAATTTTGGCCTACTTTTTCAATAGTTGGGCTTTCAAAAAATGGTTTTAATAACTCAACAACTGTTTGTGCCTGTTCATGATCTTTGGGAATAGGTAGGTAAAATCCCTTTCCTTTTTCCCATGAAAAAGCGATACCCACTAGTTGCGCTTCTAGTGCGTCTAGTCCAGTGGTCTCGGTATCAAAACACACGCTAGATTGTTGCATTAGGGATTGTAAAAACAGTTTTGTTCCCATTCCTTCTTCTACCAGCTGGTAGTAATGGTCTGTTGTGGCTAGGGTTTTTCGACCTGTGGTAGCAGCCTGGGCAGCTGTTCCAGATCCTGGCGCATCAAAAAGCGAAAATTGCCCTGCACCAGCCGTACTGCTAGAGTCGGCAGCTGCTGTAGTAGCTGCAACGATTTCTTTTGAAAATATTTTGGCCATGGTTTCTTTAGCACGACGGAATTCTAGTTCGTCAAAAATTTCATGAACTGCTGCTACATTGGGATCGTCTAATTGATAATTTTTTGCGTTAAAAGTTACAGGACAATCTAGTCTTATGGTGGCTAGTTGTTTAGAAAGTAAGCCAAGTTCTGCATGGGCGATGATTTTTTCCTTCATCTTGCCTTTTAACTGCTGCACATTTTCTAGCAATCCCTCCATAGAGCCATAGGCGGCGATAAATTTTTTGGCAGTTTTATCACCTACACCTGGCAAGCCAGGTATATTATCGCTGGCATCGCCCATCATCCCTAGGTAGTCGATTACCTGCTGTGGTCGTTCTACTTCAAATCTTTTTTGCACCTCTGGAATTCCCCAAATCTCTATGCCATTACCCATGCGTGCGGGTTTGTACATAAAAATATTTTCAGACACTAGTTGTGCATAATCCTTATCTGGTGTTACCATATAGGTGGTAAAACCTTCTTTTTCGGCTTGTTTTGCAAGGGTGCCTATCAGGTCATCTGCCTCTATTCCTTCTTCTTCTATAATAGGAATGTGCATGGCTTTTAAAATGCGTTGTATATAAGGAACAGCAATTTTTATAGCCTCGGGAGTTTCATCTCTATTTGCTTTATAATCTTCAAAAAGCTCTACTCGTTCATGACTGCCACCTTTATCAAAAGCCACCGCTAGATACTCGGGTTTTTCACGTCTTATAACATCAAACAGCGAGTTAGTAAACCCCATAATCGCGCTAGTATCCATGCCGGCACTGTTAATTCTGGGATTTTTTATCAGCGCATAATAGCCTCTAAAAATTAGTGCATAAGCGTCTAGTAAAAATAGTCTTTTATCGTTTGTTCCGTTATTAGTCATAGTGAAAAGTTAAAGAGGTTAAAGATAAAAAACCTAGTTTGTAAATGGCTTTATTTCTGTAATCAATTGTAGGTTTTTTATATGTCGTGTCTTGCTAGGAATTTTGTAGGAAAGTGAGTATTGAATATGGCCAGTTAGTTAAGAGTTCAGAGTTTGTTGTGAAAATTAATTATTGATAAGAAAAATACAAAAACCTAATTGTTTCACTTTAGGGAAACTTTATTGTCTTTACCAAGGGGGAAAAAACAGAAATATAGAAAGATAGCGTTTTACAAAAACTGTTTTCAGGACTTCTTCAACAAACAAGATAAAAAAGTAAAAGCAAAAATAGTGTGAACATTTGACCTTGTTGAAGATTTACAAAGAGTACCAGAAACCTATCTTAAACATATTGAAAACACAGAGGGACTCTAGGAAATCCGAGTTCAACAAGGGAGTAATATTTTTAGGATTTTCTGCTTTTTTGACCAAGGACAATTGGTTGTATTAGCAAATGGCTTTCAAAAGAAAACTGGTTTTTTTGACAAAATTAAATACGAACCTTATTATTTCTAAAAAGGTGTTTAATGTCCAAAAGTAATAACGATATCCTCTAGCACATCTAGTGATTTACTGAAAATATTTCATAAACGCCTGTAGCAATTGTTACAGGCGTTTATGGTTAATAATTAAACTGTTTCTATTTGTTGAATAGTTGCAATAGCATTTTTAATATTCACTTCTTTTCTTTCCAGACCTAAATCTGCAGGTATAAAAGTTATATCGGTAATGCCCAAAAAGCTAAAAATAGTTTTTAAATAAGGTGTTACAAAATCATAAACACTACCTAGTGGGGTACCACCAGTAGATACAATAATGTAAGCTTTTTTATTTTTTAATAAACCCTCTGGACCTTGTGCTGTATAATGAAAAGAAATTCCTACCCTAGCAATTAAGTCTATATAGGTTTTTAAACCCGCAGTTACCGAAAAGTTATACATGGGGGCTGCGATGATAGATGATATAAGCATCTGCCGCTGCAAACTCTTGTACAAGTTCATCACTACCAGCTATTGCAAGTTTTTGATCATTTGTCTGTTGATCTACTGGAGTGAAATAAGCGGTATAACGATCTTTTGTACCTAGTGTAACTAGATTGTCATAATATAGGTCTCTACTGCCTGTTACACGATGCCCTTGTGACTCTAGATGCTGTTGCAGGCTGTCTAACAATTCTCTGCTTACACTGCCTTCTTTTAATGGACTACTATCAATTCTAAGAATATTCATAATTATTTGTATATATTATATTTGTATATACAAATAAAATACAAGTTGAATCACCACCTATCAAAAAATAAGTTAAAACTTTTAAAGTAATAAATTATATTTTAAGAAATCTAATTGAATTATCAAAACATGTACAAGTGCCCATTATACCGTAACAACATCAAATAAGTTTGACAATAGTAACGCATATATTAGTTAGGCATTAAAAAGCCTTCAACATTTCCACAAGATCATTTTCTGTGTCTTTTCCCTTATCTAGATTGTACCAATTTTGCAGTACTTCTTTAAAATCTGGGGATAAGGTTCCTTTTTCAGCCTTTTCATTTGCAACGAGTTGGGAGGCTTTTGTAGGTCTAGGCCCCCACTGTGCAAGGGGTAAATAGGTGTTTTTATCTACTAGTATAAGTTTTGCAATAGCTCGTGCACCATTTGTTAAAAATTGATCCATTAATAAAGGGTTTTCATCTCGCAAGACTACATTAATATCTATACCAGCCGCTTTTGCAATTTTGTTCATCATGGGCATAGTTTGCGCTGCATCGCCGCACCAGCTTTCTGTAATTATTAAGAAAAATACCTCTTTATTATAGTTTTCTAAAAATGACTGGTGCTGTGGTAAAAGCTTCATTGTTTTATCCAATCGTTTCATACGCTGGTTGTTAAGCGTGGTATATGCCGCTAGCGCCTCTGTAACCTCATCACCTGTATTTGTTTTAGCATTTGCATGTGATTGTACTAATTCTCTATATTGATCGTAAGAAATCGCGCGCTGTGCCGCGTCTTTAATAATTTGTTGTAATTCCATGTTGCAAAAATAAGGCGAAGAATGCGTTTAAAGGTATAACTTAGGTTGCAAAGGCGCCAAAGTTATAAATGAAAAAATATAATTTACAAGACGATATTTTGTGTAAAACATCTATTGAAGTGGTCTTAATAAATTCCGCTTTTGCGAAAGCGGTACAACTAAAAAGCCTTTTAATATTAGGCTTAAAAATTTATGCCAATGCAAAGATTTTACCAGGTAAGGGTTTTACTACTCCTTTTAATTCCATACTCATTAATTGAGAGGCCACTTTATGCACCGGTAGGTTAACATTTAATGCGATAATATCTAGCATCTCATTTTCATGATCTTTAAGGTATCTGTAAATAACTTTTTCGTCGTCAGTAAGTTCTACAAAAAGTTGTTTTTGTACGGCGACATCGCGTTGTTTCCATCCTAGAATATAGGGAATATCGGCTGTTTTTGTAAGCATATGAGCCTTTGCCTGTTTGATCAACTCGTTACATCCCACCGAAAACTTGTCGTTTACCCTGCCTGGTACTGCAAAAACCTCTCTGTTATATCCACAAGCTAGATCTGCAGTGACTAGAGAACCACCTTTTGAGGCACTTTCTATAACCACAGTGGCTTCACTCATACCTGCGATGATTCTATTTCGGCCTAAAAAGTTCTTGCGATCAAATGTATCTGTGTGCCAAAAATCTGTAATAAAACCACCATTGCGCATCATTTCTTCATTATGGGCAGTGTGATTACGAGGATAAGTTTGGTTAAGCCCATGCGCCATTACTGCGATGGTTTGCAGGCCGTTTTCTATTGCTATTTTATGCGCTAGAATATCCACACCATAGGCATAGCCACTGATAATAATGGGATTTAAGGGTGCAATTTCATTTATGAATTTTTCTAAAAATGCAGCGCCTAGACTAGTGATCTGGCGGGTACCTACCACACTTAAAGTATAAGGATTGTCTAGATTGATTTTTCCTTTTTCAAAGTATATGATAGGACTATCAATACAGTATTTAAGTCGTTCTGGGTAATCGTCGTTATAGTAAATGCGGTATTTTATACCTTCATTGTTAATAAATTGCAACTCTTTTTCGGCCTTTAATAACAATCCGTCTTTGTTTTTAATAAACTGTGCTTTTTTATCGCCTATTCCTTCAATCGCAGCAATATTGCGGTATTGTTGTTCAAAAACTGCTGTGGCACTGCCAAAGGTTCTTATCAACTTTTTGGCCATGATATCACCTATAAGCGGTGCTTTTTTAAGCGCAAGTATAGAGAGTAGTTCTTTTTGATCCATGGGGCGCTAAATTATAACAAAAAGCTAAATAATAAATTTACTTGTATTGCTGTAGTTACGCTTTCTTTTTGTTTCGCTTTCGCGAAAGCGAGACCAAAAGAAGTTTATGCCGTTGAAGAACTGTACGAAAGCGAAATTTTCATAAAGTTATTATTTTACATTTATTGCGAGTATTCACAAAACTTTAATTTTTTGCTCAGTGGCTATACTTAATGAAGCTGATTTTGGACGCTTGTTCCTTTTATTTGTATGATTAAAAGATAATAATAAGCTCAAAATAAATGCAAACGGAATCACTCCATGGTGTCTTTCTAATATATTTTCAGAAAACATTACAATAGCAAAAAATATTATAAAGACCACTGTAGTATAGTTCTTGTAATTAAGACTTATAACGATATTTACTAATAAGAATAATATAAAAACTAACAATCCAAAAAAACCTGATGTCAAAATAATACTTATGTATTGATTGTGTGTATTAAACTTTAAAACTTCTAAATCACTGTCAATTTGTTTGTAACAATTAACTAATTGTTCTTTGGCGTCTCCTATTCCATAACCCCAAAACCCGGCTTCAGGAAGTAACTTACTGGAACAGTTTGATAAATTATCTCTTACTTCTTGTTGTGTGATACTTGTGTGATTTTCATTTTTTATAGTGAAAAGATTGGTTATTTTATTGTTGAGATTAGGACTGTATATGGCGATGCTGAGCAATATAGCACTGATCAGGACTAAAACAGATATTACCTTTTTGGTATTTGCTAGAAAAGCAAATGCAAAAAGTGATATAAATGACGCGCCCACTATTACTTTATTAGAAATTGTCAAAAGTAAAATGCTTGAAATTAATATTAAAACGAGTGCATAAAGCCATTTAACCGGGTTTGAATATCGATATAATAATGCAAAGCTTGCTAGCAACGCAATCCCAAGATGAAAACTGCGGTACATATTATCAATATTATAAATAGTTTTAGAAGATTGTAATCGGTTTATATAAGAATAAAAATCTGTCTCTAATCCATTATTGAATAAGTCAACAAAAAAGGAAATAAAGACTAATCCTACGCCCGAAATTATTAAAAGATTTAAAATTACATCTAGCTTTGTTTTTAAATTTTGAATAATCGATTGTGGTAAAAAGGTAAATATTAAAGGAAAGACTAATATGCTTAAAGCAGTTTCTAATTTCTTAAAACCTGTCTCTAGATTGTCAGTATATGTTAAGCTTATAAAATAAGTTAGAAAGAGTCCTGAATTTAACAATAAAAAAGGTAGGTTGACACTTCTTTTTGAATCTTTAATAAATAAGAATAGGGACACCATAAGGGTTGCTATTACCGTTATATTCCTAATCAACGGGGGGAATAAAGCCCCTAAACACAACGCATATATGAGGTATGGTGGTATTGAAGATAGTGTTTTATTTTTGATAGATGACATCTAATTTATGCAGGTATTGATATAAATATCTTGTAGAATATGTATTTGTTTATGCATATTAAAATGTTTGTCAAACATTAATTTAGAATTGTGTGCCATTTGTTTTCTTATTTTTTCATTATTGAGTAAATGAACAATATGACTTGCCATTATATGGTGATCGTTTTCTACCACTAAAAAACCATTGTAATTATGATTTACTAAGTCTCTATTTCCATCGACATCAGTTAAAACTAGGGCTGTTTCTACTGCCATAGCTTCTATAACAGAATATGGCAACCCTTCATAACGTGCTGTAGAAATATAAAGTTGAGAGGCTGCGATTGCATGTAAAATATTACTTCTTTCTTGCCATTTTATAAAAATAACGTTTTTCTCTAAATCTAATTTTCTTACTAGTCTTTTTACATTTTCTAAATTAGGGCTGTAATGACCTACACCCATTAGAACTAATTTTATATCTGGAATATCTTTTTTTACTAATAAAATAACCTCGAGCATGGATTCAATGTTTTTTTGAAAAGAAGGTCTTCCCACGGTTGCAATAAATTTATCTGGCAAGGTCTTTACAAAGTCATTTTCTTTTTGTGAGAAAACAGGTTGAATAGCGTTATTGAATAATAATGCTTTCTCTTTTTTATAACCTACTTCTGTTATTCCACGATTAAGTTCTGAGGTAGAGCTAGCTAGCAGTGTACTATTAAAATGTTTTAAACATCTTTCTGCCAGCAAGAATAGAGACCTTTTATAACCTTTAGGTTTACTTAAATAAGAATAAGCTTGTGGTGTATGTAAAACGTTTACTTTATAAAAAATACTTGCTAATCTTGCGACAAGACCACCTTTTGCACTGTGCGCATGTATTAAAGACGGCTGGCATTCTTTTAAAATTTTCAAAAGTTGAAAAACCGCTTTTACATCCTTAAATAAATGTATTTCTCTCTGGATATCTATTTGATAGGATATTGCAGCGCTTTGATCACTTAACAGAAAAGGGGAATTGGTATCTGTTTTTCCATGAACCACTATTTGTTCAAAGGTGTTTTTATCAATTTGTGCTAATATTGTTCTAAGAGAAACATCTACTCCACCTACGGAATGCAAAACATGTAAAATTTTATATTTCTTGATAACTAGGTTTTTTAATTTCTAACTGATTTAGATATTTTGATGATGGCTTAAATATTTTTATGCCACTTTGGGGCTGAAAAATGACTTAACAACATCGACGATATGATTTAACTGCACATCACTTAAAGCAGGGAATAAGGGTAGCCTTACTAACCTGTCTGAAAATAAATCAGAATTAGGCAATGCGCTACCATCGTATTTATCTTTATAAAAAGGACTTTTATGCAGTGATAAATAATGGAAAACAGATAGAATTCCATTGTTTTTTAAATGCTGTATGAACGCTGCTCTTTTTTTTAAAGACGGTAATACTAGATAAAACATGTGTGAATTATTTGATGCATAACCGGGTATAATAGGTGTTTTTACGTTTAATTCAGAAAATGATTTCTTATAAAACTCCCATATTGCTTTACGCTTTTTTTGAATAGATTCTAGGTTTTCTAGTTGTGCATATAAAAAAGCTGCTATTATATCTGATGGTAAGAAAGAACTGCCTATATCTACCCAACCGTATTTGTCTACTTCACCTCTAAAAAAGGAGGATCGATTTGTTCCTTTCTCTCTAATGATCTCGGCACGTTTAATAAACTTACTGTCATTGATTACGAGTAAACCGCCTTCACCAGAAATGATGTTTTTAGTTTCATGAAATGAAAAAGCTGCTAGATGACCTATAGAACCTAATCTTTTTTTAACACCATCCTTACCCACATAATAACTATCTATTGCTTGTGCAGCGTCTTCTACTACATAAATATTGTATTTATGTGCAAGAGTCATGATTTTTTCCATATCACAAGAAACTCCTGCATAATGCACAGGAACAATAACTTTGGTTTTATCAGTTATCAGGCCTTCTATTAAATCTTCATCCATTCCTGGGTGATCTTTTCTACTATCGACAAACTTTATAACGGCTCCTCTCAAAACAAATGCATTTGCTGTAGAGACAAATGTATAACTGGGCATGATTACCTCATCACCTGTCTTAATATCTAATAAAATAGCTGCAATTTCTAATGCATCTGTACAAGAGGTGGTAAGTAAGGCTTTTTTAAACCCATATTTTTCTTGAAAAAAGGAGTGGCATTTTTTTGAAAACATTCCATCACCAGAAATCTTACCAGTGCCTACTGCATCTTGAATATACTGCAATTCGTTTCCTGCTAAATATGGTTTATTAAAAGGTATCATTTCATCCATAGATAGTAAATATATATTTTATCAGTTATTCTGCTACTAAAATTCAAATCAAGTTTTAAACAAAATCGTATGAAAAATAATGCGTTAAAGTTTAAGAAAATTTAGAATTTGAAGTGAAAGTTTTTTTGAAAACAATATAAACACCTGCTAAATAAATAAAATTACATGCCAAAAAAGCTATTACAGCACCTTTAATTTGATAGGCTTGTATCAACCAGATACTTGATATAGTAAAAATAATATTAAACAAAACCTCAATAATAATAATTGATTTAATCTTTGCCTTTGCCACAAATACAAAACCATACACTTGTGTGAAAATCTTAAAAAACACTCCTGCCAAAACAAAAAGAATTAAACTAGAACTTGATAAAAACTCATCAGAACCTAGAATTAAAATAATATAATCTCTCAATAAATAAACAGCAAACAAGCTTAAAAATGAAATGGGCAAAACAATGTAAAGCGTGCTGTTTACCTCTTTAATAAGAGTCTTAAAATCTAATATTTCAGAAAGCCTAGGTATGTAATATATAGATACTGTCATGCTAAAAAGCATTAAAGCTGAATTTGCAATGCGCATCGTAAACTCATAAATTCCTGCGTCAAATTCAGTTAATTCCTTAACAATAAAGTTTCTTATTATTATTGCAGTTATTGCGGGAGTAATAGATGCCAAAATAGCCATTATTCCAAACTTTGATAGCTTACTTAATTCTATAGAATCAAATTTGCTAGTAAAATTCTTTATCTCAAACCATTTCTCTTTTCTAACAGCAAACAAGGTGATTAAAAAAACTACGGACTGACTGGTAACGACACTAAGAAGTGCTCCATATATATTTAAATAATAAGAAAGTATTAATGTTATAATTAATCCTACAGCACTTAACGAGATATTGATAAAACTAATTTTTCTAAATTCTTGAAAACCATTTAAAATGGATATAACAAAATTATTTAAGGAATAAAAAATAAGAAATGCTCCTAAACATATTATAATAGAAGCATATTTTCTATCATATAGAATCTCTTCGGCTATAAAAGAAGAACTAAAAATGAGAATAAAACTAATAATAATGGACAGTCCAGTAGTAGCTTTAAAAGCTGTAGATATAAGTTTAGGAAGTCTTTCTTTGTTTAATGTATTATATTCTGCTATGTATTTAATAAACCCTTGATTTAATGCTCCACCAGAAAGTATGGTAACAATTAAAATAACACTCAATAATTGTCCATAAAGCAATATTCCAGTAGCGCCAGAAATTTCTGCAATAATTTTACCTATCAACAATGCAGTACCCATCTTAATAACTGCCGCCACTCCAGAAAATAATGAAGCATTAACAAATGGATTTTTAAAAAATTTACCGAAAAAATTAATCACATTTATAATCTTTTAGCATAATGGTTTTTAGGTTTGGTAATTTTATTCCATAACATACTCGCTATAACGTGAATCAATTGATGGTATTTTAAATGGAATGTAAACGATTCACTATTATTTAAGTAATTTGTAAATCCTTTAATTGCTTTTTCCATACCAAAGAACTGAGCTCTATCTTTTGCTTTTTTGCACTCTATATCATACTCTTGAGTAGTGCAAAGTGATAAATCTGTTATAAAACTGGATATGTCTTTATAGGATAAATTTAACTGTTGCTCTTGATAACTAGAGCCTGTGGTATCGTGTAGAAAACCATAAGAGACAGTTTTTATTTCATTTTCTATACCTATCAGTGACGGTAAACCACACGCCGATGCTTCTATTAGTGCGGTACCTGCACCTATAAACATTAGACTATCCTTGATTACCGTGGTAAACTCATTATAGGGTATGGAATGATGGTATTTAATTTGATCCTTTAAACCGGCTTTTTCTACCATTTCCTCCAGTTCTTGACGAGATTCACCATCGCCATAAGAATCATAGGTATAAAAAACACCCTTTTTTTTAAAGTCTTGTATAACCTGTATCATAGAATGATTGTACCTTTTCCAATTGGTAAGCCTACCTATGGAAACGATACGATTATTTTGCTTGCCTACCCAATAGTCTTGAACTTTTTCTACATCTATTCCTAGGGTAATTATTTTATTGTTTTCAAAACCTTTATTATAAAGAGCACTATAATGTAACTGTACTGCACTGTTGTAAATAATTAAATTCTGTTCTGGTAAACTAGACATGAGTTTTTTAGCAATCTTTTCAAAATACCAATTATGATGTGTAGAGAAATCAAATTCATTAATATGATATATACCTACTAGTAATTTTATACTGGTATTATAGGGGGTTATTTTACCAGCAAATAATACCGAATTATAATCTGTCGCAACTATATGAGTAAGATTTTCTAGTACATCATTATGCAGTTTTTGACTTTTTAATGGGAGCAGTAACTTTAATAATGGTGGTTTTTTCTTAAAAAGTGCAGGGCCTAAAACATAGTTTTCAAAGAAATATACATCGCCATACGTCTTTAATTCCTTAAGTAGTTCTGGGTCAAAAGAATTTGAAAAAAAAAGAAATTTAAGCTGGTTTCCCTGTTCGTGCAGCTTTTTAGAAATTCTAACTAGGTAAGTTTCTATGCCTCCCAAACCAAGTCCCTCGTTTATAAATAATATACTTTTACTAGGCATAGTATGATCTTTTTTAGTTCTTGACTAGTCTATTAAAAATGGTTTTAAATAGCTCAACTGTTTATCTACCTATAAAATTAGACGCCTTTTTAGAGCTATTAAAATCAAGGGGTTATAGGAGTGAACTTACCTTTATCTGGCAGTAAGAATTTCATAAAACTAACCTCGTCTGCAGTGCCTCTTTTAGTGTAACCTCTATTTGAAACATTAAAATAAGAAATACTCTTTTTGTTAAAATCAATATCCTCGTTTCTTGTAACAATTTTAATTTTTTCTCTGTCCCCAATCCATTCGCTCAAATAATTCTGCATTTTTTCATATTTGCTTTCCACGCTTGTGTTCTCAAATTGCAGGCCTATTTTTTCTGAAAGAGACTTAGCTGGTGATCCAGCGTATATCGTGTTGTATTCCATATCCTTAGTCACAACTGATCCTACCATAGCCATTGACTTGTCAGAGGCTGTAATAGGCGAGACAATACAATGTCCTACAAACCAAACATCATTACCTATAAGCATAGGTTTATCCATTAAAAATCTACAGCCTTCAAGAGTATCGCCAAATTTGATATGGCTCCATAGCTGTGAATGCGCCCCAATACCACAATTATCACCTATGGTACAACCGCCTATGGAGTCCACGATGGTAAATTGTCCCATCCATAAGTTATGTCCTATTTTACATGGTTTATAACCATGTATATTACAATCATGCTGTATTTTAGAATAATCACCTAATTCAAAATCGTTACATATAATTTGAACATTATGCCCTATATAGCAATGATCTCCTATGACTATTCTTTTAGCTTTCCCATTAATGCCTCTTATAACAACAGTAGGCTCTATTATGGTCCCAACTCCGATGATTATTTCATCAGCACTAATATTATTATATGATTTTTTTATCATGAAGTGATTTCTGTATTCTTAAAAAGGATCCCTCTAATTTGTAACAAATGTAACACCTGATCCATTTATTCGTGTCAGATGATGAAAATTATCTCGCTTTCGCGAAAGCGGAATCTGTAAAAGCTTTCTTACGAGCAACAACTATATTATTGAGGTACAAATCTTTTTTAGTAGGAAAAATAAAAGATGCAACAAATGACACACTATGCATTACAAACAATAGGAATGGTAAAAGGATCAAAAGAGGTTTAAACCTAATTTTTTGCTAATTACTTCGAATTATAAACTTTTCTACAAGAACTGGTCTACCTTTATATGATAATCTCAATAAATACATACCTTGCTCATAACTAGCGTTTAATTTTACTTTCGATATATAGCCTTTTGCTATTGGTTCTTCTTTTTGCAGTAGAGCACCTGTAAGGCTCAGTATCTCAATGCTGTCGTAATCAATTAAAGTTGAGTTATCAATCGTTATAATATTATCATCAATTACATTTGATACGATTACTTGTGTCGCTTCAATTTCATTTTTCTTTGATTCATAAACATCTTCAAAGGTAAATTGAAAATCGTTAGTTGATTCAGGGACTAAAATCCACCTTTGCTCAGAATTATGAGATGTACCTTGACTGTGTTTCCAAGGAATCGCCATCGCATAATCAGTAGATGGGGCTATCTGTGTTGCAATTGGGGAATCACTGATAGAGTAATTGAAATCGTATGCAGAAACTATACGGATTCCTTGACCAGTATCTATAAATCGCCATTTCTGGGTACTTAGATTCTCAAAGGATTTTGTGATTAAGTGGTAGTCATAACAAACTCCTGATTGTTCGTGCCATTTACCTCGCCATGTCTGCGTGAGATATCCAGTTGTATTGTAATAGTTACTTTGTAAAGTGTAAACGCCTTTTTCTAGTTCTTCAATTAACCACTTACCACCCCATGGGGAAGTTCTAACATAATAGGAATTCACATTATTGTTAGAGTTTGAATCGCCATCATCAAACTCCTCGGTGGTAATGTCTAAACTTAAAGAGTTATGCAGATTAAAAATTTCATAGTATCCATTAGAAGGCCTGTGATAGCTGAAACTCTCCTCAAAAGTTATATCATATGCAAAAGTATTTTGAACCAATTTATCGTAAGGATTATTTTCAGTAATTAGCTGATTGTTTATAACAAAGTTTTTGAATTTAACTCCGCTCACGTATCTACAGTTACTCAAGCCTCTAATTCGTGAATCAGCCTCGTTCCCGGAGTGGTTATATTCAAGATTTTCGAATAACACGTTGTGTATCCTATATCCATCAGTGTCATTTGCTCCTTGGGTTTGTGCGGGCTCGACTTCGATAACAAATAAGCTTCCATTGGTGAAATCCTCTACTCGAACATCCTTAAAAGAAATGAATTGACAATAATTATTGTCTCCACAATTGATTCCTATTGCACCATGGAAATCTTCATATATACCATGTTCATCATGTTCTAAGATATCAATTTGATTAAAGTTAATGAGTTCTACTACAGAATTCTCTACAATATCTGATTCATACTCCTGTAATCCATGCCATCCTATCTCAATGGCATGGGCAACATCTGCGTAAAGAGAGCAGTTTGAAACATTTACATTCCTCGTGTTCCCATCAAACATTTCTATTCCCCAGGCAGTAAAGACTCTATTAGCGTATATCGCAATTGTATCATCGGAGTTTCTGAGGAAACAATTATTGATAGTTATGTCACTAGATGCAACTATATGAATACCATCTCCCCAAATTACTCGTGAAAATGTTTTAATATCATCGATTACTACATCCTCAGATTGGTAAATCCTTATGCTATTATGTTGTGGATCGTTTATGGTTATACCAGATACATGAATGTTCTTACTATTCCGCACTTCTATTCCTCTAAGATAATCATAACTGATGGGGATATTGTTTTGATCATAATTCTTGTCGAACCGAGATAGATCGATAGTGCCTCTTCCAATAATTTGAACATTTTCTACGCCATCTAGTAATATGGAGCCTTCAAATATCTCACCAGGTGCTATATAAATCACAGAATTGGAAGGAGGTTTATACCAAAATCTATCGTTCCATTCTGAAACATATGGATTTACCACCATGTTCTGGTTCATATCGTTCACCGTAATGTGATTAACTGGCGGAGGCGCTGTTATTGAATTAGCAAAAATATGAACATTGTTATGTCTATCTCCATTGATTTCAAAAGACAATTTTCTTGGCTCGGTTAAGGTAAATAAAATTACGTTTCCATTTTGTTGATAATTTATATTCGAAGATAGAGGTCTTATTTTTATACTAGAAATAGGTCTTACACTGGTTATTTCAATATCAACGCTTCCAGAGAAGTCAAATTGCACGAAAGCAGATTCTGTAAATCCAGAGCCTGGAGAATCCGAATTAACAAATGTCTGATTTTGAAAAAGAGTGTTCCACGCTCCATTACCTTGCTTCACTTTTACTTCAAAACTAGGATTAGAATGAGGAGTAGCTGCTCCATTTGGATAGATTACTAACTGATCGCCCTGCGAGTAAGAGAAAATAATGAAAAAAAGAAAGAAAAAAAACAAAAGGCTCTTTTTTAAACTTTTAATCGTGAGATGGAATTGAGTCATTATTATTTGTTTTTGGTTAGGCTATTTATTTTACATTAACTTCAAAAAAATTAAGACACGAAAATAAGAAATTTAAAGAATATAATCAAGTGTTAAAAAGTTTAGAAATCTGTAATTAAGATTAATACCTTAGTTCCTTCTGATCAATTTGCCTTCAAACATTGCTCGAATTCATCTGATTTTTAAATTGATAGTTTATAAAGATAGAAAGGTTTTGTCCAATCCATCTTGATAATTAAAAGTTCCTTTCGTTTTAGGTACTTTACTTATCGAAGGAGGAGTAACAATTGATAGAAATTATGGTTAGGTAACTTGACCGTGAGCAACAGTTTTTAATGTGAGTAAGAAAGCTTTACACATTTTATAAATAAATTTAAAACTAGAATTTGTATCTAACATTCCGTCTATTTTTCGTGTATACACATTTTAAAACCCAATCTTATTGAATGTTTTGTAAATAAAACAATTTACTGATAATCAATAATATGAATAACCTTTTTGTTTATTAAATTATAATGCGCAACGGATATATTGTAATCATGATTTCGCGAAAGCGGAATCTGTAAAAGCTTTCTTACGAGCAACAACTATATTATTGAGGTACAAATCTTTTTTAGTAGGAAAAATAAAAGATGCAACAAATGACACACTATGCATTACAAACAATAGGAATGGTAAAAGGATCAAAAGAGGTTTAAACCTAATTATTTGCTGATATATATAAGAAATATACAACTGAAAAACCGTTAAGATAAAATCTGAGGATTTAGTAATCTCAATGACCTCAAAACCTTGCCTTTCTAGCAAAAATTTGATTCCGTAAGAGCTATACCTTCCAAAGTCATAAGGTACTTCATGCTCATCCCATACAAATGGCACTGTTATTAGAACCTTACCTTCTACTTTTAACACTCGCCCTAGGTCTTTTAACACCTCATCTAGATTAAAAACGTGTTCAAAAACCTCGCTTGTAAAAATACTGTCAAAAGTATCGTTTTCAAAAGGTATGGTTGTACCGTCATAATAAACATCTGCCGTTTTATGTTCTTTATGATTGCCACTTTCTTTAATGTCTAGACCTATATATTCATCTACCTTAAATAGGTTTCTATAAGGTTTACTACCACAACCAAAATCAAGCAAACGGCCAGTAAGAGCTCTTGCATTAGATCTGACACTTCTATAAAGACCTGATCTTATGATAAAATAAGGATTAATAAAAAAACTAATGACACCTGGATGAAAACGTTCTTTTTCTAATAGATTTTTCAAATAGCTCTTCATTATAGTAGTGTATTCAATATTGTCAAAAATAACTTAAAATTAAAGTCTAAAACCTATTTCACCGCTTTATTTAAGACTAATGCGTTATTGTTGAATTATAAGACTTGTAAAATTTCACCATTGCTGCAATTATAATATATTTACACAAAAAAATACTTTATGGAGAACGAGGTACAATTAAGAGATGTTTTTTCTTACTTACATAAAGCTGTTAAAGGGTTCTTTAGTTTTCTAAATGGTTTTATCTCGTTTATTTTCAAATATTTTTACGTTGCTTTACCTTTAATTGTACTGGCTGCCGTAGTGGGATACTATCTAGACAGTTCAACAACTCAAATTAAGACAGCTAGGATAATTGTAAGTCAAAATTTTGACTCTGTAAGCTATTTATATGAATCCATTCATACTATACAAGATTTAACAGAGGCTAAAGATCAAGAAGCACTAGAAAAAATGGGCCTAGCTGGGCTATCAGATATAGAAATCAATCCTATAATTGATGTCAATATTCTTTTTAATAGCTCTTTGGATACAAGAAACCTAGAAGCATTACTTAACGAGGTGCCTGTTGATAAGGATGATAAAAACGGGACCACTTTAACTAGTGAAGCTTTTAATAGTTCTTACAAAAAACATGAGATAATCCTACAAGTTAAAGATGGTACTGCGCCAGATATTGTTGAAAGGCTTACCCAGCTCATAAACAGTAATTCTTATTACAATAATGTTAAAGAGCAACATTTAGACAATCTAAGTAAACAAATAAAAGACGAAGAGATTATTGTTAACCAGATAGACTCTTTAATTAAAAAAGCATACAATAAATCAGTTACGACTAGTGATTTACTGGCAGCACAATTTTCTGATAGTGACTTAAACTCTCTATTGAATACTAAAAAGGGGTTAGTTAATTCAATAAGAAATAACAAACTTCAAATTATAATATCCCAAAACACTTTTATGGTGTTAAACAAACCTGCATTTAGTTCTAATAAAATTAAACTAACCGAGAAAAAAATCGTTTTATTATCATTATTTTCTATTCTATTGCTATTTCTCATATACGTCTACAGAAAAATATAGTTTACTGTACTATGGGTGTATTAAAAAAAGCATACGAACTATTATTTATTGTAGGAATTTTTATAATACCATTTAATTCCTTTTCTTATCGCATTCCTGCAATGGGAGAATTTAGTAGAGAGTCTGCGATAATATTTTTGCTTTTAGGAACAGTTTGTTTTTTTCTTCATACCATAATTACCAAAAAATTTTATCTTCCAAAGGGTTCTTTATTATTTAAAATCATTCTGGTTTTTATGGGATGGTGTATCATCGCCACGTTATTGAATTTCAATTATTTATTTGATAGCATGTATAAAACAATCTTTGGTTACGAGCGTTTCTTTAGACAGTTTATAGGATTACTACTTAGTGTTGTTTTATTTATCTTTTACTACAACGTACTTCACGATAAGACTAATAGGCAAATACTCAAATTCATAAGAGGTATTTTTACAGTTTCATTTATAATTGTTTCCATTTATGGTGTCATAGAAATTGCTATCGTGAGGTTTAACGCTTCTTTTCTCAACCCTGTAATTGAACTTTTTAATTACTTCCCCTTTGTCGAGGTTTGGGTAGATGTCAACCATGGTAGAATTAGTTCAGTAACCTTTGAACCACCTACACTGGCTATGTACTTAATAACAGTGGCTGGCTGGATGTTCAGTTATATTTTAACCAATAAAGACTGGTGGAAATGGATTCCAGGGATTATGGTTATTATACTTGCATATTATTCAAAAAGCCGTACCGCGCAAGCAGTAATCCTAGTGCAATTAGCAGCTTTCATTTACTTCTATATTAAACATAATCAAATACCCCTTAAAACTACTTTAAGAGCCGCCTCACTAGGTGTTGTTGCAATGTTCATTGCTTTCTTATCATTTTCGAGTATAAGAACATCGCTTAAAGACAGTATTGATGGGTTTAATTTTAAAAAAAATCTTGCTTCAAATGTTTCCAATCAATCTAGATTGGGCATTCAAGCAGCTGCTTTTGAAGTTTTTAAGAACAACCCTACTTATGGTGTAGGCTATGGTCAAGCAGCTTACCACATGAGACCACTCTTTCCTGATTGGGCCACCAGGGGTAATTATGAATTTAGAATTTTTTACTATAATCAAAAACTACTTGCGTTTCCCCCTATATATAATTGGTATACAAGACTTCTTGCAGAAACTGGCATTATAGGATTGCTTTTATTCTTATGCTTCTCTATCTGGCTATTCTACACATTGTGGATGTCCTACTTACAAAATAAAATTGATGGTGATAACATACTTCAAATTATACTTCTTATAAGCTTTATAGGCTTTTTTATTAATTGGCTGCAAGTAGATACACCACGTGTTTTTGGATTTTGGTTATGTCTTGCCATCGTAATGCCTCGTAGTAAATTATTAAATGATTAAAGGTAATAAAATAGCAGTTCTTATACCCGTTTACAATGATGCTGATGGTTTAATAAACTCAATACATTCTATTAAAGAAGATATTTTGTTAGATCTGGTTATTGTAGATGATGGTAGTACTGTAAAATTAGATAAAGATATACTGCAAAGTAATTTCAACAATGGCAAGATATATTTGATTACACTATCCAAGAATAGCGGCATTGAAAAAGCACTAAATGATGGATTAGAATTTATTAAGCAGAAAGGTTACGAGTATATCGCTAGACTAGACTCGGGGGACTTATGCTTACCAAAAAGATTTGAAAAACAAATCAATCGCTTTAAAAATGATAAAGAATTATACCTATTAGGGTCGCAAGTTTCTTACATAGACGTAAATGGCAATTTTTTATATAATTCTAGCTTTCCAACACAGTATGACCAACTTAAAAAGTATACCTATTTCAATTGTTTTATTGTCCACTCTGCTGTAATGTTTAAACAACAAGTTTTAAAAGATATAGGTTTTTATTCTTATGATTTTCCAGCAGCCGAGGATTATGATTACTTTTTCAAAATCATTAAAAAATACAAAGCCGAAAATCACCCAGAAATTCTACTCAAAGTATTAATCGATCCTCAAGGAATTTCTAACTTAAAACGTAAAAGGCAAATTAAAAGTAAATTGAGGATTATCTGGAAACATCGCTATTTTGGTGTTTATCCTATATTTGGTCTAGTAAGAAATGGTCTACTCTATCTATTTCCTAGAAATATTGTTGTTGCAGTGCGCAAATTATTATCATGAGAAATAAGCTAAATATAACTTATAATATACTTGCCTGTTTGTTAATAGCAAGCATTGTACTTGCTGATTTATTTAAGGCAATTCCTAATATAATTCTTGCTCTGCTCGCTATTTTATCTCCGTTTGTACTTCAAAAAGACAAGGTTAAAAAACTACCATCATTTATTCTTTTTTATTTTGCTTTTTTAATTATCGTTTCATTTACACTTGTTTTTCAAAACCGTTTAATTGAAGATTTAAAATACATAAAGGGTTTTCTATTAATACCAGTTATTCTACTCGTCCTTTATAACGCAGGTAGCAAGTACATTAGTTTATTTAAAGCATCATACATAGTGCCTCTTTTAGGACTAGCAATTTACATGAGTGCCCGTATTTCTTACATGTATGTTACACAGCCTGATTTTAGCTTTACAAACGGCGAGATCGTGTATGAGTATATTATAGGTGAAAGAATTTATTTAGGATTTTATACCGCTATAGGGGCTTTCCTTGCCTTTGACTTATTTAAAACAAAGTTTTATAACAAATGGATTTGGCTATTTTGCGCTGTCTTCTTGACTGTTTTTATTATCTTGATAGGTTCTAGGATAGGCTTAATAGTTTGGAGTACTTGGGTTTTTTTTGAGATCGTCAACGCTGTTAAAAACCACGTTATTAAATGGTATTACATTGCTGTATTTGCTATTATAACCGCAGTAGTACTATTAAATACAGAAATTTATGATCGGTTAACTTATCATAATGAATACAACGAGCCATTTCTTACAGGTCTCATGGAATTTGAACCTCGCATGGAAATATGGCCATGTGCTATTAAAAATACCAATACGTCTAACGTAGTTTTTGGTCAAGGTTTTTCTAACGGTCAAGAATCCTTAATATCCTGTTATTCAAACATAGAAAAACCAGAAAAGGCAGACTGGTTTATACTACGAAGGTATAATACACACAATCAATACTTAAATGTACTAATGGGCAGCGGCCTTTTAAGTCTGGCTCTTTTTGTAATAGCAAATCTAATGCTCATCTGGCATTATAGAAAAACAAAATATATAGGTATAATTTTAGGTATTACCTTATTCTTACTGATAGAGAATGTAGTTTTTAGACAGGCTGGATATTATGTAATTGTTATCATTTTATTACTAGCGTCATTAGAGAAACGCTCAAAACACGAGTTAGACAAAATGTATTAACCTTTAGTGATAAAAATAAAATGCTGATTACCTAATAAATTAAAGATAAAAGCATCTACTACCATTTCAGCACTCAAATAGCCTGCACTTTAGTATTTTTGCCATCTTCAATAACACATATATGTTACGCTACGATCACAAGTCTATAGAAAAAAAATGGCAACAATACTGGGCAGACCACAAACCCTTTAAAGCCATAAATAATTCTGAAAAGCCTAAGTTTTATGCCCTAGATATGTTTCCTTACCCCAGCGGTGCCGGGCTACATGTGGGTCACCCACTGGGCTATATTGCTAGTGATATTGTATCGCGTTATAAACGTCACAAAGGCTTTAATGTGCTGCACCCCATGGGTTATGACAGTTTTGGATTACCGGCAGAGCAGTATGCCATTCAAACTGGGCAACACCCTGCTCTTACCACACAACAAAATATTACCCGTTACCGCGAGCAAATGGACCGTATAGGCTTCAGCTTTGATTGGGATCGAGAAGTAAAAACCTCTTCACCAGAATATTATAAATACACACAAGAAATTTTTATACTGCTTTTTGAAAGCTGGTACGATAAAGATCTAGATAAAGCACAACCTATAAGTGTGTTAGAATCTCGCTTTCGCGAAAGCGGAACAAGCAACATTAACGCTGCCACAGATGATGATTTAAGAACATTTACAGCCGCACAATGGAATGCGTTTACTGAAAAAGAACAACAAGAAATTTTACTGGATTATAGACTTACTTTTCTAGCAGACACAGAGGTAAACTGGTGTCCAGCCCTAGGTACCGTGCTGGCAAATGATGAAATTGTCAATGGCGTTTCAGAACGTGGCGGGCATCCCGTGGTGCGCAAAAAAATGCGACAGTGGATGATGCGCATCAGCGCCTATGCAAATCGTTTATTAAATGATCTAGAAGACTTAGAATGGAGCGATTCTATTAAAGAAATACAACGCAACTGGATAGGTAAATCGGTGGGTGCCATGGTTTCTTTTAAACTAGAATCAAAGCACAATCCAAATTTACATACTGGAGAATTGCCGCAAGCAATGAAACAAATAGACGTTTTTACCACCCGGCCAGACACCATTTATGGGGTTACATTTATGACCCTAGCACCAGAGCACGAACTGGTAGATTTGATCACCACAACAGCACAAAAAACTGCTGTAGAAACCTATAAAAAAGCAACAGCAGCCAGGTCAGAAAGAGAACGCATGGCCGATGTAAAGACCATTACCGGCGTGTTTACTGGCGCTTATGCCACACATCCATTAAGTGGTGAACCTGTCCCAGTGTGGATAGGTGATTATGTGCTAGCAGGTTATGGAACTGGTGCAGTAATGGCAGTACCTTGTGGCGATGATCGCGATCATGCTTTTGCACAATATTTTGCCGGGCAAGAGGGAATGCCCGCCATCAAAAATATTTTTGATGGCATTGATGTAAGCCAGCAAGCCTATACGCCCAAAGACAATACTCCTATTTGCAATAGCGATTTTTTAAATGGCATGAGCTATCAACAAGCCATGACCGCAGCCATAAACAAACTAGAAGAACTTGATGCCGGTAAAGGAAAAACAAATTACCGCCTGCGCGATGCAGTTTTTTCTAGACAACGTTACTGGGGCGAGCCATTTCCTGTGTATTATAAAGACGGTTTACCACAAATGATCGACCGCAAACACCTGCCTATTGTACTGCCAGAGGTAGACGAATACCTACCTACAGAAGACGGCGCGCCGCCATTGGGTCGTGCAACAACCTGGAGCTGGTGCACAAAAGAAAACAAAGTTGTTTCTAATGATGACAACCGCAATTGTGTTTACCCCCTAGAATTAAACACCATGCCAGGCTGGGCAGGGAGTTCTTGGTATATGTTTAGGTACATGGATGCCCACAATGAAAACGAGATGTTTTCAAAACAAGCACAAGAATACTGGCAAAATGTCGATCTATATATAGGTGGTAGCGAGCATGCTACAGGGCATTTATTGTACAGCAGGTTTTGGGTAAAAGTGCTGCATGACCTAGGAAAAGTAACAGTAAACGAACCCTTTAAAAAAATGATCAATCAAGGGATGATTTTGGGTCAATCTGCGTTTATTTATCGTTGGGAATATGGAACCAAAGGAGAAACTACAAAAAAGCCTGTTTTTGTTAGTTATGACTTAATTGTTAAGGCTGTAAAAGAAAAAGCTTTTATATCAGATATAAATGAAAATGCTAAGTTAGTTTTTGATCAACTGATTAGCTATCACAAGGATATTTATAGTTCCGAAGCAAACTTTGATCACTTTACACCTATTCACGTTGACCTTTCTGTAATCGATGACATAAATAACGAGTTAGACATTCAAAAATTTAAGAATCATCCGATAAATACTGAATATAAAAATGCTTTTTTTATTCTTTCAAACGATAAATATATTGTTGGCCGCGAGGTAGAAAAAATGTCCAAGTCCAAATACAATGTGGTGAATCCAGATGATATTTGTGAACAATATGGTGCAGACACCTTGCGATTGTATGAAATGTTTTTGGGGCCGCTGGAACAAGCCAAACCATGGAATACGGCTGGTATCACTGGGGTTTATGGTTTTATTAAAAAACTGTGGAAATTGTACCACAACGATCAAGGATTTTATGTAAGCGATGAAAAAGCCACCGCCGAAAGTCTAAAAACCCTACACAAAACTATCAAAAAAGTACAAGAAGACATCGAGAACTTTTCGTTTAATACCAGTGTGAGTAGTTTTATGATTGCAGTCAATGAATTAACTGCGCAAAAATGTGACAGCCGCGAGGTACTAGAGCCACTTGCCGTTTTAATCAGTCCTTATGCACCACACATCGCTGAAGAATTGTGGTCACTGCTAGGTAATAAAGAAAGTATAAGTGCCGCCCCTTTTCCTGTTTTTGATGCAAAGTTTTTGGTAGAAGACAGCAAGACCTACCCTATTTCGTTTAACGGTAAAATGAAATTTACACTAGATTTACCAGTTGACATTTCTAAAGACGAACTAGAAAAAATAGTTCTAGCCCATGAAAAAGTTCAACAACAACTAGAGGGAAAACAAATACGCAAGACGATAATTGTACCTGGAAAAATTGTAAATTTTGTAGTCGGATAAACAACTACAACGCTGTTAAACTGCTTAAATGCAGGTAATTATATTTTTGTTTAGGTAAGTAATTTTTGATTTTGAATTGGGTTTGCTTTGGGTTTTGGGTTTTTGATTTTACTTTTACTTTTAAAACCTCGCTTTCGCGAAAGCGGAATAATGAACACATCGCAGGGTTAAATAACAAAGTGAAAGGCATAGAAATTCATGCGACCATCTAAACAGCAAAACAGCAAAAAACAAACCGCTGCCATACAATCATAAATTACTCTGAAAGCTATGTAAAACCTTTGCGGCACAAAGACTTGTGAAGTATCTTTGCAAACTCTTAAAAAATAATCTTTGACCGAAGTTAGCGCCATAGAAAAATCACCTAGTATGGTGAAAAACCTTATAGAAATTACCAAGCCTCGATTATCTATTGTGGTAGTGTTTTCTTCTATTGCGGGTTATTTTCTAGGTGCTGAAACTTATGACTGGAAGATACTTTTAATGTTGATTGTAGGTGGTTATTTTCTGGTAGGATCTTCTAATGTTTTTAACCAAATTATAGAGCGAGACCTAGACGCTCTTATGAAAAGAACGCAAAATAGGCCTTTGCCTACAGGTCGCATCAACGCTTCTACAGCTTGGGTTTATGGCCTTTTAATGGCACTGAGTGGTATTTACTTATTGTACCTTATCAATTTTGCTACTGCTTTTTTTGGAGCACTTAGTATTTTGCTTTACGCAGCTCTTTACACGCCTTTAAAAACGCGAACACCTTTATGTGTTTTTGTAGGGGCTTTTCCTGGAGCGATTCCTTATATGCTAGGCTGGGTTGCGGCTAGTGGAAATTTTGGGATAGAGCCGGGCACTTTGTTTATGCTGCAATTTTTTTGGCAGTTTCCCCACTTTTGGGCGATAGCGTGGATGCTAGAAAAAGACTATAAAGCCGCTGGTTTTAAAATGCTACCCACTGGAAATGCAGATAAAGGCACTGCAATCCAAATTATTTTGTATACCATTTTTACAGTTATGATCTCGTTAGTGCCTGTTTTTGGGGTGACAGGCAGCCTTTACATAACTATATGGAGCGCAATAATAGTTGGATTACTGGGTGTATGGTTTTTATTCTATGCTGTTAAACTTTATAAAGAACGCACCAATGCCATTGCGAGAAAATTAATGTTAGTAAGTGTAAGCTACATAACGCTTGTACAAATCATATATGTAGTAGATAAATTTTTAAGATAACAATGATAGATATCACACAATTACCTATTAAAGAAAAAATCGCAAGATCTAAAAAACAGATGATGTGGTTTGCCATCATCAGTTTGATCATGATGTTTGCTGGTTTAACTAGTGCCTATATCATAAGCAGTACCCGCCGGGACTGGGTAGAGGTAAACCTACCATCAGAGTTTTTTTATAGTACTGGTGTTATTTTGCTAAGTTCACTCACCTTATTTCTTGCAAAACAAAGTTTAAAAAACAATAACCCTTCTAGCACAGGAATGTTAACTATTATTACTTTCTTACTGGGATTTACATTTGTTACCATGCAATTTACAGGTTTCAGCTCTCTTACAGATGCGGGAATATACTTTACTGGTAAGGGCAGCAGCGTTGCTGGATCCTTTATTTATATCATTGTAATGGCGCATCTAGCGCACATTGTAGCAGGCCTTATAGTCCTTGCCGTCATTACTTATAGAACATTAACAAAGAAATATACAAGGGAAGAAATGCTAGGTTTTGAGCTAGGTGCTATTTTCTGGCACTTTGTAGATTTTTTATGGATATTTCTTCTTGTGTTTTTAGCTTTTGGAAAGTATATTTTTTAACCTATTTTTGCAATAACTTACAATACTCTATAGATATGGATACAACAGTAGCAACTACTGGTACCGAAGGTCAAAAGTGGGGAGGCGACACAAAACCTCTCGACGTCAGTTATGGAAAAATGATGATGTGGTTTTTCATCCTTTCAGATGCGCTTACATTTTCTGGCTTTCTTGCAGCATATGGTTTTTCAAGATTTAAATTTATTGAACAATGGCCTATTGCAGATGAAGTTTTTAACCACTTTCCATTTATGCATGGTACAGATGCGCCCATGTTTTATGTGGCGTTAATGACGTTTATTCTTATCGGATCGTCTGTAACTATGGTACTTGCAGTAGATGCTGGTCATCAAATGAAAAAAGATAAAGTTGCTATGTACATGCTTCTTACCATTATAGGGGGTATGATTTTCGTAGGTTCACAGGCCTGGGAATGGAAAAATTTTATTGCAGGTGAATATGGCGCAGTAAAAACTAAAGGCGGACAAATACTACAATTTCTTGATGTAGAGACTGGCAAGCGTGTCGCTCTAAAAGATTTTGTTCAAGTAGGCCCTAGAGAGGTTACCCCATATGGCAACAATCAGGGTATATGGTACCAATCATCTGGAGAATACAACGCTTCTTTTACTCTTAATGAAGTAAAGAAAGGATTTGAAGCAAATCCTAATGTAACTATTAGAACACAACAGCTGGTTCTTAATGAAGAAACTGGTGCAAGTGAAAAGCTTGTTCTTTCTAGAGAAGATGCCTTAATCAAATTTAATAAAGATGCTGTAGGAGTTGTAGAAGGTGCAAATCTTACAGAAAATGAATATGGTGCACCTCTTTTTGCAGACTTCTTTTTCTTCATTACAGGTTTTCACGGTTTTCACGTTTTCTCTGGTGTCATGATTAATATTCTTATTTTCTTTAATGTTCTATTAGGAACTTATGAAAAGAGAGGTAGTTATGAAATGGTAGAAAAAGTAGGTTTATATTGGCACTTTGTAGATTTAGTTTGGGTTTTTGTATTCACATTCTTCTACCTAGTATAATCATTTAAAATAGTAAAATGGCAGATCACGCAGCACATCACGCTCACGAACATAAAGAGCACAAGCTAGAAATTTTTAGAGGTCTAGTTAAATTCAAATCTAATACTCAAAAGATATGGGGGGTTTTGATCTTCTTATCTTTAGTTACTATTGTAGAGGTAGCATTAGGTTACATAAAACCAGATATCTTAAACGGTACTTTTTTAACCTTAAAATACTTAAACTGGATATTTATAATTCTTACTTTAGTTAAAGCCTACTACATCACTTGGGATTTCATGCACATGCGTGATGAGACTGGTGGTCTTAGAAAAGCCGTAGTGTGGACATCAGTGTTTCTTATAGTTTATTTAATCTCGATCCTTCTGGTAGAAGGAGAATATATCTATGAAGTATATAGAGATGCGGCTGTAAGCACAGACTTTTAAAAACGACTTTTTAACAAATACTCGGGGCGGTTTTTCCGTCCTTTTTTGTACCATTTTTTAAAAAAATAGCTCTTCAAACCATGTCAGATTTTCCTAAAGCAGACGGAATTAAACAAACCAGCAGACTTGCCATAGTAAGTGTATTGCTTATACTATTTGCTTTACCTTTAATTACCTATCTGTTTTTTTTAAATGGAGAACACCATTTTAAAACCTTACCTGTAGTAACTGAAAATGTTACAGAGTTAACAGCTTTTAAAACCATTGATGGTAAACAGATACAATTGCAAGATAGCGTTTCTATTATCACCTTTTTAGGTGATAACCCATATGAGCGTTTGGGCTATGTGTCTAATGTAAATGAAAAAATATATAAAGACTTTCACGAGTTTGATGGCTTTCAACTTATAAGCATATTACCACCAGGTGGAGTTGCAGACATAGAGCAAATAAAAGAACAAATGGCTGAAACTACCGATCTGGTAGACTGGCACTTTATAGTAGGTAGTGAAGAAGAAATAAAAGAATTATTTGACTCTTTTAAATCAAACTTAAATCTTAATACAGATCTTTCTTCAGAACATGCTTTTATTATCGACAAACAAAGATCTTTAAGAGGCCGCAATGACGATGAAGAATTGGGTATGCTGTATGGTTATGACACCTTTCTTATTGCAAATCTCAATAAAAGAATGATGGACGACATAAGAGTTTTATTAGCAGAATATAGGTTTGCATTTAAAAAAAATAGAGACGAAAAAATACAACTAAATGAGTAAGAAAAAAGACACCCCTTATTATATAGGTCTGGGAATCATTATCATCATTTTTGGTTACTTTGCTGTTACAAACGTGGTCGATTATATTTCAAAAAACAAAGTAGTTGACAGTAATAGATCACAAGACAGGCTCCCTGTAGCAGATAAATTTTTAAAAAAATTCAATAAAGTTCCCGATTTTGAATTCATCAATCAAGATGGTGACACCATTACCAATAAAGATTTACTGGGCAAAGTATATGTAATAGACTTCTTTTTTACCACCTGCCCTACTATTTGCACTCCTATGAGTATGAATATGTCTAAAATCAATAAAGCACTTGCTGATCAAAAAGACTTTAGAACCATATCTATAACCATAGATCCACAAAACGACCAGCCAGAAGTTTTAAAAGCCTATGCACAAAAATATAATGCCAATGAAAACTGGCATTTTCTAGTAGGTGATAAAGAAACTACATACAAATTAAGCCGTGAGGGTTTTAATGCCTATGTAAGTGAAAGCGATAACCCAGCTATAGGTTTTGAACACAGCGGTAATTTTGCACTTGTTGATCAAGAAGGGTACATACGTTCTAGAAAGGTTAAAATAGATGACCTAAACGAAAACTGGATCTATCACTACAACGGTGTTGAAGAAAATGAAATACCCGCTCAAATTGAAGAAATAATTCAAGATGCAGAAACACTTTTAAATAAGTAAACTATGTTAGAAAAAAGAGGCCCCGCAATAATTATCGCCATTTCTATTATCGTCCCACTTGTCGTTGTGGCACTTATGATCATGCCAGAACGTTACAATTTCCTAGGCATCGAATCTGGTCTATTGCCTTTATTTCACGCAGTGATCAACGGTATGACAGCGCTATTGTTAATAACCGGTTTTGCACTAATTAAAAAGAAAAATCGTACCGCCCACAGATATGTAATGACCACTGCTTTTGTGCTAAGCGCGATATTCTTAGTAAGTTATGTGATTTCTAAAATAAGTAATGACCCTGTTTCTTATCCAGACGACGCGCCTTTAAAAGCATTGTATTTATTTATTTTAATCACTCACATTGCGCTATCTGCCATTATTTTACCATTAGTGCTATACACCATGTATTTTGCCTGGAATAAGAAGTTTGAAAAGCACAAGAAAATTACTAAGTGGACCTTTCCTATCTGGTTATACATCGCAATAACTGGTGTTTTGGTGTATGTTTTTATGCGACCTCACTACTAATTATATATCATGAAAAAAATCTTTCTTCTCTTAATTGTGCTTACTATTCCCGCTTTCGCGAAAGCGCAATGTGCCATGTGCCGCGCCGTTATAGAAAGCAGTGGTGATAACGCTACTGCTCAAGGATTAAATAACGGAATTACCTACCTAATGGCTTTTCCATATATACTAGTAGGTGCTATAATTTATATGATTTACAGAAGCACCCAGAAAAAATCTGACAAAATAGAAGGTTAAGCAACTATTACAAAACTTTGGTTTTTTATTAATGTTTTCCATTCCTTACATGAATTAACAATTAATTGTACAAAATTATGTAACAAGTATAGAAATTTGTGGTCATGTTAAATTAAGCCTTTTAATGCAGGTAACTTAAATACAAACCATGATAGAAATTACTGATTTACATAAATCTTACATGACGGGTAACACTGCGCTGCATGTTTTAAAAGGTATCAATTTTTCTGTAAAAGAAGGTGAGCTAGTTTCTATAATGGGCTCTTCGGGATCTGGTAAATCTACATTGCTTAATATTCTAGGTATGCTAGACGAGGCCGACAGTGGCTCTTACACCCTAGATAATACCCCTATTAAAAACTTAAACGAAAAAATTGCAGCGCAATACCGCAATAAATTCTTAGGTTTTATTTTTCAGTCTTTTAATTTGATCAATTATAAAAATGCTATCGATAATGTGGCTTTACCACTATATTATCAAAAAGTAAATAGAAAAGAACGCGATGAAAAAGCCATGCACTACTTAGAAAAAGTAGGTCTTGCAGACTGGGCAGATCATTTGCCTAACCAACTTTCTGGTGGTCAAAAACAACGTGTTGCGATTGCTCGTGCACTAGCAAGCGACCCAAAAGTACTTCTTGCCGATGAGCCTACAGGTGCACTAGACACAAAAACATCTTATGAGGTGATGGAATTAATACAAGGTATTAATGATGAAGGGCGTACCATTCTAGTAGTAACACACGAGCCAGATATTGCCCAAATGACAAAACGTATCGTTAACCTAAAAGATGGTAGAATCATAGACGATACTCTAGTAGATCAAATTAAAGCCTCGGCACATGTTTAATACAGAAAGCTGGCAAGAGATTTTTGATACCATACGCAAGAATAAATTGCGTACGTTTTTAACGAGCCTATCAGTAGCATCGGGAATATTTATTCTGGTAATTCTTCTAGGGGTTTCATCTGGTATTGCAAATGGTGTGCGAGAACAATTTTCTAGTGATGCTACAAACCGCATACAGATAAGTGCAAGAACCACTACCAAAGAATATAAAGGTCTTAATCCTGGTCGCAGGTTGCAGTTGACAAATACAGATTATGAAAATCTAAATCGCAAGTATGAAGATCAAATAGAATACAAAACAAGCATTTACAGAACCTGGGGAGGCCAGATCAATTATAAAAATAAGGAAGGTAGCTATCGTATAGAAGGAGCCTATGCAGATCAACAATTGATTGAAAACGCTACACTGTCGCATGGGCGTTTTATATCACTTTCAGACATACAAGAGTCTCGTAAAGTTGCAGTTTTGGGATATCAAATGAAGGAAGATTTATTCCCAGACAGCGACCCAGTGGGTAAAACGATACTAGTAAACAGTAACATTAACTTTACAGTTATTGGGGTGTACACAGATCCAGGTGGTACTAGAGAAGAATCTAGGCTATTTATCCCTATATCTACCGCACAAAAAGTTTTTAATCAGGGAGAAAATATCAATCGCATCGCTTATACCGTTAAGATGGCAGAAAACTTTGATGAAAGTGCAAAGTTAAGCGCCTTGATGTCGCAATCTATAGAGCAAGATCTAAGAACAAGATTTTTTGTAGCGCCAGACGACAGGGTTGCCATAAGAATTGAAGACACACTAGAAAATGCAAAACCATTTTTTGATCTTATTGATGTGATCAAGGCAGTATTTTGGTTTATAGGCCTAGGGACTATAATTGCTGGTGTTGTAGGTGTGGGAAACATCATGCTTATAGTAGTAAAAGAACGCACAAAAGAAATAGGTATTAGAAAAGCACTAGGAGCATTACCTAACGATATCATTTTCATGATTCTACAAGAATCGATTTTTATCACCAGTGTTGCGGGATTAATAGGCTTGTTTTTAGGGGTAGGACTGCTAGAAGTCGCTGCACCATACATACAAAATGATTTTATCAATGACCCTACAGTAGATTTTACAACCGCCATTACCACAGTGATCATACTAGTTGTAGCAGGTGCATTTGCAGGATTTATACCTGCAAGACGAGCGGCAAACATTAGACCTATTGAGGCATTAAGAGACGAATAATATGTTTAATAAAGATAGATGGAACGAGATACTAGAGGCGCTTAACGCAAATAAAATTAGGACCTTACTTACAGCTTTTGGTGTGTTTTGGGGGATTTTTATTCTTGTTGCGCTACTAGCACTTACTAATGGATTAAGAACGGGAGTGAGTGTTCAATTTGCAAATAGAGCTACCAATACCATGTATATATGGGGACAAAGCACTTCATTACCTTATAAAGGCATGAATAAAGGACGTCGCTTACAATTTAAACTAGCCGATGTAGAGGCGTTAAAACAAAAAATACCTGCACTGCAATATGTATCACCCAGACAGCAATTAGGTGGCTATAGAGGTACAAACAATGTAACCCGCAATGAAAAAACTGGAGCATTTCAAGTAAATGGCGATTATCCAGAGTTTATCAACCAGCAATACATGGATATTCTAAAAGGAAGATGGCTTAGCTATTCTGATATTCAAAAAGAAATGAAAAGTGCTGTGATAGGAATAGATGTGGTAAAATCACTTTATGATATAGGTGAAGAACCTATAGGGTCTTACATTACCCTGCAAGGGGTAAACTTTAAAGTAGTGGGCGTTTTTGATAATCCTAATACTAATGGTGATAGTGAAGAAGAAGCTAACACCATTTTTATACCTTTTACCACCTTTGGTAAAGCATTTAACTCTGCCGATGATGTGCGATGGATGACCCTTACCGCATACGACGGTATAAGTATCACCTCTATAAAAGAGCAAATTATCAACGTGATGAAAGATCAACACGGGGTAAGCCCGCTAGACACAAGGGCGATAGGCAACAACGATGTGGCAGAAGAATTTGCAAAATTTAATGGCCTGTTTAACATACTTGCTTTTGTAGGTTATTTTGTAGGTGCATTAGTACTGCTATCTGGTGGTATAGGAATCAGCAATATCATGCTTATTGTTGTAAAAGAAAGAACAAACGAGATAGGCGTACGTCGCGCTCTAGGTGCTACACCATGGAATATTAAGGCACAAATACTTCAGGAATCACTGGTGCTAACCTTAATTTCTGGTCTTGCAGGAATCGCATTTGCCGCAGGCTTTATATGGTTAATGAATTATGCCATAGAGCAAAATGGCCCTATCGATAATTTTACAAACCCGTCAGTAGATATTTTAGTAATCATTATCGCATTAATTATTTTAACTATATCAGGATTACTCGCTGGTTTCATTCCAGCATCACGAGCCACTACTATGAAACCAGTAGATGCATTAAGAACAGAATAACAATTAATCAACCCCCATGAAACGTACAGGAACCATCATCACCCTTATCATCATTCTTCTACTTGCAACAGTAGGGATTTATTACATATGGCAAAAGGATCAAGAAGACCCCATAACTTATACTACAGAGCAGCCGTCTATAGAAACAATTATTAAAGAAACTGTAGCCACGGGTAGTATTGTACCTAAAGAAGAGGTGAATATCAAACCCAATATCTCTGGTGTTATTGATAAAATACATGTGATTGCGGGAGATTTTGTAGAGGCAGGAGACCTTATTGCAGATATAAAAGTTGTACCAAACGTTTCATCACTTACCAATGCAAAAAATGGTATTGAGGGCGCAAGAAACAATCTACAAACTGCAAAACTGGCTCTAGACAACCAGCAATCCATTTATGATAGACAAAAATCGCTTTTTGAAAGAGGAGTAATCGCGGCAAACGAGTTTGACCTAGCACAAAATGCCTTCAACAATGCGTTGCAACGTTATAAGCAAGAGCAAGTTAACCTAAATAGCGCGCAGCAAAACTATGACATCGTGCGCACAGGAACTACCAGCGGGCTGGGTAACTATGCACAAACTGCTATACGAGCCACCGTGTCTGGAATGGTACTAGACGTTCCTGTAAAAGAAGGAAACCAGGTGATAGAGGCAAATAATTTTAACGAGGGAACCTCTATCGCTGTAATTGCCGATGTAAATAACATGATTTTTGAAGGTAAGGTTGATGAAAGTGAGATAGGTAAAATAAAAGATGGTCTAGACCTAGAGATAACAGTAGGTGCCTATGACAATAGAAAATTTGCAGCTGTTCTAGATTATGTAGCTCCTAAGGGTGTTGCAGAAAATGGAGCCATTCAATTTGCTATTAAAGGTACGCTCAAAAAACTTGAAGAAGTCTCTTTTATAAGAGCAGGATTAAGTGCAAATGCAAGTATTATACTAGATAGAAGGGATAGTGTATTAAGCATTAAAGAAGCCCTTGTGCAATATGACTTAAAAACCAAAAAACCTTATGTAGAAATTCAAACAGGCGATCAGCAGTTTGAAAGAAGAGAGGTAGAACTGGGCTTAAGCAACGGTATAAGTGTTGAAGTACTATCTGGAGTGAAAAAAGGCGATCAAATAAAAGTGTGGAATGCTTTAAAAGCACCATCTGGAAGAACAACTTATGGTGGTTAAAAAAATTTTGTAACAAATCGCATCTCACATCTACATATAGACATAATTACATCATGAAAAAGTTAATAATTTTAGGTAGTGTTATTTTAAGTTTCGCTTTCGCAAAAGCGCAACAAAACAACAATTGGACCTTACAAGAGTGTATACAGTACGCCATAGACAACAATATTTCCATAAAAAATGGAGAATTAGATAGAGAAGTTGCCAAAGTAGAAAAAAAAGATGCCCTAGGTAATTTCTTACCCTCACTTAACGCAAATGCAAGAAGAACCGTATCACAAGGTTTTCAATTTAACCCTGTAACTGGTTTTGAAAATGATAAAAGAACTAACTTATCTGGTAGCATCAACTCTGGACTAACTATTTTTGACGGTTTAAGAAGTTTTAGACAGTACAAACGTGCAGATCTATCTGCCGAGGCTGCAGATTATAGATTACAAAACCTTATTGATAATACGGCGCTTAATGTTGCAAACACTTTTTTAAATGTACTTTTTAATAGGGAAAACCTTGCAGTGATATTAAAACAACACGAGGTAACCAATTTGCAAATTAAACAAACCCAAGACCTTGTAGAAGCTGGCTCTTTACCTAGAGGTGATCTTCTAGAAATACAAGCCACTTATGAAAATGAAAACCAGCAAATTATAAACGCACAAAACAGTCTTGCCATATCAAAATTAAATCTAGCACAACTACTTATGGTAGATGATTATGAAACCTTTGATGTTGCTGATATAGATTATACTCTAACTGCCGAAAGTATTTTAGATAATGAGGTAGAAGAAGTAGTGGATAATGCATTAAGCAACCGCAGCGAGATCAAAATTGCCGAAATCAATCAAAAACTATCTGCACAAGATGTACTGATTGCTAGATCTGGCTACTCCCCAAATGTGTCTGGATTTTTTAACTATAATACCGCAGCACAAGAAGATTCACCATTACCTATAAGAGATCAACTTTATCTGCTGGATGGTATTTCTTATGGTATATCACTTAACATACCCATATTTAACGGCTTTTCTGTGCGCAACCAGGTAGAACGTGCAAAAATCAACCTAGAGCGAGCAAACTTTGCGGTAGAACAAGCAAAATTAGATCTTGAGGCATTGGTTTATCGTGCTTATACAGATGCACAAGCAGGTAAAGTAGCTTATGCCAGTGCGTTAAAAGCTCTTGATGCTAGAAAAACTGCTTTTGATTACTCGCAAGAAAGATATAATGTAGGCTTACTTAATGCTTTTAACCTTGAACAAAGTAGACAGCAACTAGTAGCAGCAGAAAACCAAGTGATACAAGCAAAATATCAATATATTTTTAATATTAAAGTATTAGAGCTTTATTTTGGCATACCTGTAGACCAAATACAATTGTAATAAAAATACCTATCAACCATGAAAAAGTCAATAATTATTATTCTAGCCATTATCATCCTCGTGGTGTTAGGGTATTTTGGATACAAAGCATTTGCTGGTAATAGCGATAAAGGCGTTATGGTAGAGGTAATGGAAGTTACCTCTATGAATATTGTAGAAACGGTAAGTGCTACAGGAAAAATTAAACCCGAGATAGAAGTTAGTATATCGCCTGAAGTGCCAGGAGAAATTATAGAATTACCCATAAGAGAAGGACAAGCAGTGCAAAAAGGAGATTTACTTGCTAAGATCAACCCAGATTTATTGCGATCTAATGTAAGCCGATCACAAGCTGGGCTAGCAAATACAAAAGCTGGATTTGAACAGGCCAAGGCTAGCCTTATAGAAGCAGAATTAAATTATCAACGTGCATCAAAACTATTTGAAAAAGGCGTTATCTCTAAGGCGGAATTTGATACCTCTACAGCAACATATCAAAGAGCCAAAGCTGCAGAACGTTCAGCATATTTTGCTGTACAAAGTGCTGGAGCAACTGTTAACGAGGCAACAGACAACCTAGGGCGCACCAGTATTTTTGCCCCTATGACAGGTACCATATCTCTACTTGCTGTAGAACTAGGAGAACGAGTGGTAGGAACACAACAAATGGCTGGTACCGAGTTATTAAGAGTTGCAGACTTATCTCGTATGGAAGTTGAAGTTGATGTAAATGAAAATGATATTGTAAAACTAGAGGTGGGTGATAGAGCTATTATAGAGGTAGATGCCTATTTAAAAAGAAAATTTGAAGGAGAAGTGACTGAAATTGCAAACACCGCGACAGGTGCATTAAGTGCAGACCAAGTAACAAACTTTAAAGTTAAAGTAAGGATTTTACCAGATAGTTATAAAGAATTACTAGAAGGTAAAAGCGATAATTACAGCCCCTTTAAACCAGGGATGACCGCAACGGTAGATATTATTACTAGAGAAAAGAATGATGCGGTTGCTGTGCCTCTAAGCGCTATTGTTATAAAAAATGATACTCTAGAAAGGAAAAATAGGCTAGACAATGATTTAGTGAGTGACAAAAAGTTTGAATGTGTTTATGTAGAAAACAGTGGAAAGGCACAATTAAGGGTAGTAACTACAGGCATTCAAGACGATAAGAACATCGTGGTACTTACTGGACTGGAAAAAGGAGAAACAGTAATTACTGGACCTTATAGAATAGTTACAAAGACACTTAAATCTGGTGATCAAGTCGCCATTAAAAACAAGAAAGACATAGGTACAACTACCGCATCTACACAAGATAAAGAATAGTAGCAATGTCTTTAATTTTATGTTTAGAAACCACTTCTACTAATTGCTCTGTAGCGCTTGCACGAGAAAATAGTGGTTTTGCAAACTTGTATGGCATTATCAACTGTCTTGATCTAATTGAAGACCAAAGTGATCATCACAGCCATGGAGAGCGGCTGCACATCTTTATAAAAGAATTACTAGATCGCAACAAGGTAACAGTTAAAGATCTTGATGCTGTTGCAATTAGTGAGGGCCCAGGTTCTTACACTGGTTTGCGTATAGGTGTAGCGTCTGCCAAAGGTCTTTGCTATGCCCTAGACATTCCTTTAATAGCGGTTAGCACTTTAAAGTCTTTAAGTTTGCAAAATAGGCAGCCAGGTATCACCATCCCTATGGTAGATGCTAGAAGAATGGAGGTTTATACGGCTGTTTTTAAAGACCAACAATTAGAAGAAGATGTAGCCGCAACTGTTCTAGATGATGGAAGTTTTTCTCGCTTTCGCAAAAGCGGAATAGTTACCTTTATAGGTACTGGAACTGAAAAGTTTAAGAATTTAATTAATGAACCGCAACATCATTACATCAATACCCCTCCTACAGCTCTTACCATGTGTGATCTTGCTATAGACAAATACAAAAAAAGCGACACGGTAAGTGTCGCTTATTTTGAACCATTTTATCTTAAAGAGTTTAAGGCTGGTTAATTTACCCTATCTTAAACATGATTTTTTAATTCACACACAATTCAAAAACTTTACCTTACTTATTAACTACCGCAGCTTGTTCATTAACATATACAAACCAAAGGCCTTTTTCCACTTTTTGAAGAATGTTCTACTGCTTTACTGGTTGCCTAGTGCCAGCTAGATTAACTCCTTGATAAAAAACTTCAACTAGATTAAAAGCCGTTAATATATTTATTTAGAATTATTAAAGGCTTAACAGTACAAAATATTTGATTTTTTAACTATTTAAAGCCACCACCTTATTGATTTTTCCTGGAATCATATCTTTAAGCATGGTTTCAATACCATTGCGCAAGGTCATGGTAGAAGATGGACAACCGCTGCAAGCACCTTGTAAAATCACACGCACCTCGCCATTAGATTCTTCATATCCCTCAAAAACGATATTACCACCATCACTTGCCACTGCTGGTTTTATATATTCATCTAGAATCTCAACAATTTTTTTTGAAATATCATCTAGGTTTTCAAACTTAGGTAATTCCACCGTTTCTCCCTTTTCTTTAACAATAGCAGCACTCTTATAATTAGAATCTCCTATAGGTATTCCGTTTTGTAGTGTTTCTCTAATAAAAGAACGCACTTCATGAGTTACCTCATCCCAAGAAACCACCTCGTGTTTTTGTATTGAAATATAATTTTCATCTACATAAAGCTCTTTAACAAAAGGAAAACTATACAATGCTCTTGCTAGTGTGTCTACCTGGGTATCGTTAATAGACTTAAACTCTTTACTATTAATCGTAAGTTTTTTATTTGCGACAAATTTCATCACATTGGGATTAGGGGTAGCCTCTGCATAAACTGTAACAGGAACTTTCTTTTTATCCTGATCTTCTTTGACTAGAATCTCACCACTGTTCAAATAGCTTTCTATTTGCTCTGCAACCTCTTCTTGAACATCTTGCCAGGTAACAATATCATAACGTTCTATAGCAATAAAATTTTGTGCAATGTAAACCGTTTTTACAAAAGGTAAATAAAACAATTGCTGGGCAAGGGGGGCATCTTTGGCCTGATCTATATTATTAAACTCGTAACTATGATTCTTTACCAAGAAATGATCGCTTTCAAATTTGACGATTGCAGGGTTACTGGTAGGGATTATATTTATTTTGTGCATTTCCATGATTGTAAAATTTATTTACAAAGATAAGCTTACAAACGAGGAATTCTATTGATAAAAGCCAATGAAAAGACCTTTAACAGGTATTTAATAGACCCAAATAGAAGAGTAAACTGCTTAATTTTGAGAAGAATAGTTTTTTAAAGCAACATAATTCATATATATCACAATCCTATAACAAAAATTTATATATTTGAATCCTTATGTTTTTCTAGTGAAAGATGTAAATCTATTGAAATTTTTATAAGTAGACTTATTTTCTTTGTCTCTTTTAATCTGCTCAATGTATAATATTAATAGGTAAAACATTTTTTAAAACCATACGTTTTACTAAGGTATATAAATTTAAACATGAAGAAACTTCTCATTTTACTTGCTATCGTTTTTAGTGGTCAGTTAACAATCGCCCAAGAAGGGGTTCCCGTTTATTTTGATTATTTAATGGATAATTACTACCTACTACATCCATCTATGGCAGGTGCTGCTAGTTGTGGTAAGGTAAGGGGAACTGTTAGGCAACAATGGTTTGATCAACAAGATGCTCCTAATTTACAAACCCTAAGTTTTAATACCAGTGTAGGTGAAAACAATGGTGTAGGCGCTATTATTTTTAACGACAAAAACGGGTTTCACTCTCAAACAGGGGCCTATCTTTCTTATGCCTATCACTTGCAAATAGGTGGCGGTTTTGAGGATTTAAACCGCTTATCTTTTGGTATGAATGTGGGACTGGTGCAAAGTAGGCTAGATGAATCTGCTTTTGATCTTACAGATTTTGACCCTATTATTACTGGTGTACTGCGCAGTGATTCTTATTTTAATATAGACATAGGAATGTCTTATTTTTATGAAGAATTCTATGCCCATTTTACCGTTAAAAACGCCATATTTCAAAATAGAGAAATATATTCTGAGGGTTTTGAGAGTACTAACCAAAGACGTTATATCGCTACATTAGGATATCTATTTGCACCCCGCAATAACCCGTGGCAATTTGAGCCATCGGTATTATACCAGCGCACAGACCGCACTAAAGAGCAATTCATGGATATTAATGCCAAGGCTTATTATGACCTTAATGACAATAGTGTTCTTTATTTAGGGGTTTCTTACCGTCAAAGTTTTGACGGTGCTGAGTATCTAGACGGTAATAGTGTGCAAGAACAAAACCTATCACTTCTTACACCTCTTTTTGGTATTAAGTATAAAGAATTTACTTTTGGTTATAACTACAGTTACCAGTTTGGTGACATAAGATTTGCTAGTGGTGGTTTTCATCAAATTACACTAGGTATCGACTTCTTGTGTAGAAAAGATCGATGGAGCTGTAATTGTCCTGCCGTTAACTTATAACACCTATAGAAACTGCTGATTTAATCATGAACTATCAACTTAAAATTTATTAGTTATGAAAACAATCACAGCATTGATATTGGGCTTCAATTTTCTATTTGTTAATTCGTTTAACTCGTCTAAAAAGACAGACATACAAGCTCTAAAAGTAATTGAAAAAAGAACCGAGCGCAACGGCATTTATTATCACTATATAATAAAGAACGCTGGTAATACTATAATCCCAGCTGAAAGCTATCAAGTATTTTTGAAAATAAACGGGGAAACAGTAAGTTTTGACAAATCTACCACAACATTACAACCTGGTCAGACCATAAATTACGAGTCACAAAAGACATTTTATATTAAAGAAAATGAAATATTAGATTATATTCTTGAAGTAAAAATGAATGACTCAAAATCTGAGAATAACAAGTTAACAGGACAATCTACATTTAAAATATGACCAAAAGTGGCGCGAGATAAAAATGGCAGGGTTCATAATAAAAACAAAAGGATAGCTATAAGGTTATCCTTTTTTGCTTTCTTGCTTTCGCGAAAGCGAGATAGCAACACACCTTATAACCGTGTTTGAAAATTAAAACATGAGAAAACTTTTAAATGAAGAACTAGACCGCCTAACCACAGCTGGGTTTAAAGAAAGTAAAAAGACCCCGCTGGTGATTGTGCTAGATAATGTGCGCAGTTTGAATAATATAGGCTCTATTTTCCGCAGTGCAGATGCCTACCGTATAGAAAAAATATATCTTTGTGGTATCACTGCACAACCACCGCATAAAGACATTAGAAAAACCGCGCTAGGCGCTACAGAAACTGTAACATGGGAGTATGTGTCAAATACTATTGATGTGATCAACAGCCTTCATAAACAAGGCTATATAACATGTGCCATAGAACAAGCAGAGCGCTCGCAGAACCTCTATAAATATTCACCAGCCAAAGATGATAAAGTCGCCATAGTTTTAGGGAATGAAGTAAAAGGAGTACAGCAAGAAGTGGTTAATGCTTGCAACAATGTCATAGAACTAGAACAGTATGGGACAAAACACAGTTTAAATATATCAGTATGTGCGGGTATCGTTATTTATGATTTGTTTTATAAATTGACCTATAATTAGTCAAAGAATCCAAGGTATGAATAAATATGCACTTTTGATTATTGTATGGATTTTTGCTCATTTAGGCAATGCTCAAATCACTACCAGCAATAACACCTTTACAGTAGATGAACTAGTTGATGGTGTGCTTTTTGAAGGTGGCTGTACCCCTATAACAAACATACAGTCTAATACAGGAACGGGGGTAAACCGTAATGGAATTGCGTATTTTCAAGCCAATGGGACTTCATTTCCCATAGAAGATGGCATTATCTTATCTACAGGAAATGCGCTTAATGCAAATGGCCCTAATGATCTAGCCGATAGTAGCGACAATATATTATCTGGTAATGATACAGACCTAGAAAATATAATGGCAGCTGCTGGATTTCCCTTAACTTCAATAGATGCCACGTGGATTTCATTTGACTTTACACCTGTGGGTAACTTTATATCTTTTGATTATTTATTTGCAAGCGAGGAATATGACGGTTTTTTTGAATGTGCGTTTGCTGATGCCTTTGCATTTATATTGACTGATAGTATAACAGGTGATGTTACTAATCTTGCCACTATACCAGGAAGCGCTATTCCTGTGCAGGTAATAACGGTACGTGACCCGCCTATAAGCGCTTGTGCCCCTGTGAACCCATCTTTTTTTGGACAATATAATTTACTTAACAATTCTTTTGGAGCTCCTAATATAGGTGAATCAGCAACTTCTAGCCCTATCCAATTTAATGGTCAGACTAATGTATTGACCGCGTCTAGTCCTGTTGTACCCAATAGAAGTTATAACATCAAACTAGTAATTGCAGATGCCAGCGATGGTGACTATGACTCTGCTGTGTTTATAGAAGGAGGTAGTTTTGATATAAGTGTGGACCTGGGTGGTAGTAGGGTCGCCTCTCGAGGAAATCCTTTGTGTGCAGGAGAAAATTACATTCTAGATGCCACGCTACCTGCCTTGCCTGGCACAACGCTTACCTATTCATGGAGTAGGTCTGATCGTATTATTGTAGGCAACTCTGGAACGGAAATACCTGGTGCTACAAGCCCTACACTACAGGTAACCGAAGATGGTTTTTATGCAGTAGATATTACTTTTTCTAATGGCTGTACAGCAAATGCATCAGTTAGGCTTGAATTTATTGAACTGCCAGATACCATACCACCAGATGCTATTTCTTGTGATCCCGCTGGACCTGGATCTTTTGATCTAACTATTATAGAAAATATCATGTTAAGTGGATTAAACGCAGCCTCATACAACGTTACTTTTTATGAAAGTGAGATAGATGCACAAAACCAAACCAATGTAATCCCCGCAACCTCAAATTATCAAGGGCAAGGCAATCCACAAACACTGTTTGTAAGGACTGAAGACACCTCCTTTGGGTGTGCTGTGATTTACCCTTTTCAATTAATAGTAGATGATGTTTTTGCCGCCCCAGTTCAAGACATCGTTATTTGTGATGACGACAATGATGGCGTTACAACTACTACCCTAGCAGATTTTGATGATTTAGTAGCGCCTGGATATACGCCAGGAACAGTTACTATTAGTTATTATACCACACAAACCGATGCAGACAATGGAACAAACCCATTAGGGCAAACTTATACAAATAACACATCGCCAGAGACCTTATTTGCAAGAGTAGTAGCTACAAATGATACCGGCTGTTTTGATACCACGAGTATTAATATTTCAGTATCTATACAGCCTAATGTTGCACAAAATCCTGATGACTTAATTTTATGTGATGAAAATAATGCAGGAGATGGGATAGAAATTTTTGATTTAACAACAGTTGAAAACGATATAATAGGCACTCAAAATTTTACAGACATTAGCATAAGTTATCATACCTCACAAACTGATGCAGACAATAATACTGCTGCGATTACAAATCCATCAGCTTTTCAAAACACACCTGGTGGTAGTCAGACCATCTATTTAAGATTAGAAAATGATACTTCTGGATGTTTTAATACTTCTACCCAGTTTGATCTGATAGTTACACAAGCACCTGCCATAAATAACCCAATAGTTTATGAGCTGTGCGACGACAGCATTTTAGATGGTAGTACTAGTTTTGACCTGAACACTAGAATTAATGAAATTACAGGCGGTGATCTAGACGTATCTACCTTCTTTTATGCATCTCAAGTTGATGCGACAGCTAGAACTAATAATATTCCTAGAATTTACACAAACACCACAAACCCCCAGACCATATTTGTTATAGTAGAAAATAATTTAACCGGTTGCACAAACACCACAACCCTTGACCTAACAGTAAGAGATGCTCCACTTGCAAATGCCGCTCCCGATCTTACTTTATGTGACAGCGATAATACAGGTAACTTAACAGAAACTTTTGACCTTACCAGTAATGAATCTACCATTCTAAATGGACAGGTGGGATTTAATATAACTTATCACAACACACCAGCCAGTGCTGATGATGGTAGTAACCCAATAACAAATCCCACAAGTTTTGAAAACAGTGTCACACCACAAACTATTTATGTAAGAATAGCAAATAATACAGGTTGTTTTGCCACAACAAGCTTTGATATAATTGTAAATGACATTGCAAGACCCCAGCTTTCTGACATTTATTATTTATGCCTAGATAGCAACGGTGGTATTATAGAGGCTGCAAATTCTCCGCCTATTTTAGATACAGGTCTTGACACATCTGTGTTTAATTTCACTTGGCAACGAGACGGCACTAATATTAACGGCACTTCAAACGCTACATTAACAGCAACCCAGGTTGGAATTTACACGGTTACAATTACTGATACTGCAACTGGTTGTACCACAACACAAACAACCGAGGTAAGACAACTAGGGCCTCCAGATAATTTTGGCGCACAAGTAACCACAAATTACTTTGAAGAAAGGCATAGAATAGAGGCATTTGCACAAGGCCCAGCAAATCAATATATCTTTAGAATAGACGACAGTCCATGGCAGTATAATGGTAATTTTATAGGCGTTACACCAGGACCACATATTATAGTGATTCAAGATCTAGAAGGTTGTGCAAGTGTAGAAATACCGTTAAATGTTATAGGATATCCACTATACTTCACCCCAAATAACGATGGCTATCACGATACTTGGAATATCATAGGGTTAAATAATGAGCCCCGTACGATTATTTACATATTTGACCGGTATGGTAAATTATTAAAACAATTAGACCCGAGTAGTGGTGGGTGGGATGGCACTTTTAACGGGCAGCCATTGCCTTCTTCAGACTACTGGTTTAAAGTAGAATATGTAGAAAATGGAATTCCTAAAAGTTTCAGTGGTCACTTTACTTTGAAAAAATAATACAGTTAAGGTGGATTGTTATCTCGCTTTCGCGAAAGCGAGAAAATACAGCATCTCTATTTAATATTAATTTTTTTGCAATTAAATCGCAAAACTACAAACCATAACAGTTATAAAGGCACTTAAACAGATTCTAAGAATCAACAATGCCCATTTTTCTTAATAAAAAACTAGCATTCATATTTGTTGCAATACCGTTTTTAAACTTATAATCAAATGTAAGTTCGTCGTTTGTGATATCGGCATCAAAATAGTAATTTGAAATAGTATCGTACTCATTTACCACCTCGGTAAGACTTAAATCGTGCGTGGCAATAATCCCTGTAGCCATTTTTCTAGATAATTTTTCAATAAGTTTGCGAGAACCATTTGCTTTGTCTTGGCTATTTGTTCCTTTAAGAATTTCATCTAGTACAATAAAATAACGGTCGGTTTCTATTTTATCGACTATGTATTTCAGGCGTTTTAACTCACTAAAAAAATAAGATTCGTCATCGGTAAGCGAGTCGCTAGTGCGCATGCTGGTAATCAATTTTACCGGGCTATAAGTTACCTCTTGTGCGCACACGGGCAGTCCCATGTTTGCGCCTACTATTTGCATGGCAACCGTTCTCAAAAAGGTGCTTTTGCCGGCCATATTTGCTCCTGTAATAATAAAAAACTCCCCTAGGGAAATATCTATATCATTGCCTATAGACTTATTAGGATCTAGTAAAGGATGGTGTGCAGCTGTTGATTTGAGAAGAAAATCTCCCTGTTTTATAACAGGAAATGTATAACTAGGGTGGTTATAAGCATAATTACCTAGCGAGCACATAGCATCTATTTGTGCAACTGCTTGCAGCCAGTTTTCTAGATGTTGCGCGTTTTCTTGTAACCATTTTTCAATGGTATATACTTGTTTTAAATCCCACAGTCCTAAGCCATTTGCCAGTACGCCAAAAAGCATATTATTTCTTTGATCCAGTCTTCCTATGGCGCTAGATAATTCAAGAAATCGCTGGGACGCGGTAGGACCACTAGTGGTAATTTGTGATTTGATTTGAGTAAGCATTTCACATGAAAAAGATTCTCTTTCTATAGCTAGTATAAGCTGACTGTACTGCCCAAAAAATAATTCTAAACTGCTTATACTTACTGAAAATGCACCGATTTGTTTGATATACCTACCTGTAATGCCCAAACCTATAAAAAACACTGCAACTGGTAAATAACCAGATACGGCATCATAAAAGTAAAGACTAAAACTTATTATACTTAATCCTAACCATGCCCAACACAACCAAGAAAAAATAGCTGGAACAAATGCATTATAACTAGTTACCCAATCAAGTATAGATTTAGGACTGCGTTTAGGGTCAAGTAAGGTTGCCGTTGCCCAAAACTCTTGTCTAAAATCTACTTTACTAGCCAGTTCTTTAACGGCTTCTTGTTTTTGTGGTATATCTTTAATGTTATTGCTGGTAAGTTTTTGCGCAAGCAAGGCGACACCATCTTTGGTAACACTTCTATTTAGATATTGGAATAAAGAGCCAGTTCCAAAAAGGTCTATATCGCGACTGTATTCATGATCATCCTCTAGGAACTCCTTACCAGATGGAAAGCCATGAAAATCTAAATCGAGAATTTGCAGTTCTTTGCCATTTATATCTCTTAAACTGATTAAAAAATCACGTTTACGCTTTAGGTTTTCGTGTCTTGAAACTAAAAATAAAAAGATTCCAAAAAATACTACCCCCGCAAGTACCGCATACTGCCAAAAATCAAAAAGGAAATACACTGCCCCGCATCCAGCAATAAACACGATGAATCTTATACTGCTAGAAAGTCGCAACTGATTTTGAAGCCTGTTGCTTGCGTCTGTAAATTGAGTAATACGCTGGCTATAAAAGTCGTGAAGTTTTGATTTCAAAAAATAAATATTTTATAATAAGGTGATTAAAAATGTGTGTTTAAAAACTCTTGATCTTTACGAGTTAATTTTGAAACTACCAGGTCATAACTGTGATCGATCCAATGTGTCAATTCTTTTTGCGATAAGTCACGATCTGTATAGACAGTATTCCAGTGTTTTTTATTAGAATGATATCCACCTACAACAGTGCCTTCATATTGCTCTCTTAATTCAATCGCTTTTTCTGGATCGCATTTTAAATTGATGGTTTTTTCTCCCTTTTCCCATTTATCTAGTCCTGCTAGGCAAAACATTTTATTCATTACCTTAAATACTAGCGTAACCTCGTCAAAAGGAAAAGCCTCTGTGACTCCTTTTTTAGAAAGGCAATAATCTCTTAATTGGTCGATGTGCATTATAAATATTTAAGGGGTTCTAGATATAAGAGATGTTTATGATGGTAAGTTATTGATCAATGTTATAGTTGCATTTATCTGGTGAATTCAAGGTTACAATTTGCACCCCATTAAAAAAGCTTATTATTTCTCAATTTTTTTACTAGCTTCTAGCTCATCCAGAATCAAGGCGTCGTAATCTAATTGCCACCCTATGGTTGCTGCTAGACCTTCCATCATTTGTATGGTGTTAATGGCCTCTTTACGGGCTTGTTCCATAAGACCGCTTTCTGGCACTTTATCAATAATGTGTTGTTTGGCACTGCGAGTTACCTCGGTAAGGTCGTCGCTGGTAAAATAATTTGCCCATCCCTCGGACTTGTCGTAATAGCTAAAATCTGTTTCAATACTTAAAATTTGCGGCTGTGGAAAGTTTTTAAGTCGTATGGTTTTTTGAGCTGGATCGCTTTCCATTTCTATTTTTGTTAGGTCAAAACCTATGTGTGCCTTGGCTTTAATAAGTATGAGCGCTTTCTTTTTACCCAAAAGAAAATTAGCAATTTTATCTTTTACATTTTGATAGTGATAGATTTCAGAAAAGTCACCCTCGATGGTTATAAATTTACAAACCGAACGTATTTTTTCCATCAGCACCACACTTTGCTCGCTGGTATTTTCTTTTTTACCGCCTTTAAAAAACAGTTTAAATATAAAAAAGGAAGCTACTGCACCTAGAGCAAGCCCTATAAAAAATAATATATCCATAAAGCAAATTTACAATATCTTGTAGAGAATAGGACGCGATGGTGCCGCATCATTTTCTATAGGCGCCACTTGCAAGTCTAGCATATACATACCGTCTTTAATCGCATCGGGGACATAAATCAACTCGGTTATGGTCGCGTCTAGACGTTGTTTTCCATTAAAATCCCAAAATTCCTTATGTGCCAGTAGTGCACCACCATCTTTTTCTTTATCCACACTAGGTAGGTCTATAAGTAGGTGGTTAATTCCGCTTTCGCGAAAGCGTAACATCAATCCAGCATCGAGGTAGGGAGGGTTGCTATGGGAATAATTTGTAGTTTTTTTGATATCTAAATTAGGTACTGTGCGCAAAATTATAGCCTGTATTCCTGGCAATATTGCAGTTACTACCGATTCATTGATCAACAGATCTCCGTCAATTTCTTGCGGGGTAACGCTCATTACTTGGGCTTTAAAAAAGGTAGATTTTAAAGCATTATTTACACTATAAAACTCTTTGGTAATATGCCCTATACACTCAGTATGTGTACCATGACTATGCGGATTAAAAAAAATATCATTAAAATTAGTAGAGCCACCCAATTGCACCTTGCCTACATACCCATCTACCTCTACATGTTTTATTTGCGGTGGGTCGATGTACCATGCTCCTACCCCTGCATTATGTTGCACTGGTAAACTGATGTCATGCGGCTGGGATAGGTCTATGGTTACAGACTCATTTTCTAGTTGTATGGTGGTTTTCATAAATGAAGATTGGGATGGCGTTGAATTTTCGTGATTACAGCTTACCAAAATTAACGCAAAAAATAAAATATAGCATTTCATATATGCAAATTATATAAATGTGGATAGTAGATTTAAATATAAGTCATAAAAGTTGGGCAGTATTTGTTTAAATAAGTGCGCCTTTTAGAATAGTGATAAAAATGCGGTTATATTTTGTTGTTTGCTTGATTGTGGATGATTATTTGTGTGTTTTAAGTATTAAAGTTAGCAAATCTTATCAGAATTAAATGATTGTAAAAAATATTTCTTAAGTAATTGCAAGTCATATAATAAATTCTACACGTCTTTGTTGTGCCGATTGATGCTGTTTCAATAAGTGAGACAAACTTTGTCAAAAAATAAGCTGAAAATCACTTGTTTTTTGACAAAGTTCTTTGTTGTGCATAGCGCTTTTCACGTTCAGCTTGGTTTTCCGATGTTTGGTATTTAGTTCAAATGTGTGCGTTGGCAATACATACTCTTTTGCAATTTTTGGCGTAGCGTTGGCTGTAGCGAATTGCGAATGTGTATGGCTTTAAGCGATGGCATTTAATTATCTAATAATACAATCAATATAAACTGGTAAATGGTCAGAAATAGTTCTTACTTTACTCAAATTACTGCATTCGCCTACAAAATCTATTTTACCAGAATTTATTAATTCAATGTTTTGAGTGTCATAAAATATGTTATCAATTGCATAGTTCAAATATTTGTTTCTCTTACAACTTCTTTTTAGAGTTGTTGGTGAATTTACAATTGCAGATTTGTAACCTATATTATACAAATCGTTCCATACTGCGTGTTTTTCATTTAGATTAAAGTCGCCTAAAATAAATATTCTGTCAGAGTTAAACCTTTTTGGATAATCTTTAAAATATACAATTTCATTTTCAGGATTTTCAGAGTGAACACGAGAATGAAAATTAACTATGAAAAATGAATCCTTGCCGTTTTTTAATTTAAATTCAGCTATGTAAGGTTCTCTAATACATTTATCTTCTAATTCAGTATCCAAATAAGGCTTACTTATTAATTTAACCTTTGATGTTTTCCAAAAATAAGCATAGCGCTCACTCATATTAGTTGATGGACTTTTTGTAGGATCACTAATTCTATAGTCCCATTTGCTTCCCATTCTGTTTAAATTATCGGCAATTCTAGCTACTGCTTGTGCTCCTCTTGGATCTTTTCCAACTACTTCTTGGACAGCAATAATGTCGTAAGGTTTTATGATTTTTGCAATTGTTAAAATCTCATCATCATCTTTCGATTGTCCTAAGTCTCGAATATTCCAAGTAAGTATTTTTACTGAGTTCTTGTCGCTTTTTTTAGATATTGTTTCTTGAGCGTTTAACGCAGTAGATTCTATGTTTTTTAGCTTACTGTTTTTACTACTTCTAGATTCGCACGAGAATTGTATTATTAATGAAACGACGAATAAAAATTGTATTAATCTATTCATTATTCTAATGTAATTTCTCCTTTTTTATAATCAATTGATATTTTCCCAAATTGCTCAAAGGCAGACTGACCTAACAGAAGTGGTGCTACTGAGTTATGTACTACTGAGGCTTCAATATCTCTTAAAGTAATGTTACCAATTTTAACTGTTTTTAAATTTATTATTGTTCCTTCTGAAATATCTCCATTAGCATCACTAAATTTAGCAGTACCTTTAATGTCATCTTTGGTTAATGTTCCTTGTTTCATTAAAAAAGTAGCTTCTGTTTCAGAAATTGAAATTATACCTGCTCCTGTGTCAAATATAAAGTCCATTTTAGAGCCGTTTAGTTCTACAGGTACGTAATATACTCCATTACGTTTTTTCATTTTAATAATGGTTTTACCTGTTGATCTGTCTCTTGCTTTTCGTTCTCTTTTTGAAGATGTATTTTCTACTTGATTATTTCTAAACTTTTCAGCAGATTTAGAACAACCATTGCAACTGGTTAAAGCAAAAGACAATATTATGTATGTTAATAATCTAAATTTCATTTATTTTGAGTATTCTATTTTTGGTATAATTTGTATTGAAAAACGTTTGTTGTTTTCTTCAACTTTATCGCGACATAAACCATTAAAGCCACTTCCACTAATTAAAATTTCCGAATTATATTTTCTTAAGTCGATATTATTATTACTCCAAAGACTATACACAGCTAAAGCACGTTCATAACTTTTTTTATAACCATATTCGCTATCAGTACTAAATTTTTTATCCCAAGAATTTGCCATATTACCTTCAATTATTATTAAATATGAAAAATTGGCATTTGCAACATTTAAATCTTTTAATAAATTCTCTAGTTTACTACCCACTTTTATTGTGGAAGATTTATGTTTTTCTAGAATAGTTGATTTATTAGGTTCAAATATTTCTATACTATTTAGCTCTTTTGAAATATACTTCTTACATTCTTGTAAGTAGATAAAATCATTATCATTTTGTAAAGGTTTAAATTGTTGTTCTAATTGTAATATTTGATTTAGTTTTTCATTTTCTATTTCCAATTTATTTTGCTCTTTTTTAAGCATTACATAAGTAAGAACATATAAAACTAAAACAACAAAAAACAGACTTGTCATTAAGTCTGAAAAACTCATCCAAAAAAAATCTTTATGCTTTTTGCTCATTAATTTATTTCTTTTGAGTAAAAAAACGTTTTATCCTATTTGTAATATCTTGTTTTTTATTATTCTCAATTGTGGTTTTTTTGTTTTGGCTGTCTGATGTTTTTTTTGAATTCTCTATGCTTACCTTTAAAGATTTAATTTCGTTATTAACTAATTCTAATTGTGTTTTAGAGTTACTCTTTATCTCATTAATAGAATCGTGAAGCTTATCTAATATATCAAGTTTTTCAAAATGTTTTTTGTAACTAGAAAAATTAGTTTCCATCAATTCTCCCTCTTTTTTAGAAACTTTCTTAAGGTTTTCTATTTTTTCTGCAAAAGCATTTTTTAATAAGTTTTCTTCCGTTAAAGTTCTTTGTTTAATAGCGTTTATATTTTCCGTAAATGCTTTTATTACAGAATCCTCTTCCTTTATGGTCAATTTTTTTATTGCATCAATTTTTTGTGTTGTGTGCTCTCGCAGTTCAACTAAAGATTTATTTAAAACATCATCAACCTTCTTTACAGAATCATTAAGTAAATCACTTCTGGCACTTAATACTTCGTAATGATCATTTAAAAATTGAACCAATTTATTACTTTGTTCAATTCTTGAGTCTAGTTTTTCTGCAAGTCCTTCAAAATTGTTTGCTTTGTTAAGAAGTGTTTGGAAAGAATTTGATAGGCGAGTTGTACCATCTACTGTTGAGTTTAGAGAACTTAAATATTGATTAAATTTATGTAAATCTTCTGTTCCAGCTTTTAACTCTCTTAATACTTTTATGTTCGCCTTAGCAAATTCAGTAATATCGATATTTTCGAGACTTTGTAGTATGTTATCTTGTGCGATAACAGCATCATAATTTTTATTTAATAAGCCTGTTAAACGATTAATATTAACAGTAAAGTTATCATTAAATTTCACCAAGTTGGAATGTAACATAAACACACTAGATGAAACGCTTTGATTTAGAATAGGAAGTAATTCTGTTTGAATAAATGTGTAAAAGTCATTTTTAGCTATTTCAACATTTTTTCGAGCATTTTTGTAATAAGATGAATTAAGAACGGTACAGAGTAAACCAATAAAACTTGCTGACATTGCAATAGATACACCAACTAGAAAACCTTTAATTTCAAAGTCTTCGCCTTCACCAGAAACTAAAAAAAGATTAATTAGTCCAAAAATTATCCCTAACATTGTTCCCATTAAACCTAAATATAAAGGAGTTGTAATTCTTTGGCTTATATCTTCATCTTCAGCATCAATATTTCTCTCTGTAATGTCTTTAATTAGGTTAAAATCTGTAGAAGCTCCTTTGTTTCTTAATAAATAAACATTTATTGAGTGTAAAAGTCCTTCGAAAATGTTATTACTGGTTGCGTTTGGGTTTATTAAACTTATTTCGTTAATATTTACATTCTGTTTATTTGAACTATTATAATTAGCGTGATAATTATGTATTGCAATGGCTTCATCTATAATTTCTTCTTTTAGAGTAGCCTTGATGTTTTCTGAAAAATCAAACTTTACTCTATCTTTAATTTCAGTAATTGTTAAAGGCTCTAAGTTTTCATAAGTATATTCAAAATCATCTGAAAATGGTTTTGAATTAATGTCTAAACTTTCTATTTCATATTTAGATAAATTATCTAAAACATCTTTTGGCTGAAAAACTTGTAAATCTTCAACAGGAATGTTAAATAACTTTATCTTGAAAAAATCTTTATTAGGAATTATAGATTTGAGAGCATTTATTTTTATAAAAGTTTTGAGCGTTTGAAAAATTTGAATTACTATAATTAGGCCTACTAATAGAAATTCAATTACCGTAATATTATTCATAAGTTATTTGAGCTTTTTCTTTAACAATCCATTTGTTCTCTTGTTTAATTGCAATACCAGGTTTAATAGTAATGATTTTATTTGCGTTTTGGTTAAGTGGTTCAGTTTCTTCACAAGCTGGATATAAAAATGAATCTGGCGCATTTAAAGCTCGTTTTGCTGAGTTTTCCGTATTAAAAAACTCAAACTCTGCTTGATTGTTTTCTTTGAGAAGAAATTTATAGAATTTACCATCTTTAACATCAGTAACATCAAAAGCATTAAAAACTTTATCTTCAATTGGTGTTTTGGCAAAAACAAATTTTTGGTTTTCTTTTGGCTTTGGCTGTGAAATATTCTTTACTTGATTTGTTTTATGTACACTTGAAACCGAACTAGTCGAATTACTATTTTGAAGTCGTTCTATAGCCAAATTTAGCTCGGATATTTTATCGTAGATATCTTTAATGTCTCTTTCAGAGCGAGAATTATTACTTTTATTACGATTATTGGATGGGGTAAATTTAATTTTATTTTGTTCGTATTCACTTGTACGAAGCCGTCTGCCAATTCTCTCGTTTAACTTCTTATTATTTGAGTAATTGTAAAATAATAAAATAATAAAGAATAATAGTATCAACACAAACAGTAACCAGTTAGGGAAAAATGTGGTTTCTATTTGACTAGAGTTTTCACCGTTATTTGCGCTGACAGAAAGGTCAGTTTCATTTACTAAGTTTGGATTTATTTTAGTTTCCTCTTGTTTTCCAAAACTTTGTAATTTATTATTTAAACTATTACTTAGTTCACTTTTAATATCAATTTTGTCGAAGGAAAGTTTAAATGAAGTGAGAATGCTATTAATTGCATCATCTTTATTGAAATTATCAGAGTAACTAGTTGTAGCTTTTTCCGCATCAGGGATTAATGTTTTAGAAAATCCATTAAAATTGTTTTCTTTTAATAACTTCTCTAATTCTGAAATAGAAATATTCTTTTTTTCACAATTATTAAGCTTTTTACTGATGACTTCGTCAAATGACTTTTTTTCATCTAAACTAGGATTTTTAGAGGCAAAATCTTCAGTATAAGCATAAGCTATTTTACAAGCACAATAATCAACAGCTTTTTCATAGTCATTTTTTGAATTTTGTGCATTTATAGTCAAACTTGTAAAAAGACTGACTAGAAGTAATGTGAATAATTTATTCATACTATTATTTATTTAATTCTGTTACGATTTTGTAACTTAATTTATTTAATGCACCAACTAAAGGATAAAAGAATAATGATTCTTCAAGCGGAATATTTGTGTTACCATTTAAGGATTTTATTTTCCTTCTTAAACCAGTATCTAATAAGTTTAGCGTTTCTTCTTTTAAGATAGTTTTATAACTATCAAAATGAGCTGAATTTACACCAAAGTATTTTTTAAAATTCATATCGTTGTCAATAGAGAATAATACATCAATAAAATTATCAACTTCCTTAACAACAGAATTTATTACATCATCATCAATATTATTGTATTTAATAGGATTCTTTTTAATGGTAGAGTTTTCTGTATCACCTAATAAAACAGATTTTATAACTTCAATATCTCCGATAGAATCTACATCTATTTCTAAACCACCTTTACAAGTTATTTCCTTTGGGTTTGGTTCAATATTAATTTTTACTTTATGATTTTTATATCCACCAAATACTTTGTCAAAAATGATACCTGTAAGCTTATCCAACTTGTCTAAATTGTTACTTCCATTAGTTATTAGAATAGATTTAGAACCTGTTCCACTAAACAAGATATTTGTTGGTGCATCTAGACCTTTTGCTTTCATTAAATTAGCAATGTGGTAAATTATAGAAGAATAAAAAACAATAAATACAATTTTTAAGTCATTATCAGTTGAAAGCCAAGAACTGAAAGAAATCGGAACTTTTTTATTTGTTACTTGTTGATTTTTTTCTAATGAAAAAAAGAATGCAATTAAATCTTCAGACTTATTTTCATTATTAATTTGATCTAGCACTAAACCCAAAGAAAGTTTATTATTCTTTATCAGATCTTTTATATTCTGTCTATATTTTAAGATAAATCCATTATTATTTGGTGAACCACCATAACCATCCCCAAAAATAGAATTAGCAGCGAAACGAGCAGATGTTAAAGCTATCGGCTTCTCTTTTTGAAAAACAACTATATCACTCGTACCACCACCAATATCTATTGAAACAACTGAATCTGTTCCCGCAATAACATTACCGTGATTTTGATAATAATAGTATGGTGCTATTGATTCCGATAATTTTGAGGTTAGAGGTGTAAATTTAGCTACTTAGTATAATATCTTTATAACCAGTATGTTTA
>CAZQGX010000009.1:0-69720 GCA_964593255.1 uncultured Flavobacteriaceae bacterium | reverse complement strand
GCTTAAATAATTGATTAAAAGTTATTTATGTTTATGTGTTTTCAAGTTGGGTTAACTCTGCATCTAGATCAAAGGTACCTGCAGTTTCAATACTAAATCTAGAGATACTTTTATAAGTTATAGACATATAAGTTATTTTACTGCCTGTAAGTCCTTGTTTATCAATAAATATCAAGCGTTTATTAGTAAATATAAAAGTGTCTCTTACAAGCTTAAAACCTATTTCTATTTTTTCATTTTCAGTAAGTAACTGTTGAAAGTCTTTTTGTAATCGTTCTTTGTCTACCGCCCCAGCGTTTCCAATAAGTGATGAAAATAATCCCATAATATGTGTATAGTTAATTAAACTAAAAAATGATTACTGTTCTAAACGGTAACTTACAGCTTTAATGTGTACTTAAATGTAAGATAAAAATGCACAACGTAATAGAAGCAAGTATAAGAAGACAATCCATTGCTCAATCAAAAAAGCCATCCTACAATGGATGGCTTTCATGATATAAGAATTAAGTTTTAATGATTCATTTCTTCTTCACCTTCCTGTAAAGGTATATGCTGAGGGGTGTAATCCTGTCCAGCAATAACATATGCTCCATCTTCATTTACTTTACTGTAATCATAAGGCCATCTGTAAACGCTAGGGATAGCACCTTCCCAGTTACCATGTATATGTTTGTCACCAGTAGTCCACTCTAGTGTATTAGACTTCCATGGATTAAGCGGTGCCTTTTTACCATAGAATATTGACTTTACAAAATTGTATACAAAGAATAATTGGGCAAAAGCAGTAGCAATAGCAAAATAAGTGATTAACTTGTTCGTATCTGCTAGATCATCAAAATATGGAAAATTAGTATTTGTGTAATAACGTCTTGGTAAACCAGCCATACCCACAAAATGCATCGGGAAAAATACACCATACGCACCTATTGCAGTAAGCCAAAAGTGGGCAAAACCTAGATTTTTATTCATCATACGGTTAAACATCTTTGGAAACCAATGGTAAACACCTGCAAATAATCCATAAAGGGCCGATATACCCATAACTAGGTGAAAGTGAGCAACTACAAAATAAGTATCGTGCACGTTGATATCAAGCGTACTATCACCAAGAATAATTCCTGTCAATCCACCAGTAATGAAAGTTGAAACCAAACCAATTGAAAACAACATTGCAGGATTCATTTGCAAATTACCTTTCCATAAGGTAGTGATATAATTAAAAGCTTTTACTGCAGATGGTATTGCAATCAATAAAGTTGTAAATGTAAATACTGAACCCAAGAAAGGATTCATACCAGATACAAACATGTGGTGACCCCAAACAATGGTTGATAAGAAAGCGATAGCTAGAATTGAAGCGATCATCGCTCTATATCCAAAAATGGGTTTACGTGAATTTGTTGCAATAATTTCTGAAGTAATTCCCAGTGCTGGTAACAAAACGATGTATACCTCTGGGTGTCCCAAAAACCAAAATAAGTGTTCAAATAGAACAGGTGACCCCCCCTGATGTGCAAGCACTTCACCTTTAATATATATATCAGAAAGGAAAAAAGAAGTACCAAAACTTCTATCCATAATAAGAAGTAATGCAGCTGCAAGAAGTACTGGAAATGAAACAACACCTATAATGGCAGTCACAAAAAACGCCCAAACAGTTAATGGAAGTCTGGTCATAGACATTCCTTTAGTTCTTAAATTGATAACTGTTACAATATAGTTAAGCGAACCTATTAAGGAGGAAGCAATAAAGATTGCCATTGAAACTAACCATAATGTCATTCCTAATCCTGAACCCCCCATCGCTTCAGGCAACGCACTTAATGGCGGATAAATTGTCCATCCCGCTGCAGCAGGACCTAGCTCTACAAAAAGAGAACCTATCATTATAGCGGCAGAAACAAAAAACAACCAGTAAGATACCATATTTAAGAATCCCGAGGCCATATCTCTAGCTCCTATCTGTAATGGTATTAAAAAATTTGAGAAAGTACCACTTAGTCCCGCTGTAAGTACAAAAAATATCATTATGGTACCGTGAATGGTTACTAAGGCTAAATACATATTAGGATCCATAACACCGTCTGGTGCCCATTTACCCAATAGCGCTTGGAATACAATACTAGGTTCTCCAGGATTAGCTAATTGCATTCTCATTAACACCGACATGGCTATACCAATGGCACCCATGATAAGACCCGTAATAAGATATTGCTTTGCAATCATCTTATGATCTTGTGAAAAGATGTATTTTGTTATGAAAGTTTCTTTGTGATGGTGGTGATCCTCATCATGTCCGTGATCTGCAGTAACAGAGATTGCTTGTCCCATAATTCTAATTTTCAGCGTTTGCTAAAGTTTGTTCAAAAGTTGTTTGTGTTTCTAACCAAGTGTTGTAATCATTTTCACTTTCAACAACAATCTTCAATTGCATGTTGTAGTGTGATACACCACATATTTTATTACATAGAAGATAATATTCAAATTCATATGGATCCAAAGCCACATCACCTGAATTTACCAACTCCTCACTTTTTTGTCGTCGTATTTCATTAATCTTACGAACTTTTTCAGTCATAAATTCAGTTGACTTATAATCTTCAGAAGTAACTGTAGGAGTGAACTTAAACTGTGTAACCATGCCAGGCACAACATTCATTTGTGCTCTAAAGTGTGGCATGTAAGCAGAGTGTAATACGTCCTGACTTCTAAATTTAAAAAGAACAGGTCTATTTACTGGCAAATGCAATTCTGTTCCTACCATATCATCCATACCATCTTTGTCTGTAGGATCAATACCTAGAACATTTTGACCTTCAATGAACCTAACATTGGCATCACCAAGTGTATTGTCTTGCCCGCTATAACGTACTTTCCAACCAAACTGATAAGCATAAACTTCTACAATCAGCGGGTCATCGTCAGTACTTGCATCCATCAAATCATTCCAAGAGAATAAACCCCATAAAATTAAACCTGCAAGAACTACAACGGGTATAGCAGTCCATATAAATTCTAGTCGGTCATTGTCAGCATAAAATAAAGCTTTTTGCCCCTTTCTACCATGGTATTTATAAGAAAACCAATGTAGTAGACCTTGTGTAAGCACCTGTACAACCATGATTACTACTCCTGTAAGAAGCAATAAATTGTCATATTCTCCACCATGTGCAGATGCAGCGTCAGGTAGAAAATAATCGTTATATGCAACAAAACAATAAATCATTAATGCGTATAAAGCGATACCAAAATAAAGCATATACTGACCTTGTCGTTTGTTATCAGAATCATTGGCAATCTCAGCACCCTCAGGATTTAACTCACGAGTTTTACCTAAAGAAACAATTTTTGTGATTTGCCAAACGGAAATGGCAAATAAAGCGACAATAAAAATAATAAGAAATGCAGTCATCAGACGAAAATTCTAAAGTTTTAATAATGAAAATGTTTGCTCTCACCAATAAATGGATCACCTTTAGGTAAAAGCGGGGCACTAGATATTGTTCTAAATGTATAAAAGATAAATAAGCCTGCAAAGAATAAGAAGGCACCTATTTCAGGCCAACCTATGAACCATGATACACCCGCAGTAGCTGGCATAACCATTACATAAATGTCTAAGTAATGACCAAAAATAATAAAAAGACCGGCTGTTACTACAAACCAATTGACACGCTTGAAATCAGAGTTCATTAAAATAAGTAATGGCAAAAGGAAATTGATAGCCACCATACCAAAAAACAATATGTTGTAATCTTCTATACGCGTTACAAAGTAGGTAACTTCTTCTGGAATATTAGAGTACCATATTAACATGAATTGTGAAAACCATAGGTAAGTCCAGAAAATACTGATACCAAACATGAACTTAGCCAAATCGTGAATATGCGAATCGTTTACATACTCTAGATATCCTTTTGACTTTAAATAAATAGTTACAAGTGCAATTGCCGTGATGCCCGATACAAACATACTTGCAAAAACGTACCAACCAAACAAAGTCGAAAACCAGTGTGGATCAAAACTCATGATCCAATCCCAAGACATGATTGATTCTGTAACTATAAAAAACACTAAAAACATAGCGCTGTGTTTGAAGCCTTTTTTATACCAAACAAGGTCTCCTGCAGGAGCCTCATCTTGCTTTAAACCAAATCTTCTAATATTCCATCTATACAAATTCCAACCAACAATAAATGCACCTGCTCTAAACAACCAAAACGGTACATTTAAGAATCCAGTTTTACCAGCAACTATTGAATCATAATTCTCGTGCCCTACAACATCAATACCTTCTTCCATCCAAACAAATATATGGTTGATATGAAAACCAGAAAGAGCAAGAAGTATAAACATAATAATACCGCCTGGTAGAATATAACTACCTATTCCCTCCATTACTCTAAAAAGCACAGGTGACCATCCAGCTTGGGCAACTTTTTGCAATGCAAGAAACACCAGCGCTCCTAATCCTATCATAAAAAAGAAGAATGCAGCAACATAAACAGCAGACCATGGCCTATTACTTAATTGATGATACAAATGCTCGGCATGATCATTATCATGTCCTGCCGTTTTCTCATCAACTGACACGTATGTGCTACTCACTGAAGTACCTGAAACATTGAGACCTGTATTTAAAGAGGCTAACTCTATAATGTTACCTGAATCATTAGTATGAACCCCACTATCGGCATGATGATCATCATGCAATAACATCTCTTCTACTTGTGTCTGCGAACTTGGCGCATTGTAAAAGCCCACAGCTGTAAACAAAGCACCTATTGCCATTAACGCAAATGCAAAAATCTGTAATTTACTCGTTACCTTATACATATATACAATATCATCATGTAGAACTATCGCCCTACAATTGTTGTTTTAATTTCTGTAGGATTTTTTTCATTATCCGTTTCTTTATTCTTAGCATCCTCATCGGTAGCTGGCGTATTTAAGTCGTCACCTAGATCAGTAACAAACTCCTGACGAGGCTCTCCTTTTAAATCTCTAGTTAAAGCATCAACATGTTGTGAGATTTGCCATCTTTCCTCAATAGACGTTTGTGATGCATAAGATCCCATATAATTAATTCCGTAATACATCACGTGGTATATAGAACCTTGGGTAATTTCTCTAGCAGCATAACTAGGCACACCAAGAATTTTTTCTGTGGTAACGAGGTGACCTTTACCGTCACCTTTTGTACCATGACAAATTGCACAATAAATACCGTACAGTTCTTCACCTACTTTAAGATGTTCTTCGGTATATGGAAGTGGATTTTGTAGGTTCGCTTTCGCGGAAGCGTAACCATCATTAGAATCTTCATAATCATAAGGCATCCAGCCCCTCGATACAGAACCTTCTACAGGAAATTGTGCTTCTACATTACCTTCAAAAATCTCACCCTCTTGATAGGTTTCATAACCCACAGATTCATACATGTTAGGAAAATACTGAACACTACGATTTGTTCCAGTAGCAACCGTCTTATCATCACCACATGAAGTGATTAACAAGACAACCAAAGTGATAAGTAATATGTTAAATAATTTATTCATTGATCTCTTCTTTATCAATTAAATGTATTTCAACCGCACCAGTATCGTAAAGAAATTTTGTAGCCTCTTCTGTATCGGTTTCTTTTATCTCGATTTCCATAAGGAAATGATCGTCAGTTGTTCTTGCATCGGGGTTTTCTGCTTTTTTAAAAGGCCATAACCTACTTCTCATATAAAAAGTAATTACCATTAAGTGAGCTGCAAAAAATACGGTTAACTCAAACATAATAGGTACAAAGGCTGGCATATTCTCTAGATAAGAGAAACTAGGTTTACCACCTATATTTTGAGGCCAATCGTCAATCATGATATAATTCATCATTGCCGTACCTACACACAAACCTACTATACCATATAAAAATGCATTAATAGCCAGTCGTGTATCTGCTATACCCATCGCTTTTTCAAGACCGTGTACAGGAAAAGGCGTAAAAACCTCTTCAATGTGGTATCGCTTATCTCTAACTTGTTTTACCGCACTCAATAAGACATCATCGTCAGTATAAAGAGCATGTATTGTTTTATTTATACTCATAATTTGTCTCTTTTTCTTCTCTTAATTTCTTGTATTTACTACCGCTTGATTTTAATATAGATTTCACTTCTGCTTGTGCAATCACGGGAAAGGTTCTAGCATAAAGCAAGAATAACACAAAGAAGAATCCTATGGTACCTATAAAAATACCTATATCAACAAACGTAGGAGAAAACATCGTCCAAGAAGATGGTAAGTAGTCCCTATGTAAGGAGGTAACAATAATTACAAATCTCTCAAACCACATCCCTATGTTCACCACAATAGAAATTGCAAATGAAAACATGATACTAGTTCTTAGTTTTTTAAACCACATAAACTGCGGCGAGAAAACATTACAACCCATCATACACCAATATGCCCAAGCATAAGGACCCGTTGCTCTATTTAAAAAAGCATATTGTTCATATTCAACACCAGAATACCATGCCACAAAAAGTTCAGTAATGTAAGCAACACCAACAATAGAACCAGTAATCATGATTACAATATTCATCAACTCTATATGTTGTATGGTAATATAATTTTCAAGATTTACCACCTTTCTCATTACAATAAGTAAAGTGTTTACCATTGCAAAACCAGAGAATACAGCACCTGCGACAAAGTAAGGCGGGAAAATAGTAGTATGCCATCCTGGAATTACTGATGTAGCAAAGTCAAAAGATACAATCGTGTGTACAGATAGAACAAGCGGTGTTGCAAGACCAGCAAGAACCAAAGAAACCTCTTCAAAACGTTGCCAATCTTTAGCACGTCCAGACCATCCAAAGGATAGTAGGCTGTAAATTTTCTTGTTAAAAGGTGTAATTGCCCTATCTCTTAGCATGGCAAAATCAGGAAGCAAACCAGTCCACCAAAAGACTAAAGAAACCGAGAGATATGTTGATATAGCAAATACGTCCCACAAAAGTGGCGAATTAAAGTTTACCCATAATGAACCAAACTGGTTAGGAATAGGCAATACCCAATATGCTAACCATGGACGCCCCATGTGTATAATAGGAAACAGTCCCGCTTGTATTACAGAGAATATGGTCATCGCCTCGGCAGATCTATTGATCGCCATTCTCCATTTTTGACGGAACAACAAAAGTACCGCTGAAATAAGTGTTCCAGCGTGTCCTATTCCTACCCACCATACAAAGTTTGTAATATCCCAAGCCCATCCTATGGTTTTGTTCAATCCCCAAACACCAATACCTGTGGAAATGGTGTAAGTAATACATCCTAAACCATATAGGAAAGCGATAAGAGCAATGGTAAAAACAATCCACCACTGCTTATTTGCCTCGCCCTCTACAGGTGCAGCAATATCCCTAGTTACATCAGAATAAGTTTTGTCTCCTGTAACGAGAGGTTTTCTTATGGAAGCTTCATAATGAGCCATAATGTGTTTATTAAATTACTTAATTAATTATATATTTCTAACTTTAACCTGATAGATCACATTAGGTTGAGTTCCTACTTCTTCTAGCAAGTGATACATACGGTCTTGTTGTTTCAATTTAAAAATTTCAGATTCCTTATCATTAATATCACCAAAAGATATTGCACCATTTGAACAAGCATTAGAACAAGCTGTTGCAAATTCTCCATCCTTAATCATACGACCATCTTTTTTAGCCTCAAGAATCGTCATTTGCGTCATTTGAATACATAGAGAACATTTCTCCATTACCCCGCGGCTTCTCACAGTAACATCTGGATTAATCACCATTCGACCAAGGTCATTATTCATGTGGTAATCAAATTCATCATTACCGTTATATAAGAACCAGTTGAAACGACGTACTTTATAAGGACAGTTGTTTGCACAATAACGTGTACCTACACAACGGTTATAAGCCATATGATTTTGCCCTTGTCTTCCATGTGAAGATGCAGCAACTGGACATACTGTTTCACAAGGTGCATGGTTACAGTGTTGACACATTACAGGCATAAAAGCTACTTGAGGGTTTTCTGCGGGAATTTCTAGTTCACCAAAACCATCTAAAGATCCATTTTCACTAAATAGTCCCAGTCCATCAAAACCATCTTTCTTAGCTTCATCATCCTCAAAACTATCTGTAGATGAATAATATCTATCGATACGCAACCAGTGCATATCACGCGATTTTCTTATCTCATCTTTTCCAACTACTGGAACATTATTTTCGGCATGGCAGGCGACAACACAAGCACCGCAACCAGTACAAGCGTTTAAGTCAATACTCATATTAAAATGATGACCTGTAGACCTATCAAAACTTTCCCATAAATCCACATCTGGTGAGGTTACCTCTGTCTCAATGTGATTTAAGGAAACTTCTGGCATAGGATTAAATAAATCCTTATCGCCAGTTCTATACGTTGCAAGATCTGTTTCTCTTATGATATCACGACCCATCATGGTATTTTGCAACTGTGTACAGGCAAACTCATGGTTACCACTTGCAATCGCAACAGTTACCGCTTGAACAGCAACCCCGTTTTTATAAAAAGGATATGCATTCACACCAGTTTGCATTTCCTCTTGAATTGCAGCCGTCTGACCATAACCCAATGCAATACCTATTGTGCCAACAGCCTGTCCAGGCTGTATAAGTGCTGGAAGTTGTTTTTCTACACCAGCTAACTTAACTGTAACATAAGAACCATCGAGGGCACCATTTGCTACATTTTCATTTACAACACCTAAGGATTCTGCATCGGCTTGTGAAATGGTAACATAGTTGTCCCAAGTTGTTCTTGTGATCGGATCAGGTAATTCTTGTAACCATGGATTATTTGCCATAGTACCATCACCTAAACCTGTTTTTGTATATAAAGTAAGCTCAAAACCTGATGCCTTTTTAGCAGCTGCCAATGCTGTAAGTGCGGCAGAATTATTGAGTTCTACCGTTTCACCATTTTCTACAACAGGGGTAACACCTGTAGGAACTTTATAAAAACCGTCTTGCAATGATTCATTCCAGTTCACGCCATTTGCAGTAGCTGTAGATTTTAAAAAGTCTTTATAAGTACCATCGACACCAGACCATTTTAAAAGGGTTTCTTGTAGCTGTCTAGTTTCAAAAATAGGTCTAATAGTAGGCTGTGTTAAAAAAACATGACCTTTCTTGATTTCTGTATCACCCCAAGACTCTAAAAAGTGAGGTGTTGTTGCAACATATTCCATTTTTGCAGCAGTCTTGTTCATTGTAGAGGCAAATGCTACTTTTAAGGCTACTTTTGATAAGGCTTTTGCGAAAGCCTCACTATCATCATAACTATATAATGGGTCTACACCAGCGATAAAAATACCACCTACACGACCGTCATTCATTTTTTTGACTAAATCATTAACTGCCTTTCTATTTCCTTGACGGGTAAGAATAGGCGTTTTAACATCTACTATCGCAGAACCTAAAGCTTCATTAATTGCGATGGTCAATTGATGTGCACCTTGATCTGGGATACCACACAAAACCACCGCGTTTTTACCAGCTCTTTTTAAACTGATAGCAGTTTGTTCAACAGCTTTTGAAACTTTGTCAGATAATTTAACATTTGCAGAGCCACCAACTATTTTACTGTAAAGGGCTGCAAGAATGTGTTTTTGTTCAGTAGGAGTTACAGGGTAGCGTTTATCTGCATTTGCTCCAGAAAGAGTAAGATTTGCCTCAAACTGAATATGATGCGACATTTTACCATTTTTGGGAACACGAGATTTAGAATAACCCTTGTCAAAACCGCCACCTTGCCAGTCACCTACAAAATCGGCACCAATACTAACAATAGTTTCGGCATTTGTAAAGTCATAGTCTGCAAGTGCTCTTGTACCATAGGCCGATTCAAATGCATTTAGAGCAGCGTCTTCACTTATAGTGTCATAAATAACAACACTTACATTACTATATTTACTTTTAAATTGCTCTATAATTTGAGACAATGATGGACTAGCATAGGTTTGAGTAAGCAAAACAAGCTCTTTTCCATTAAGTCGGGCAAGTTTTGAAGCAACCTCTTGATCTAGCTTTTCCCATGTTGCAGGCTCGCCGTTAATCATAGGGGTTTTTAAACGATTATTGTCATATAACGACAATACACTTGCATGAACACGAGCATTTGCATTACCCCTGTAAGCTGCATCTCTATTACTTTCTATCTTAATAGGACGTCCTTCTCGTGTTTTTACGAGAACACTGGCATAATCATAACCATTTGCAATAGTAGATGCATAATAGTTAGGCATTCCAGGAATAATTTGTTCTGGTTGATTAACATAAGGAACAGAATAAATTACTGGACCTTCGCAAGCAGCAAGTGAAGCCGCTGCAGTACTAAAACCAACATATTTCAAAAAATCACGACGTGTAGTGCTGGAGGCACCCATCGCTTGATCATTTCCTAAAAAGTCTTCTGCAGGAATAGGCGTAACGAACTCATTTTGCTCAAGATTTTTAACGATCTTGTTGCTATCATCAAGTTGTGCCGTGCTTTTCCAATATTTTTTTGTAGTAGCCATAAATCTCTAAAGCTGTTTTATTAATAGTGGCATTTACCACATTCAAGTCCTCCTAAATCTGCAATGGTCAATTGACGACCACCGCGAGCTTCTGAAAGTTCTTTGTGAATTTTTTCATAATAACCGTTTCCTTTAAGATCTACATTAGTCTCTCGGTGACAGTTGATACACCACCCCATTGTAAGTGGTGAATATTGATAGAGGATTTCCATTTCTTCTACAGGTCCATGACAGGTTTGACATTCAATGTTACCAGCAGTTACATGTTGTGCGTGGTTGAAGTATGCAAGATCAGGCAGGTTGTGAATACGCACCCATCTAACTGGCTGCTCTTCTCCCACAAATGCTTGCTCATCCTCACTCCAGCCAGTTGCGGCATAGAGTTTTTGAATTTCTTTATTGTAGTCTATTCCATATTCATCCATTCCTTCTTTATAAGTGCTTTCTGCAACCTGAGCAATAGATTTGTGGCAGTTCATACACACATTTAATGATGGTATGCCAGAATGTTTTGATTCACTAGCACTAGAGTGACAATATTTACATTCTATCTGGCTTGTACCAGCGTGTATTCTATGTGAATAGTGGATAGGTTGTACGGGAGCATAACCTTGATCTACCCCTACACTCATTAGTGCGCCATAGGCGAAATATGCACTGGCCAAAAGAATGAAAATCGAGGTTACTAAAACTAAGAATTGATTTTGAACAAAGGCCTTCCATATAGGTGTGCGCACCTCTTGTTCAATTTCTTCTTCTTGAAATACACCGTTTGCCTGAGCAAATCTTTTTAATGTGTTATTTACAACAAATAAAATGACAATTAACAAAGTCAATATTAATGCTAAGGCGCCTAAAATAATATTATTTGTCATCCCATTGTCACTTCCTACCGCTGCTGCACCAGTATCTGCTGCGGCAACATCTACTACGGGAGCAGGCTTTGGTGTATCTGTGTAGGCAAGTATATTATCAATATCTACATTTGAAAGCTGTGGAAAAGCATTCATATTAGATTGATTATACTCGTTGTAAATGGCAATAGCTTGCGCATCACCGCTCGCGATTAAAGCGGCCGAATTTTTAATCCAGCTGTACAACCATTCTCTATCATACTTTTGGCTTACCTGAAAAAGTGCAGGGCCAACTGCTTTTTTGTACAACTTGTGGCAGGATGCACAATTAGCTTTAAAAAGCGCTTCACCGGCTGCAGCATCTGCAGCACCGCTTGCTTCTACAGGGACCGCTGGTGCACCATCTGTGGCTACCGCATCTTGTGCTGAAACACTTAAACTAGAAAGCGTTACAAAAACAAAAGCTAGCAAAAACTGCCAAGCGGAAAAATGTAATTTCCTATTTATCATCTTGTCTAATGAATATTTCAATATCTTTGGCACAATAATTACAGTGTTTTACTGTATCGTAAATGCTATTGCAAAAATAGGGTATAAAACATTTATTTTTACTCAAGAGAAAACTAAGAAAATAATTTATAATCGGTCTAAATAATTGCTTTCGCGAAAGCGAAAACATCACAAAACTCATACTATGACTAATAAAACTATAAAATACCTAGTGCTAGGATTTTGCGTATTTGGGATCGCTCTTCTGGGATCAGGGCAGGAAAACGCACCTGTAAATAAACAGAAAATAGATCAAATTATTTCTACAAAAATAGCAATGGATAGGTCTGGTGATTTTAACGATAGATATACTATTCAATTATTTTATGGAGAACGAGATAAAGCTATAGAAACCAAACAAAATTATGACGCTTTGAACCTAACATGGAAATCAGAGTTAAAGTGGGAGTCGCCGTTTCATAAAATATGGGTAGGTACCTATCGCAGTAAACTAGAAGCTGAACGTGCGTTAATAACTATTAAAGAAAATTATAAAGACGCTTTTATATTAAAACCTTAATTAAAAGACTGGTGGGGGCTATAAATATTAGTCTTAAGAACCAGACTTTGAACCATCAAACTCAACATAATATTGCTCTACTATTTGAGTTGTAGCTTTCATCAAATCTCTAGTTTCTGTTAGAATATTAATATATAAAGCTGTATTTTTAGGAGACTCTTCGTCATTTTTTGTACGCTTTACTTGTTTATCAATTTTTTGATCGATCAGTAAAACAAGCGATCTTTTTTCTAAAATAATAGTTTCTAAACTACCAAAGTCTTTTGCCTCAAACAACTCTTGGACCTCGTTAAAAATCTCGTGCAATTGTAAAATAACCTCTTTAAGATCTTTTATTTGGTTAAATTTAAGACTTTTATGGTTGTTGCTTATATGCTTGTTACTTGCTCTTGATATATAATCTAATGATTGAGATATGTCCTGTAAATTTCCCAAGACATTGATATAAAATTTACTGGCTCCTATTGCCTTGTCATCTAAATTTTTAATAAAAAAGAATATGTTATTGCGCAAATCGTCTATTTCATCTGCTAGCTTACTACTTTCTTTTTTAGAAGCCTTTAAAATAGATAGATCTTGCGACATTAAACCATCAAGAGTGTTTTTGTAGATGCGTTTAGAACGTTTAAAAACGGTTGCCACATTATTAGAACTATCTGTAATAATGCCCTGAATGGTTTTGCTTTCTGTTTTTTGTAATTCGTCAGTAAGTTCTTTTTCTTTTTTGGATTTTTTATGCATCACAAAACTGCGAGCCAAAAGTAAGATGGCCAAAATAACTAGACCTACAACTGCATACATCTCTCCTATATAAAGAATATATGCCATAATTGCTGCCCCGGTAAATGCGGTAAAAGCGGTAAAAAACCAACCGCCTATCACGTTTAATACTCCAGCAATTCTATAAACAGCACTCTCGGTACCCCAAGCTCTATCTGCAAGAGAAGTTCCCATTGCCACCATAAAAGTTACATAAGTTGTAGATAAAGGGAGTTTATAAGAGGTTGCAACCGAAATTAGCACACTAGCCACCATAAGATTTACCGAGGCTCTTACATAATCAAAAGACGGCTTATCGGTATGTTTAGGCACGATTGCAAGTTCAGGAGCTTTTTCAAATCTAGAACTGATATATGCGGTTGTTTTAGCTGGCAGGATAAACTGTATTCCTTGAGCAGTAAGTAAGGAGTATCTAACTAAAAAACGTGATAAAAAATTAGACTCAAAACGCTCTTTACCTGCATCTTGTCTTGCTAGATCTACAGATGTTTTGATCACATATTGTGCTTTTGAAGATAACCATATAGTAACCACCATGACTAGACCTGCAACAATTAGCCACAATTTATTTGCGGGTAACTTACCACTTAAAAAACCCATACTGATCTCGCTTGCGGGAAGCCCTGTACCTTGTGCATATTCCCAAGCCTGATAAGCACCTATAGGCACCCCTATAAAATTCACTAGATCATTACCTGCAAAGGCCATAGCAAGACCAAAAGTTCCTGATATAATGATTAATTTATAGATATCCCATTTAATTAAATAAACATATATAAAACTAACAACCGTCCAAACAACAAAAGAAACACCTATAAAATTGATAGGTTTTACGTGGTTTAAAAAATCGGCAGCAGCACCTAGCTCTGCACCTTTAAGACCTTTAAAGACGATAAAATAAAATAAACTGGTAAGGGAAACACCACCAAACAGCGCCGCTAGAAAAGGTGGCCTCCCGTTATAATTAAAAGTAAGTAATAGTCTGGCTAGAAATTGTACTAGAGCACCTATAACAAACGCAATTGCTACAGAAAGGAGTATTCCCAGAATAATCTGTATTGCCGTATCGGTCGCTATGTACTTTCCAAGATTCAGTAATGTTTCTGATTCGTTTGCACTAATTTTGATAATAGACATGCAAACAGCAGCACCTAGTAACTCAAAAACAATAGATACCGTTGTAGAAGTAGGTAAACCAATTGTATTAAAAAAATCTAGAAGTAAGATATCGGTAATCATAACCGCCATAAAAATGATGATCACCTCGTTAAAATAAAATTCATCAGGCACAAAAATACCTTTACGGGCTACCTCCATCATACCGCTAGAAGAAACTGCTCCCACCGCTATTCCTACACTAGCAATAATCATGATAGACTTAAAACTTATGGCTTTAGATCCTATCGCGCTATTTAAAAAATTAACTGCATCGTTGCTCACTCCTATCACCAGGTCTGTAATAGCAAGACCTGCTAGAATGATAAGCATGTAAATATAAATGTCTGACATTGGTATGGTTTATACAGTCTGCAAAAATCGATGATAAAGCTATATTTAATGTTATGCTATTGTTATCAATAAATGTAGTTATTAGATATTCCGCTTTCGCGAAAGCGGAATAATTTCAATTCTATAAAACAAAAAAAAGACCACTCGATAGAGCAGTCTTTTTTACAATTTGAGTACTAATTAAAATTTAATGCCGTAACTTATTGAGAAGGATGTTTCTGGACTGCGAAAGGAGAAAGTTCTATTTTCTGCACCAAAAAATTCATACTCACTTTCGACATCGTCTCCTAAAATGTTTTCAACTTTAATACCAAAACTGTGCTTGATTTTATCCCCAAATGTCTTGTTTGCTGTTAAGTTCAAAGAATTGAAAGGCAACGTATACACATCTGGAATATCACCAGAACCAACAATCTGTAATGTTCTACCTTGCACATTAAAGAATGTACCGATTCTCAAATCATTTTCTGTTTCATATACTAAACCTGCATTTATAAGATATGGCGACTGTCCTTGAAGTGGTCTAGTATCATCTAGAGTCTCTCCATCGCGTAAGGTATCTCTTCTATTTGCTTCCTCGTCTTCACTGTAATTTTGCTGAGAATCAATTATAGAAACATTCAAAGTAGTCTTAAAGTTTTTAAGACTAGGAGTTAAAAAACCAAGGCTTTTTCTAACTTCAATCTCTGCTCCTAGAACTGTTGCATTACCTAGGTTTAGAGGAGTAAATTGACCTTCAGCTTCTCTAATAAAACTCAATTCTATAGGATCTGTAAAATCCTTATAAAAAGTACTGAATGCAAAGAAATCGCTGGCTTCTCCATACTTTTCAATTCTCAAATCAATATTATTCACGTAAGTAGGTTGTATATCTCTATTACCGATGAAGAAAAAGTTAGAAACTGGATCAAAGATTTCAGCGTCTGATGCTTCCTTAAATGAAGGTCTTGCAGTAGTTCTTGAGTAAGATCCTCTTAATTTAAAACTTCTTGCTTCATTAATATCATAGATCAGGTTCAAACTTGGGAATAAGTCTGCTTTATCAATAAACTTGGCGTTGTCAGAAATTTGTCCTTGCTGATTCTGTCCAGAATAGGTCAAGTCAAATTTTTCAAATCTTAAACCAACAATAGACTTAAGACGATTGGTAATTTGAAATTCATCAGAAACATAAGCACTACCAATGGTAATTTGAGAATCAAAACTATTAGTGATATTAAAATCAGATCGTACAGCAACGCCAGAGCCTGTAGCCGGATCGTAAATATTTGCTGGATCTAATATTTGATTAGGATCGCCATTAAATTGTGAACTTTGAAAGTTTTGAAGAATAAAAGAATATTGATCTACCGCAAAATCCCTATTTTTATAAGTAAATCCAGCACCAAATTTCAATTTGGCTGATTCAGAAAATAACTTGTGTTTTTTTGTGAAGTCTAATCGTGAGGCTAAGTTGATTTCTTCAAGATCTCTAAAAAGGCGAGTTGGGTCACCAGCTTCAGAAGGTTCGATAGTCGCAACACCACTATCAATTCTAAAAGGTGTTGTTCTAAAATCTTTATCATTCACTCTAGATAGAGTTGGAGCTATCTTCCACTCTGTATTCCAAGAGCCATCTTCACTAGAATGCTCACCAGAAATTAAAATGTTTGTCAAGGATCTTTCTGTATAAGTTAGGATGTCCTTTTTAATCTGATTAGAAGAACGTTCAGCATTTGTTTGAAAAATTAAAGCTGCGTTAGATTCTCCATTTTGGATATGAAGCAAGTTAATACGATACTTTGACAACTCAGTTTTGTATGTTGCACCAAGAAGTCCATTTAACAGCACATTATTTGTACCTATAGAACCTTGTTGAGTTCTATCAATTCTTGCTTCGTTATCAGAAGTATCTGCTTTTTTTCTAAAAATTTGACCATCCACAAAATTATCGTAAAATTCGGTTTCATTTTTATAAGCAAGAGAAGCTGTAAAACCTAATGCATTTCCGCTTTCAAATTTGTACTTATTACCTCCAGCAAAACTAAAACCAAAATCCATAAAACTTTTCTCTCTCATTGCAGCTAATTCTGGATTAAAACTCTGGGTAAGTGTTCTTACAAACTGCCCATCTTGCTGCAGTAGTGGTATAGTAGTTCCTATGGCAATAGGAGAATCTCTCTGACCGTCATCAAAACCTAGAAAATCAGTACCACTTCCATTATAACTTAAATAATCATCGTTAAAGTGCATTGATGGATTATATCCTAAACTTAAGCTGATTGCATATTCTTCACTTGATGGAATATCTTTAGTTAAAATATCTACTATTCCACCAGTAAAATCAGAAGTTAAATCGGCTGTTGCAGATTTTTTTACTTGTAAGTTCTCAATAACACCAGTAGGAAAAATATCTAATTGTAATGCATTCCTGTCAGGGTCAAGACCAGGAACTTCCATTCCGTTAAGTAAGGTTTTGGTATATCGATCTCCTAATCCTCTTACATACACAAATTTTCCATCTTGAACAGAAACACCAGGAACAGCTTTTACAGCACTTGCAACGTTTGATGATCCTGCTTTTTTAATTGATTCTGAAGAAAGTCCATCTAAAACTACCGTAGCATTTTTTTGCACATCTAAGACTGCTTTTTCTGAATTTTGCCTTTTAGTTACAGTGAGCACAATACTTTCTAGTGAATCTGCAGCAGATGTAAGTGTCACGTCTAAGTTAGTCACAACTCCTGACTTGATAACCACATCAGTTATTTCTTTAGTCCCATAACCAACAAAAGTAAATACTATTGTATAAGTTCCTGGAGGCATCTGTATTGAATATTTACCATCAAAATCAGATGATGTACCATAGCTTGTACTCTTAGCAGAGACATTTGCAAAGGCAAGCATATCGTTAAAATCTCCATCAATAACTTTACCTGATAAAGTACCATTTTGTCCAAAGGAGAAGAGAAAACCAAGAAAAATAGCCGCAGCAACTAAAAAATTAGATTTTTGCATTTTTAAATATTTAAATTTTTAAAATTGAAAAAATGCTCATCATAAAATAATATGATGAGCATTTTAACTTTGTACAGTCTAGATTAAAAACCTAATCCTGCAGTTGCATTAGAGTAAGTCCATGAAAATGCAGATAGATCAGCTCCACCACTAGTACCAGCACTTGCCCACGCAGTAGCGTCTGCAGTAAAAGTTGTAATTGGCGTTTCATCAATATCGTCATTATTTATATCATCTGGATCATCACAGTTTTGCGCACAACCAACTTTTTCTACAAAAATTTCATTTGCAGCAGTTACGCCAGTAGGTAAGTTAATTACCCAGTTAGAAAAAGTAAGATTACCATCTAAATAGTTTTGTGAAACACCATTGTTATCTAGCTCTACATCGCTTGAGGCCTTAAAACCTGTTGCATAAACATTGTTAGTAGCTCCTTGTGCTCTACTTCTGTAATCTGCATACTCTCCATTAGGTGTATTTGTATTTCCAAAGATAGTTGCGTTGTTAATTGTAAAAGATCCCATTAGTGAACCTTCTGGACCATCAATTTCAAAAGCATGATCAGAAATATCACCTAAAACAACTCCTACATTAGTAATTGTACCAGAGTAAGCCTGATCAATGTCAATAGAATCGTCTCCACATGCCCATACAAATAGGTTACTTGCGTTAACTGTACCTCCAAAAAACTCGATACCATCATCAACATTTGCTACAACTTCAATATTAGAAATAGTAGTACCATTACCTACACCACCTAGAGTAAGACCATTGATTTCATTTCCTTCACCGATGTTTGTACCACCATGACGTATAGAAACATAATTCATTATTCCAGAATTATCAGCAGCATTTGAACCACCATATAATCCATTTGTATCACTAGCAGGAATACCTTCAATTTGTGCAGCAGCTACATCACCTCTTAATGAACTTGGTGCGTTACCTAAAACAATAACTCCGCCCCAAAGACCACGGTCATTTTGGCTTAAGTTAGATCCATTAGTTTGTCCTAAAGCAATATTGTCAGCAATACTTGTAAAAATAATTGGCTCAGCAGCTGTTCCATTTGCTTGAATAGAAGCTCCTCTTGCGATAATTAATACAGAAGCATTAGCCCCTTGACCTGGTAGACCTTTAATGATCGTTCCCGGCTCGATAGTTAGAACAGCACCATTAGTTACAGTCGTTCTACCTTGCAAGTCCCATATACGGTCATTAGTTAAAGTTCTACTTTCTGTAATAACTCCTGAGATTTGATTATCTGATAAATCTGGACCAGTAATCGCATCATCATCGTCACCACAACTTACAACAGCTAGTGCAGCTATTGCAAACATTGAAATCATTAATTTTTTCATCATTTTAATTATTTTAATTATTATTTTAATTGACGGTGCAAATTAAGTTTTAAAGTCTGGCATAAAGGTTACTGTCATATTATCAAATTTTCATTAATGATTATCTTAGTGTTACTTGTGTTATCCCAATGTTAAATACAGTTATATTAATTGAATTATCTTGCACCCAAAATTGATATTAAATGAACTGGCTAAAACTACTTTCTCTTAAAAGATATGGCGACTCACAGCCCAGGCCTAGAGCACAACAAGATGAGTTACGGCTGGGATTTGAGGTTGATTATGATCGCGTTATTTTTTCCCAACATTTTAGATCCCTACAAGATAAAACACAAGTAATCCCATTAAGCCAAACGGGATTTGTTCACACCCGTCTTACCCACAGTCTAGAGGTGAGCGTGGTAGGCAGGTCTTTAGGAAGAATGGCAGGCCAGCATTTACTAGAAAGACACCCAGATTTAGTAATGGCAGGGTATAAACAACAAGATTTTGGTGCTATAGTAGGCGCAGCAGCACTAGCTCACGATATAGGTAATCCGCCCTTTGGCCACAGTGGTGAAAAGGCAATAAGCAGTTATTTTAAAACAGATCGAGGTGCTGGTATGATTAGTTCGCTTTCGCGAAAGCAACAACAAGACCTACTTTCTTACGAGGGAAATGCTAATGGATATCGATTATTAAATCTAGATAGTCCTGGTACTCCTGGTGGATTAAGGCTTTCTTATGCCACACTGGGCGCTTTTATCAAGTATCCTAAAGAATCACTACCCCATCAACCCACAACGCATGTTTCACAAAAAAAATACGGTATTTTTCAGGCAGATGTTGCGCATTTTAACGATGTAGCTAGTGAATTGGGTCTTGTTAATGATACTGATAATACAGAGTCGCATTACCGCCACCCGCTTACCTATCTGGTAGAAGCGGCAGACGATATATGTTATACCATTATTGATTTTGAAGACGGTATTAATCTGGGCTGGATAAGTGAAGACCATGCACTAGAGCAATTGATCAATCTAGTAAGAGATACCATAAGGACAGATGTTTACACCCAACTTGCTACCACAGCAGAGCGACTATCATATTTAAGATCTTTGGCTATCAATAATTTAATTACTGATTGTGTTTCTATCTTTATGGATAATGAAGAAGCGCTACTGGCAGGTACTTTTACCCACGCGCTTACAGATAAATCACGATACAAAGCCCAAATAGAAGACATTTTAAAAATTACTGTAGACCGGGTATATAATAATGAAGAGGTGGTGCAAAAAGAAATCGCAGGTTATAAAATTCTACAGGACATTCTTGCTGCTGCATTAACAGCAAGCATTCAAGATTTAAATAATAATGCTAGTTCTTATGATCGCTTGATTTTAAAATCTTGTAAAGGCCTGCGATTAAGTGGTACAACTGTTTATGATCGTATTCTAGATGTGTGTGGCTATGTGGCATCACTTACCGATAGCAAGTCCATCGCTTTGTTTGAAGTGATCAATGGTAAAACTTAATTATTGATTGCCTTTAATTTCTTTATCAACTTAAGAACACTATCATAATCAATCCCCGTTATTTTATGTAAGGCTGCTGTGGGTCCATGGTCTATAAATGAATCGGGAATTCCTAGTTTATAAATATTTCCTTGATAGGTTTTTTTGTTTGTAGCTGGATCGATTATAAAAGCGAGATCGCAAATACTACTTCCTAAACCGCCTACCACAGTACCATCTTCTATAGTAATGATATGATCATGATCACAGAAAATTGCTGCCACTGCTTTTAAATCAAGTGGCTTTAAAAACCTCATATCCAAATGGGTTACCTCTAGATGTTCCTTTTCTAGCAATTCTTGTATCATGCTACCTATAGACCCTATGCTGATTACCGCAATATGTTTTCCCTTTTTTAAAAGTCTAGAAGTACCAATTGCTATCTTTTCAAAAGGCTGTTGCCAGTCTATAATCTTACCCCTACCACGCGGATATCTGATTGCAATTGGCCCATCCAGACCGCAAGATGCAGTGTACATGATATTTCTCATTTCGATCGCGTCCATAGGTGCAGCAATGATCATATCTGGAATACAATTTAAATAAGCGAGATCAAAAACACCGTGATGCGTTGCGCCATCCTGGCCCACAATACCCGCACGATCTAAACAAAAAATAACAGGAAGTTTTTGTAATGCAACATCGTGAATCACCTGATCATAAGCACGTTGTAAAAATGTCGAATATACATTACAAAAAGGCACTAACCCTTGCGTTGCCATGCCTGCGGCAAGTGTTACCGCATGCTGTTCTGCAATTCCTACATCAAAGGCACGATCTGGAATCGCCTCCATCATTATTTTCATAGAACTTCCTGTGGGCATGGCTGGTGTAATACCGACTATATTATCATTATTCTGGGCAAGTTCGACAATTGTATGACCAAAAACATCTTGAAATTTAGGAGGCAACAAACTGGTATCGCTCTCTGGAATATCGCCTGTAATTTTATCAAACTTTCCTGGGGCATGATAGCGCACTTGGTCAATTTCGGCCTGTTTTAGACCTTTTCCTTTTACCGTTCTTATATGTAATAACCGCGGGCCTTTTAAGGTATTTTGTTTTTTTAGTTCCTTTATCAATGCGGGTAAATCATGACCGTCTATAGGTCCAGAATAATCAAAATTAAGAGATTCAAAAATATTGTCGTTACCTGTTTCTTTGCCCGACTTGGTTTTTGTGAGGTAGTCTTTAAGCGCGCCTACACTAGGGTCGATTCCGATTGCATTGTCATTGAGAATTACCAGCAAATCTGCACCACTCACACCAGCGTGATTCAACGCTTCAAATGCCATACCGCTGGCAATACTAGCATCGCCCACAACAGCGATATGTTTTCTTTCTTCTTTTTTTAATGCACTTGCCATGGCCATACCTAGTGCAGCACTTATTGCAGTAGAACTATGACCTGTTCCAAAGGTATCATACTCACTTTCTGTACGTTTAGGAAAACCAGAAATCCCTCCTAAATCTCTGTTAGTATGAAAAACCGCTCTACGACCAGTAAGAATTTTATGACCATAAGCCTGGTGTCCCACATCCCAAACCAATAAATCCCGTGGAGTGTCAAAAACATAATGCAAAGCAATAGTAAGTTCAATAACGCCTAGGCTTGCACCTAGGTGACCTTCTTTTGCCGCAACAATGTCAATAATAAAACTTCTTAATTCTTGGGCTAGGGTAATTAGTTCGCTTTCGCGAAAGCGTCTTAAATCAATAGGGTTTTGTATAGTTTCTAACAGGTTCTTTGGCATGAATCAAAGGTAAGCCGAAAAAGTAATTTGAAGATTTAAGGAATTGGTAATTTATTGTTTTCCTAATCTGGCTATATTAATTAAATCGATTACCGTCTTTTCACAAGAATTACAAAATCAGCCTTTTGAAAAAAGCGTCATTTAACTCTAATCTTCATGACATGGCTTTGAAATTTTAAAAGTATAGAACTCTTTCATGAATAGTGATTTAGGAATAGAAACTAACCTTATAAAAAAAACTTTCAGCTAATTTTAATATGATTTTAAATCAAGCGACTTATATAGTCAACTTACATCAACAACCCTAGGAAACTTGACAGTCACAAATTAATAATTACACAACACTACTAACCCTTCTTAAATTAAATTAAACTAGAAGTTATCAAAATGCCCCGCCCAAACATCATTTCTTTTTAATTTTGATTTTACTTTTACACTTATTTTTACTTTTAAAAGGATGATCGCAGCTTACGACCACGAGTATTTTATGAAAAAAGCCTTGCAAGAAGCGCAAGAGGCATTAGACCGTGGTGAGGTACCTGTAGGTGCTGTTATTGTCTCGCAAAACAGAATTATCGCTAGAGGTTTTAATCTTACCGAGACACTCACCGATGTCACCGCCCATGCCGAAATGCAAGCTATTACCGCAGCAGCTAGCTATATAGGTGGGAAATATTTAAAAGATTGTATTCTTTATGTAACCTTAGAACCTTGCCAGATGTGTGCAGGTGCTCTTTACTGGTCACAAATAGGAACTATTGTTTATGGTGCCAGCGACAAACAACGTGGATACCGGGCGATGGGAACAAAACTGCATCCTAAAACAAAAGTTATTTGTGGAGTTCTAGAGGAGCCTTGTGCGACTATTATCAACCAATTTTTTATCAATAAGCGCAATTTAAACTAGCGTTTTACAGAGTTTTAAGGGTGGTCTTATAGCTTCTAGAAAATTGGGAAATGATTGCGATTTTCAAAACTAATCTTCTTCAAATCTTGATTTTACTCGGTTTGCGATGTCTTGCATTTCTTCCTTACTTAAACTTACTTTATTTAAAAAACGCATGTCTTCCATATCGCGTAGTGGGATTAAATGTACATGCACATGCGGCACTTCTAGACCTATCACCGTCATACCTATGCGCTTGCAGTCAACCTCTTCTCTTAAAGCAAGAGCTACTTCTCTAGAGAAATCCATAAGATCAAAGTAAGTCTCACTGTCTAGGTCAAATAGTTTATCAACCTCTTTTTTGGGTACACAAAGCGTGTGTCCTGGTGCGTTTGGATTAATATCTAAAAATGCGATAAAATCATCAGTTTCGGCTACTTTATAGCAAGGTATTTGTCCATTTATAATTTTTGTAAATACACTCATAATTAACCCCTTGAAATTTCGATGATTTCTAATTCGATTTTACCTACTGGCACTACCGCCTGTGCGATATCGCCTACAGCTTTTCCTAAAAGCGACTTACCTATAGGCGAGTCTACAGAAATGTATCCTTTAGCAACATCGGCCTCGCTTTGTGCTACAAGTTTGTAGTTCATGACCATTTTATTGCTTAAGTTTTTGATTTTAACATTGCTGTGAATAAGCACTTTAGAAACATCTAGTGTGTTTTCATCAATAATTCTTGCGCTAGAAACAATGGCGTCTAGTTTTGCGATGCGCATTTCTAACATTCCTTGAGCTTCTTTGGCCGCGTCATATTCAGCATTCTCACTTAAATCACCTTTATCTCGTGCATCTGCAATGGCCTGAGATGCAGCCGGTCGCTCCACATCCTTAAGGTGTTTTAATTCGTCTGTTAATTTTTTTAATCCTTCTTTGGTATAATAAGATACGTTACTCATGTTTTTCTATTTTATTTGGTTTGTTTTGCAAATCGCATTCTTGTTGTGATGTGTTCTTTTTTAGTGTGTTTTCACACTATAGAGCTATTTTAAATTTCGCTTTAGCAAAAGCGAGATCAAAAGAATTTCATGCCGCACTTATTGCGGTGGGTAAAAGAGGCAAAAAAATATAATGCTACATAAAAATATTCACTACGACAAAAAATTCATCCCACAAATATTGCAGCATGAAAACGATATAAACACCACCTTATTGATTTATTTTATGGATAGTGTTTATTAAAAAACAAAATCCCACTATTGTTGCGGGATTATGTTTCAAATATAATAAATATCGATCAGATCGTTATACTTTTACAAATAATTGATTTGTTATGAAAATATCTAAAGCTTATTTGCTTGCTTTTATGCTTATATTGTTTGCATGTACCAGTGATAGAGAGCGTAATAACAACCCATTTCTTGTAGATATAGGCTTTCAAATAGACTTAAATACCAACTTGCCCCAGTTCGGCAACCTTAATTTCCCAAATAATTTTGTGATTGTTCCTAATGTGGGTTTAAGAGGGGTGATTGTTTATAATCTCAATAACTCGCAATATTTTGCTTATGAATTAAGTGACCCCAATCACTCGCCTAATGAATGTTCTCGCATGACTGTAAATGGTTTAGAACTTACCTGCCCGTGTCCTGACGATCAAAATAAATATAACCTCATCACTGGCGCCCCTATACAAGGCGACGGTTTATATGGTCTAAAGGCTTATAGAGCTGTAAAAAACGGGGCAATCATTAGGGTCTCTAACTAAGAGTATTGTTTTAAATCAGTCGTGTCATGAGAAGAAAATAGACCGCTTTGCTTTTAGCATGTAGCACATAGACTTAACTTCAACTAACTGAAAATCAATTTAAAATTAAAATAAAAGAAGTCTGTTTGCTTTATTAGTAGAAGAACTACTTTAAAAGAAATGCGTCAACTGCGATTTACCATTAAAAATCTTTATAACATTCAATACTAGATTAGTAGGAGACTATAGGCCTAATATAATTCTATATATACACAAAAATAAAACAGCTTGAAAACAACTTTTTTTCAGGCTGTTTTATTTTTAAAATTGTCTTATCCTTTAAAAAGTGAACGTCACTCCTGTTAAAAAATTAATTCCCGCTTGTGGATAAAACCCTGCGCCTTCTACTGTAGTTATAGTTTCTGGATCGGTAAAATCGTCGTCAAAAGTGAAATAATAACCATTTGAAACAAATTTCTCATTAAAAATATTATTAACTAGTGCGGTAAACACCACAGTTTCAAAAATAGATTTTGGTTTCAGGGTGTAAACGAGATTGATATCGTTAGTAAAATAGCTATCCAGTTTAGAGGCATCAGCCTCGGTATTGCTCATAAATTGCTCGCCTACAAACTTGCTTAATAAGGAGATTTGAAAATTCTCTACAGGCTCATAAACGATCGCGTTTGCCGCAACGATATTAGGCGAAAACGCAATTTGTGTAGATCCTAAATTCTGAATTTCGCCATTAAAGGAACGTAAAGTTTCCCTATTTCTATTGCTACTTAGCGCGATATTAGGTTGTAATGTAAGCTGGCGCGTTACCGGTATGATCGCGTCTAACTCGATCCCTAGGCGGTAACTCTCACCGCTATTGGTTCTTATGGGCGCTCCCACATCATTAATCTCACCACTCAATACCAGTTGCTCGTTGTACAACATAAAATACGTGTTAGCATTAAAGGTAAAGTTCCCTTTTTTATGACGCCACCCTAATTCAAAATCATTAAGTTGCTCAGGTCGCACGTTAGGATCACTTTCAAAATCATCCCGATTAGGCTCACGATTAGCGCGCGCATAAGAGAAATACAGGTCGTTTTGCTCATTTAATTCATAGGTAACTCCGGCTTTAGGATTAAAGAAGGTAAAATTCTCATCTACTAAGAATTCGGTCAGGTTTGAGTTGATACCCGATGTAGCATAATTCACGTTTCTCACCTGTAAGTCACCGTATAATTGTAGGCGATTATTGAGTTTGTAGGTAGCTTTTGCAAAAGCGGAAACATCATTTTTCTTACCATTACCCTCATAATAACGCTCCCTGATAAAGCTTTGGCTAGCAAAACGTGCCCATATCACCTCTCCAAAGTGGTCGCCGTCATAATGACTTACACTGAGGCCCGCGAGCGCATCTAGATTGTTATCTTTATAATTAACATTAGCATTAATCACGTAATAATCATTATCTAACCAGCGGCGACGTACTAAATCTGTCGTATTTACAGTCGCACCATTTACATTTAATTCTTCAAAACCATAAGTAGCAAAGTCGTCGTCTTCTCTAAATTGCTCAAAGTATCCGCGACCGTAGGTATAATTTAAACCTATGTTAGTAGACCAATTATTGTTAAGACGCTGATTCCAGTGCAGCTGGTAATGATCCTGGCGGTAATCATCTACCTCGTTATCATAAAATCGAGTCACTCCATTCTCATCAGTATACTGTCCTGCTGGGTTGAATCGCCTGTCTTCTCTTAGCTGATCAGCATCGATACCAAACCACGACTGATAAGTCACATTATTCCCACCGAATAGCACCGCCTTAATTAGCGTGTTGTCATCTACATAAGAACCCTGTAAAAAATAAGATTTTAAACTAGTAGAAGCGCGATCTATATAACCGTCAGACTCAATATTAGAAAGTCGTCCTGCGATTTCTATCCCGCGACCATTGGCAGCATCGGCACCTAATAATCCCGTAGAGAATTTGACCGTATGTTTTCTAGTGTTGAAGCTACCAAAAGAGTTAGCCACCTCTCCCCTAGCTTTATTAGCCACCGCATCAGTCAGTAAGTTGATACTCGCGCCAAAGGCTCCACTACCATTTGTACTCGTTCCTACACCTCGTTGCACTTGCAGATTTTCTACTGAGGATGCAAAATCCCCTAAATTCACCCAAAAAGTCCCCAGCGACTCGGCATCTGAATAAGGAATCCCGTTAATAGTGACATTAGTAGATTGCGAGCTCACCCCACGTATTCTTAGACCCGTGTAACCTATTCCCGCACCCGCATCACTAGTCGTCACGACCGATGGTAAGAAGTTAAGCAGCATGGGAATGTCCTGGCCTATGTTGCGTTTTGCAATCTCTTTTTTAGACAAATTGCTGTGGGTGATGGGTGATTTTGCATCTACCCTTACGGCTTTTACCAGTACCTCGTCTAGTGTTTCTGTTTTTGTAGAGTCTACCTTTTGCTTGTTTTGCGCTATTGCCAGACCTGCTGTGCTTAATGCCAGGGCAATTACAACGCGACGTAAATGTTTCATAAGAACTTTGTTTAAGTTCAAATAAAAGGGGCATTTATTCGGTTAAGATTAAAATAAAAATTTGAAGGATTCTCGTTAAGACTCTTAATAATGGTTGTAACAACTTTAAACCAGCTCTTAAAACAGATGAACTATATGCATCTAGTTAAACATCCTACGATCTGGTTGTAAGTATCTTTTTTATTAAGTAAAGCACCTCACCTCATTTAGTGTTGGAACTTATTTCTATCATGCATTTATACCACAACAAGTATGGTATTAACTTCTTTTAATCTCGCTTTCGCGAAAGCGAGATTAATAAAAAGCAAAATTTTAAAAATGCCAAATAAAAATGCCAAATAATAAAACAAAAAAGAACAACCTAATTATTAAACTTCCTATCCCTTGGCAACATTACTCGCCCAGGTTCCTTGGGTATTATCTCAGCCATTTTACAATATTTCTATTACAAAAAAGCACCCCTTGAGATTGACAACAAAAGTAAATTTAATTAATTATCTGAAAAGAAAATAGACGGTGAAATTTTACAAATTTTTGATAGTTGCAATAATCACTTGACTTTATGCAATATGGGGTTTTCTTTTTCTCATTCCTGTGAGGAATACGCCTGTAAAAATGAGTAAACCTGCAACTGTTTTTTGCCACGTGACCACATCGGTACCCAGCCCCACGGCAATAATTGTAGCAAGTAAAGGCTGCAAATACACAAAAACAGCCACCACACTAGGTTTTAATGTTCTTATAGCAATGATATTGAGCATGTAGGTGCCAAAAGTGGCAAACAAAATAACGTAACCTATATTGAGTAAAGTAGTTGTGCTAGCTGCGGCAAAATCAAACTCTAGTCCTTCTACAATACCAAAAGGAGTAATAAACAACATACCAAAGAAATACAACCATTTCATTAAAGTAAACACGTGATATTTTACAGTAAGTCGTTTAGCTAGAAGGATATAAAAGGAATAAGAAATGGCGTTTACAAAAATTAGCAAATTACCTAGCAATGGATTTGATGCTTGCGCTCCTACATTAGTAGATAAAAATATCAGTAATGCGGCACCTGCAAAACCTAGTAAAATACCGATAATGCGAGTGGCAAATAGTTTTTCTTTTAAAAATACAGCGCTTAAAACAAGAACAATTATCGGTGTACTTACCATTAATACAGATGCGCTTATAGGCGAGGTAAGCGATAGCCCCCACATAAAAGTGACCATGTTAAAACCTACACCACAAAAAGCAGCCAGCGCTATAAGAGGCAGCTCATCGAGAGGCACTTTTTGTTTAGGTCCAAAAAATAAAGAAATAATCCAAAAGATGGTACAAGTAACGATCACCCGATACCATGTAAGTCCTAAATGACCTATAAATTGTGGGGTTACTTCTTTGGCAGCTGTAAAATTATAAGCATAAAATAAGGCAACCAGCAAACCACATATAATCGCAACTGTGCGTTTTGTCATTTAAGAAAGTATCTGAGCAGCACTAGCGACTACCTTTTTAGAATTACCTATAAATGCTTGTTGATTATAAATAAGTATAGGTCTCTTTAAAAAGGTATAATGATCCAGGAGTAGGGCTTTATAATCTGCCTCGGTAAGGTTTTTTTCATGCAAACCGCGACCCCTATATAATTGCGCCCTTCTATTAAAAAGCGCTTCATAAGAACCCGCTTTTTCTTTTAAAAAATCAAGCTGTTGAACTGTTACTGCATGCTCTTTTGTATTTTGTAAGTTAATAGTCTCAGGCAAATTTAATTGTGCCTTGATACGTTGACAGGTATTACAACTATCTAAATAAATGAATACATTTTCCATATTGCAAAATTACAATAGCTATGTGAATATCATGGATGATTTGATGATTTTAAGTTTGTAATTCTTTTATTTTGAGAACAATTTTATAAAAAATAACCTCTAAATGTACAGATAACAAGCTCTGGTTTTAATACTGGTGATCATTGCTGATTATACTGATATCAACAAACTCGTTAAATGTAATGCACAAAAAAATGGGTGTAGCTAGCTAACTACACCCATTAATTGAAGCAGTAAAAGACTAATTCTTTGCTTCATTAATTAAGTAAGGTGTTCTACCATCGGTAATTATCACCTTACTGTTTGACGATCTAGCCAATTCTATAAATGCCTCTATACTGCGTATTTGTAGAATCTCTGGCGTTAATCCTTGGGCAAGAATTTTTTGTGCATCTCTTGTACCAGTGGCTTCTATAATCTTACGGTCTGCCTCTAGTTTTTCTCTTTGTAAAATAAATTCCATTCTCATTGCATCTTGTTCAGCCTGTAATTTTTGCTCTATAGACATAGATAAACCCATAGGTAGCTGTATGCTTTTCATAAGAACGGCTTCTATTAAGATCCCTTGCTCAGTAAGTGTTTCTTCCATTTTGGACTTAATTTCTTTCTCAATATCTGCTCTTTTACCAGAGTGCATATCTTTTGCATAGAATTTTGAACAAACATCAGAACTTGCAGAGCGGAATACTGCCGCCATAACCTCTTTATAATCTGGACCTATGTTTCTTAAAACGGTAGGCACCATATTTACCTCAAGCCTGTAAAGTATGGATATTTCAGAATCTACGCTCAATCCTTCTTTGCTAGGTAGTCTTAAAGCAAGCTTCAAATTGTTAGTTTGGATGGATTCTTTAATAACTTTAGAAGTAAAAGGGTTAAATAGAATAGTTCCCTGTGTGGTAACCTTGTCTTCTAATTTTCCCAAACGTTGTTTAATACCAGCCTCCCCTGGTCTAATCACGGCACAGCTCGTTAATAAAAATGTTGCTGCGATAATTATTGTTATTTTTTTCATAGTATTACTATTAATTATTGATAGTAAAGATCGCAAAAGAACATATATAAAAATAATTTTTTTTGTTATAAATTTCATAATAAAAACAAACTGATAATTCAGTAATGCCCGAAAGAAAAATTGACCACTTAGCTTTTAAAAAATAGAACATAAACTTAATACAACTAATTGAATATCAATTTAAATAAAATTAAAGAGCAGCTGTTTGTTCATGCTGATGAACTCTTTTTAAATCAAGGTGTAAACTAGGATTTATCTTTTAAAACCTTGATAGTATTAAAAACCAATATGGTTTTTGAGAGTTAATCCTACAACAACGCTAATAATTATACTTAAATCTGAACCTATATTTCATATTTACCGATATTGCTCATAAAAATTTATGCAATATTGTTTAAGATATGATACCAGTGTATATTTATAAAATGGAAGATAAGAACATGAAATTTAATACCAAAGCCATACACGGTGGGCAGCAACAAATAGATCCAGCATACAATGCTGTAATGCCGCCCATTTATCAAACCACCACCTTTGCACAACCGCATTTTGGAAAACATGAAGTATATGCCTATTCCCGCAGTGCAAACCCTACTCGAGATGCATTAGAAAAATCTGTCGCCAGTTTAGAAAACGGTAAATATGGGATTAGTTTTGGATCTGGACTTGCCGCAATAGATGCTGTTCTTAAAATGTTCAAACCAGGGGACGAGGTAATTTCTACCAACAATTTATATGGTGGGACTTACAGATTGTTTACTTCTATTTTTGAAAGCTTTGGTATAAAATTCCATTTTATAGAAATGGAAGATGTAAAAAATATTGAAAATTACATCAATGAAAATACACGTCTAGTTTGGGTAGAAACACCCACAAACCCGATGATGAATATCATAGACCTAAAAGCAGTTTCAAAAATCACCAAAAAGCACAAATTACTACTAGGTGCAGATAACACATTTGCTACGCCTTATTTACAAAGACCTCTATATCTAGGGGCAGATATTGTTATGAATAGTGCTACCAAATACCTAGGTGGTCACAGCGATGTTGTTATGGGAACATTAAGTGTTAACGATAAAACCATTGCCGACCAGCTATATTTTATTCAAAATGCTAGTGGCGCAATTCCTGGACCACAAGATTGCTTTTTAGTACTGCGGGGTATTAAAACCCTACACGTAAGAATGCAACGACACTGCGAAAATGCGAGCAAAGTTGCCCATGCCTTAAGATCAAACCCACATGTTAATAAGGTCTACTGGCCTGGATTTAAAGACCATCCTAATCATGCTATTGCAACACAACAAATGAAAGATTATGGTGGTATGGTGTCTTTTTCTACCGCAGCAGGCACTCTAGAAAGCGCTGTAAAAGTGTTAGAAAAATTAAAAATCTTTACTCTAGCCGAATCCCTAGGCGGTGTAGAGTCCCTAGCTGGGCATCCAGCAACCATGACACATGCCAGCATCCCAAAATCAGAAAGGGAAAAAATGGGTGTGATCGACTCGTTGATACGTTTAAGTGTAGGAATAGAAGATATTGACGATTTACTTGCAGATTTAGAACAGGCACTTGCCTAGCTGTGACTGTCGTAAACTTTAAATAGTTCAACTTATCGATTTGCTCTAGTTTTATTGAAAAATCATACCTCAAATACTGTTGTAACATCATGTTTTAATCTCGCTTTCGCGAAAGCGAACTAAAAACAAGCATCTCTGAACAAGCTATCATTTAATAATTTAAAGTCTGTAAGACTCAAAAACTAGCGAAAAAATGCATCTTTGTACTTATTAAACTATACCATTGGCAAAGAAAAAAGTAATTATAGGTCGTACAGATCGTGCAGATTTCCCAAAGTTAAAAATAGAAGATATTGATATTAAAATTGATACAGGCGCCTATACCAGCAGTATTCATTGCAAGGATATAGAAGAAACTGATGGTGTTCTTTATGCAACCCTACTAGACGAGGAGCACGATCAATATCACGGTAAAAGACTGCGCTTTGAAGATTATAAAATAACTAGTGTGCGCAGTAGTAATGGGAGTGTAGACTTGCGATATGAGGTACAAGGAAATATAAGGTTGTTTAAAAAACTTTATAAAATTTCATTAACATTAAGCAATCGCGAGGAGATGCGATATCCTGTATTAATAGGTCGTAAATTCTTATCGTCTAAATTTATTGTCGATCCAGAACTTCAAAATATATCTTACCTACAGTCTAAACATGAAGATTGATATATTATCCCGCAGTGCTACTTTATACAGCACCAAAAGATTAATGGAAGAAGCTAGAAAAGCAGGGCACATTACAAAGGCTATTAACGTATTGCACTGTGATATTAAACTAGAAAAGCAAAAACCACAAGTATTTTATCATGGTAAACGCCTAGTTACACCAGATGCTATCATACCACGTATAGGGACTAGTATCACTTTTTATGGTACCGCGATACTTAGGCAATTTGAAATGATGAATTGTTTTACCACAGTAAGCGCTATGGCACTGGTAAAAAGTCGTGATAAATTACAAAGCCTGCAATTATTGTCAAGAAGTGGTGTAGACATGCCCAAAACATTATTTACCAACTTTGGCACACACACCACCGAAATTTGCAAAGAAGTAGATGGCCCGCCTGTAGTCATTAAAATTCTAGAAGGTACGCAAGGGATAGGTGTTAATCTAGCAGAAACCATAGATGATGCGGTAGCGATTATAGAAGCTAATAACGAGCTGGGCACACGCGTGATTATTCAAGAATTTATTAAAGAAGCTGGCGGCGCCGACATACGAGCCTTTATAGTAGGTGACAAAGTAGTTGCAGCGATGAAAAGGCAAGCAAAAAAAGGAGAGTTTAGATCTAATTTGCATCGAGGTGGCACGGCAAAAAGTATTGTACTCTCAAAACTAGAAGAGCAAACAGCATTAAAAGCTGCACAGTCATTAGGACTATACGTTTGTGGTATAGATTTGCTTCAAAGTAGTAGGGGACCACTTGTTCTAGAAGTAAATAGTTCTCCCGGTTTAGAAGGAATTGAAAAGACTACTGGTAAAAATGTTGCTAAAGAAATTATCACGTTTATAGAAAAAAAGATGCATGCTTAAAGAGATAAATATTTTTGGAACTGTTATCGAGCCAGGTAAAAGCTACAAGCTTAATTTTAACATGGCAAGGCTTTATACTTCTACAAACATTGAAGTGCCAGTTATAATCAATCGCAGTAAAAAAGCTGGACCTGTGGTTTTATTTACAGGTGGTATTCATGGAGATGAAATTAATGGTGTTGAAATCGTAAGGCAGTTAATTTCAAAAAAAATCAATAAGCCTGTTATAGGTACCATAATAGTAATTCCTGTTTTAAATGTTCTAGGTTTTTTAAGCAGTACAAGAGAGTTTCCTGATGGTAGAGATTTGAACCGTGTTTTCCCAGGTACTAAAACTGGACCACTGGCTAGTAGATTTGCACACCAAATAACTCACGAGATTTTACCACATGTAGACCTAGTTATGGATTTTCATACTGGTGGTGCGCAACGATTTAATGCCCCGCATATGAGGGTATCATCACAAGACACAAAATCATGGAGTCTGGCAAAAATTTTTAATGCTCCCTTGCTAATGGATAATAGTGTTATAAAAAAGACATTTAGAGCTACTTGTGCAGATTTAAATAAAACCTACTTGCTATTTGAGGGAGGTATGTCTAAAAAGAGTGATAAAAACATAGTAGCAACTGCAGTACAAGGTGTCAACAGAGTACTTGCACATTTAAAAATGCTAGACCCTAAAATTGAAGTTAAAACACCAGAAACAGAATCGGTCATCATTACACAATCAAAATGGGTAAGGGCAAATTATTCTGGGTTATTACATCCCAAAGTTCCTTGTGGTAAAAAGGTAACGAAAGACGAGTTTATCGCCACCATTACAGATCCTTATGGAGAATTAAGATATAAAGTAAGAGCGCCACATGCTGGCTATGTAATTAATGTAAATTACAGCCCACTAGTATATCAAGGTGATGCCATATTTCATATTTCTAAACATGACGAATAGCAAACAGCAGTTAAGAAAGCAATTTCAAGAAAAAAGAAAAAAATTGACTGATGTAGAGATACAAGACCTCAGTCTTAAAATCGCTAATAATACGCTACAAATTGACATTTGGAACCATGCTACCTATCACACCTTTCTAACAATAGCGCACAAAAAGGAAATAGACACCACTTATTTACTGCACATTTTACAAGGAAAGGATAAAAACATTGTAGTATCCAGATCCAATTTTGAGGATCTTTCAATGTCCCATTATTTACTTACAGACCAGACTAAATTATCGCTTAATAATTATGGAATCCCAGAGCCGCTAGAGGGGGGTATTATCATGGATGATAAAAACATAGATGTAGTTTTTGTTCCCTTACTAGTTGCAGATCAATATGGCAACCGCATAGGATATGGTAAAGGATTTTATGACCGATTCTTAAAAAAATGTAAACCAGATGTTATAAAAGTAGGATTGTCTTTTTTTGAACCATTAAAAGATAAAATTATAACCAATCAAGAAGACATTGCTCTTGACTATTTGATCAGTGCAGAAAGAGTGGTAAAAATAGGATAAGTCTTTAAATTGACCCATTAGCTATTTTCCTGCCATAAAATTTTTGTTGCAACATCAAGGTTTGAACTATAAGCTTACCCTCTACTCTGCCCCGACCTGCTTTTCATCAGGAAATGCTTTTTTACTAAAAAGAATTAGTAAAATGACTCCTATTGATATAGCACTATCGGCTACATTAAATATGGCGTTAAAAAACTTAAAATGATCGCCACCTATTACAGGAACCCACTCTGGCCAGTCGCCTTCAAATAGCGGGAAATAAAGCATATCTACTACATGACCATAACCTAAACCTGCATAACCACCACCATCAGGAAAAGCAGTTGCAACGGCACCATGATAACTACCCGAGAAAATCACACCATAAAAAACTGAATCAATGATATTGCCCAAAGCACCTGCAAAAATTAATGAAATACAGATGATTAAAATCTTATGACCATTCTTTTTTATGCTGCTTACTAACCAATATCCTATCCCAAATATGGCGATAATTCTAAAAACAACCAAAATGATTTTTCCATAATCACCGGGTATTTGCATTCCCCAAGCTGCACCAGCATTTTCATAAAACAATAATTTAAATTTTCCCCAGTCTACAATAGCATCACTATTGCTGCCAGTAAGCGTATAATTAAGTTTAATATAAATCTTACTTACCTGGTCTACAATAAGAATAAATATGATTATGAATATTGCTCGTGATAATTTCATTAAGTTATTTTAAAAAAAACAAAAATACTACTTATTAAGCTTTTTAAGATTGCTTATTTTGCCTGAAATAGTTTCTATTTTTGCAACATACTTAACTTCTTCTGGCTGGTCAAATTTTACTACCTCGCCAGATCTTGAAAAACCCTTAACTAAATAATGGTCTAGGTTTAAAAACACATGTGCATAAACTGAAATATAATTAAGGTCACCCTGCAATGCCTTTATAGTGCAACTACCAGAAAGCTGATTGATAAATATATGTTTGTAATTTCCTTTAATATTAATGTCTGCTGCCTGACTATTAATAACTAAATTTTTAGCCTTAGGTAGGTATAACGTTGCTTTACCATCAATTACCTTGTGCGTGCTTAATTTATCCTGTGGAAAGGTAAACGTAGGATTAAAAGGGTCTGTAATAAGTAGGGAGTCGTTTCTAACAGTGCTAGAAAGCACCACAGCATTTTTATACTCTCCTTTTTGCGATGTTACCAGCCTTGAACGATCAAAGTCTCCCGTTTGAATATCTAATTCTAGATACTGAGAGATATTGATGTCAACTACAATAAAATAGGATTCTAAATAGGTGGTATCACTTGTTGTGTTTGCAGTAGTTTGGGCGGTAATTTTTGTAATGTTACAAAACGATAACAGTAAACAAATAATAAAAAACCTTTGTAAAATTGAAAAAGCAAATAGGTTATTCATTTTTTACAAAGGTTTGAATTTTTAAAATTCTCTTTTTAATAAAAATCAACGTTTCTACTGCATGTTTTTAGCTTCAATACTTAAAGTGGCATGAGGCACAAGTTCTAGACGACTTTTATTGATCAATTTTCCAGTAACGCGACACACGCCATAAGATTTGTTTTCAATTCTAATCAGTGCGTTTTTTAAATCTCGCAAAAATTTTTCTTGTCTTATTGCCAGCTGTGCACTTGTTTCCTTACTCATTACAGCACTGCCCTCGTCAAAGGCTTTAAACTGCGGTGCCGTATCATCGGTACCATTACTCGCATTGTTGAGATAGACACTTTTGATCAGCTCATATTGCTCAGTTGCTTCTGCTATTTTTGTTTTTACTATTTCTTTAAAATAAGCTAGGTCTGCATCGCTATATCTTACTTTTTCATCTGCATTTGTACTCATAATTTCATATTTTATTTATCTGTATAAAGGTCACAATTTCGTCAAATTCAACTTTTGTGCCATTATCTACAGTTTGTGTAATTGTTAAATTATCTGCCAGTGTTTCCTCTTTTATGTACCGCTCGTTTGCAACAATTGCTTCATTGATAAATTCATGCGATTGTATTTTGATATTAATGCGATCTGTTACCTCTAGCCCTGTTTCTTTTCTTATGTTTTGAATACGATTCACTAACTCTCGTGAAATCCCTTCCTTTTTAAGATCAGGTGATATCATAACATCGAGCGCAACGGTAATTCCAGATTGATTTGCAACTAGCCATCCCTCTATATCAGAAGATGTAATCTCTACATCTTCAAGGGTCAATTTAATCTCATTTCCATTTACTTCAATATTTTTTTGACCATTTTTTTCTAACAAAGTGATATCCTCTTGTTGAAAACTTTTTATCATCCCAGCGATTTGCCCCATTTGCTTGCCAAAACGTGGTCCCAAGGTTTTAAAATTGGGTTTGATCTCTTTAACTAGTATGCCACTAGCATCGTCTATTAACTCTATTTCTTTAACATTTACCTCACTTTTTACAAGATCTGCAATCGCCTCTATTTGCGCTTTATCTTTAGGATCTAGCACTGGGATCATAATGCGCTGCAAGGGTTGTCGCACTTTAATACTTTCTTTTTTACGCAGGGATAAGGTAAGGCTAGAAATTACCTGTGCCTTGTGCATTTTTTCTTCTAGTGCAGCATCTATCAAGGATTCATTTGCAATTGGAAACAATGCCAGGTGTACACTTTCACTCGCATCGCTTTCACAAACGCTTGTAAGATCTTTATATAATTGATCCATATAAAAAGGGGCAATAGGCGCACCTAATTGGGCTACAGTTTTTAAACAAACATATAGCGTTTGATAGGCAGCAATTTTATCTTGTTCATAAGTTCCTTTCCAAAACCTTCTTCTACACAGGCGCACATACCAGTTACTTAAATTTTCGGTTACAAAAGTGGTGATCACACGAGCGGCTTTAGTAGGCTCGTAATCCTCGTAAAAAGCAGTGGTTTCTTTAATAAGCGTGTTTAATTCAGAAAGTATCCAGCGGTCTATTTCTGGACGATCTTGTTGTGGTATCTCGCTTTCGCGAAAGCGGAACCCATCAACATTTGCATATAAAGCAAAGAAGCTGTAAGTGTTATACAATGTGCCAAAAAACTTGCGTTGCACCTCGGTAATACCGTCAGTATCAAAACGAAGGTTGTCCCAAGGATTTGCATTGCTCACCATGTACCAGCGAGTCGCATCGGCACCAAATTTCCCGAGCGTTTCAAATGGATCAACACCATTACCAAGACGTTTGGACATTTTCTGTCCGTTTTTATCTAAAACTAAACCGTTTGAAACAACATTTTTGTAAGCCACATCATCACTGATCATGGTGGCGATCGCATGGAGGGTATAGAACCATCCACGTGTTTGATCCACACCTTCAGCAATGAAATCTGCTTTGCGCAGGCCATTTTCTACCGCTTCTTTATTTTCAAAAGGATAGTGCCATTGTGAGTAAGGCATAGAACCAGAATCAAACCACACGTCTATCAAATCTGCCTCACGAGTCAGTTTTTCTCCAGATTTACCTACGAGATAAATCTGGTCCACCACGTTTTTATGAAGATCAACTAGATCATAGTTTTCATCGCTCATGTCACCAGCTTTAAAACCTTCAAACGGATTAGAAGTCATGAATCCGGCTGCAATAGATTTCTCAATCTCATTACAAAGTTCTTCTATAGAACCTATGATCATTTCTTCGGTCCCTGTCTCATTTCTCCATATGGGCAGCGGGATTCCCCAAAACCTTGAACGCGACAAATTCCAGTCATTTGCATTTGCCAGCCAGTTGCCAAATCTACCCTCGCCCGTACTAGCAGGTTTCCAGTTAATAGACTTGTTTAACTCGTGCATCCTGTCTTTAAATTGGGATACTTTTATAAACCAACTGTCTAGCGGGTAATACAATACTGGTTTATCTGTTCTCCAGCAATGTGGGTAACTGTGCACATATTTTTCTACTTTAAAAGCACGATTTTGCTCTTTTAAAGCAATTGCGATGTCAACATCTACAGAGCGTTCAGGTGCTTCCTCAGCTTTGAAATATTCGTTTTTCACATATTTTCCGCCTATTTCAGGCAACTCCTCTCTGAATTTACCTTGAAGATTTACCAGCGGTACCGGATTTTGATTTTCGTCCAGCACCAGCATCGGTGGAATAGGTGGACTTGCTTTTTTTGCCACCAGCGCGTCATCTGCTCCAAAAGTAGGTGCGGTGTGTACGATTCCTGTTCCGTCTTCAGTAGTTACAAAATCTCCAGCGATCACGCGGTAAGCGTCCTGAGAATTTTCAAATGGTTGAGCATATTGTAATAACTGCTCGTATTTAATGTTTATGAGGGCTGCACCTTTGCAAGATGCTAGTATTTGATACGGTATTTTTTTATCTTCTAAAGTATATTCTTGTTTTGCTTTCGCAAAAGCGTCACCTTCTAAAGCTTCATACTTCTTACCAAACTGGTAGTTTACCAATTTCTCAGCCAGAATTACTTGCATAGGCTCGCCTGTGTATTGATTAAAAGTTTCTACAAGAACATAATCAATTTTAGGTCCTACCGTAAGTGCTGTATTCGATGGTAGCGTCCAAGGCGTGGTCGTCCAAGCAAGGAAAAATACCTCACCACCGGTTTTGAAAGGTAATTTTGATGTGTCTGCTACTTTAAATTGTGCCGTTACCGTAGTATCGGTCACATCTTTATAACAACCAGGCTGATTGAGCTCGTGGGAACTCAATCCAGTTCCTGCTGCTGGTGAAAAAGGCTGGATGGTGTAACCTTTATAAAGCAAATCCTTAGAATAGATCTGTTTCAATAACCACCATACACTTTCCATGTATTTAGGCTTGTAGGTAATGTATGGGTCTTTCATATCTACCCAATAGCCCATATCATCAGTGAGTTTGCTCCAGATATCGGTATATTTTAATACGGCATCTTTACAGGCTTGATTATATTCTTCTATAGAGATTTTAGTGCCTATATCTTCTTTAGTAATGCCTAGTGCTTTTTCAACACCCAGTTCTACAGGAAGACCGTGCGTGTCCCATCCTGCTTTACGATTTACTTGATAACCTTGCTGGGTTTTAAAACGACAAAATAAATCCTTAATCGTTCTACCCATCACGTGGTGTATGCCAGGCAGTCCATTTGCAGATGGTGGTCCTTCAAAGAAAATAAAAGGCTCATTTCCTTCACGAGTCGTCATGGACTTGTTAAAAATGTCGTTCTCTTTCCAAAAAGCCTTGATGCGCGCATCTACTTCTGGCAGGTTCAATCCTTTGTATTCGTTGAATTTATTACTCATTACTACACTGTTTTAAGGCTGGCAAAAGTACGGAAAATTGAGTGAAGATAAAGTGAATATAAACATGTACTTAACGCAAGACCAAAGAATAAAAAAACTACAGGCAACAGGTGTGTGAGCTTTATCTTTATACATGCAATAAAGCCATTTTAAAAACCACTGTTTTTAGTTTAAATTTCCACCTTCTTTTATAAAAGGATATTCCCTTATGCCAGATTCTAGAAACTATTCTCTTAAACTGCTTTTAAACCTAAATAAAAAACTTTACAAACGCATTAATTGGCAAAGTCACCTCACTTTGTTTGTCATTTCTTTATTGGTAAGTTTTGCAGTGGTATATTTTGTGAGTGATGATAACTTTACCGACTCGCAAACCAATGTAATGTTCATTTTGTTTTTTGCCATTGCACTGTGGGTGACCGAGGCGATTCCACCTTTTGCAGTGGGTATTTTAATCATAGGTTTTTTAGTATTTAGCATGGGATATCAAGAAGCCGAAGACGTAAAACAATATGTAAATACATGGTCAGACTCTGTAATTTGGTTGTTTTTAGGCGGCTTTTTTCTAGCCGAGGGAATGAAAAAAACAAAACTAGATGAAACTTTGTTAAGAATTTCAGTGCCTTTGCTAGGTAATCAACCTAAATACATCCTTTTAGGACTGATGATGCTATCTGGCATACTTTCTATGTTAATGAGTAATACCGCAACCACTGCCATGATGATTGCGACTATTGCACCTATTCTTAATCAATTTGGTAAAGACGCCCCAATTACAAAATCTTTGTTGATAGGTATTCCCACGGCAACAGCTATAGGCGGCATGGGAACCATAATTGGGTCTGCACCCAATGCTATCGCAGTTGGCGCTCTAGAAGGAGTAGGAATAAGTATAAGTTTTATTGAATGGATGGCTATAGGAATTCCCATTTCCCTTGTTTTAATTTTAATTTTTTGGAAAGCTTTATTAATCAAATATACTTTTAAAGCAAAAACACTGTCCTTAGATTTTCTTAACCACGTACCACAAGATGCCCATTTTGACCAAGAGGATGCAAAAGTCAATAAAACCCAACAACGCCTTATGATGGTTGTACTAGTAATCACTTTGTTTTTTTGGTTATCGTCAGAATGGACTGGAATTCCCGTTGCCATGGTTTCTGGAATACCAATAGTGGGATTAACCATGCTAGGAATTATAGATGCAGATGATGTAAGAAAATTGCCATGGGATACTTTAATGCTGGTAGCAGGTGGTCTTGCTTTGGGGCTAGCAGTACAACAGTACGGTCTCGCAGATTATTTTATAAGCCTTGTAGCCTTTGAAAATATAAATATTTATTTACTTTATTTAGTCTTTGGACTGATCACGGTGGTGTTATCAAATATTATGAGCAATACTGCAACAGCGACAATCATGATACCCATAAGCATCTCTTTAATACAAATCAACCAACTAGGGTCGCCAGCTACCATGGTATTTATTATAGGGTTAAGTGCGTCTTGTGCTTTATTATTACCAGTTTCTACACCGCCTAATGCAATAGCCTACAGCACAGGAATGCTAGAACAAAAAGAATTTAGGTATGGTGGTGTTTTACTGGGGCTATTAGGCCCTATTCTTATTATTTTATTTGTTTTAGTGACTACTTCATTTATAGGTTAAAGGCAAAATAAAAAGATAAATAAAGACTTCTTTTACCTCTTTAAAAAATTACCCTACAAAAATCTCCACCACAAAGCCTTCATGACTCCTTAAATTCATCACCTTTCCATCTTCAAAAATCAGATATTGACCTTTAATACCTTTTAATTTTCCTTTATGTTCTGGAGTTTTGGTAAGATTGACGCTTGATACCTTTTTAGGGTATTGAAGAACAGGAAAGTTGATTTGCCATTCTTTTTCGTTATCGAGAATATACGCTTGTGCTTGTTGGGGTATGTATTGTAGCACGCTTTCGCGAAAGCGTAACAAATCAACATCTTCTATACTATTTGTAAGCATCTTGCGCCAGTTGGTCTTATCTGCCACATGGTCTTTAAGAGCGACCTCGGTAATTCCAGCCAGGTAACGATTAGGAGCCTCTAAAATCGCAAGTGCCTCGTGGGCGCCTTGATCGATCCATCGGGTAGGAATTTGGGTCTTGCGCGTCACACCTACTTTTATGTTGCTGCTGTTTGCCAGATAAACAATATGGGGTTTGAGCTGCACTTTTTTTTCATAATCCAGATCGCGGTCTTCTTCATCTAGATGAGCGCGACTTAACTCTGGTTTCATGATCCACTCTCCCGCCTGGGGTATTTGTGAAAAGCAATCATAACAAAACCCCTGTCGCCATATCTTTTTATCTAGACCACAATTTAAACATTCATTTGCCACATGTTTTAAAGAGATGTGTTTGTCTAGCAGTTGATTCATGTGTAAAAAATTACCAGCATAAACCAGGTAATATTGTACAGTTTCTTTAAGCTCGGTTTGCATTTTTGTAATGGTGCAGGTATGAATCATCGTGGTTACTTTAAAAATTAAGTAAGTATATTTGAAAATTGTAAAAGTAAGATAGAACGATATTAATAATGGCAAACGCACTACTCAATTCTGTTGTCTCTTGGTTTCTTAAAAAACGTATTCATGATATGGAGCTTTTTATGAAACACCCACAAGAATTACAGGATAATATTTTACAAGATCTTATTTATTATGCGCGACATACTGAGATTGGTAAAAAATATAGCTTTGATTCCATAAAATCCTACCGCGATTTTACAGATCGTGTTCCAGTTACAGAATATTCTGAAATAGAAGATTCTATAAAACGATCTAGAAAAGGAGAAAGCAATATTTTCTGGCCTGATGACATTAGGTGGTTTGCAACTAGCAGTGGGACAACTAGCTCGCGCAGTAAATTTATACCAGTAAGCGAGCAGTCGCTAGAAGACTGTCACTATGCAGCGGCCAAGGACTTGTTGTGCATGTATTTAAACAACAATCCAAATTCTAAACTTTTTAAAGGAAAAGGACTGCGACTGGGTGGCAGTAAATTGCTAGATAAACAATCTGGGACCGCTGCTGGTGATTTAAGTAGTATTTTGATAGACAACATGCCTTTTTGGGCAGATTATAGTTCTACCCCATCAAACGAGGTGGCACTTATGGCAAATTGGGAAACCAAAATGCCAGCAATCGTAAAAGAAACCATTAATGAAAATGTGACCAGTCTAGCAGGTGTACCATCATGGATGCTGGTGCTGCTTAATAACGTCATAGAAACTACTGGTAAAAAGGACATTCTACAAGTATGGCCTAATATGGAAGTGTTTTTTCACGGTGGCGTAAGTTTTGACCCTTACCTCAACCAGTTTCAGCAATTATTACCGGCAAATCATATTAAATATTATGAAACCTACAACGCCAGCGAGGGTTTTTTTGCCATACAAGACACAAACGACAGTAAAGAGTTGCTACTCATGCTGGATTATGGAATTTTCTATGAATTCATACCCATGAAAACCTATGGCACACCAGATGAAAAAATTATCCCGATCAACGAGGTAAATCTTCATGAAAATTATGCAATTATTATCACCACAAATGCTGGATTGTGGCGATACAAAATAGGCGACACCGTGCGATTTACCAGTAAATTGCCCTATCGCATTAAAGTATCTGGGCGCACAAAGCACCACATCAATGTTTTTGGAGAAGAATTAATTATAGAAAATGCCGAGGCAGCACTTAAAAAAACAATGCTAGAAGTGCCATGCACCATTAAAGATTATACCGTTGCACCTATTTTTATGAAAGGTAAGGAAAAAGGTGCCCATGAATGGATGATAGAATTTGAGACGCCGCCTGATGATGATTCCGCTTTCGCGAAAGCGTTAGACTACTACCTACAACAAGTAAATAGCGATTATGAAGCTAAACGAGCTAATGACATCACCCTACTCGCGCCCAAAATACACTGTGCTAATGAAGGTGTTTTTTACACCTGGTTAAAGCAAAAAGACAAGCTAGGAGGGCAACATAAAATACCCAGATTAAGCAACTCGCGAGAGTATATAGAAGAACTACTTGAGATTAATAGGGCTTGAAACCGAAATTGAATTTGAACTTGAACTTGAAATCGAATTCGAAATAAAAAAGACTATTTTAATATTTTGAAAATCAAAAAAAGTCCTTTCTTAAGAAAGGGATTTTGGGCTGGCTTGCGATGCTATTGAACTTGAACTTGAATATAAAAAGGTAAAGCAGGTAGAGCCGCAATCTTTTAAGTCGGCTTGTTTGTAATGTGGAAAGTTGGTCAATTAATGTTATAATAATAAGCTAATATACTTAAAGTTAAAAATAAAACAAACTGAGATTGCTTAAACAAGCAACCTCAGTTTTAATAAAAACTTTATTATTTTAGAAATTGAACCTTAGATAAGGAGTCAATGAAATAGTTTCAAATTCAGTACCAGCGGAAATTATTAAATATGCACTTGCGTCAATTCCTAAAGTGAATTTACCACTTTCATAAACATCATAGCTTGTATTTAAATAGATAGCTAACTCTTCGGTATAGGAGTTTTTGAAATTTCTCTCTGCTATTTCAACAGTCCCGAACTGAGGGAATATGTTAATTACAGATCTTTGATCTTGTAAATATGAAATTCCAATACCTGATGAAAATCGTTTGGTAAAATTTCTACGATATCCTATATTATAAAAATGATTTCTATGTCTTAACTGAAAATCTTCTATCGTTACCACCGTTTCATTCGGGAAAAATACGATACCATTGTAAACTCCTTGATTTAAAGTTCTAGTATGACTCAACTCTAGATAATTTCTACCTCCAATTCTAATACTTGCTGTAACGTTAAAATAAGTTCCTATTTCTCGCTTTTGCAGTAGAGCAGACTCACCTGGAAATCCTTCCAAAGGAATAATTATACCTTCGGTAGTGGTTATATCTTGACCGTAATCAACAAAATTATTGTATTGAGGACCATAAGATACAGACAATTGATATCTAGGAAAATTATCATTGTTATCTTGCGCTAATGCAATAGAAGATAAAATCATTAAAAGTAAGGTCAATTTTTTCATTATAATCCTGTATTATCACCCACAAAAACCCATCTATGATACATGGTATAAGGAATATCTGAGCCACCGTCATAAATACCCCAGCAACGGTCATCGAATGAACCATCACCTACAAAACACCCACCGCCTTGATCTAATAAATTAGTGGCAAAAAACTCAACACGCTCTCTTTTTCTCATAATAATTGCATCGTCTTTACTCCTATTTTGTATGGTTACATCAATATCAGCACGATAAGTATCGTCTGCCAGTTCAAAAGATAAATCTTGATCAATGATTAAATCTCCTTCGTTATCCTCTTCATAGATAACAAATAATTGTTCATGTGTACCTTCACATTCCCAGTTGTTATCCCAAAGTGCGCTTACGGCTCTAACATTTTCTCTGTTTATTTGCTTTCTAGTCCAGTATTGAGAAACTCTTGTGTCCCATTGTGTTGTGGTATAGTTTCCTAAGCTGTCTATATCAATAGCCTGCTGACTATCAGCTCTACAATATCTAATTTCTGATCCACCACCATTTCCTGATAATGATATAAGTCTATCGTACTGCTCGCGTAATTTTGCTCGTCCTATAAATACCTGACGTATATAAGTGCCTCCAGGTTTTAAATCATTACAATTTCCTGTATAGATATTTGAAGGAGTAGTAGTGTTGTTTCCACTGCCACTAGATGATCCACCACCTGAGTAAATATTATCACAGCCTGAATCAATTTCCTCTGCAACTGCTATTGAAGCTAAAGGAGGAAAGCCTATACCAGAACAAGAATCAAAATTTGGACTAATAATAAGAGTATATTCTCTTGCAGCCTTTTCATCGTTTGAGATAACTTCATTCCACTGATTATTTTGATAAGATTGCCCTAAACCACTGTCAGCATCGATTACTCCTGGCACAAGAGTTGGAACTGTAGTAGTATCAAATGCGACATCATTATTATCTTCATCATAAGGAAGATAGTATGTCAAAGCTGCTCGACTATAAAAATCATCATTAGAGTTTTTAAGAAGTAAATTTTCGTTTTTTTCTACTACTGCCATTAAATTAAGATATAAAGATTTATTTGATCTAACTTCATTAAAAAAGAATTCTTTAAATGATCCCTTTATGCTACCATCTACAGGTGTGTACTTATAAGCTAAGCTAGTTTCTGGATTTAATAAATCTTTTAAATCTACTACATGATCTATATAAAATTTACTTTTAACTATTGCTCCTACCTCAGCAGCTACTTCTGGTATTAAAAAAGCTTTCTTTGACAAGTTTGTTAACTCTAAAACAGCATTACGCATTCGTTCTTTAGGTTCATTTTCAAGTTTACCAGACAGCAAATAGGCGTCACGGTTAAAATTTAAAGTTTCGGTAACAGGGTTTTCTACTTCTCCAGTTTCACATGAAAGCAAGAAGATTAAACTCAAACCCAAAAATAAGATTTTTTTCATTATTCTAAATTTTAAATATTTCCCTACTCATTGAAGGCTTTTCGGAACCGCCTTTTAAAAACTATCATTCTCGCAGCGCTGCTTAAAAATAGCCACTCAAATATAGAGTGATTTAAAAAATAAAGTCTTTAGATTTATTGCGATTTATATTGCATAATTACGCAATAAATAATATTATGCTCAAAACTAAACTTATAGAAAGACGTAAAAGCAAAGGATACTCCCAACAACAGCTGGCAAATTTGCTATGCATGAATGTTTCAAATTATAATAGGCGAGAGAAAGGTATTGCACATATAAAACCAGATGAGTGGACTAAACTTGCAAAAATTTTAGAAACTAGTATTGATGAAATTTACGAGCCAGACACTCGCTACAATATTAACTGTAAGGATCAGTCAGTCGGTATAGGCGTTAATAATGGTACAAATAATGTTTATACAGTTCCCAAAGAGTTCCTAGATACGCAGCAGAAGTACATTACTTTATTAGAAAAAAAAATTATTGAACTATCAAAGGAAAAATAGTCAATCTGTAACGTAATATTAATGGCTAGACTACGTAAAAAACCTATACCACAAGAGGTCATTAACTTTGGTAAACGCATCAAAGAACTCCGTCTAGCAAAGGCTATGAGTCAGATGGATGTAGGCGCAGCTCTTAATATAGATAAAGAAAATATAAGGAAGTATGAAAAAGGTTTACAAGAGCCCTAATTATCTACTATAGTTAAATTTGCGCGAGTTTTTGAGGTGAGTCTTGATGATTTGATAAAAATATAGGGTTCTCTTTTATACCTAAAACGTCAAATTTGAGATTTTATGTAAGAAAAATGATTGATTATCTTACAGAATTTGAGGTTCAACCTCGAACTCGAACTCGAAATAAAAAAGACTATTTTAATATTTTGAAAATCAAAAAAAAGTCCCTTCTTATGAAAGGGATTTTGGGCTGGCTTGCGATGCTATTGAACTTGAAATCGAATTCGAAATCGAATTCGAATTTGAACTCGAAAATTGCCAATCAATAATTTGCTTACGCAAATAGTTGATCAACGATTACCTTCTTAAATTGTTGCAAGAATATTATATTTTTCTTGAAGTCCTTCTCCTTTAGAAAGGATTTAGTACTGGTAGATAGACTTTAATTAGCAGTAAGATCAAAAGCATTTACCTTTTTAAAGGGAAAACAGGCTGGCGACGAAGTCGGCATCGCCGATAGAGCAGCCAAAAGGATTTTACGCTAATTGCATTAACAAAATTACCACAGTCTTATGATTGTTTGAAATGAAATTTGAACTTATTAATGATCGAAATGTGGTCCTTTCCTTTGGAAAGGGTTTAGGATAGGCTTAGAGATAGAATTAAAACTCAATATCAGTTGTAAAGTCAACAGCAAAAGACTATAAATCCGTATTTTTGCAAAAAAAATATTTCATGGGTAAATTGGTTGTTGTAGGAACAGTAGCATTTGATGCGATACAGACTCCTTTTGGTAAAACAGATAAAATTTTAGGCGGCGCGGCTACCTTTATAGGTTTAAGCGCAGCACACTTTAATACAGAAGTAGGACTAGTAAGCGTGGTAGGCGGTGATTTCCCACAAGAATATCTAGACATGCTTTCTAACCGTGGTATGAATATAGACGGTATAGAAGTGGTTAAAGACGGGAAAACATTTTTCTGGTCTGGAAAATACCACAACGACATGAATACCCGTGACACACTAGTTACAGAACTCAATGTGCTGGCAGATTTTAACCCAGTAGTACCAGAATATTTTAAAGACGCCCAGGTGGTGATGCTAGGCAACCTGCACCCCGCGGTACAACTAGGTGTTATTGAACAAACGCCGGCTGCAAAATTGATTGTGCTAGACACCATGAACTTTTGGATGGACAGCGCACTAGAATTGCTGCACAAGGTTATTGCAAAAGTAGATGTCATCACCATTAATGATGAAGAAGCTAGACAGCTTTCTGGAGAATATTCTCTAGTTGCAGCAGCCCGCAAGATTCATGCAATGGGACCTAAATATGTGGTGATCAAAAAAGGTGAACACGGTGCTTTATTGTTTAATAATGAGTCTATATTCTTTGCACCGGCATTGCCACTAGAAGAGGTATTTGACCCTACAGGTGCAGGTGATACATTTGCTGGTGGATTTGCCGGTTTTCTTGCAGCTAGTGGCGATTATAGTTTTGAAAACATGAAGCGCGCAATTATTTACGGATCAAATTTTGCGTCATTTGCAGTAGAAAAATTTGGGACTGAACGCATGCAAACCATCACCAAAGAAGAGATTAACACACGCCTAGAGCAATTTAAAGCGCTTACTAAATTTGAATTAATTAAATAATATTTTTACCATAAGCCCCGACCTATTTTGGGGCTTTTACCTTATTACAAATTTCATCATGAGCGATCAGATCAAACACGAGTGTGGCATTGCACTTATACGCCTTCTTAAACCTTTAGAATTTTATAAAGAAAAATATGGAACGGCATTTTATGGCATCAATAAAATGTATCTCATGATGGAAAAGCAGCACAACCGCGGCCAGGACGGTGCCGGTTTTGCCAGTATAAAACTAGATGTACAACCAGGCCAGCGTTATATTTCTAGAGTGCGCAGCAATGCAACACAGCCTATACAAGATATTTTTGCACAAATTAATGATCGTATTAATCTAGAATTTACAGAACATCCAGAAATTAAAAACGATGTTGCTGCCCAAAAAGCCCAAATTCCATACATAGGTGAATTATTGATGGGGCATGTGCGATATGGAACATTTGGTAAAAACAGTATAGAATCTGTACACCCATTTTTAAGACAAAACAACTGGATGCACCGCAACCTGATCATGGCGGGTAATTTTAATATGACCAATGTTTTTAAGCTTTTTAATAAACTGGTTGAATTAGGACAGCACCCTAAAGATATGGCAGACACCGTTACGGTGATGGAAAAAGTAGGGCATTTTCAAGATAACGAGGTAAGTAAATTATACAAAAAATTTAAGTCAAAGGGGTTTTCTAAAATAGAAGCCAGTTCAAAAATTGCAGCCGAAATAAACGTTGCAAAAATATTACGCAAAAGTGCCAAAGACTGGGACGGTGGCTATGCGATGGGTGGATTAATGGGGCATGGTGATGCTTTTTTATTGCGCGATCCTGCTGGAATAAGACCCGCCTATTACTATCAAGATGATGAAGTTGTGGTGGTTGCCAGCGAGCGCCCAGTAATACAAACTGCTTTTAACGCGCCATTTGATCAAGTTAAAGAACTAGATCCAGGAAAGGCAATTATAATCAAGAAAAACGGATCGGTTACATTAAGACAAATCACAAAAGCTACAGCGCGCAAGGCTTGCTCTTTTGAGCGTATTTATTTCTCTAGAGGTAGTGATGCCGAGATTTATCAAGAACGCAAAATGCTAGGTAAATTGCTTTTTCCCGAAATAATGAAAAGCATAGATCACGATATAGACCACACTGTGTTTTCATATATTCCTAACACCGCCGAAACCTCTTTCTATGGTATGATAGAAGAAGGTCATGCTGTCCTTAACAAACAAAAAAAGGACTTTATTATAGCAGGAGAAGGAAAACTAACAGAAAAGCAGGTAGAAGATACGCTTTCGCGAAAGCTGAGAACCGAAAAAATAGCAATTAAAGATGCTAAATTGCGCACCTTTATTACCGAAGATTCTTCTAGAGACGATCTAGTTGCTCACGTTTATGATGTAACTTATGGTGTGGTACAAACAGAGGATAATCTAGTAATTATAGATGATTCTATTGTAAGAGGTACTACTTTAAAAAAATCCATCCTTAAAATGATGGATCGATTAAACCCTAAAAGAATAGTAGTTGTTTCTAGCGCGCCGCAAATACGTTATCCAGATTGTTATGGAATAGACATGGCCCGATTAGAAGGACTTATTGCCTTTAGAGCAGCACTTGCATTACATGAAGATCGAGGCACTTATAATATTGTAGAAACGATTTATAAAAAATGTAAACTGCAAACAGAAATGGAAGATATAAATGTGGTGAATCATGTAAAAGAATTATATGACCCATTTACAGATCAAGAAATATCTGATAAAATAGCAGAATTACTCTCTGACAAAGATCTTAATGCCGAGGTGAAAATCATTTATCAAACGGTAGACAACCTACATAAAGCCTGTCCTAAAAATTTAGGAGACTGGTATTTTACAGGAAACTACCCTACCGATGGCGGTAACCGTGTAGTAAATCGTGCTTATATCAATTTTTTTGAAAAAAATGACGAGCGGGCTTATTAATCAATTTTACTTATTGAGGTGGCGCCAACCTCTTATATTTAATAAAATCACTAGCATCCTAAACTTTTATATATTTATATTCTATAATTAGCCATAAAATCATTTAAAATAATATTTTGTTTAGTTTACGCTTTTGCAAAAGCGTAATATCAACACTATCACTATTGACCCTATAAATAATTCAAATTTAACAGTTGACTTAACTTTACAAGGCTAGTGAGCAAAAATTAACTATTTTCTTTTAATTAAAATATTACATAAGTTCTTATTGGTCTAAGAAAAGGAAAAAGGTTAAAAAAGCAACATTAAATAGCAATTTTTTGCAAATAGAAAAAAATTAAATGAACTCTTTGATTTAATTTAAAAATATAGGTTTAAATTTTAGAGAATTAATACTAACTATATTCTTTTTACATTTGTAAAAATACATTTTTATGAAATCTACTTTATTATTTCTAGCTTTGTGTGCAACTATCACAATACATGCCCAAAGAGTAAAATCTGAAAAAGCAGTTTACCAAACTATAAGATTACCATTAGAACCATTAGACGCTGGCCTTGCTGGATATAAATTTACCGTTTCAACCCCTTATCCAGAAGATAACAGTGCTCTAGAACAATTTGCTAAAGAAAGATTTGAAAAAGAGAATCTAAATTATGACAATCTAGTTGAAGAGTCAAAGCTGCTTCATCAAGAAGCGCTTGCACAATATGAACAAGACGTTATTACAGCAAGAGAAAATTTTAAAATCGAAAGTGATGAATTCTCAAAAATGAGTTTTGTAGAACGTATGGCACTGGCAGATAAAAAGCCCACTCTTAAATTACCTAGTAAACCCATTTATCGCAAACCCTCGCCACCTAGATACATAGAACCTAATCTTTCTAATTCTATAGTTTTTAAAGGAGAAGTACTAGCAGATTCTTATTTAAGACTTGATGGATATGATAAGGCAGACACTAATGCTTTAGAAGGACAAATTGTTGTTTATGATTTTGAAAAACTAGATGTCACGACAGAGGTGAAACAGGAAAGTTATTATAATAAAAACGCAAAGAAAAACATGAATCGCAACGTCACCTATTATGTGACAGAATATAAGAGACCTACCGAATTAACACTTACTTACAATGGCACAACTCTATACTCTGGGATTTTTGAGGGAACAGGTGAGTTTTTTAAATATAATGACAAAAGCAGGCCTAATATGTTTAATCTTGAAAAGCAAAGTGTAAGCGACGTGTTAATAGAAATAAATTCTTACATCAATAATAAATATGGGATGACTCCTTTAAATAATTCTGTTAATGTAAAGTTTGTTAAGAATAATAAAGGTGAATATGATGATTTAGAAAATGCAAAAGATACTGCTCTCGCTGCTTATGCAAATTTTGATGCCGATAGCGATAATGACCAGTTAAGGGATGCTATCCTAATTTGGGAAAAGGCGATGGAAGAGTCTAATATTGAAGATCGCAAAGCAAGAATTGATAAAGGTGTTACCGAGGCGATACTTTTTAACCTTGTTGAAGCAAATATTGCTTTAAAAGACATGGTAAAAGCAGATGAATATTTGAATAAATTAAAAAATATGAGCCTTAATTACAGTGAAAAACAATCGGTAGAGGCTTATGAAATTCAAATGGCATCAATTAACGAGAGGTTATTGGCAAATGGTATGTAATCCTAGTTGATCATTTTAAATTACAAAATCAAAAAACCCCCAAATCATTTAAATGATTTGGGGGTTTTAATAATAAAACAAATTTTTAAAAATTACTTATTTTCTGTAAATTTTTTAGAAACTTCATTCCAGTTAATTACATTAAAAAATGCTTCTACATAATCAGGGCGTCTATTTTGGTAATTTAAATAATAAGCGTGTTCCCATACATCTAGACCTAATATAGGAGTACCACCACAGCCTACTTCTGGCATTAATGGATTATCTTGATTGGCCGTGCCGCATACTTCTAGCTTGCCACCCTCGTGAACGCATAACCATGCCCACCCAGATCCAAATTGACTTTTTGCAGCAGCGCTAAATTTATCTTTAAACGCTTCAAACGACCCAAAAGTGGCGTCGATCGCTGCAGCAAGATCACCTGATGGATTACCACCACCGTCTGGCGACATCACCTCCCAAAACAAGCGGTGGTTGTAAAAACCGCCACCATTATTTCTTACAGCATTATTACTCATATCTAGATCAGAAAGAATATTTTCTATGGTCTTTCCTTCTAGATCGGTTCCTTCGATCGCTGCATTAAGATTATTTGTGTATCCTTGATGGTGCTTGCCATGGTGTATTTCCATAGTTTTGGCATCAATATGTGGTTCTAGTGCGTTGTGTGCATAATTTAATTGTGGTAATTCAAAAGCCATAATAAAATGTTTTTAATTAATTAATAATAAATTTAAAGATAAGATTTTTTACCCATTTGTTAAAACTATACATGTTATTTTATCCTTAATTTCGTAATTGTACAATTAATTGTGAAGAATTAATATAGAATTAAATGTTATAAAGGCTCTTGATTATAAATGCTCATTTAATATTTGCTTATTAAAAATTAGGACTTCAGGCGTCTAACAATCTTGTTTTTATTTTAAATTATAATTGATTTTCAGATCATTAAAGTTTTGTGTAATGGGAAAATCGAGCTAAAATTAAACATTTGAACTAAAAAAGCCAATCGCACAAACAGCACATTTATTTTTTTGCCAACGCGAAAATCGAACGCTCAAAAAAAATAAAAGAGCTATTTCTTGCCAAGGCTCAATTCGAATTAATAAACATAACCAAAAAGGAGTTGAAATGATGTGAAAATTTTTATATTGAGGCTCATTTAAATTAAATAATTGCCAACTTCAATATGAGCAAGATAAATTCACTAATAGAGGACTTTTCAACTACCAACCTCATTGCTTTTTTAAGAGCATCTATTCCTTCTTTCAAACCTGATGATGAAGATTTAGACCATTTATTCCAAGAAGATATTTACGACAAATACGAATCGATTGTAAAAATTGGAGAAGCGGAAATTGACAAAGACGAACTAATTGTAATCGCCTCTAAAACTAACGAACCACTAACCGAGCGAACAGGAAAAAAGAACCAATACGAAATTGCCAAAACCATTCTTAAACACGAAGTAAAAGATGCTTCACTTTTTGTTTTTTATGATGAAGAAGGCAATTTTAGATTCAGTTTTGTTAAGGCAAATTATTTAGGAACTAAAAGGGACTTTACAGACTTTAAACGTTACACGTATTTTGTAACACCAAGTCAGACCAACAAGACATTCATCAAGCAAGTTGGTGGATGCAATTTCAATTCACTAGATGAGCTAATTCAAGCATTTAGTGTTGAGCCATTAAACAAACAATTCTATCAAGATATTGCAAAATCTTTTTATGGATTAATTGGTGGAAAAGTAAAAATAGGGAGTAAAAACGAAGAATTTGACACCGCTTTAAAACTGCCATCAACACCAGTAGAAACGAACAGAAAAATATACCAAGAATTTGCAGTACGCTTAATTGGAAGAACAATTTTCTGTTGGTTTTTAAAGAGTAAAAAATCCGAGAATAGTATTCCATTAGTACCTGAAAGTTGGTTGTCTTCTAAAACTGTTGTTGAAGTTAACAACCAACAACACAACTATTATCATTCGGTTTTAGAAAAACTATTCTTTTTGGTTTTAAATAAAAAACAAGCCGATAGAAAAGACTACGACTTACCACAAAACCAAGAATTAATTCCGTTTTTGAATGGTGGTTTATTTGAAGCTCAAACAGATGATTTTTTTCCAACCAACAGCAAAGGAATTCATCAAATTGCATTTGACTTAAAGATTCCTAACCAATGGTTTATAGACCTTTTTAAAGTTTTAGAACAATACAATTTCACGATTGATGAAAATAGTATTTACGATGCAGAGGTGAGCATTGACCCAGAAATGCTTGGAACCATATTTGAAAACTTATTAGCAGAAATAGATCCAGATACCGAGAAAAGTGCACGTAAAGCAACAGGTAGTTTTTATACACCAAGAGAGATTGTAGATTATATGGTAGAGCAATCTTTGGTGCAATACTTAAAAACTAAAGTTGAAACCGAAAATGAAACACAACTTTTAGAATTATTTAAAGAAGGAGGCGAAAATAAATTTAATAAAAAAGAAACAAAAAGTATCTTACAAGCCTTAAGCGATGTAAAAATTTTAGACCCAGCTTGTGGTTCTGGTGCTTTCCCCATGGGAGCACTGCACAAAATAATTAATGCCTTACAAAAGCTTGACCCAGATGCAACTTGGTGGAAAGAAAAGCAAATAGCAAACGTACCAAATGCACTAGCCAAACAAATGCTAAAAGAAAAACTAGATGGCGAAAGTGCAGATTACGTTCGTAAATTGGGTGTAATACAAAACTCAATTTATGGCGTAGATATTCAACCCATTGCTTCTGAAATTTCTAAACTTCGTAGTTTTCTGTCATTGGTTATCGATGAAACCATTATTGATGAAGCCGAAAATAGAGGTATACAAGCATTGCCCAACCTAGAATTTAAATTTATAACTGCTAATACCTTAATCGCGTTGCCTAATGAAGAAAACCAACAAATTGGACTGTTTGACAACTACGAAGAACTACAGAAATTAAAATCATTACGTGGGTCATATTTACAAAGCCACGGGAACAAAAAATTAAAAATTAAAGAACGTTTTTTAAAAGTGCAGAAAAAAGCTTTTAAAAAAGATAGCAATTTATTTACAGATGTTAATAGTAGAAGCTTTTTAATAACGAGTTGGAATCCATTTAAAAACGAATCCTCATCTTGGTTTGACCCAGAATGGATGTTTGGAATAACTGATTTTGACATTGTCATCGGTAATCCACCTTATATAGGTCATAAAGGAGGACAGAAAAAGCTATTTAGACAATTGAAGAAAACTAAATTGGGCAAACAATTTAATAATGAAAGAATGGATATTTTTTATTATTTCTTCCATCAAGCAATTAACTTCTCAAAAAATAATGGTATTATTTGTTATATAACTACGAACTACTTTCTAACAGCAGATAGTGCAATTAAATTGCGTACGGATTTTTATAATAGAGCCAAACCAATTAAGTTAATTAACTTTTCAGAGCTAAAAGTTTTTGAATCAGCAGCAGGTCAGCATAATATCATAACTTTTCTATCGAAGTCAAACAATCCAAAGCCTTGTCATATTATCAATGTTAATAGAAAAGGATTTATATCTAAAAGTATTATTTCTGATATCTTAAATGAGAAAGATGCAAGTACAAATTATTATCAACAAAAACAGAGTGAGATATTTGACGGAGATAGCAACTACATCAGAATTATTGGAGGAAAGGTAGAAAATATTAAAAAAACTAATGCTTTATTAGAGTTTATTAAAAAGGACAAACTTGTTTTGGGCAAATTGTGCAATATTTCGCAAGGTATTGTGACTGGTCTTGATAAGGTTAGTCCAAAACATATAAGGAAACATAGTAGTTTTGCAAATTTTATCAATTTTGGTGTTTATGTAATTTCAGATAAAGAAAAGCAAACTATTGGCACAAGTGAATTACTAAAACCTTGGTTTAAGAATTCTGATATTGATAAGTATTTAGTAAATGAAAATAATGATAAATGGCTAGTTCATATTAACAGTGATATTAACCTAAACAATTATTTAAACATTAAAAATCATCTTTTAACATTTGAAAGTATCATAACTGCAAGAAATTATGATAGTGGTGAATTAAGCAAAGCCAAAAAACTTAATAAATTATTTTCTCTATCATCATCAAGAAAAGATTTTAACTTTGATGCACCTAAAATAATTTCGCCTCAAAGGTCATATTCGAATACCTTTGGTTACACTGAAAAAAGCTGGTATGCCTCTGGCGATGTTTACTTTATTACTCAAGGTGATGCATCTATAGACCTAAAATTTTTATTAGGTCTATTAAATAGCAAGTTAATCTACTTCTGGTTATATAACAGAGGTAAAAGAAAAGGTGAAATGTTAGAATTATATTTAACACCATTAGCAGAAATACCTATCGTAAAACCATCTTCTAAAACTTCAGATTCAATAGTCACTCGTGTAAACGAAATCTTTCAAAAAAAGCAAAACCCATTTGATGATGACACTTCAACATTAGAAAAAGAGATAGATATCATCATTTTTAAATTATACGACCTCGACTTTGATGATATAAAAATCATCGACCCAGAAATGAACCTAACTGAAGAAGAATACACAAATTACCAAATTAATTAATGAGCAATAATTTTATAACCAATAGTATAGAAAATGCAAGGCTAAAAAAGCGTTTAGAAAAATTGATTTTAGCTTGTAAAACATAAAAATTGTAAGCTTTTTATAATTAATAAGTTACAAAAAATTGCAAACCACTTACAGCAGATAATTTGTAACAAAAAAGAACAATTATTGTAACAAAAAGATATATCTTTGCATTACAAAAAAGCACAACAAACATTACAATGCCAAGTATAGAAAATCAAATTTTAAAGCGTGTAGAGCAAAAAAAAGGTGGAACTGTTTTTTTAACCGAAGATTTTTTTGATCTCGCCAATAGCAATGCCTTAAGGGTAGCACTGCACAGATTGGTAAAAAGTGGCGTATTGTTAAGACTGGTCAATGGTATATATGTAAAACCCCAACTCAGTAAATTATTAAATAAACCCATATTGCCAGCCTTAGACGAGATAGCAAAAGCAATAGCCAAAAGAGACAAAGCTAGATTGATACCTACAGGCAGTTATGCCTTAAATGCATTGGGCTTGAGCGATCAAGTTCCTTTAAATACGGTATATTATACCGATGGTAAAGCACGAAGTTTAAAAATAAACAATCAAAAAATTGTATTTAAAAAAGCGAGCACCAAAAAACTAGCACTAAAAGAAGGGGTAAGTATGTTGGTTGTTTTAGCCCTTTCAGAAATTGGCAGAGACAAAGTAACCGAGAATGAAAAACAAAAAATAGCAGCACTTTTAAAAAAAGAAGATGTGGCAGTACTGCAACACAATTTAAAAATTGCCCCACGTTGGATAGCCGAACTAATGTCTAAATCATTAAAAGAATGAGTGCTCTAAAATTTTACAGAGCTACTAAGCAAGAAAAATTAAATGTCTTTGATAGTGTGGCTAGATTAAAGAAACTAAAGCCCTATGCTATAGAAAAAGATTGGTGGGTGGTTCAAACTTTAAACGTTATTTTTAATTTAGATGTTGCCCAACATTTATTATTTAAAGGCGGTACATCATTAAGTAAAGCGTGGCAGTTAATCAATCGCTTTTCTGAAGATATAGATTTGGCCCTAAACAGAACGTATTTAGGTTTTGATGCTGGATTGATTAGCAAATCGCAAGTAAAAAAATTAAGAGAAACCTCTTTTGAGTTTGTTACTACTACATTTTACGAAGCCTTACAAAAAGCATTCGCAGAAAAAGGCTATACTGATGTTACTTTCGGTTTTGAAAATTTAGGCGATGGCGACCAAGACCCAGTGTCTATTTTAATCTATTATCCTGCGGTAACAGAGCATTCAGCGTATGTATTACCAAGAGTAAAAGTAGAATTAGGCAGTCGTTCTTTAAAAGAGCCGTTTACACATTGCAAAATACAGTCTTTTGTAGGTGAGCAATTTCCTAAACATCCATTTGCTGACTCAGCCATAGCGATTCCCTGTGTAAACCCAGAACGCACCTTTTTAGAAAAACTGTTTTTACTACACGAAGAATTTCAAAAACCACAAGAGAAAATACGAGTAGCGCGTTTAAGTAGGCATTTGTACGACATTACAAAAATCTATAATAGCATGCATAAAAATAAAGCCTACAATCAAGAACTAATAGTTTCTATAGTTGAACATAGAAAACGGTTTAACGGGATGCAAGGGGTAGATTATGACACATTATATCCGCCAAACCTTAATCCTATTCCGCCAGATGATTTTATAAATGCTTGGCAAACCGACTATAAAACGATGCAAACGAATATGATTCCAGAAGACAGCCCAAGTTTTAAAGACCTTTTAGAAACCGTTAAGCAAGCAACCCAAGAATACAACGCATTAACATTTAAGTAAATGAGCAATAATTTTATAACCAATAACGAAAAAGACGCAACCCTAAAAAAGCGTTTAGAAAAACTGATTTTAGCAAGTCAGGAATTAAAATTCTTAGTTGGTTTTTTCTATTTTTCAGGTTGGCAAGAAATCTATAAAAAACTACAAGACAATCCAGACGTAACACTCAAAATTTTAGTCGGTTTACAAGTAGATAAATATTTAAGCACCATTGTAGAAGTAGGTTTGCAAGACGATAGTTTGAGTCAAGAAGAACACTTTACGCAGTTTATCAAATCAATGGGTTTTGCTATAAACAATGCCGAAATGGATAATGAAGATTTTTATAATCAGTTAGAATTCTTTATTCAATTATTGGACGAAGGCAGATTAATTATTCGTAAAACGCTAAATCCAAATCACGCCAAAGTATATTTATTTAGTTATAATGATTCATTGGCAGACACATTAGATAGCAAAGGACAATTCATCACAGGAAGCAGTAATTTAACCAAAGCAGGTTTACGTAGTCAAGAAGAATTTAATGTAGAAATAAAAGACTATGGTTTTGAAACTGCGGACACCTATTTTGATGAGTTATGGGAAACAGCATTTCCAATAACAGAAGCAGAAAACGGAACTAAAATAATTATTGACTTCCTGCAGCATAAAAGTCAAGCTTCAATTATTACACCTTTTGAAGCCTATGCGTTAATTCTAAAAACCTATTTAGAGCTTCAAGAATCCAAAAAAATTAGTGATGCCATAACAAGACTGTTAGATGAAAATGGTTTTGAAAAATACCAATACCAATTAGACGCAGTAAATCAAGCACTAAATGTTATAGAAACCTATAACGGAGTTATTATTGCAGATGTAGTTGGTTTAGGCAAATCTGTAATTGCATCGTTAATAGCCAACCAAATGGGTAAACGAGGTTTAATACTTTGTCCACCTGGTTTAATTGGAAGCAAAAAAGAAAACTCTGGTTGGTGGGAATATTGGAATCGTTTTAAACTCTACAATTGGGATATTGAAAGTTCGGGAAATTTAGAAGCGGTTGCAGAAAGTATTCAAAAAAACAATTTAGAGTATCAAGTAATAATAGTTGATGAAGCACACAAATTTAGAAATCAAGATACTTCAGCCTATGAAGCTTTGATGGATATTTGTAGAGGAAAGCAAGTCATTCTATTAAGTGCTACACCATTTAACAATTCGCCAGCAGATGTTTTTTCTTTACTAAAACTATTTATAGTTCCTGGAGCGTCTGGTATTACTATTGAAGCTGATTTAGAAGGAAGATTCAATGCTTATAACTATCGTTTCAAAAGATTGTCTAACATACTTAAAAATCATAATACAAATAATCCTGAAAAGCGAAGAAAAGCAGAGCGTGATTACGAAAAAATGTTTGGCTTAACAGCACCAATAGACTTATCAATCGTTAGAGGAAATGTGAGCGCAATGGCAAATGACATTAAAAACATTATCACACCAGTAGTTATCAGAAGAAACAGGTTGGACTTGAAAACAGATTTTGAATACAAAAAGGAAATACAAAATTTATCAGAAGTAAAAGACCCAGAAGAACAATTTTATGAATTATCGGCAGAACAATCAGATTTCTACAATAGAATAATACGTGATTATTTTTCTGAAACTGGTCATTTCAAAGGAGCAATTTATAAACCAAATGAATATGAAAGTTTAAAGGAAGATGAAGACAAGCTTTCCGAAGACGATAACAGAGCATTTCAACAACAGCGAAACTTATTTGACTTTATGAGACGTTTATTAGTGAAACGTTTTGAAAGTTCATTCGGTGCTTTTGAAAAAAGTATAGAACGTTTTTTACGTACCAATAGAATGGTGTTGTCATTCATTGAAAAATCTGGAAAGTATGTAATGGATAGAAAAGTAATTGAGAATATTTATGACGATACGGATGATGCTGACGATTTCACCTATGAAGCTATTAAAGAAGCACTAGAAGAGTTTGAACGCAATGCTGTAAACCATACAAAACCAAAACACACTAAAATTTATGATATTGAAACTTTTCAATTTAAAAAAGAGTTTATAGATGATATTAAAAATGACAACAAACTTTTTGAACACATTGAACAAGAAATTAAAGATTTAAATATCATTAATAATGACCCAAAACGTAAAGCGGTTCTAGAAACAATAAAAGAAGTTCTAAATAAAGAGTCAAATCCAAGAAGAAAAGTTATTTTATTCACAGAATACACAGATACGGTTAGGCATCTTCAAAAGTATTTTGAAAAGGAATTATTGGGTCGTGCACTATTTTGTGATGGTGGAATTACCAAAAAGTTCGCAAAAGAATTAGATGCAAATTTTAATGCGAAACATAAGGAACAAGTAGATGATTTTGATGTACTAATAACAAGTGATAAGCTTTCGGAAGGTTTTAACCTTAATCGTGCTGGTTTAATAATTAATTATGATATTCCTTGGAATCCAACTCGTGTAATTCAGCGTGTTGGTCGTATCAATAGAATGAGTGCCAAAGTTTTTGATGAATTGTTCATTTACAACTTTTTCCCTACGGATCAAGGTTCAGACATTGTAAAAAGTAGAGAAATTGCGCAACAAAAAATGTTTTTAATACATAGTGCATTAGGAGAAGATTCTAAAATTTTTGATGCTGACGAAGAACCAACACCAAGTGGATTATTTAGCAAAATAAGTACAAACCCAGAAGAAAATGATGAGTTAAGTACATCCACAATTATTCGAAACGATTACAATGAAATTGTTGAATTGCATCCAGAGGTAATCAAAAAGATAAGTGATTTACCAAACCGAGTTAAAACAGCAAAAAAGTTTGAGGAGAACAATGTTGTTGTTTTAAGAAAAAAAGGAATGGCTTTATTCTCAATAGTGCATCAATACGAGAATGAAAAACCGAATGACAAGCCATCGGAAAGAACCTTTGAGGAATTAATAAGCTATGTAAAGTGTGGTTTTGATGAAAAACGTCAGCCGCTAAATAGTTCGTTTTGGAATTATTATGAGGAAATTAAAACATATAAGCCTAAATATAAATCTGGAAGAAGCGAATTAGCTTTAGAGAATCAAGCGAATATTGCTTTGAAAACACTACTAAAAGAAAAACGAGACGATTTAGACCAAGAATTAGTTTCATTCATTGATACACTTTTAAAAGACATTAAAAAGTATAAAACGTTGCCGAAATACACATTGAGACAATTAAAACTTTCAACGAAACAAAGCAGTTTTGACGAATTGATTACTAATATTAAAGATTTGAGAAGAAGATTGGGAGACGACTATCTGAATGTGATTTTAAGCCGAATTGATGACATTGAAAATGATGTGATAATTGCAGTTGGAAATAAAAAAAGCGCTGAATAATGCCAACGCTCAAAGCCATACACATTTGCAATTCGCTACAACCACCACACAAGCCCAAAATTGCAAAAGAGTATGTCTTGCCAACACACAAATATGAACTAAATAACAAACATCGGAAAACCAAGGTGAACGTGAAAAACAGAACGAAAAAACACCACACAAAAAAATGTATATAGCTCATATATAGTCAGTTGCTTACTTCAAAGTTAAGATTTATTTGTGAGTTCTCCACATTTTTAATTTACTTATATTTATAAAAAATTAAACATAGAAATTAAAAATATGGCTTGTGCTTAATCCGAAAAATCGCTAATTTGAACGCTACGAGCCATATGCAAGATCGTTTTGTCTAAGTTAAATATCCTATTAACAAAGCAGTCTATTTTATTTAATATTTACAACCGAAATAAATTACCTTTAAAAAAATTGAGCGCCTAGAAAAAGTTAGGTGCAACACTTGCATTCCATTCCTTATCTTTGAATATGTCACAAACCTCAACCACATTTTATAGTGCAAGTGCAGGATCTGGAAAAACCTATACACTAGCACGAGATTACCTTACCCTTTTATTCAAAAACCCTCTTGCCAGTGGTTATCGCAACATTCTTGCAGTAACCTTTACAAAAAAGGCGGTTGCCGAGATGAAAGAGCGTATCCTAGAATACCTATATCGCTTTACTTTTAATGACCTAGCACCACAATTTGAGGGTATAGCTACTCATATAAAAAATGAAACTGGGCTTAACAGCGCACAGTTTACAAACAAAGCCCGCCATATTTTTAACCAGTTGCTGCACGACTACTCGGCTTTTGATATCGTTACCATAGACTCATTTAACCACCGTATTCTTAAAACCTTTTCAAAGGATATAGATTTACCAGATAATTTTGAAGTAGAACTAGACAGTAAACGCCTTATCGCAAAGGCAATACAACAATTAATTGCGAGAGCTGGTAAGGATGACCAACTCACCAAACAATTAGTAGATTTTTCATTATCAAAAATAGATGAGGGTAAAAGTTGGGATATTGCCTATGACCTTGACAATATCGCAGATTTAATACGCAATGAAAACCATTACAGATTTTTAAAACAATTAAAAGGTAAAGAGGTAGAAGATTTTGTTCGCTTTCGCGAAAGCTTGTATAAAAAAATCAATACAGTACAAAAAAATCTTAAAGAACACGCCAAAACTTTATTGAATACTGCAAGTCAACTAGGTGTTTCTACTACAGATTTTAAAGGAGGTTCTCGTAGTATTTTTAATACAGTTGTAAAATCTGCAAATGAAGATTTTTCCGTAAAATTAGATAGCGCAGCCTTAAAAGACCTTATAGCAGGAGATTTGTACACAAAGGGCAAATCCCAAAACATAAAGGATCAAATAGACCTTATGGCAGCAGATGTTAAAACATTTGCAGAAGAATATATGGAATCAATGGGCACCGTCTTATTCTATAAAAACATTGCCAGCAGCCTGACGCCATTATCACTGCTCAATGAATTGCTTATAGAAATCGATAAAATAAAAGCTGCAGAACAAATTGTCCCGATTTATGAATTTAACGCCCTACTTGCCGAACAGATTAAAGACCAACCAGCACCTTTTATATACGAGCGACTAGGAGAAAGATACCGCCACTATTTTATAGACGAGTTTCAAGATACCAGCCGCATGCAATGGGAAAACATGTCACCGTTAATAGCAAACGAATTACAGCAACAGCACGACAATCTAGATAAAGGCAGTCTAATGCTAGTAGGAGATGCAAAACAGTCTATTTATAGATTTCGCGGCGGTGATGCAGATCAGTTTTTACGATTGCTATACGCTCCAAACTTGTTTTTATTACCTAAAAAAGAGGAAACACTAGAATATAACTGGCGCAGTTATGACCAGATCATTCAATTCAATAATTCCTTTTTTGACTTTTATGGTGACTACCTATCTAGCAAAGATTATCAACGGTTGTACAAAAAATATTTATTACAAAAGACAAGATCAAAACCTGGCGGTTTTATAGAAATAAATTTTATAGAAAAAGACTTTACCCCGCCTTATAAAGAAAGAGAATATGCAAGTGCCTATCCATACCACGTGCATGGTCAAATTAAAAAAGCACTTAATAACGGCTTTGCACCTGGTGAAATATGCATTCTAGTAAGAACAAATAAAGAAGGTCACGAGATTGCTACTTACTTAATTTCACAGGGTATGCGCGTAGTTTCTGGAGAAAGCCTGCTGGTAAATGCCTCGCACAAGGTACAATTGCTGGTCGCATTGATGAAAATGGTACAAGCGCCAGACCAGCAACAACCTCGCTTTGAGTTTTTAATGGCACATACTAGGGTATTTGCAATAGAAAATATTCACTCCTTTATCACTTATTACCTCCATAAAGATTTATCAGAAATAGGCAAGGATTTATTAGACTTAAAAGATGATGATTTGGGTTCCGCTTTCGCAAAAGCGGCATTATTTCAAGCGACACAACTAGTAGCAAACGCCTTGCAATTATTTCAAGAACAAGATACTAGGTTGCAATCATTTCTAGAATTTTTATATGAATACACTAGCGGGTATGAAGTGTCTTTATCTGGATTTTTAGAATATTGGGAATTAAAAAAAGGAAAAATAAGTGTACCCGCCGCAGTAGATGCAAATGCAGTACAAATAATGACCATACACAAATCAAAAGGGCTAGAGTTTCCTGTAGTAATTGTACCGCATTGCGATAAAACACTAGTAGACATTAAAAATGCCACGGGATGGGTGCCAGTAAAAAAAGAGGATTTTGAAGGCTTTGAACATGTGTATATAAGTTTAAAACAAGAAAATTTATTTTACCCAGCTACTGCTGCAAATGTGTTTTCTGAAAATCTTGCCAAAGCACAAATGGATCAAATCAATACCTTATATGTAGCCTTTACGAGAGCAAAAGAACAACTATACATATGTGCTGTAGAAAGTACCACCCAAAATTATTCCTTGCTTTTAAAAAAGTTTGTAGAAAAAGAAGGCCTAGAATTACATAAGGAAAACGGGTACTCTTGTGCACATATAGGCATAGCACAACGCCAGTCTGCAATAAGAACAAACCCAGCCAGTCAATTACTCGAGGATTACAAAATTCATGTAGATAAAGAAAGGCTAACCATTTCTACCAGAAAAGGATTGCTATGGGCAAGCGGTGCAAGTGATGCCATTCAAAAAGGAAACGTGCTGCATGAATACCTCTCTTTAATTGAAGATATAAAAAGTCTAGATGCCGTAAATAAAAAAATAGACCGTGATCTTTCTATGAATAAAGAAGAACAAATAGCCCTACAAGAAAAGATCACACAAATCATTCACCATAAAGATCTCGCTTCTTATTTTACAATAGGAATAAAAGCATGGAATGAACAACCTATTTTAACACCCTTAGGAAAAAAACTCATACCCGACAGGGTAGTTCTTATCAATAATCAAGCGATAATTATAGATTATAAAACAGGAAGTCCACAAGAAAAACACCGCATACAAATAGACACCTATGAAGAGGTGCTTAAAAGCATGGGATATAATGTAATTCAAAAAGTACTTGTCTATACAGATACTTTAGAAATCGTTAAATGGGGGCATTAAGCCTGTATTGATTAGTATCTTTGTAAAATAAATTAAATTAAAAATATGTACGGATCAATTAAAGAACACCTACAAAAAGAAATTGCTGAAATTAAAGAGTCAGGATTATATAAAAAAGAACGCATCATCACCTCGCCACAAGATGCAGTGATCACATTAGAAGGCGGTGCCGAAGTAATTAACTTTTGTGCCAATAATTATTTAGGACTTTCTTCCCATCCTGAAGTAGTGCAAGCTGCCAAAGACACGCTAGACTCTCATGGTTTTGGAATGAGCTCTGTGCGTTTTATTTGTGGTACTCAAGATATTCACAAACAATTAGAACAAAAACTAGCAAAATTTTACGGCTGTGAAGACACTATTTTATACGCAGCTTGTTTTGATGCAAACGGCGGTGTTTTTGAACCACTACTAGGGCCAGAAGATGCTATTATTTCAGATGCTTTAAACCACGCATCGATTATTGATGGGGTACGTTTATGTAAAGCGAGTAGATATAGGTATGCAACCGCAGATATGGCAGATCTAGAGGTGCAGTTACAAAAAGCAACAGAACAAGGTGCCAGGTATAAACTTATAGTTACCGACGGCGTGTTTTCTATGGATGGATTGCTAGCCCCATTAGAACAAATATGCGACCTAGCCGATAAATATGATGCTCTGGTAATGGTAGATGAATGTCATGCAGCAGGATTTTTGGGCGATACAGGGCGTGGCACACTAGAGGCTAAAGGCGTTTTAGGAAGAATAGATATTATAACTGGTACACTAGGAAAAGCACTAGGTGGCGCTATGGGTGGTTATACCTGTGCAAATAAAGAAGTGATCGAGATATTAAGACAGCGTTCTAGACCATATTTGTTTAGTAATTCACTAGCACCATCTATTGTAGGAGCATCTATAAAGGCATTAGAGTTAATTGACGAGAGTACTGAGCTTATTGATAAAGTACAGTCTAACACCGCATTATTTAAAAAAGGAATGCAGGCATTAGGATTTGATATAGTAGATGGTGAAAGTGCAATCGTGCCAGTCATGTTGTATGATGCAAAACTTGCTCAACAAATGGCAGACCTTTTATTACAAGAAGGAATATATGTTATAGGCTTCTTTTATCCTGTTGTACCTAAAGGAAAGGCTAGAATAAGAGTTCAATTAAGCGCTGCTCATACGACAGCACATATAGAAAAAGCCATCGCCGCATTTGAAAAAATCGGTAAAAAACTAGATGTTATTTCATAATAATTTAAAATTAGCGCCCGTCATACGCTTTTATTTGAAAAATATTGTTTTAGATGCTTGTTAAACTGGTATAACTGTTTAATTTTGTCGTCAAGTTTAATTAAAAGACCCAACATGAAAAAAATATTTCAAATATTTATTGCTGGAGCATTGTTGCTCTCTGCCACCCTCGTTAATGCCCAAGACTCTGACAACCGCTGGAGTTTTGCAATAGGTATTAATGCAATTGATTTATATCCAGTAGGAGAAAAGGATCAAGGACTAGGTGACTACTTTGAAAAGTTCTTTGAAACAGATCATTATAATATACTTACTGCTCCTAGCCGTTTTGAGCTAGGTTACTATGTGGGTGATGGAATAGTTGCAACTGGAGCATTCTCCATAAACACGATCAATCAAGTAGGTGAGAATAGAATTAATGATTTAACCTACTACTCTTTTGATGGTGGTTTGAGATATAATCTAGCCGAACTTTGGAATGGAAAAGTATTTAGCCCGTATTTAGGTTTGGGAGGTTCTTACCAATTACTTGAAGATGATGGTTTTGGTTCATTTAACGGTACATTTGGTTTTGATATAAGTCTTGTAGAAAATGTTTCTTTAAATCTTCAAACGACTTACAAGCATGTTTTTGAAGAGGCATTTCCAAAACATTTTCAACACATGTTAGGTGTTAAATTCATTTGGGGTGCTGTTGATACTGATGGCGATGGTGTGGTAGATAGTAAAGATTTATGCCCTAATGTTGCAGGTTTAGAGCAATTTATGGGATGTCCTGACTCTGATAGTGATGGTATAGAAGACTCAAAAGATGAATGCCCAGACGTATACGGACCAACTAAAACTAATGGATGTCCTGATACAGACGGTGACGGTGTATTAGATAAAGACGATAAATGTCCTGATGTTGCAGGTCTTGCAGCACTTGCAGGTTGTCCAGATGCAGATGGTGATGGCGTTGCAGATGGTGATGATAAATGTCCTAATGAAGCTGGTCCAGCATCTAGACAAGGTTGTCCTATTAAAGATAGAGATAATGATGGTGTTGAAGACGAAGATGACAAGTGTCCAGATACACCAGGTATAAGAGAACTACAAGGTTGTCCGAAACCAGCAGCACCTACCGTGCAAGAACAAGCACAATTAAATGAATATGCTAAGACTATCTTATTCAATACAGGAAAAGCCTCTTTAAAAGATGCGTCTAAACAAATTCTTAATGACATTACAGATATTCTTAAAAAATATCCAGAGTCTAAATTCACTGTAGAAGGCCATACTGATAGTGCAGGTAGTGAATCTCTTAACGAAAAACTTTCTGAAGAAAGAGCTAAATCAGTAAGCGATTTTTTAATAGCAAATGGTATTGATAGTTCACGTTTAACTTCAAAAGGATTTGGTGAGTCTAAACCAATAGCAAATAATGCTACTAGTGCAGGAAGAGCACAAAACAGACGTGTAGAAATAAACCTAGTTAAGTAATAAAATTATTTTGTCTATTACTAAATAATAGATACAGATTATTTAAGATTTTAAGTTATTAATTAAGCCTTAGCAAAAACGTTTTTGCTAAGGTTTTTTGATTTATAGGTTTTCATTTCTATTACATTTTGCTTTTGCAATAGGCCTTGTGCTAGTATATGATTGGACAAATGTAAACACGCATTATCGTAAATTAATATGGCTTCATTGATTCATTACTGTTAATCCATGGCATGATTCAAATCACATTTTGCGATATCAAATTCAAATTTCAAGATTCCATTTATGCCCTCTTATACCGCAATTTCATACAACTCATATTTTTCGGTCATACTTGTTACTGTTCCATTTTTATCCAGTAAACATTGATAGTTGTTTTAACAAACAATATTATATTGTAAACCTCTATTTAAAAGATGGATTAAAGGTTTGCTTTGATAATTTCTATATATTAAAGCCATATCCAGAGCGTGTAACAAACCTTCTACATTTAGACCATCTGAAGTTGAAGCCAACTATTTTCTTAAAATATACATTGGTTATTAAAGCTGGCTACTCCGTTTCGATTTGTGCCAGTAATTTCGGTATAATAGTGCCAGTAATT
>CAZQGX010000008.1:0-73149 GCA_964593255.1 uncultured Flavobacteriaceae bacterium | reverse complement strand
AGACTGATAGTTGCGGCAATAAATTCAAATTAGGTGTGAAAACGGATATTCAAATAAAAAAATGATATTCAAGAAAAAAAACAAACAATATGTTTAAACATGTCGTCTATTAATTGCTTACCATTTAAACCAATTCTTACATCAAAAGCTCCACACCCATAAGGCTATGTCATTGTAATAGAATCTAAAAAGCGCCACCACAACTATTGCAGCACCACTTAATGGCCAGAAATATTTTTTATACATTACACAGGCACCCATTATTAGAAAAATAATTAAATGTACCACTGCCATAAAATACAACGGGTAGTAAGCATTTTGAGGCGCTAATGGCTGGTTTTCTAGCGGATTAGTCAATACTTGAAAAATTACCGTACAAATAATAAAAGCAGTATAAATAGTAACAATCTTTGTGATAATGGTAAGGCTGCGGTCGTTAAATAATGGTGGTCGTTCTTGTTCCAAATGTTTAGTTATTTTAATTGTGGCGTCAATTTAATCTGTGATCTATATGATCAATGACTGTGTTTATTTAAATGAATTTATAGGTCGTTGAAAGTCCAAAGTACTTAAAATTGAAAGCTGGTTTTATGAAACAAAGCCTGTCTTATTTCGTAAAGATTTGATAACAAAATAAATCAAAAATTAAGAAGGCAGTATTCACTATATGATTAACTGCTCAAATCAAGATATCAAATGACGTTCTAATTTTTCGAGATCACTCCTCCGCATCTTACGTCACTCTCTTTTCTCTCAATTTTATCCAAAGTCCAAATATTTAAAACTTCCGTTTTGAGACTATTTTTCAAATTAGGTAATACTTTTGCAATTTCACATATTGATTCGGTTGCAATTTCATATTCTGAATTTCGAATTAAATAACCATCAATATAAATTGGATTATCCTCTTTAAATCCGAAAAATATATTCCATTCAGATTGTTTTTTTGATTTCATTTCTTTATCAATCTGGATATAAATTATTCCATATTCCGATAAGTTATTGAAATGATTAAGATGTCCATCAGTATGAATTACATTTTTATATACCGCTATTTCTTTGATATATTTCTGTTCAATAGAATCGATTATTTTTAAGTTTCCTAAAATATTATTATTGAAAATAACAGTAGGGATTTCTTTTTTAGCCTCAGGCAATTTTACAAACCCTTGTGAATGAACATAAGATGAAAATAATATCAAAAAAAGAAATGTAAATTTTCTCACGATTATTTTTCTATATTATTAAATATATGGGCTTTTAAAAATATTTAAAAAGGTTCTAAACGACTTCCTACAACTTATAATTTTCTGGCAAAACCCTATGCATTGTTGCTTTTTCATAGGCGCTAGCCCAATTAAAAAGTAAGGCATCCTTTTTATAGGGAGCAATAAAGGTAAGACCATAAGGCTGTCCCTTTTCATCATACCCCATAGGAATGGTCATAGCAGGAAAAAAAGCAACAGCGGCAACACCTGCAGTATAATTATTAATAGAAACAAAACCATCTAGCTGGTGCTTTTTGATAAGTGTATTAAAATAACCTTGCGCCGTTGCTGTAAGTTCAGTTTTAAAATCTTGTAAAGCTTCATCAGATAGTGGGGATTCATTTACAATGCCTTTAAACAAACTTTGACCATAAGGCATTGACCTAACAGAATCTTTCTTATTCCATTCCATTACAGCTGCCACATCCCATCCTTCATACTTTGCACTAGCATTACGAGATAAATAAGTAGGTAAGTCTTTTTTCATATCTAGATTAAGCAGTTTTAAAAAACCATTCAAACGCGGATTATTGTCACTTATTTCTATAAGATCGGCACCTAGAGCTTTAAGATCCTTAATAGCCGCAGCATAATTTTTATTTTCTTTAAAAGATGACCAGAATGCAAGACGCACTCCTTTTAAAGAGGCTGTTTCAAAAGTGTTTGCTCCTTTTTCATCAATCATTTCAACAGGAGCACCTAGCGCCTGATATAGAATGGCATTATCAACCACATTTTTACTCATAGGGCCAGCTGTATCTAGATAACTAGAAATAGGCACAATACCAGTAGCACTAAAAGTACCTACAGTAGGTTTATAACCTACCACACTGTTTTGAGAGGCTGGTGATAGTATAGACCCAGCAGTCTCTGTACCTATTGCTGCAACCGCAAAATTTGCTGCCACAGCCACACCACTACCGCTGCTAGAACCTCCTGTGTCTAGCATTTTTCTTCCATAAGGATTTAAGGTTTGCCCACCCACAGCGCTATATCCACTAGGACAATCGCCACAGAAAAAGTAAGCCCACTCACTTAAATTTGCCTTGCCCAAAATGATCCCACCCTTTTGCTTTAAAAGAGAAACTATTGCAGCATCATCTGCTGGTCTATTGTCAATTAACACTGCCGCACCAGCCGTGGTAGGCATCGCAATTGTGTTTATATTGTCCTTTAATAAAATAGGCATGCCTTTAATAGAATAAATAGGTGGAGAGACACCTTTTGCCCTCATAATATCTAAATCCCTATCTGCAGCATCAGCTTGTTCAAGCACAAGCGGATTTAAAGAAATCACAGCATTAAGTGATTTGCTATTTTCTCTATCATACTTATAAATCCTGTGTAAATAAAAGAGTGCTAATTGTCGATAGGAAAATTGCCCACATGCGATGGAACGTTGGATTTGCGGGATACTCTTTTCTAGGATAAATGGGTTAAGTTTTTCGCTTTCGCGAAAGCGAACAACATCATCTAACAAATCGCCAAAAACAGCATCTTTACTTACATATTTAGAATCAAGCACTTTAAACTCTCTAAAATCATCAACCGATGGTGTTACAGGAGTTTCGGCAGATTTACATGCTAAAAATAATATTGGAAAAAGGACGTATAGGTTTTTCATACAGGCAATAAAATAATATGGATAGTTTTATTTTAATAATGTTACTAGATGGTAAAGAAGCAACAATCATAAATAAATTAAAAGGTAAAATACCCGTATTTTGAATTTGTGGAACTTGAAAACAAACAAAAATGATTACAACTTATTGATCACTTTATATTCAAACGAATATGAAATATAGAGCCTAAATTTAATTAAAAAAACTGTCTACAAATTCTACTTTATTAAATACTTGCAGGTCTTCAAGACCTTCTCCTACACCTATATATCTAACAGGAATTTGAAATTGATCTGAAATCCCTATTACTACACCACCCTTTGCTGTTCCATCTAATTTTGTAACTGCAAGACTTGTAACTTCTGTAGATGCAGTGAATTGCTTTGCTTGTTCAAACGCATTCTGACCAGTAGACCCGTCTAGGACGAGCATTACATCATGTGGCGCATTGGGAATGATTTTTTGCATCACCCGTTTAACTTTAGAAAGCTCATTCATTAAATTAACCTTGTTATGCAGTCGACCAGCGGTATCCAGTAAGACAACATCGGCTTTTTGGGCAACAGCACTTTGCAGTGTATCAAATGCAACACTAGCAGGATCACTGCCCATTGCTTGTTTGACAATTTCTACACCTACACGTTGTGCCCAAATATCCAGTTGATCAACAGCAGCAGCTCTAAAGGTATCACCCGCACCCAGTACAACTTTATAACCTGCCTTTTTAAGTTGGTAAGCAAGTTTACCTATAGTGGTCGTTTTACCAACACCATTTACACCTACAATCATCATTACATAAGGACCATCAATATTAGGGATCACAAAATCTGTAGCATCGCCTTGGTTTACTTTACTCATTAAACCAGCAATCTCTTCTCTTAAGATTTGGTTTAAATCTGATGTTCCTAGGTATTTATCTTTTGCAACTCGAGCCTCAATACGATCGATAATTTTTACCGTTGTTGCGACACCTACATCACTAGATATTAGGACATCTTCTAAATCATCTAGAACATCTGCATTTACAGTTGATTTACCTGCAACTGCTTTTCCTAGTTTATCAAAAAAGCTGGCTTTAGATTTTTGCAGCCCTTTGTCTAGGGTTTCTTTTTTCTCTTTAGAAAATATTTTTTTGAAAAAACTCATGATTTATTAAGAATGAAAACAAAAATAAGAAAGTTACTTACAATTATAACGTTTGAAATGAATAAAGCGAGAATGAAGTGAGATAAAATTAAGCTTTGTTAATTATATTTACTTATGTGACATTTGTATTAAAATAATTGTGTTCAAGCAAAAAACAAGGATGCTTTACTTTTAGTAATGAAAGAAAGGCTTAATTTGAAATCGGTCGTGCCTGGTTATGAAATGACAATGCTACATTTTTGAAAGATAAAACATATACACAACTTTAAACATCTAAATACGATTAAGCATAAAACTAAAAATGATTGTTAGGCGGCAGCAGTAAACATTTGTATAGTGAGCTTATAACTGAAAATTAATTCAAAAATATTTACGACATTCAAAACTAAAAATAATTTTGCAGCACAAATCTGCTAGTATTGTTACTTAAAATGATCTTGCTATTTAAAGTAAATTGACAAACGATAATGACATAAAACATTTATGATATGATAGTATTAACAACACATTACTAAATCATTACAAATTCACAAGTATTCAATTCTTTGAACTAGGATACGATTATAAAACTACATTGACTGCTTAAATAACGTATACAAAAAAAAACCGCTCTTAAAATTAAGAGCGGTTTTAAAAGTAATTTTGATTTAATTATTTCTTGTTTAAGAAATCATTTACTAAATCTGGAGCCATGATAGCACTTACAAAAGTGTAAGCTCCTGTCTTAGGAGATTTTACCATTTTGATTGCCTTGGTTAATCTTATGTTACCTGTCTGTAGGGATGCGATTGATTTCTTTGCCATGTCTTAATTATTTAATTTCTTTATGAACAGTCATGCGCTTTAAAACCGGATTGAATTTTTTAATTTCAAGTCGATCAGGCGTATTTTTCTTGTTTTTTGTAGTGATGTAGCGAGACATTCCTGGCATACCAGATTCTTTATGCTCTGTACATTGCAGAATAACTTGTATTCTATTTCCTTTACTTTTTGCCATCTTATATAAGCTTTATAAAATTACTTAGTTAAGAACCCATTTGCACGGGCATCTTTAATTACTTGAGTAATTCCTTTTTTGTTGATGTTTTTTAATGCTCTAGCAGATACTTTAAGGGTAACCCACTTATCTTCTTCTGGTAAATAAAATTTCTTTTTGAACAAATTAACGTTAAATTTACGTTTAGTCTTATTCATGGCAAAGGAAACATTGTTCCCCGTCATTGCTTTTTTTCCAGTAAGTTCACAAACTCGAGACATGATTGTTATAATTTTAAATCGGATTGCAAAATAACGATAATTTATTTGATCTCACAAGACTATTTTAAAGCCTTTTTTAATAATTCTTTTTGCAGCAATTCAAAAGACTTATTTACGGTCTTTTCTATCACTCGTTCTCTATAATTTCCCATCATAAATTTTAACGCAAAACTTTCATTTTCAGTAGCTAAACCTATATAAACCGTTCCTACAGGCGCATCACTATCACCTTTTAAAGGACCAGCATTGCCTGTGGTCGCTACTGCAAAATCTGATTTAAAAAGCTTTTTTACCGCTACTGCCATGGCTTGCGCCACCTGTTCACTCACCACTGTATGCGCCTGTATAAGTGATGGGTCAATACCTAGGACGTCTATTTTTGATGCTGTCGCATAGGTTATGGTACTGCCCTTAAAAAAAGTTGATGCCCCGGGTATTTCTGTAATTAAGTTGGCTATCCTACCGCCAGTGCAACTTTCTGCTGTAGCAAGGGTTTTTCCTTGTGCTTTAAAAAGACGACTTACTTGGTCTACTAGACTTTCTACATTGCTTTCTCCTACAATTATATCATCTATCAACGGATATAAGGCCTTCACCTGATCATCTACAGCCTTTATTACAATATCTTTATGCTTTCCAAAACTAGATAATCGCAACCTTACAGCACCCAAACCTGGTAAGTAAGCTAGTTTTATATGCTCTGGCAGCTGGTTTTCCCATTCTTCTATTCTCAATGCAATGGTGCTCTCACCCTGTCCCGCAGTTAATATCGTTCTGTGATATATGTAAGGTAGATTGGGTAATTCTTTAATTTTGGGCAATACACCACCAGTCATGATTTCCTTCATTTCAAATGGCACACCAGGCATACTTACAAATATAACCTCGTTATGTTGCAACCACATTGCTGGCGCAGTGCCATAATGATTTTTTATAAGAATAGCTTTTGAGGGCACCATGGCTTGTGCCTCATTCATTGCCACAAGCGGATCTTTTACATACTTTGCAAATAATTGTGTGATATGGTCCAGCGTCTCTTGGTCTAGTACCAACTCGTCCTTCATGTACTCGCAAATGGTAGATTTAGTAATATCATCTTTAGTGGGGCCTAAACCACCAGTTATTAGCACGATGTCTGATTGCGATTCCGCTTTCGCGAAAGCGGACAAAATATGATCTCGCTGGTCACTTATAGATATGATTTCATGCACCCGCACCCCTATTTTATTGAGCTCTTGTGCCATCCATGCCGAATTTGTATCTACAATTTGACCTATAAGAATTTCATCACCTATGGTAATTATAGTCGCTTTCATCTGGCTGTGTTTTTAATGTTTAAAATAGAGTTTAATCAAAGGATGGTTTATTGAAAATGGGTACTGAAAAGTGTAATTCACAACAATAATTAAGGATTCTCGTTGCAAATAATACCTGTAGAGATGTTCTTATTTAACTTTTATTTCAAAAAGTTGCCTGCCGTGCAAGACACCAGTAAGTATATCATTTTCTTTTACACTAGAAACCCCAGCAGGTGTACCTGTGTAAATCAAATCTCCTATTTTTAAGGTAAAATATTGAGAAACATAGGCAATGATTTCGTCAATTTTCCACAACATGTGCGAGGTGTTACCATCTTGTTGCAACACACCATTTTTAAATAGTTGAAAATCTAATTGATCCATTTCTGGTAATTCACTCTTATTTATAAACTGCTCTGAAATCACTGCGGCACCGTCAAAAGCTTTTGCTTTTTCCCAAGGCAAGCCTTTTTCTTTAAGTTGTTGTTGCACATCTCTTGCGGTAAAGTCTATCCCTAGACCTATCTCTTCATAATATTTATGTGCAAATTTTTGATCTATGTACTTACCTACACGGTTTATTTTAACCACTACCTCTACTTCATGATGCACATCGTTTGTCCATGGTGGTATAAAAAAAGGTTGTTTTTGTAATAGCAATGCGGTATCTGGCTTTAAAAAAACAACTGGATCGATTGGTTTTTCATTTGCGAGTTCTTTAATATGCTCTGTGTAATTCCTGCCTATGCAAATAATCTTCATAATTTATCTACTATAATTGGGCGCTTCTTTTGTAATTGTCACATCATGCGGATGGCTTTCCATCATTCCCGCAGCGGTAATCTTGATAAATCGACCTGTTGCTTTAAGTGTCTCGATATCTTTTGCCCCGCAATAACCCATTCCTGCGCGCAAACCTCCTAAAAACTGTGTCATACTTTCTATCAAATCGCCTTTATACGGCACGCGCCCTACAATTCCTTCTGGCACTAGTTTTTTAATATCATCTTCAACATCTTGAAAATAGCGGTCTTTAGAACCGTGCTGCATAGCTTCTACCGACCCCATACCACGATATGATTTAAACTTACGACCATCATAAATGATGGTTTCGCCAGGCGATTCTGTAGTACCCGCTAGCATAGAGCCTAGCATCACACAATCTGCTCCAGCTGCAATGGCTTTAGGAATGTCACCGGTGTACCTTATACCACCATCTGCGATTACAGGGATGCCGGTACCTTTTAAGGCGTGGGCAGCTTCCATAATGGCACTTAATTGAGGGAAACCTACACCAGCTACTACTCTTGTGGTACAAATAGATCCTGGTCCTATCCCTACTTTTACCGCATCTGCACCGGCATCTGCAAGGTATTTTGCTGCTTCGGCAGTAGCTACATTGCCTACTACTACATCTAGATTAGGAAATGCCTTTTTAACCATCTTTAATACTTCTACCACACCTTTTGTGTGACCATGAGCGGTGTCTATGACCACAGCATCAACCCCCGCAGCAACTAGTGCTGTTGTTCTTTCTATTGCATCGCCAGTAACACCTATTGCTGCTGCCACGCGCAGGCGACCGTACAGGTCTTTATTTGCATTGGGCTGCAAGGTAAGTTTTGTAATATCCCTAAAGGTGATCAAACCTTCTAGCTTGCCATCGTCACTTACTACTAGTAGCTTTTCAATCTTGTGCTGTTGTAATATGATCTCGGCTTGTTGTAGCGATGTTCCTGTTTTTGCAGTAACAAGGTCTTTAGAGGTCATTACCTCACTAACCGATCTTTCATTATTTTTTTCAAAACGCAAATCGCGATTTGTGATGATACCCTTAATATAACCCTCTTCGTCAATAATAGGTATGCCACCTATACCGTGCTCCTTCATAATGGCTTTTGCATCTCCTATTGTAGCAACTTGTGTGAGTGTAACTGGGTCGATGATCATGCCACTTTCTGCACGTTTTACACGGCGTACTTTTTGAGCCTGTGCTTCTATAGACATGTTTTTATGTAGAATACCTATCCCGCCCTCTTGTGCCATAGCAATAGCCATGCGACTTTCTGTAACTGTGTCCATAGCAGCAGAAATAATTGGTGCATTGAGCGTTATATTTTTTGTGAATTTTGTTTTTATACTTACTTCTCTAGGAAGAACCTCGCTATAGGCTGGTACTAGAAGCACATCATCATAGGTAAAACCTTCACCTAGAAACTTAGAATCGTGAGAAATCATGCAATAAAATTTTATTGCATGCAAAAGTAACTTTTTAATTCTTGTCCATTGTTTATATTATTCTAAAATGTATATTAAATATTAAGGAAAACGGTTCTCAGCTATACGCAGGCAGGGATTTTTACCACTGAACTTCCTACGAAGAACTGAACTTTAAATTTACCACTTTCCTGTCCTACGAAGCACGAAACCCCTGCTTGCGTATAGGTGATGTTATGCCTTCTCCCTTCTTTTTCAGTGGTGTTTTGTCTTGTCATACTGTTTCAAATTCATTCGGATAAACAACTGTCCCCGATATGTTTTTAAGTCCGTCAGTTGCCAATTCAATAGCCATAAAAACATTTGAAGGAACGTCAAACGGTGCTTTGATATTCCATTTTTCGGCTGGTTCAAATCCGAATTTTGGATAATAATGTTCGTGTCCCAAAACGATTACAGATTTGAAACCTAATTCTTTTGCTACTTCAAATCCTTTTCTGATTAGTTGTCCGCCTATTCCACTTTTTTGAAGTTCAGGTCTAACAGCCATTGGTGCAAGACCTACACTCTCTTTCAGGTTTTCTTTGTCGTCTTTTATGTTGATTTTAGTGAACAAAATATGTCCAACTATTTTATTGTCAAAAGTTGCTACAATTGAAAGTTCTGGAACAAAAACTGTCTTATTTTTTCTTAAAGCGTCCACCAATTTTGCTTCGTTATCCTGTCCGAAAGCAGTATGATTAACTTCAAAAACTTCTTTAAAGTCGTCTTGTGTTTCTTGTCGCAATATTATTTGTTTTGTCATTCTTTTTCTTTGTGTAGTGTCGTCTTTTAGGGTGAGGGATAACTTTAAAATACTGCATGATATGATAATTAGATTTATCCATTTCAGCATCAATAATCACAGAGTATCTCTATTAAAGTGCGCAATAAATAATGGATATTATTTACCTATTACAATTTAAAACACCTCTCTCTAAAAAAAATAATCCTTACCATTTATAAATGATCACATCGCTGCCATCTAGTGTGACTAGGTATCTGTTCTTTGATTGTGCAATTGCATTATTTGATGTTCCGTATACTGGTAAAGAAGGTATTATCTCGCCATTTTTATCTAATACATAAACTTTATTTTCACCCACATCAGTAACATAAATGAAATCACCGCTAGGTAAGCGCATCAATTTTGCATCTAAATAAGTACCATAAGGCAAGGTTACTTTTTTATCATTGATGAATATGGTATTGTTATCTTGTACTAGTTTTACATTAGCATTTGCTTCTAGACGACTGTTTGACTTATAGGCTTCTGACAAAGAAATTTTTCCATTGGCCAGATTTACCTCAGCTATTTGTTGCTTATTGGTCATTGCGACTATCTTATTTTTAAAGAAAAATAAATCACTGACTAAGGTAAGTTTATCTTTAACATTTGTTCTAGAGTCGCCAGTTCTATTTAAAATTGCTATGGTGTTGTCCGCTTTCGCAAAAGCGATATAATCCTTATCACCCACTCTAAAATGTTTAGGTTGTGTAGTAATCGCAGCAGCTTTTTTATAGTTGAAACCACTGACTGATGCGCCATTTTTATCTAGCAACAGCATGTCACTGCCTTGTGTGACTAAAAACCTGTAATCCCGATTGTTATCATAATCAAAAACACTTAAAGGTTGTGTGATTTGATCTTTAAAATTTTTAGGATAGGAAGCAACGTCTTTTCCATTTCTGTCTATAAAATATACCGACTTGCTAGTAGCAAATGCCATTTGTTTACGGCCATTTTTATAGGCATCGGCAACTTGAATTTCTCCCAAAATAGGTCCATCCAGCGGCCTACTCCACCATTTTTTACCCGTATCTGATAGCAAGTGTAATACAAATTGTTCATCTTGTACAGCAATATCATGCCTTTTACTGAGGTGATTAGGGAATAAAAACGGACCAGAAATAATTTTTGAATTTGCTTTAAAAACACCCAACTGACTTACCTGCAGCTGGTTGTTATTTTTACTATTAAAGGGAACTAAAAAGTGATAATGCGCATACTCGTCTTCATGAACGTATTGACTAATCATTAATGGAAAAAAGTTTTCATCCATTTGATTGATGATTTTTAAGTCTTCTTTAGATTTATTTTTTGCTAGTTCTTTTAATTCTTTAAGGCTGGTAATTTTTAGCAAACTGCTGCTAGTGCTTAAATTTTGACTTGCATCCATATACCATTGCTGCTGCCCTAGTACTGTTTTGTTTTGATAATTAGAAATAACCTCTTCTAGTGTTTCTACAGCTGTTGCATAAATAAGATGTTGATCTATAATTGTAGTAAATGCATAGGATTTGGATTGTACTAGGGGTTGTATGGCATATGTTTCTAAAGGCTTTACCAGCTCATAAATCATTTGATCTCGATAGGTAACCTTGGCTTTTGAAAGACTGTCAAGATCTATAAAAAGCTCTTCATACGGCCGGAGCGTAAAAACCAATGCGCTGGTATTTTCTAGTTGTAATTCTGCCATTTCTTGGGTATTATCAAGCAATTGTAAAAGCCGACTTCCTACTTTTATATCACTACTGTGATACCTTTTTAAATTATCTATGAGCTGTGCAGGTTTTTTATAAGTAACCGTTTTTAAGCTGCGCAACCCACTAGGCACGATATTTTGAATTTGATTTTCTACTGCCTCTAATTTATTATAAAGGTCATGATCCATTTTTAAACTATCGAGGTAAGTAATCACCCCGTCTAGTTGAAAAGAACTGCTGCTGGCTGTAGTTTCTAGTTGATACCATTGTGCATGATTGCCATTAATATTTATATGATTGCCTAATAGAAATTGCTCTAACCAGCTTTTGTGAGACGCCTTTATGTAAAAGGTATTTCCCTTTTTAGTCCTTTTATAAATATGCTCAAAACCGCCATCAAAAATATAATCGGCTACATTGCGGCGCACCAAACTTTCAATAATTAAGATAGAATTACTGGCAAGGTGTACCCCATTGTGATTTAAAGAATAATATCTACCACTGGGATTTTTAGTTTCTGTGATTTTAGCCCCGTTATAGTCTATAATTGAGGTAGCGTTAGTAGCGTCTACTTCTTGTTCAATGGGTGCTGTAATTAAAGTAACAACTGCCTTATTTTTACCTTCAATATTCAATGCGATTAAAGACTCGCCATTAAGGTTATAATCTTTTAAAAAAGAGCTGGCTTTTTTTAATTCTTGGATGCGAGCAAGTCCTGATAATTTTGCATACAACTCGTTTGTGGTAAAAAACTGACTCAAATCGTCGATTTCTTCTACATGAACAATCATCTGGGCACCTGTAGGAATGTGACCGATTAAATTATTTTTTACCTCGTGATCTTCATTACATGCAACAATTGTAAAAAAGATGATAAGTAAGGGGATCAAATGGCGCATAGATATAAAGTTTAAACAACAAAAATATATAGGTTCTTACACTTAAACGATACAAACTGCAACAACTTATAAATCTAATATCAGTTGGTCTGGTAGCAACTTAAAAGTGAGGCGATGATATGGAGTAATACCATACTTTTTAATTGCATCGCGATGCTTTTTTGTAGGGTAGCCCTGATTGTTTTGCCAGTCATAATCTGGGTACTGTTGGGATAGTAATAACATAAAATCGTCTCTATAAGTTTTTGCAAGAATAGATGCTGCGGCAATATGTAAATATTTTCCATCACCTTTTACAACGGTGGTAGCAGGTACTTTTTGATAAGGCTTAAATTTATTTCCATCGACTGCGATATGTTTAGGTCGCAACTTTAATCCATCTATGGCCTGGTGCATGGCAAGAATACTAGCTTGCAAAATATTAATCTCGTCAATTTTATCCATCGCCACATGCGACACGTGATAATCTAGTGCTTGCTGCTCTATCAATGTTCTTAGTTCATATCTACGCTTTCGCGAAAGCTTCTTACTATCGTCTAATAATTCACATTCAAAATCTTGTGGCAATATTACAGCCGCGGCAGTTACTGGACCTGCAAGGCAACCACGGCCTGCCTCGTCTGTACCGCATTCTATGATATTTTTATGAATTTGATGTAAGAGCATACTTGAATCTTTAAATGTATTACAAGACTTAAAGTTAATTTATTGAATTGTACTATTTGCAATAATAGTTTGAACAAAGTTGCTAATATTGCTCAAAAACATATGATCAGTCTATCAAATGATTTCAAAAATACATAACAAGGTCTAATTAAAAACGTTTCTTATTCGTCCTTTTATGATTAAAATAGGTAGTACTTTTGAAACCTGTATGTAGTAACCCTTATGAAACATTTTTTCTTATTATTTTTCTTGATGCCTTTAGTGCTTTTTGCACAACGAGAAAAATTACCCTTACAGAATGGGACGATGGGTGACCCTAATAGACCCATCAATAATAAAGAAGTTAATGTAGAAGGAGAAAAACCACCTATTACAGATTACCTAATAATCTCACAAAAGCGTGACACCGTTCATCTAGACACCACGCTTACCATGGCAAAAGATTTTAAATTTAATTACCTACGTAAAGACGATTTTGAATTAATGCCCTTTCATAATGTAGGACAACCATACAACCAGCTGGGTAAAAGCTTTGATATGAACCTGCTCTCCCCGAGAATGGGATCTAGAGCGAGACATCAAAATTATTATGAAATAGATGATATTTTTGATTACTATGTTCCTACTCCATTATCAGATTTGTATTTTAAAACGGTAGTTAATCAAGGCCAGCAGCTAGAGGCACTTTTTACATCAAACCTATCACCACAATTCAATTTTTCTATTAGTTATAAAGGGGTGCGCAGTGCTGGTAATTATATCAACACCCTCACTAGTTCTGGAAATTTTAAATTCACCTCTAACTTTACCTCAAAAAATAAACGCTATAGATTGAGGTTACACACTGTTTTTCAAGATCATTTAAATGAAGAAAATGGCGGTATAGAAAGTAGTAATTTACAAGGTTTTATTGATAATGATGAAAGTTTTAATGATAGGGGTCGTTTAGAATCAAATCTTGTAGGCGCTGAAAGCCTGCTAGATGGTAAACGTTTCTATATAGATCATGATTATGAATTAATAAGAAAAAAAGACAGTACCTCTTATTACAGTGGCAGGATTTATAACAAGGCTTATTATGAAGACAAGTTTTATAGATTCTCGCATGCAAGCGCTGATGAAGCCTTTTTAGGAGAAGCCTATGTAGCTGCAAATCTGCAAGATAAAACAAACCTAGAAGAAGGAATGATTGAAGCGGGTGCCATTTATGAACACCATATTTTTGGTTTTTTTAAAGCGGGAATCTCTAGACACAAATACAACTATGGCTATGACCGTATTATTAATCAAAGCAGTGGTTTGATTACAAACAGATTGATAGGTGAATTGTATCAGTTTAAAGCAGAGTTTGCCAAACGAATAGGAAAATTTGATATAAATGCTACTGGCGGCATTAATATAGCAGGTGATCTTGATGGTCAGTATCTAAATGGGACTGCATCTTATAGATTTAAAGATATTGCTATTCAGGCAGGAGTTGCTATAAGTTCTAGTGCACCAGATTTTATGTATTTATTACATCAAAGCGACTATTTAAATTACAACTGGCAAAACAACTTTGACAACATTAAAAAACAGGAACTAGATTTTAATATTACTTCAAAAAAATACGTCAACGCTCAAATTACTTTTACTACAATACAAGACCATGTGTATTTATTGCAAAGTCTTGTTACAAACTCAGTCAATGAAATTACAGGATATAATGCGACCCCAATTCAAGCAGATGGAGATATTACCTATCTTAAGGTGAAGCTAAATAAAGATGTTACTTTTTTACGATATTTTGGATTTGATAATACATTGATGTATCAAAACGTGGGACAAAGCGATAATATCATTAACGTACCAGATATTACTACTCGCAGTACGTTTTACTACAAAAACAGATTTTTTAAAAACGCTCTACTACTCCAAACGGGTATTACAGCTAAATATTTTACCTCTTATTATATGGATGGGTACGATCCTGTTTTAGGAGAGTTTTATAGTCAAAACACAGAAAAACTAGGTGATTTTCCATTAATTGACTTATTTGTGAATGCCAAAATCCGACAAACTAGAATATTCTTTAAGCTAGAACATGCTAATAATTTATTTAGTAGTAATACAGATTACTTTAGTGCACCACGGCATCCATATCGTGACTTTACCATACGCTTTGGACTTGTGTGGAATTTCTTTTTATAATTTTTAGAAAGATTTAAGACAATTACCTCTTACATTTGCAAGTGTTTAAATTTAAAAAAATAATTACATCATTATTGTTGCTGCTATTTACAGCGGTGCAACTCTCAATTGTTCATGAATTTTCTCATGAGGATAGTGACGATAGTATTGAATGTAATATATGTGTTTTAGCACATGATCTTCAATCACAAAACTTTGATCTTACTGATCAAATTTCATTTGATGTAATAGAAAACATACATCTTAACAATCAAATTTTTAAAGACATAGTTGTTTTTAAAAAAAGCTCTCAATCAACTACTCACACAACACGCCCCCCACCACTTTCTTAAAAGTATTTAAGAACAGGTAACCTTACATTTTTTAATAGCTGCATGATCAAATTTTAGTTTGATGAATGCTTGCACATTTTTAATACACATAAACGTGTATAAGAAGTATTTGTAAAATCCCTGTAATTATAAGATCATTCATAAGATTTGCTACTGCAAATATTGATCTAATAAGTAATATTAAATTTCTACCATGTTACGTAACCCACTAGTTGCAATTGCTGTTATTATCAGTTTTTGTTACGTTCAGGCACAAGATTGTAATCTGGTGCTTAAAGGTAACATCACAGATTTTCATGACTCTAATCCTTTGGCATTTGGACAAATTTATGTTGTGCAATTACAAAAGACATTTACATCTACTACAGATGGCAGTTATGAAATAAAAGGCTTATGTCCAGGGTCTTACAGTTTAAGTGTGTCGCATTATGATTGTGATACCAAAACGCTTGATATTATAATAACTCAAAACAAAACTTTAAACATAAAATTAGAACATCACATTAACGATCTAGAAGAAGTAAAAGTTATTGCAGATGTACACGAGGATCGCAACAGCACACAAGCTAGCACAAGAATTTTGACAGAAACCATACAACAATATAGTGGCGCTACATTAGGAGACGCACTTGCCACCGTTCCTGGTGTTAGTTCACTTAAAACAGGTAATAGTGTTGTAAAACCAGTGATTCACGGGTTGTATGGTAGCCGTGTGGCCATCGTTAATAATGGCCTGCGCCAGCAAGATCAAGAATGGGGTATAGAACATGCACCCAACATCGATATCAATAGCGCCAGCAATATTGAAATTGTTAAAGGAGCAAGTGCCTTGCGTTATGGCGGCGATGCCATAGGCGGCACCATCCTTATACACCCAGCAAGAATTATTGCCAAAGACACACTGCGCGGTCATGCCATTTTACAAGGACAATCTAATGGTCGCGGTGGTAGCGCTACAACCACCGTAAATAATTACCGAGCATCTGGCTGGTACCAGCAAGCAACACTTACCTACAAAAAACTGGGCGATTTTGAAGCCCCAGATTATGTATTGAGTAACACAGGGAGTGAAACTACGGCAGTAAGCGTGGGTGCTGGTTTTAAAACTTTTGAATATGGTGCAAGTGTCAAATATTCATTTTATAATTCACAAATTGGGATATTAAGACCCTCGCATATAGGAAGTGCCAGCGATCTTGTGCGCAGTATTAATTCTAGGCAACCATTGATTATAAACGATTTCTCTTATAATATTGACCCGCCTAAACAAGAAGTAGCACACCATGGATTACAATTAAATGCCTATAAACGTTTTGCTGGATTTGGTAAAATCATCATGGACTATGCCCTGCAATTTAATAACCGTAAAGAATATGACATAAGAATAGGAGATAATGCAGGTCGCGCATCTCTAGACATTGATTTACTAACTCAAAATGTAAGTATCTACTCGCTAATGGATACTTATGAAAATACCACTATTGAGGCTGGAGTGGATTATATGTATCAAACTAATAGACCAGATGCAAGTACAGGGGTAAGAAGACTAATACCAGATTATGACGCCTATAAAGTAGGCGCATTTGCAAGTATTACCCATAATGCATCTGAAAAATGGGTGCTAGATGCAGGATTGCGATATGATTATTATAATATTAACGCAACAAAATTTTATTTTCAAAGCCGCTGGGAAGATTTAGGATATGATCAAAGTTTCCCAAATTTTGAACTAGGTAGAGAAGGAAACCAAATAAAAACCAATCCTGTTTTCCAATACGACCTTTTTGCATTTACCGCAGGAACAAAATACCTTATTAATGGACACTATGATATAGGATTAAATTTAAGCAGCGCAAATCGTGCGCCCAATCCCAGCGAACTATTTAGTGATGGATTGCATCATGCTCTAGCGACCATAGAATTAGGAAAACTAGATTTAAATAAAGAAAAATCTTATAAAATAAATGCCACACTTCATGCTAATGAAGGACCTCTAGATGTAGAGATTAACCCATATATCAATTTTGTAAATGATTTTATACAATTAATTCCAGATGGTATAGAAACCACTATAAGGGGTGCGTTTCCAGTGTTTCAATATGAGCAAATAAATGCAAGACTTTATGGAATCGACGCCCATGCTTCTTATGATTTTTATACTAGCGCTAGAGATAGTATTAAAGAGCAAACAACCACACAAACTGACTTTAAAAATCAAAAGCTGTTGCGATTAGAGACTAATTTTTCATATATAAACGGCACAGATACCAGTAAAAACATTGCACTGATAGACATGCCACCGATTCAAATACAATCCCAGATTACCTGGTATAATGCTTTTATAAAAAACCTAGACTTCAGGATCTCTAATCAATCTGTTTTTCAACAAAATAGATTTCCTGACAACAATTTTTCGGTAACCATTCCCAATAATCAAGGCGACTTAATCACCACAGTTGTAGATATCTCTGGAACGCCAGAAGCTTTTTCCCTTTGGAATGTTGGTGTAGGCTACGCTTTCGCGAAAGCGAATACTAAAATCAACCTTACCGTAAACAATTTATTAAATACCGAGTACCGCAATTACCTTAACCGACAACGTTTTTATGCAAACGAAGTAGGTCGAGACTTGCAAATCCAATTAATTTATAACTTTTAACAAATAACAAAATGAAGAAAATGAAGAATTTTTTACCGCTTGCCGCTGTTGCATTTGCAATGGTAATGACCACATCTTGTAGTGATGACGATGATGTTGTTATCATTAATGAAGAGGAATTGATCACCACAGTAGAATTAGAACTTACTAATACTGCCGACCCTACTAATCAAGTGATTTTTACTTATACTGACATAGATGGTGATGGTCCAGGCGCTGCTGTGCAAAATGTAGTAGGAACAATTAATGCAAACGCTACTTATGAAGGTAATATCACATTTCTTAATGAATCGGTTTCACCAGTTGAAGACATTACCAACGAGGTAATTGAAGAAGATGATGAACATGAGGTGTTTTATATCACAACAACAGCTGGAGTATCAATCACAAAAGATGATGCTGACGGTAACGGAAATCCACTAGGTGTTGAAACTACCTTCAGCACTGGTGCTGCTGGCAATGGTAATTTAACTATTGTTTTACGTCACCTGCCTAACAAACCTAATGATGGTACGTTAACAGGTGCAGGTGGTGAAACAGATATAGAAGTAACCTTTGCATTTAATGTACAATAAATAAAAATACAGCAAGTATAACGACGCTCGTTGAGATTAGTCTACTATTCGGTATTTAATAGAATCTTGATAGATAGTCGTTTACAGCAGTATTTTTAAAGTAGATTTGAATTAGCCCACAAAAAAACCGCCCTATTTAAAATGGGGCGGTTTTGCTTTTGTTAATTGTTTGTTTGTAAAAAATAAAAATATTATTTATCTACAGTAAAACTGCCTTTTGAAATAATTACATTATTCTACCACAAATGATATTTATAAAGATAACAACAAGTGCAACTACTAATAAAATATGAAACAAATTGCTATTTATGCTACCGCAACATATGCCTAAAAATACTGAATATTAAATGATGACGCATATTACACAAACAAATTAAAATATATTTCTCACAACATATTTTTTAATCAATAAACCCAAAATATTAACTTAATTATTTGGGTATACCTATTAAAAAGAGTAATAATTTATAATTATTTGTGTTTAAAGAGCTAAAGTATTAAATAATTCGAATTATTTATCAGTATATAATGATTAGATAATCTATTTTTGAAAAAATAGATTAAAATTTCGTCGGTTCGTTTATTACCATCTGGGCGCGTTGCTGGTGCATATATAATAATTCTGGATCCATTTTTTTAAGCAACGCCATCATCATATTCATACGTTGATTGTCCTTAAAGTATTCTTTCTTTTCAGCAAGAAAATTCCAGTATAGAGAATTAAAAGGACAGGCGTCATCTTCTGCCTTCTTTTTTGTAACTTTATAAGCACAGCCTTTACAATAATTACTCATTTTATTGATATAACTACCACTAGATACATAGGGTTTTGTAGCCACAATACCACCATCTGCCCATTGCGACATGCCACGAGTATTGGTTATTTCTACCCATTCTATAGCGTCTATATACACCCCTAGATACCACTCGTCTACATAACTTGGGTCGGTCATGGTGAGCAGGGCATAATTTCCTGTAATCATTAAACGCTGTATGTGGTGAGCATATGCATTATCTAATGAATTATTGATAGAGTGTTTCAAGCAATTCATCTTTGTCTCGCCAGTCCAATAAAAATCAGGAAGTTTGTTTTGATTGTCAAGCACATTTTTAGTTTGATATGCCGGCATTTTACTCCAGTAAATTCCTCGCATAAACTCTCGCCAGCCCAGTATTTGTCTTATAAATCCCTCTACTTGCGAGATGTCTATTTGGGGTTTTCCGCTTTCGCGAAAGCGTGATAACACCTTCTGTATCACTTCTAGTGGTGTAAGCAATTTGCTATTCATGGCAAAACTTAACCTAGAATGAAAAAGATAATCTTGGTCGGTGTGCATCGCATCTTGAAAATCGCCAAAATGTACCAGCAAATGATCACAAAAATAGTCTAAAACCTCTAGTCCTTCGGCTCTTGTTGTGGGCCAGTTAAAATTTTGGGCGTCAATACGACCTATGGTTTTTACTCCTTCCTTTTCTAAAAGATCGGTTATTTTTGACACCTCTTTTTTTACATTATATTCTTTTGGGATGGCAGTTTTCTCGTCCCATTTGTTGCGATTGCTTTGATCATAATTCCACTTACCGCCCTCGGGTTCTTGATCGTTTTCTAGCATGATGTTATATTTCTTGCGCATATCGCGGTAAAAATATTCCATGGTCCATCTTTTTTTACCTTTAAAAAAGGTTTCTACATCTTTTCTTTTGGTAAAAAAATGCTCGGTGTCATAGCCTTGCCACTCAATGGCTAGCGACTTGCAAAATTCTTTTAATTGCTGGTCTAGTCGCCACTCATCTGGTGCTTGATATTCGAATTTTTCAATTTTGTGTTCTTTGATTAGGGCTTGCAAGTTTTTTACAAGATCCTGGGTATTGTTTTTATCGTCCAGATTGTAGTAAACACATTTACAGTCATTTTTTTCTAGCCAAGAGTGAAAACCACGCATAGAAAGAAAAAAGGCGACTACTTTTTGTATATGGTGTTTTACATAATCGGTTTCTTGTCGCATCTCGGCCATAAAATAGATCTTATTTTTTTGATCTTCTTTATACCAAGAGTGCTGCTGGTTCAATTGATCACCTAGTACTAGACGTAATGTTTTCATAATTATTTTTTAAGGAACATGTGTGTGGTGATAGAATCTTTAAAAAAGTCCATCTTGCAGCCAGAGGTTTTGATATTTATTTTGTGCATCATAGCGACTAGCTTGCAGTTGTATATTAAAGGTTCTATTTCTAGGATCGTTTCCCACACCACTGTTATACATCCAGTTACCATAATTAGAATGCACATCATAATCTATTAGAATATGTTCAAAATAGGCAGCCCCTATACGCCAGTCCTGCTCTTTGTGCATAGACCAATAACTGGCCACATTTTGACGACCCCTGTTACTCATAAATCCCGTTGCAGCAAGTTCTTTCATATTTGCATTTACAAATGGCTCGTGTGTTTTACCATCTATCCATTTTTGTAGTTCTCGCTCGCTAGACTTCCATTCATAATCTGTTTTTAGAATACCCCCGATTTGAAAAATTTCGTTTTTATGTTTTAAAGAAACATATTTAAAGAAGTCCCTCCATATCAATTCAAATATTAACCAATAGGTATCTTGGTTTTTCTTGATTTCTTTTTCAAATCTTTTTACCTCGTGATAAATTTGTCTAGACGATATACAACCTATCGCTAGCCATGCGCTGAATTTACTGCTATAATCTAACCCTATTAAACCATTTCTAGTTTTTTTATAGTATTGAAGTTTTTTAGTTTGCCAAAAATAGTGATCTAGTCTTGCTCTGGCGGTGGTCTCGCCTCCCTCCCACGGAAAAGCGCTGCGACTGTCTTTTTTAATTTGTTCTAGTCCTAGATCTTTTAAAGTAGGAATACTAGTTGGTTCTACTGCTGGATGTTTTTGTATATAATTTTTAATACTTACTAGGTTTTGCACCTCGCTTTGCTTTTCGCATGCCTTTCTAAACTCTGTAAAAACACGTGGTATGCGATTAAAATTAGAAAAAGGAACATCGTCTGGATGAAATAAAAACTGGTCATATACTCTGTGACCTTTTACTTTATCTTTTAATCCATCGCTTTGTAATGCTTTACCCAATTCTTTTTCTTGTTTCACCTCATCACGGGTCCACTCTTTTTGAAAAAATATATTTGAGATATTGTATTTCTCAATAACATGAGGTAGGACTGCTGCTGGACTTGCATGAAACACTAGTAATGGAATGCCGTGCTTTTTAAGGTTATTGCGCAGGTCTACTAATGCTTCTATGATAAACTGAGCCCTGTATTTACCTGTTTTACCAAAAGGTAGTGGTATTGCAACATCTAATCCAAAATCGCTTTCTTGATAATACAACGGGTCAAAACAATAAACGCCTATTACATCACCACCTTTATCACAGGCTGCTTTTAAACTATGTTGATCTTCTACTCTTAAATCGTTTCTAAACCAAACCAGGTTATTCATACTAATACTTTTAAAATTTTTAAAGATGTTTTAAAATTAATCGCAATTATATTTTTTTCCTTGTTGATGATCAAACCTTTATGACAAGATCAACTTATCACAAACATTGTTGTCACATCATTTATTACCGCTGCACTTTTTACTGCAATATTTTACAGATTCCCAATTCTTTTCCCATTTTTTACGCCAGGTAAAGCCGCGATTACAAACGGGACAAATTTTAGTAGGTAAATTATGTTGATTGCGGGTCATGGAATTAAGTTAAAACAAATACTTGTAGTAAGTCGCTAAGTAAGTTTAAAACTTTAATCAAATAATAAAGTGATTTAAAAATCCAGCTCTTCTAGCTTTTTTCCTACTTGGGCATAAGAAAGTCGTTTGTCAGTTTTAGCAGCTGCATAGCCGTCTAGACCGTTAATAGTAACAGTACCAGCTTTTCCTAGATCTACCCATCCATCTGTATGCAAAAGTTCTGGTTGTAAAAAAATATCGGTGATTTTACAAATAACAAGTATGCAATTATTCTCTTTTAAAAAGTATTCATTCACATATTCGGCCGCTAGTTGCACTGGTGAATTTTTTACAAACGGCACCTCAAAATCTGGTCTTTGTATTTTATTAATATCCAACTCGTCAAATTCTGAAACAGCAGCATCATATTTTGCACTACATTGATGTGCCTTGTTAATCAAAGAGATCGGAATGTGATTAATGCTTATTTTTCCAGTTTCTTTTAAATTATAATACGTATCCCCCACTCCATACCCCAATGGTCTTTGCACAAAACTAAATAACGCTGGATCACTGCCTAAATGGGTGACGCTACTAAAAATAGCAACATTGTCTACACCAGCTTTTGATCTCGTTGCTAGTAGATTAGCACTTTTAAAACCAGTAATACTATTGACGAGATTACCGCGGTAAAAACGTTCAAAATTCTGTAAATCCTGCTGATTGATATGTTTCATTTGGTTAAAGATTTAGCTCAAATATAAAACAATAGACCGGCTGGCTTTCTTTTCAGAATGTTTAAACTTTATTAAATTATTAGGTGTTTGTGATTTGTCTCGCTTTTGCGAAAGCGGAATAATCCATAAGCATTTTAAAAATAATTAATATTTAGGGCAAGGGTGAGAATGCTATGCCGCGATGTATCAAACTATATTTCCAATCAATAAAAGTTAGCTCTTACATATCTCAAAAGAGTTTAAACCCCATGATCAACCAACTCTGCTTCAAACAACTCTGTAAAATACTTTTTGATTTTGTCTTTTACATCTTCTATAGGGATTTCTCTTTTTAATTCGGCAGCGAGCGAGGTTACGGCTTTATCTTGAATACCGCAAGGAATGATATGATCAAAATAACCCAAATCTGTATTTACATTAAAGGCAAAACCATGCATTGTTACCCAGCGACTGGCACGCACCCCTAGTGCACAAATCTTGCGCGCAAAAGGTGTTCCTACTTCTAGCCATACACCTGTCTCGCCAGGGCTGCGCTCGCCCTTAAGTCCATAGTCTTTTAGAATTTTTATAAACATTTCTTCTAAGAAGCGCAGGTACTTGTGTATATCTGTAAAAAAATTTTCTAGATCTAATATGGGGTAGCCAGTAATTTGTCCTGGCCCGTGATAGGTGATATCACCACCCCTATTTATTTTGTAAAAAGTGGCTCCTATTCTTTGTAGTAATTGCTCGTTTGCAAGTAAATTCTCTACATCACCGCTTTTGCCTAGTGTAAACACATGGTCATGCTCTACAAGAACCAAATGATTATCGGTTTTAAGTCCTGCATTTTCTCTTCTATTCTTGATTTTTGTATCTAAAATGGCTTTAAAAAGCTGCTCTTGATACTCCCATGTAACTTTATAATCCTTATGCCCTAAATCTTGAAAAAGTACTTTTTTGTTCATTATGCAAAGATAAAAGCAACCTTAAAGTAATAGGTGCTGATTTTTAAATATTAACAGCAACTTGCAATAAGGAATGAAGAGAAAATCAATTTATATGTCATTATCTACCTTAAAAAAAGATGGTAACGCAACGCCAGAAACACAGGGAAAGGACTAAAAAATCAAATTACATGTCGTTTAATAATTTCTTTAATCTTAATAACAACCTACCTTTTAGGATTATTTAAAATAATTAAAGCGGCAATAACACCTGGTATCCAGCCCAGTAAAGTGAGTATAAATACGATAATAACAGACCCGCAACCTTTATCGATCACAGCCAGTGGTGGGAAAATAATGGATAAAATCACTCGCCAAATACTCATAGGTAATTGTTTAGAAAATTAAAGATAAAAATAAATGTAAAATAAGACGGTTTTTCAGTGCATTTGTTACGATACTTCACACAACTGCCTGTTTTAATCTTATATTTTGAAATTGATTTTGATTTTATTCTACCTTTGTGAGTTTTAATTTAAAATGAACCTATGCAACTTTCTGAACTAGAAATAGTACGCCGTGAAAAACTCCAAAAACTAAGAGATATGGGTATTGATCCCTATCCAGCGGCTCTTTATCCTGTAGACACTACCTCAAAAAAGATAAAAGCAGATTTTAAACAAGATAAACAAGTAGTCATTGCGGGGCGATTGATGCGTAAAAAAATACAAGGAAAAGCATCTTTTGCCGAGATACAAGACGGTGACGGTCGCATACAGGTGTATTTTAATCGTGACGAGATTTGCCCAGGCGAGGACAAATCCATGTATAACGATGTCTTTAAAAAATTGCTAGATCTAGGCGATTTTATTGGTATTAAAGGCACACTATTTAAAACGATGGTAGGTGAAATTACAGTAAATATCAAAGAATTCACTTTATTGAGTAAGGCTTTAAAACCCCTACCCCTACCCAAAACCGATGCCGATGGCAATACTTACGACGCTTTTACAGATCCCGAGTTGCGCTACCGACAGCGATATGCAGACCTAGTGGTTAACCCGCATGTTAAAGAGATTTTTATTAAACGTACCAAACTGTTTAACGCCATGCGATCGTTTTTTAACGAGCGTGAGTATTTTGAGGTAGAGACGCCTATACTGCAATCTATACCTGGTGGCGCTGCGGCTAGACCATTTATAACCCATCACAACTCGCTTAACATGCCGCTGTACATGCGTATTGCTAACGAATTGTATTTAAAACGATTGATCGTTGGTGGTTTTGAGGGAGTTTATGAATTCAGTAAAAATTTCCGTAACGAGGGGATGGATCGCACCCACAATCCAGAGTTTACTGCTATGGAGATTTATGTGGCCTATAAGGACTATAACTGGATGATGGATTTTACAGAAAAACTGCTGGAACATTGTGCTATTGCTGTAAATGGTAAAACAAATAGCCAGTTTGGCAACCACCACATCGAGTGGAAAGCCCCTTATCCTAGAATTACCATGCGACAGTCGATCATCGATTTTACAGGGTTTGATATTGACGGAAAAAATGAAGAAGAGTTGTACGCTTTTGCGAAAGCGGAACATATAACTGTAGACGACACTATGGGCAAAGGAAAGTTGATAGACGAAATTTTTGGAGCAAAATGTGAAGGCAACTACATACAACCTACTTTTATTATCGATTATCCTAAAGAAATGTCGCCATTGTGCAAGCAACACCGCGATAACCCAGAGTTGACCGAGCGTTTTGAATTAATGGTGTGCGGTAAAGAAATTGCAAATGCCTATTCAGAATTAAACGATCCCATCGATCAACGAGAGCGTTTTGAAGCACAACTAGCACTTGCCGACCGTGGCGACGACGAGGCAATGTTTATAGATCAAGATTTTTTAAGAGCCCTAGAATATGGAATGCCACCTACATCTGGCCTAGGAATAGGAATGGACCGCTTGATCATGTATTTAACTAACAATGCATCTATACAAGAGGTGCTATTTTTTCCACAAATGAAACCAGAAAACACGGTCTCTATAGAACTTAATGAAGACGAGCAACAGGTGTTTGATATACTTGCAAAAGCTGGTAGACTAGATTTAAACGATTTAAAAACACAAGCAGGACTGAGCAATAAAAAATGGGATAAAACTATAAAAGGACTCACCAGTAAAAAAGCCGCTAAAGTCAATAAAACTAACGATGGCCTTTTTATTGAGGTGCAGTAATCTAATGATGTACCAATTTTCAAAAAACCTGCTCATTTTAAAAAACGAGCAGGTTTTTTTTTGTGTGTTTAAAACTATTATCCAAAATTTGAGTCATAGAATGGAATAACATATAATAAAGAATTTATGAAAAAAATAGTTTTTTTGATGACCATTCTCTTTGCAGGAATGTCACAAGCCCAAGAAAAAAATGCCACTCGCAATCCAGAACAAGTGGCTGCAATCATGTCAAAACGCATGACACTGCAACTAGACCTAGATAACAAACAACAAGAGCAAGTTGAAAAACTATTGTTGCAAGTGTCAAAAGAACGTGAAGAAAACAAGCTAACTAAAGAGCAGCGAGCACAACTTACCAAAGCACAAAAAGCCGAAAAAATGGAAGCCATGCTGGATCAAAGAATCGCCGTAAGACGAGAAATGAAAGACATACTAAATCCAGAACAATATGATTACTGGATAACAACTATGGAAGACAAAAGAGAGGATGGAAAAAGAAAAATGATTGAAAGAAGGTCAAAAAAACGAAATAGAAAAAAATAAACAACCGATTTTTATTCCGTTTTATCTAAAATCAAAGCTGGTTTCTTATTTGAATCCAGCTTTTTCTTTTAAAATCCAAATAAATTCTTACTTTTAGACTCTAGAAAAATTAAACATGAAAAAATTACTTTTTATCGCAACGGTGCTTGTAGGGTCCGTGAGTTTTGCACAACAAGAAATATCTAGTTCACAACAAGAGTTAAGCAAGCGTACAAGTGCTAGAGTACAAGAATTTAACGCAATGGTTAATTCAAAAGTTGATCAGGTTTATGAAATTACCACACTAGACCCTAAAAAACGCAGTGAATTAAGAGAAATAGTAGCTACTAAAGAAGCTTTATTAATACGCCTAGACCGCGAGGGAAAAGACGTTGAAAATTATAAGCAACGTCGCAATGATATCGTTCTAGGTTATGAAAAACAAATGAAAGAATTGCTGGGTGATGGGCAGTTTAATTTAATTAAAAACAAAAAATAATTTACCGTTTTAGAGTATAAACGACGTGATGTAATTTTTTTTAAATTGCTGTTGTTTACATCAATTCAATAAAAAAACGCTTTAGTTTGCACTAAAGCGTTTTTTATTTAATCACAAATCCTAGAGCTACATTCTTGCCCTATTATCAAAATTCATAAATTATTTCTCGTCATAGATATTCTCGTATCCCTTTTCTGGCACCTCAAAAAACCTGCCTGTAACATAACGGTAATGCGCATCCATACTGGCTAGCTTTGTAAAATCCTCTTGATCAAACTCTACATTGCTCGCCGCAAGATTTTCTTTAATACGCCCTTCATTAGTAGATTTAGGAATTACTGCTGTTCCTCTTGCTACACTCCAATTAATAAGCACCTGGCCAGCAGTTGCATTGTGTTTTACGGCAATAGAATTGACGATTTCATTTTGTAGCATATTAGGTTCATTTTCCTGCTTCATGCCCTCGCTGCGATCGCCACTTCCTAAAGGAGAATAGGCAGTTAAATGGATTCCCTGACTTGTACAGTAATCCAGTAAATCCTTTTGTTGCAGTAGCGGGTGCAATTCTACCTGGTTCATCTCGGGTACGGCATCTGTTTTAGTTAGTAAATCTTTGAGTTTCTTTACAGAAAAATTAGAAACACCTATATGTTTGATTTTACCTTCATTTTTAAGTGCGTTTAATTCCTGCCATGTTTCAATGATGGGAGCCTCTTGTGGTGACAGGTAATCTTTAGGACCCTCGGGCATCATCACATCTGGCTTAAAAGCTACTGGCCAGTGCACTAGGTATAAATCTAAATAGTCCAATTGTAAATCTTTCAAAGTTTTCTCTAGCGCTGGTGCTACATCTTGTTTTAAATGGGCATTGTTCCACAATTTTGAGGTGATCCAGACTTCATCTCGTTTTATTTCTCCCTTAGAAAATACTTCTTTCAGGGCGTCACCTATTTCTTTTTCATTGCCGTAAATTGCTGCACAGTCTATGTGTTTATAGCCAGCTTCTAGCGCTGTGATGACTGCTTTTTTAACTTCGCCGGGTTTTGATTTCCATGTTCCTAATCCTATGGCAGGCATTACGTCACCATTATTAAATTTTAGTGTTTTCATTATCTCTACAGTTTATTATTAATTATGTTAAATATCGCTTTCGCGAAAGCGAACACCAAACTAATCTCTCAATTTATCAAAAATTTAGTACTTCATAAAATACTTTTAAAAGTGGTAAAGTAGGTATAAAGCAAAGGTTATCGGTTAAAAGAAGCCCGTGGATGATGGGCCTGAATGACCTTAGAAAGATGTAATCTATCTACATGCATATAAACCTCGGTTGTGGTAATATTTTCATGACCCAGCATCATTTGTATGGATCGCAAATCTGCACCGTTTTGTAATAGATGCGTTGCAAAACTGTGACGCAATGTATGCGGGCTGATTGATTTCTTAATACCTGCTATAAGAGCCTGCTGTTTTATTATATGAAAAATCATGGCACGACCTAGCCCTGTACCACGCCTACTTAAAAAAACAGTATCTGTATGTGCTGGTTTTACCTTAATATGTTTGCGCACTTGGTTTTTATACAATTCTATGATCTTTATTGTAAAATCGCCTATAGGAACAAATCTTTGCTTGTCCCCTTTACCTGTCACCTTAATAAAACCTTCTTTAAAAAATAAGTCACTTATTTTAAGATTTACTAGTTCACTAACTCTCAATCCACATGCATATAGAGTTTCTAACATGGCTCTATTGCGCTCGCCCTCGCTGGTAGAACGGTCAATGCTATTGATTAACATGTCTATTTCTACAGTACTTAAAGTGTCTGGTAGTTTGCGACCTGTTTTGGGAGTTTCTATAAGACTCATAGGCTGGTCGTCTCGATATTGCTCTATAATCAAGAACTCAAAAAAAGATTTTAAACTACTTATGGCTCTAGCTTGTGATCGCGGCTGTACATTTTTGGCAAGATCATAGATATAAGATCGTAAGTCGTCTTGCATAATGGTAACCGGTGTTACTGTCATCTCGTGATGTTCTAGCCACAAAAGCATTTTATTTAAATCCAATTGATATGCTTTTATAGTATTAATTGACAAGCCTCTTTCTAGCTGGGCATAGGTGCAAAAGTCTTTGATCACATTATTCCATTTCATAAGGTAAAGGTAACAACAAAGTTTTATAGGAAAAATGTAAAAAGCAGTTGTAAAATACCATAAATAATAATGCAACGATTTAGACGTCTAGTTTTGCAAAATATACAACGATGAAATGTTATTTCCATCGCAAATAATGCATCTAATGAATAATGCTATAATTGCACGAAAAAGAAAAATGTTAAATAAAATATTGTTAGACGTTGTAGGGCAATTAACATCTTCATAATGATCAAAAATTTCAAAATGTTCTAAAGATTAGGTTGGTAAGGATATTAATAAATTGATTGAGTAAGGAATATTACAAAAAACATTAAAGGAAGGAAGAAGTACAAATTACACACTGATGAATAGGCTTTAGCATAACACCTAATAGACGTAACCCCTTGAATAGCAATGTACTTAACTCATATTCATTTTTTCAACATTATATTTATACAAAAAATTGTAATTAAAAAACCCAGCTTTTTTGAAACGGCGATGGCAACCGAGAGAAATTTCTATGAATGCAAATTAAAAACTAAGAAAAAATTGATCTGAAATATTTACTTTTGAATCTATGAAACAAGTTTATCTAGACAGCGCCGCAACCACACAAATACGACCAGAAGTAATTGCAAAAATGACAGAAGTGATGCAAGAGGTGCATGGCAATCCTAGCTCTACCCACAGCTATGGTCGCAGTGCAAAATCACTAATAGAGACTGCTCGCAAAAATATTGCTGCCCAATTAAAAGTTACCGCTGCCGAAATTATTTTTACATCGGGAGGAACTGAGGCAGATAACCTAGCCATACACAGTTGCGTGCGTGACCTGGGTGTAGAGCGCATCATTACAACCTCTATAGAACATCATGCTGTAATTTACATTGTGGATTATTGTGCAGACAAATATGGCACCGAGGTTGTTCATGTAAATTTAAGGGATTGCGGGACACCTAATTATATTCATTTAGAACAATTACTTTCTTCAGGTGATAAAAAAACTTTGGTTTCTTTAATGCACATCAATAACGAGATAGGCAACAAACTAGATATCAACCGAGTAGGAGAACTTTGTAAAAAATATAAGGCTCTTTTTCACAGCGATTGTGTGCAGTCAATAGGTCATTATGAAATGGATTTAAGCCAGTTACCAGTAGATTTTACGGCAGTATCTGCACATAAATTTCATGGGCCCAAAGGTATAGGTTTTGCTTTTGTAAGAAAAGGTACAGGTTTAAAACCCCTTATTTTAGGTGGTTCACAAGAACGAGGCATAAGGGCTGGAACTGAAAGTGTGCATAATATTGTAGGAATGGACCTTGCACTACAAATGGCATATGACCATCTAGAAGAAGATCGCGCATACATTCTAGAGCTTAAAAACTATTTTAAAGAGCAGCTAGAACTTCATGTTCCTGGTGTGAAATTTAATGGTAATTGCAGCGATCATGAGAATAGCACTTATACCTTATTGAATGTGTGTTTACCCTGTCCAGCAGATAAAGCTGCAATGCTTTTGTTTAAGCTAGACCTAAACGGTGTAGCCTGTTCAAAAGGAAGTGCTTGCCAAAGCGGCTCTGAAAAAGGTTCGCATGTATTAATCAATGTACTTTCTGATGAAGATTTAAACAAACCTAGCTTGCGTTTTAGCTTCTCGATTTACAATACAAAAGAAGAACTTGATTATGTAGTGCAAATTCTAAAAGAATATATCACCAGCCTTTCATTATAAATACAGGATTCAAGTCATTAACGCCATTTAACCTATTAAAAGTCCCGTTTTCTTTTTATTGTTTCTTTTCTATCGCATTCGAAAACTTTAATTAAAACCGTTTTAATTAAGAACTAATGACTGTTATGTGCTAATTAACAATTTTTTAATTAATCATGTTGCAGTTACTTCCATCAAATAACTTGAAAAGATAATCGATTTAGTTTACGTTTTCGCAAAAGCATAACATTCATAATATCAAGAATAAAAGAAATTTGTTATAGATGCTAGACATCACTTTCTTATGCTAAAAGTATAGCATATAACATACTAGTCTATTTTTTCAAATCACAAACTATTTGTAACATGTTTATCAAAAATTAAACTAATGTTTAAAATACAGTAAACATGGTCACCGATATTCTTTCTTACTTTAAAAATCCCGATGCTTTAAAGGGTGATAATATTTTTAATACAAATAAAATAAAGTTGCTATGGACGTGCTTGTGGATAATAATAGTAGTAAACTTTTTTTTATCACTTTTAATATACGGTGTCGAGGCAATGGGGTGGATAGATACAGAACAGCACGCCGTATTTGATATGATAAAAAACAAATCCATTTTTTATAATATTCTTATGGTTGTGGTTGCTGCACCATTAATTGAAGAATTGATTTTTAGAGCACCTATTACGTTGTTTCGCAATATGGAACCTATTAACTTTAAAGTAATGTTTTATTTATTTGCACTAGCCTTTGGTATCATACATATTTTTAATTATGAATTAAGTATAAATACTTTTTTACTACTACCGCTGCTAGTGGCGCCTCAAATAATAGCAGGAATGTTTCTTGGTTTGATTAGGGTTAAAGTCGGGCTTTTGTATTCGATTTTATTTCATGCTTTGTACAATGGTGTTGTATCCATACCTTACATCATTTATTTTAAATACTCCTAGCAAGATCACTTCTACAATCTAGCAATTAATCTTAAATTAAAAACTCGAGGTGTCAATCGCACTGGCACCGCATATTGCGCACTAGTAGCAACATCCCTCACCCACAGGTTAGAAATATTGTTTTCATAATCAAAGATGTTGAATATCTGGGCACCTATTGATAGCTCGTTAAAGTTTTCTAGCCAGCTGCCATTCCTTGCTTTTTTCTTATCATCAACAATTACAAATTGCACCCCTAGATCTGCTCTAAAATAGTCTTTTAACCTAAACTGAAAATTATAAGGATCTGCATAGCTGGGCGACCCACCAGGCAATCCAGAACTGTACACCATATTAATGTATGCCTTTAAATTTGGTATACTAGGCACATAATCCTGAAATAAAAAGGCAACTTTAAGACGTTGATCAGTAGGGCGTGCTATAAAACCACGATTGTCTAGATTTTCTTCAGTTTTTAAATATCCTAATGAAATCCAGCTTTCGGTTCCTTTTATAAACTCTCCTGCAAGGCGCACATCTAACCCATAGGCATAGGCAGTGGCGTTATTATTTGCTCGATACCTTATTCTAACGTTTTCTAGTGTATAGGTATTAACATCTGTAAGGTCTTTAAAATAAGCCTCGCTGGTTAGTCTAAAAGGTCTTTTTTCACCATCTACAGTCGTCCAGTCAAAACTCCAATCGTTGCCCATTACAAAATGAATAGATTTTTGGGCCTTCACATCGGGTTGCACCACACCTTGTTGATCTCTCAACTCTCGGTAAAGCGGTGGCTGATAATATATACCCGTCGAAAACCTAAAAAGCATATTGGTATTTTCCCAATCTGGCTTTATAGCCACCTGTCCACGGGGTGAAAATACTGTTTGTGTTGTGCTATTTATTCCTGCACCATTTACATTCCATGTATGCGATCGCACCCCTGCATTCCAATAAACTTCATGATTACCTATATAACCACGACTGCTGTATTGCGCAAATGCCTGTAGTCTTGTTACCTGTACATTATTATCGGCACTAGTAGATTCAAATGGTTCTAGAGGTGCTGTGTAAGAAAAATATGGCTGGTCATTTGCCGCAACAAATGGCGGTCGCACATTAAAACCTGCACTATCGATCACTGTGTATTCTCTTAGGCGATCTCGCATGTCTTCGGTATTGAATTTTAATCCCCAATCGATCTGGTCATTTTCTTTTTTACCTCCAGCTATTTCTAGTGTCCCTTTGTGTTCTAGACTTACAATAAGTGCATCTAGATCATTGCGACCATGGTCTAACTCACTACCTATGGCTCGAGTAAAATCTACAGTCCCTAGGTCGTCACTACCTATATTTGTATTGGGCCTACCTATACGGTAACGGCCTAAAATATCATAATGTTCTTGCTCTTGGGTGTGGTAAATGCTGGAAATAAAACGCAGATTCAGGTGTTTATTTACATCATAACTGGCCTTCACAGCGCCAAAATAGGTCTCGTATCTATCATTCTCGCCACCGTCATAATTAATAAGTAAAGCTTGTGCATCGCTCACAGTTCCAAAATTAGTTTGAGAGGTAAGCGGTTCAAATTCGTAACTATTAATAGCTATATTCCCTAAAAAACTCAACTCAAATTTTAGACTTATTTGATAGGTTAAATAGGTTTGTGCGTCTATAAAAATTGGTCTGGTAATGGCCTCAGTCTCTCTAGAATTTACAAATAAACTGTTGTTTCTATATCGCACCCCTAGTATTCCTGTTGCCGCTTTCGCGAAAGCGGTACCTTCAACAAACGCATTAACACCTAAAAAGCTAGCGTCTATTCCTGCACCAAAGTCTGTAGGCCTGCGGTAATCAATATCTAAAACCGAACTTAATTTATCCCCGTATTTTGATTGAAAACCACCTGCACTAAAATCCACACTGCGCACTAAATCTGAATTGAGAATACTGAGACCTTCTTGCTGACCGCTGCGTATCAAAAAAGGACGATACACTTCTATCTCGTTGATATAAACTAGGTTTTCATCAAAATTCCCGCCACGCACTGCATATTGTGTACTCAACTCGTTATTTGATGACACCCCAGGCAGTGATTTTAACAAATTTTCTACACCTGGTTGTACCCCAGGAATAGCCCGCACCACAGTTGGATCTATATTTGTAATTCCCGCAAACTCTTTGGTTCTGGTGTTTTTTATGGTTACTGTCCCTATTTGTTCTACTTTTTTATTTAAAACGGGATTGAATTCAAACAAAGATTGATCACTTATTTCTATATCTTTTAAAATTGCCGACTTAAAAGAGATAGAAGAAAACACAATTGTAATTTTTTTGTTTGCAGGGATACTAAGACTGTAAAAACCAGTCTCGTCGGTAGAGGTACCCATAGTTGTACCAGTGACATTTATATTAACATCTGCAATAGGATTGTTATTTTCATCTAGCACAATACCTTGTATGACAGTATTTTGAGCAAATAAAGCGCTGCCAGCAAGTAGGCAGATAAGTAATAAAAAATTCTTCAAATTGTCGGTTTAGCTTTTACGATAAAATGTAGCTTCAAATGTAGCGCTATTTCCTACATTATCGGTTACAATCACTTTCAATTGGTTTTCTGTATCAGTAACGATTCCATCTTCAAAATCGTGTACCAGCTCACCAGTTTTATAATCATATTCCATTAAAATAAACTTTCCGTTTACTGTTGCTCTGTATCCATCTACACCAGTATCCTTATCATCTATTTTTAGTTTAAGTACTTTATGATTAGAAATCCACTGCTTGTCATCAAAATTTAATGCTTGTATAGTGGGCGGCACATCGTCTTTACTTATGGCATAGGTTCCTAAAATAGATGTAGAAGCGCTTAACACAGTACCTCTTCTTCTAGTGTTTACATGATATACAGCACCCCAATCGGTCACCCTACCTATGTAATATTGATTCATGCGATCTTTTTTCTTAGAACTCATGTCATAAGATATAATCATGTTTTTATGTAGAGGTAAGATATCGCTATGTACTTTTAAAGTATCGGCATTTTGTGAAATATCAAGAAAAGCGCTATCATACAATGCACCTTTAGGAATCATTAAAGAAAAAGCTCCATAATTTTGGGCAAAGGTCATGTGATGATCTACATGGGTAAGTTGGTCAGTATTTAAAAGCTGTTGATCTGGTGCAACAACATCGTTTTTGATACTCATATTCACGGTAACCTTATTATTTTTATAATCTTTAACTTCAATTTGATAGACATGTGCAACACCTGGCTCATAGAGTTTTAAAACACCGTTGTTGATATGATTTTTATAAAGGCTTAGTGGGCTGCTTTTAGGCACATAAAGTCTAGTAATACGATTTTTTGTTTTTTTAAAATACTCGTAATCTATCATTTGATTAAGGTAGCGAGTTTCATCAAAAGCATATTGATCAAAAGTCAACTCAAAATTTTTAGTTCCATTTAAATAGGTCGCTATTTGAAATACACCATTTTGATTATTGGCATTATTTTGTTGATCTATTGTATTAACCCCTACCCCTATATCCCCGTAAGCATGAAATGGTTCTACCTTATAGTTACCGTCTTTTAATGGGATCATTCGCAGCAACTGCTCCTCGTGCTTTCCATTTATTGTGGCGTCCTCACTAATAGGATAAACTTTAATTTCTTTAACCTTTGGCGCTTTGGTATCTTCAATTTCTATCCCCATCATCATCGGGTTTATGGGTCTAGCAGCACTATCTCTTATTTCAAAATGTAGATGTGGGCCACCGCTACCACCAGAATTACCGCTATACGCTACGATCTCGCCCTGATCTACTCTTAATTCTAAATCATTGGGATACAGCTGTATGGTATAACTTTCATTTTTGTATTGTAACTCTTTTACGTACTTTTCTAATCGCGGCGCTAGTTTTTCTAGATGGGCGTACACACTTGTGTAACCATTAGGGTGTGTAATATAAATTGCCTTACCATAACCATAACGTTCTATTTTTATACGACTTACATAGCCAGACGCAGTTGCAAATACAGGTGCACCGGTGCGTTGATTTGTCTTAATGTCTAGACCGCTATGAAAATGGTTAGACCTTAATTCTCCAAAAGTCCCACTTAGTTTTAAATCTATATCTAGTGGATTGATAAAATAATCTGGTGGGATATTTTTTATAGTTTGGCTTTCGCCAAAGCGAAATAAAAACAAAAAGACTGCCAGAAAATAGGTGTAATTTCTAATCATGAGATAAATATAAAGTGAGAGAAAGGATTTTTATGAAGCTTTTTAAACTTTGTTCCATAAATATTTGATTTGTCACAATGTAATGATAGATTTGTATTTGAAGCATTAAAAACGCTAGTATGCCTACATTAATTACTCAAATTTCTGAAATTGAACTTAAAATCAAGTCTTTACTTTCAGAAAATATAAGATTAAAGGCTCAAATGAATGATCAAAAACAACGCATTAATGATCTTAATAAAGAGAATAATGCGCTTGAAAATTTATTAAATCAAAGCGAGCAAAAAAATGTAGCATTAAAAATGGCAAATGCGATGCTAGGTAGTGATGAATATAAAACAAAAACAAAGCTCAAGATAAATGCGCTCATTAGAGAAATCGATCAGTGTATTGCACAATTAACATAAGGTGGGAGATCAATTAAAAATAAAAATATCGGTAGCAGATAGAGTTTACCCGCTTACTATAGACCCTTCTCGAGAAGAAGGATTGCGTAAAGCTGCAAAACATATTGAAAATATGATCAAACAACTCGAGCAAAATTATGCGGTTAGAGATAAACAAGATCTACTCGCAATGTGTGCTTTGCAATTTGCGGCAAAATCTGAGCAAATTAAAATCGATGATAATGTAGAGGTGCAACAAGCCAAAGAACAATTAAATGCTCTTAACTTGTTACTAGATCAACAAATGTCATAACGTTCTTTAAATAAAAACAATTACTACCTGCACTTGTTTCATTTTTTGGTGAACTCAACACGTAATTCTTTAAAAAGGGTGAATCGTGGTTGTAAAAGCAAGCCGGACTTATACACCGGATCCTTGATCAGCCAGTTAGCCTTAAACTTTATTTAAGGAGTTCATACAAATACTTAACTTGTGCAGGTTTTTTATACCCAATAACCAAATGAATACAGAAGGAATTATATACGCCATCGTGGCGCTGGTAATAGGTCTAGCAATAGGCTTTTTTATAGCAAAATCTATTGTAGAAAAAGGTATGGCTTCTAGCCTTATCACCACTGCAAAAAAAGAGGCTGAGTCTCTTATAAAAGAGGCTGAAATAAAAGGAGAGAAAATCTCTAGTGAAAAACTATTTAGAGGTAGAGAAAAATTCATGGAATTGAAATCTAAACATGAAAAAGAAATCATGTCTAGAGAACAAAAAATGAAAGATGCAGAAAAGAGAGTAAAAGATAAAGAAGCGGTAGTTTCTAACGAACTTTCTAAAACAAAAAAACTAAGTCAATCATTAGAAAGTAAATTAAAAGATGTAGAAGAGAAACGAGAGTCTGTTTACAAACGTCTTGAAGAAGTTGATAAAATCCACGAGCAAAAAGTAAAGCAACTAGAGGTAATAAGCGGTATGTCTGGTGAAGATGCAAAAACACAACTGGTTGCATCTTTAAAAGATAGCGCAAAAGCCGAGGCAATGGGCATCATTCAAAATACCATTGAAGAAGCAAAACTAACTGCACAACAAGAGGCACGTAAAATAATTATTAACACCATTCAACGTATAGGGACTGAAGAGGCTATTGAAAATTGCGTATCTGTTTTTAACCTAGAAAGTGATGATGTTAAAGGTCGCATTATAGGTAGAGAAGGCCGTAACATACGCGCCATAGAAGCTGCTACAGGTGTAGAAATTATTGTAGACGATACTCCAGATGCTATTATTTTATCCTGTTTTGACTCGGTGCGTAGAGAAGTAGCGCGTTTATCATTGCATAAATTAGTAACCGACGGTCGTATACATCCAGCACGTATTGAAGAAGTAGTTGCAAAAACAAGAAAGCAAATCGATGAAGAAATAGCCGATGTAGGTAAGAGCACTGTGATAGATTTAGGAATTCACGGTTTGCACCCTGAACTCATTAAAATGGTAGGTCGCATGAAATACCGTTCTTCTTATGGACAAAATCTATTACAACACAGTAGAGAGGTGGCAAAACTGTGCGGTACTATGGCAGCCGAATTAGGTTTGAATCCTAAACTTGCAAAACGAGCTGGACTATTGCATGATATAGGAAAAGTGCCAGAAACTGAAGATGAAACCCCACACGCCATACTAGGGATGAAACTGGCTGAAAAACACGGCGAAAAACCAGAAATATGTAACGCAATCGGGGCACACCACGACGAGATAGAGATGACCTCTTTATTATCGCCCATTGTACAAGTTTGTGATGCCATAAGTGGCGCACGACCAGGAGCGAGAAGGCAAGTGCTAGATTCTTATATTCAAAGACTAAAAGACCTAGAGGATATTGCTTTTGGATTTAAAGGTGTTGAAAAAGCATATGCCATACAAGCTGGTCGCGAATTAAGAGTAATGGTAGAAAGTGAAAAAATAAGCGATGACCGTGCTGCACAATTATCATTTGAAATTTCACAAAAAATACAGACAGATATGACCTATCCTGGTCAAGTAAAAGTTACTGTAATTAGGGAAACTAGAGCAGTAAATATTGCAAAGTAACATTCATCAAAAATCAAAAAAAAATCGGCTTTAGGCCGATTTTTTTGTTTTGACACCAGTGTGTTATTATCTATTTATCTCATGATGCTTTATTACAAATAAAGTTGAATAATAAATTAAATAACAGTAATAACGTTTTTGTGTATGATTAGTAGCGTTGATTTAGCACTAATTTAGTAAAAGAAAACGAACCATTGGTTAAACTTTACATTTTCAGAGTAAACAATTGATTAGCAATTAATTATAAACGGTGTTATAAGCAGGCTTTATTTAATTTGTATTTCTATTTCCCCAATATGGTGTTGATGGGGATTCTATTATGTTATTTTCTCTTATTCTCACAAACATCCCAAATTCAATTTTTTTATTTCTTTTAATATCATCACTCAATTCAAATAGTATTTCAGTTGCATTAATAATAGTTTTATCAATTAACCACAATGCTGAATACTTAATTGTCATTTCTGTGTTTCCATTTTCTTTGATGATTTCTGGAAAATGAGTTTTAAATAAACCTGTTGACATAAACTTTGGGTCAAAATTTTTGTCCGTTGAATTTATAGTCAATGTGAACTCTCCAATATCGTTTTCTGTATGAATTAAATATGAGCGATGTTTAATTAATGGGTGGATGAAATTTTCATCAAATATTTTTAATTTTTCAACCATTTCTTTACTACAAAACATAAAGTTTTTTAGATTTTTACTTGTCTGAAATAAATTCCATTTTGGATTATTTGCGATTTCTTTGCCGTGTACAAAGTTTATTAATCTAAATAAATAGTCAAATATTGAGCATAAATGATAAATCATACTGTCAAAAATAGAGTATATTTCTAGTGTTGCTCTATGTTGTAAAATGACAAATTCTTTGCCATTTTGAAATATTACTTTAGGGTCTGTTTTATATATTTCGTTTAATTGAAATTCAATTCTATCGTGATATTCCAATAGTAATTGAAAATGGAATTTTGCACTCGATAATTTGTAAATGACATTGTCTCTTAATTTATATATCTCGTGGTCAGTAATTGTTGAATCAATATAATGTTTATAATCCATTGCAATTGCAAGAAACCTATTATTTAATAAATTGAACCTTTTTGATAGTTCTTTAAATTCTTTAATCGGATTTTCAACATCTTTGATTTCCATTTGATTTAAGTTTCATATATGCCTAATAGTGGGACAGCTTGCTTATAACATATTTATAATAAATCATTTATACATCATTTTACTAAGTAAACATCTTCACCACTACCACCCAGCAACCACTTCTCTTGTGGCTTCTATGGTAGCATCAAGGTCTTGATAGCTCAACGCGTCGTTTAAAAAGTAGCTTTCAAATGCGCTAGGTGGTAAATAAATACCTCTTTCTAGCAAACCGTGAAAATACTTTTTAAACCATTCGTTATTTCCTGTGGTGGCGCTTGCAAAATCTACCACCTCTTGATCGGTAAAATGCACCGACATCATCGAGCCATATCGGTTGATTTTGTGTGGTATTCCTTTTTCTTGTAATACCATTCCTATACCGTTGTGCAGGTATTCTGTTTTTACTGCAAGACTCTTAAAAACCGATGTATGTGTATTTAAATGTGTTAACATCGCTAGACCGGCACTCATGGCAAGTGGATTACCACTTAAGGTTCCAGCTTGATAAACAGGGCCTAGCGGTGCTAAATGGTTCATGATTTCTTGTCGCGCTGCAAATGCACCTACCGGTAAACCACCACCTATCACTTTACCATAAGTAACGATATCAGCCTGCACACCTGTTGTTTCTTGTGCACCACCGCGTGCTAGTCTAAAACCAGTCATCACCTCGTCAAAAATAAATAAGGCACCGTTTTCATCGCATAGAGTGCGTATACCTTCTAAAAATCCTTTTAGTGGTGCAATACACCCCATATTACCGGCAATGGGTTCTATAATTACACAGGCTATTTGCCCTTTATTTTTACTGAAAATCTCTGCTACTTGCTCTAGATTGTTGTAAGCTGCCAGTAAGGTATCTTTTGCAGTTCCTTGGGTAACTCCTGGGCTGTTGGGACTACCAAAGGTTACCGCACCACTACCCGCCTGTATTAAAAAAGAATCACTATGACCGTGATAACAACCTGCAAATTTTATGATTTTATCACGACCTGTATATCCACGAGCCAGTCGAACAGCACTCATACACGCCTCGGTACCAGAATTTACCATTCTTATTTGGTCTACATTTGGCGCCATAGATATAGCCAGTTTTGCAATTTCTGTTTCTATTGCAGTAGGCATCCCGTATGATGTTCCTTTTTGAGTGGCTTCTACCACTGCATCTACTACGGGTTGAAAAGCATGGCCCAAAATCATCGGTCCCCACGAGGCGATATAATCGATAATTTGATGACCGTCTTCTGTTTGTAAATAAGCACCGTTAGCACTTTTTACAAATACGGGGTCCCCTCCTACTGCATTAAATGCACGCACGGGAGAATTGACACCGCCAGGAATATATTTTTTAGCTTCTTTAAAAAGTGCACTACTTCTTTGATAAATAAATGACATGAAAATTATGATTTTATTTTACGATCAGTATTTTACCTATACTCAACTCGTTTGATGTTAATTTGTTAATCTTTTTTAATTGCATTACGGTTAGCCCATATTTTTTTGAAATACCGTACAAGGTGTCTCCTTTAACCACCACATGCTGTTTTACAAAATCCCGACTATCAGTTTCTGTAATTGTGTCTTTGTCTGTTAATGTTCTACCTACTTCTTTACCCAGTGCTATTTGATCATAATGATACAATTCATATCGTTCTATAAGACCAATTAATTTTTGTGGATACCGTCTATCTGTCGCATAACCTGCCTTACTCAACCCGTGTGCCCACGCCTTATAATCATTTACTGCAAGTTCAAAAAGCCCTGCATAACGCTTGCGATCGGTAAGAAATAAAGAATGGTCTCTATAAGAATAACTGGCGTCATTATAAGTGCGGAAACATTCTTGGTCCTCGTCATCATCATGATAAATACGACCACCAGTCCATCCTGTATGACATTTAATACCAAAATGATTATTTGCCTCTACAGCAAGTCTACCACTACCAGAACCACTTTCTAAAATCCCTTGTGCAAGAGTGATACTTGCTGGTATGCGATATAGCTTCATTTCCTTCATAGCAATATCTTTAAAATCGTTGATATAATCAATCACTATATCACCACTACTAGGTTTTATGACACTTATTTTGTCTTCATCCTCTTTTTTCTGTTCAATTGGCTTGGGTTTCATGACCACAGTTTTGGGAGGACGTTTTTTTGTAACTACCCTTTTCTTTGAACCACAACTGGACAGAAGAATTCCCGCAAAAACAACAATAAAAATGCACTTTAATAATTTATACATAATCTATGGTATGTCGACCTTTTTTTAAGAGTAATTTATTGTAACCGGCAGCACTTTGCAAACCACCAGTATGAACCGCTAAAATACGAGATTTTCCAGTTATAACGCCACTTTCCACCATTTGTTCTATACCGTAAATCATTTTTGCTGTGTAAATCGGTTCTAATGGAATTCCGCTTTCGCGAAAGCGTACATTCATAAAATCTATCAAATGATCATTAGACTTTGCATAACCGCCAAAGGTCGTTTCATTCACCACTTCAAAATCGTTGTTGGTGGTGTATTTACTAATTTCGTCGCGCATGAAATCACCTTTAAGCGCCGAAAATACGATGATGCGCTGCTGTGGTGCCGCTGTGTTAATAATGCCAGCCGCAGTACCGCCAGTTCCAGCGGCTACACATAAAATATCATAATAATTTTGATCATGATGGGTTAAAATTTCCTGAGTTCCCTGTACGGCGAGTGCATTGGTACCGCCCTCGGGAATGATATATGCATTTGGGAATTGATTTCTTAGCGCCGCAAGATAATCATCGTCGTCCTTATCACGGTAAGCCGTTCTAGTGACAAATTGAAACTGCATGCCATTTTCTGCGGCTGTGGCAAGGGTCGGATTTTGTGTTATTGTATTTTTAAGATTAGTTCCTAACTCTTCACCTCTTATGATTCCTAGAGTTTTAAAACCTACTAATTTTCCCGCTGCTGCGGTAGCTGCAATATGATTAGAATAGGCACCGCCAAAGGTGATCAACAACTCCTTTCCTTCAGCTTTTGCGGCAAGTAGGTTGTACTTAAGCTTGCGCAATTTGTTGCCAGAAACTTGTGCATGTAGCAAATCCTCACGTTTTATATCGCAAATAATCGCACCATCTTTGTAAGTTGCAAAACGCTGATTAATAGATTTTTTTACATCAAATAATTTCACCATTTATAGGTTTTATGATAAAAAATGGTAAAGTTAAAAAACCTTCTCTTTTTAAGGTAGTCTAGGTCATGTTCCATCGCATAGGCCTCGCGTTCAAACACAATATTGCGATATGCGCTATGGTGATTCATAAAAAGTCGCAAAATGCTGTATTCTAGTAAGTACCACACATAAAAAAACACGACCAATAGCTCTTGCTGCTGCCGTGCGTGTATACGTTCATGATTCATAAAAGCTGCATCCTTAACGGCATTTTTATGAGAAACCAATAAAAATGGCCATAACGTGATGCCGTTGTAATGTTTGAGATGTCTTGAAACAATGATAACCATATTGCAAAAGTAAGAGCTTGCAAATTAGTATCAAGAACTAAAGGGATTTAGATACAAAAATAAGCTCATTAAACCTTTTTTAGCTCAGTCAGTTTATTTTAGCAATTCTATTGAATATAATAGACATAATAGACTATAATACTACAAACCTCTATTACAGACCAATAGGAAACAAGCACGTAAAAGATGTTTTAATGATAATAGGCCAGACCTATCGGCGCATTTATTGATTTACTTTTAGAATAGATAGCGCAAAAATTGATAGAAAGTTGCGTAAATATTTACTTTCTTATTCGCTTTTCAAACACGATGGTAAAGTGAAGGTTATAATTATCTATGACAGTCCCATCAAGTCTATTGTAAAGTAATTCTTTAAACCTTGAATCTAAAGTACCATTATTAATAGAAAATAATTGCCATTGTAACTTACTACTAGACCCATATTCATTGATGTAAGTTTCGGCAGTTGTGAACGTAGATGTCTCAAACATAATTTGATACGCAGGCGATTCTAGATATTCATTAAAGCTTTTCAACTCGCGATATTGCACACCTACATAATGGACATGTTCGACCGTAATAAGTTTATTAGGTATATCAAAATCCAAAGTCTTTTTAATTTGCGATAATAAAAAAAACTTATCTTTAGAAAAAACAAGATTTTTTTTTGAATCGTAAATATTAAGCCTGTACACAGCACTATCAACATCTATAACTTTAGAGTTCCTTTGTTTTATTTCAAAAGAAATTGTTTTCAAGTTACCATAGATGTCTTTATCATTTAAGTGTTTGACTGCTGTAATAAGCTCGGTGTTGTTATGTAAACTCATAAACAATTTCCCATAGTTCGTGAGATTTAAACTTTTACGATTTTCTTTAATTTTATAATTCTCATACTTGACACTTTTAGGTTTCTTTACATTAATGGTTACCGCATCAAGTTGAAAAAGATTTTCTTTAAACACTACCGCTTCGTCTACATCCTTTAAAACTAACTTCTTGCTTAGAAACCCATCCATGTTTAAAATAACCTCTTTAGCTTTGTTAATTGAATTTGAAGGAAGTATCAAAACCCCTTTAGAATCAGTAAATCTCTCAAGGTGCAATGCACCTTGAGAGATTGTAATACTATTGTTGCTAATTGCTTTACCTAAACTATCAACCACGAATAGGGTATGCTGTGCCTTAACTTGTAGTAAGGAACATAAGAAAAGAATAATAAAATGTCTATAATTTATTGTCATCTATTTTAACATTCTCGACTTTGTACTTCACTACCGTTTTCAAATTCCATAAAAAGCACTGAAAAGGTATAAATTACAGTTCGGTATTGCGCCCCATTAAAACAACTACCCCAATCACCATTTGATCTTCCAGGACCAATAAATCTCCTCGTAAACCTTCTGAACCAACCTATGGTAATGGTTCCCGCATTTGGATGATGTATATCTATAGCAACTGGTAATACCCCCTCATAACTTCCATCAATTAAAATATCTGCGGTAAAATCACGTACGTAAATTGTTTTAGCTACCTCATTTTTTGCTGCAAATAAATAATGCCCTGTTGTAGGATCTTGAATTAGATATGCCATTGTATTATCACTATTTTCAACTTCTTTTACCAAAGTAATATTTCCATCTTCATCTACCAGCTCTGTCCAATCTCCCACACTGTAGCTTGGGTAAAGATTTGATAAAATTGCCTCGTACTCAACTTCTGGTGCAACTTGATCAGATTTTTGCAAAACTGTTGTGTTTTGCATTTCATTCAATTCATTTGCATCATTGGAACAACTTGCCAACGTAGCAATAAATAATACTGTCAGAATTTTTTTCATAGTTTAAACTTTTAAAATGATATTTGATTTGAGTAACAAACATCATGGTTTTAGTTGCATCCCACAATAGGTTTTAAACATACATTATGTGATTTACACATAAAATTCATATTTTAGCCTAAATTTTGAATACTATGGAAATATCACATAAAGTAAAACTAATACGCGAAGATAAGAAGTTCTCTCAAGAATATGTATCTCATAAGTTGGGTCTTAGTCAGAGTCAATACAGTCGTAGAGAAAATGGAGAGGTTAAGTTTATTGCAGAGGAAATAGGGAAACTCGCAAAAATCTTAGAAATACCAGTATAGCAGTTATATGGCGAAGAAACTAATTCCTTTACAATACACACCCAAAATGGTGGTAATTTTGGACAATATATTCAACAATCAGAAAAGTTGATAGAACAATATGAAGCCAGACTAATTGAAAAAGACGATATGATTTTAATTTTGAAAAATCAGTTAGATATACTCAAGTAACTACTTATACGACCCAAAAATCGAATTATACCAAGTATGACAAATCACCCAACTTATACTAACTTTTTAACACATGAAAAAAATCATTCCCATAGAAGAAGGTGACTACTATCTCACCCCGCAAGGTTACCGCTGTTTTACGGCGCTGTACCACCTTAAACGTGGTTATTGCTGCGAGAGCGGCTGCCGTCACTGTCCTTATGGTTATGATAAATCCGTTAACAGTATTAAAAAGAAATCATGATTGATGCAGCAGTAGATCCGTTTTTAGCACGCTTTCGCAAAAGCGTAACACAAGGAATTCCCCACACATTACCACCGCCGCATGTGTATGATCCAAATGTGAACCACGCACCAAAACGTAAAAAGATTTTAACTGCCGAAGAAGAGCAACTGGCCCTGCGCAATGCCTTGCGATATTTTGAACCAAAACATCATGCCACTTTACTTCCCGAATTTAAAAAGGAGCTAGACGATTACGGTCGTATTTATATGTACAGATTCATGCCAGATTATGAAATAAAGGCGAGGAATATTGATGATTACTCACATCGATCAAAACAGGCGGCAGCTATTATGTTAATGATACAAAACAACTTAGATCATGCGGTTGCACAACACCCGCACGAGTTAATTACCTATGGTGGTAACGGTGGTGTATTTCAAAACTGGGCGCAGTATTTATTAACCATGAAGTACCTAAGTGAGATGACCGATGAGCAAACACTGGTCATGTACAGCGGTCACCCTATGGGATTGTTCCCATCACATAAAGACGCACCACGATGTGTGGTTACTAATGGTATGATGATTCCTAATTATTCGCAACCAGACGACTGGGAAAAGTTTAATGCGCTGGGCGTAACGCAATACGGGCAAATGACAGCAGGTTCTTACATGTATATAGGACCGCAAGGGATAGTACATGGAACGACGATAACCGTTTTAAACGCCTTTAGAAAAATAAATAAAACGCCTGAGGGAAACATTTTTGTCACCTCAGGACTGGGCGGTATGAGCGGTGCGCAACCCAAAGCAGGAAATATAGCTGGCTGTATCACCATTTGTGCCGAGATGAACCCAAAAGCCGTACACACCCGTCACTCACAAGGCTGGGTAGATGTGGTTGTAAATAACACAAAAGAACTGATCAATCGGGTACAACAGGCGCAAGGAATTAAGGAAACACTTTCTATAGCCTATCTAGGAAATATTGTACATGTGTGGGAAGCGCTGTATGATGCAAATATTCATGTTGCCATAGGCAGTGACCAGACCAGCTTGCACAATCCATGGGCTGGTGGTTACTATCCAGCCGACTTATCGTTTGAGGAATCTAACGAAATGATGAGCAGTAAACCAGCTCTTTTTAAAGAAAAAGTACAAGAATCGCTGCGCAGGCATGTAGCGGCAATTAATAAACACACCGCCAAAGGAACTTATTTCTTTGATTATGGCAATGCCTTTTTATTAGAAGCCAGTCGCGCTGATGCAGAAATTGTAGGAGAAAAAACTGAATTTCGCTATCCGTCTTATGTGCAAGATATTATGGGACCTATGTGTTTTGATTATGGTTTTGGACCCTTTAGATGGGTTTGTGCATCAAATGACCCAGCAGACTTAAAAAAAACAGACCAAATTGCAACCGATGTACTAGAGCGATTGTCAAAAAACGCTCCAGCTCGCATACAACAGCAAATGCAGGACAACATTAAGTGGATCAAAGGTGCACAAGAAAATAACCTAGTTGTAGGATCACAAGCACGTATTTTATATGCAGATGCTGAGGGGCGCATTGAAATTGCTAGAGCTTTTAATAAAGCTATAGCCGCAGGTGAAATAGGTGTTATTATTCTAGGCCGCGATCACCACGATGTATCGGGAACAGACTCACCCTATAGAGAGACCAGTAATATCTATGATGGCTCTAGATTTACGGCCGATATGGCCATACAAAACGTGATAGGAGACAGCTTTAGAGGCGCTACTTGGGTATCTATTCACAACGGCGGTGGCGTGGGCTGGGGAGAGGTCATTAACGGCGGGTTTGGAATGGTAATTGATGGTAGTGTAGAGGCAGAAAAGAAATTATCTTCTATGTTATTTTGGGATGTAAATAACGGTATTGCTCGTCGTAATTGGGCGAGAAATGAAAATGCTGTCTTTGCAATTAAAAGAGCAATGAAAAGTAACCCTTCTTTAAAGATTACCATACCATATGAAGTGAGTAATGATTTGATACCATAACTGACAAAATGAAAAACGTAGAATAACTTTTTTATCTGCATTTGAACTGCTTAAAAAAATCAAACAATGAAAAAAATAGGAGCGCTTATAGTAGTATTTACCTTTATGGTAAGCTGCCAGACTGTGCGGGTCTCTCAAGATTATGCACTGGGAACATCGTTTAACGATTATAGAACATTTGCATACTATAAAAAAGGTATTGACGAGGCAGCAATTTCTGATCTAGATAAAAAACGAATTTTACGTGCCATAGATGCAGAAATGGCATCAAAAGGTTTTATCAAGTCCGAAACACCTGATCTATTAGTTAGCATCTTTACCGATTCAAAGGAACGAGTTGATGTTTACAACAACAACTGGGGCTGGGGTCTTGGTTGGGGTTGGGGCTGGGGATGGGGCGGCGGTTTCTGGGGAAATAACATGAATAACGTTACCACTACCACCGAAGGTATTCTTTACATCGACTTAATCGATGCTAGAAAAAAAGAGCTGGTTTGGCAAGGGGTAGGCCAAGCGCCACTTAAATCTAAACCAGAAGAAAAGGTAGAACGTACTAACGAAATTGTAAAAAAAATATTGATGCAATTTCCACCTATGCCTGAAAAGTAGTTTTAATCATTGATAATTTATTGAAAAAGCAGTAACATATCAGTTGCTGTTTTTTTTTGTATTTTAATGCTTATCACGACTAGTTATGATAATTTATACGAAATTGTATGAGCGCAACCATCAAACCAATTATCAATAAAAATACATTATACTCGCAGTCCAAAAAAGAACAACCTTGTTCAACTTAGACCTATCAACCTATAGTCTAACACCTAAAGTAGCGTTCCATTAAGTGACACTCTATAAGAAATATCTACAACTTTATCAAAAGTCTTAGAAACACTACAATATTTTTCAAAACTTAAGTCGGCAGCGCGTTTTGCTTTTTCTGGATCTATGGGTCCTTCTAAAATGACGTGACATTGCATACTTTTAAAAGGTTGCGACTCGTCTAGATGATAACGGTCCCCTTCTACCACCACATTATAATTGGTAATTTGTTGTCGTTGCTTTTTTAAAATATGAATAATATCAATAGCGCTGCAACCGCCCACACCCATTAAAATCAATTCCATGGGACTAGAACCTTGTACAGGATCCATGGATTTATTATCAATCATAACAGGAATTCCTGACGCTCCTTTGGCCTCTAATAAGAATTCATCGTTTTTTCTTTCTAATGTTACTTTCATCGCATTGTTTTTAAGACAGATAGGCAGACAATCCTAGATTAATGCTTACCTATAAATACCAATTTCACACAATTATCTAGTTTATTTTTATGACGCTATCGCGACAGCAACATTATAACAATCAATAATTTAAAATCTCTTCAATCTTCACTTTCACCTTCTCTATACTAGGAATCATTGTTTCTTCCAAAACTGAATTCAACGGTATGGCTGGCATATTTTCTGCCCCTATTACCATCACTGGGGCATCTAGAAATCTAAAGCATTCCTCTTGTATGCGACCTTGCAGGGCTCTTGAAAAACTGTTCTCGCTAGGTTCTTCAGTCACCACCAGGCATTTACCACATTTTTTAACGCTTGCAAAAACTGTTTCATAATCCAGCGGGTGCAAGGTTCTTAAATCGACTATTTCTACACAGTCTTGTAAACCCATTTCGGCAGTGGCATTTATTGCCCAGTGCACGCCCATGCCATAAGTAATGATACTCAAGGTTTCTACTTCTTCTTTTTTCCAGATTTCCTGCAAGACCCATGCTTTGCCAAAAGGCAGTACATAATCCTCGCTAGGCTCTATACTGGTAGCACCTTTAGTTCCTTTTACTTTACTCCAGTACAATCCTTTATGCTCAAAAATCACTACCGGATTAGGATCATAATAAGCCGCCTTTATCAAGCCTTTTAAATCGGCACCATTAGATGGATAAGCGATTTTAAGACCTCTAATATTTGAAACCACGCTTTCCATAGAGCTGGAATGGTACGGCCCACCGCTACCATAAGCACCTATAGGAACTCGCAAAATCATAGAAACCGGCCATTTGCCGTTGCTTAAATAACAAGACCTAGAAACCTCGGTAAACAGCTGGTTCAATCCTGGCCATAAATAATCTGCAAACTGCACCTCTACAATCGGTTTCAATCCCACCGCACTCATGCCTGCGGTACTACCCACAATAAATGCCTCTTGAATGGGTGTGTTGAATACACGATTATCGCCAAATTTTTGTGCTAGTGTGGCGGCTTCTCTAAAAACACCGCCCAATCTTGCACCCACGTCCTGCCCATACAACAAGCATTCTGGATGTTTTTTCATTAATTCTTCTATTGCAAACAATGCGCAATCTACCATCACCACTTTCTCTGCTCCCTCAGGAGATCGCACACCTTTTTCTTCGGTAATGGGGGTTGGTACAAAATCGTTTGTAAACAAATCTGTAGGTTTTGGGTCTGGCATCTGCATGGCGCGCTCTAATGATTTTTTTGTTTCCGCTTTCGCGAAAGCATCATACTCATCCAGCTCCTGCTCTTTAAAACCATTATCTAGCAACAATTTTCTAATACGCGGGTATGGATCACGCCTCCTAGATTCTTCTAAATCATCACGGTAAAATTCCATGCGCACCCCACTGGTGTGGTGATTAAGCAGTGGAACCGTCGCATGCACTAAAAACGGACGGCGCTGTGTTCTAATCTTTTCAATGACGCTATTGAGCGTATTATAACTTTCCTCAAAATCAGTCCCATCAATAGAAATACGCTCGATACCATGAAAACCGGCGGCATATTCATAGGCATTTTGCGCTCTGGTTTCAGCAGCATTAGCACTAATATCCCAGCCGTTGTCCTGTACTAAATATAAAATAGGTAATTGCTTTAAGGCTGCCATTTGAAGCGCCTCGGCAATTTCACCTTCTGTAACACTGGCATCGCCCAGGGAGCAAACTACTATGGGAAGTTCTGAATTTAGAATGTTGAATGTTGAATGATGAATGTTTTTTTCTTGACTCTCAGTTTCTTGTAATTCTGAATTCTGAATTCTGAATTCTGAATTTAACATAACTTCTTTATACTGAAAACCCATAGCCACCCCAGTTGCAGGAATCGCCTGCATTCCCGTTGCACTAGATTGATGCGGGATTTTAGGTTTATCATCGTCTTTTAAAGAAGGATGTGAGTAATACGTGCGCCCACCAGAAAACGGATCGTCTTTTTTGGCAAGTAATTGCAACATCAAATCATACGGCGTCATGCCTATAGACAGCAGCATCGCATCATCCCGATAATAAGGGAACATATAATCCTGCGGCAACAGTTGCATGCCGATAGCGGTTTGTATCACCTCGTGCCCACGACTGGTGGCGTGTACATATTTAGAAACTTTTTTAAAATTTGCTTCATAAAGCTCGGCCATCGCCTTGGCAGTTGTGACGTTGCGGTATGCTTTTTCTAATAATTCTTTATTCATGTGGTAAAGATAAGAATTGAACTTTTAGAAGTCTAAAAACTAAGAGTGATATAATGAAACGTTGTGGTCAATAAAAGAATTAAGGCTAAAATGTAAGCTCTTTCCAACAGTACACATTATAAAGTGCACGTTTCTGACCTTGTGCGCCTCCATAAATAAGGTTTTTACTTTTTACCCTTCCAGCAGTCAATTTATCAAAATAGTTAAGATTGTTAAAAAGCTTATCAGTTATGGTTGCGGTACTTTTAATTTCAAAAATGTCGTAGGTGGTGCCCGTTTTAGTAAGTATATCAATCTCTTTGCCGGTAGAGTCACGCCAAAACCAATACTCGTATAGCGACTGTCTATGCTCGTTTTGTTTGACCATGTCAGCCACTACTAGGTTTTCAAACAAGCTGCCCAGCAGGTTATAATCGGTTAAATCATCCACAGACCGTATACCTAATAAATAGCAGACCAGCCCGGTATCATAAAAATAAAGTTTGGGTGATTTAACGACCCTCTTAGAGAAATTTTGAAAATATGGCGGCAATAAGAACACTAGATAGCTACTTTCTAAAATAGATAACCAAGATTTTGCTGTAGGTTGTGAGATACCGCACTCGTTTGCAAGGTTATTCAAATTAAGCAATTGACCATGTCTAGCTGCACAAAGGGCTAAGAAATTTTGAAACCTGCGTTTATCTTGCACATTTGTAACCATAGCAACATCGCGCTCTACATAAGTTTTTACATAATTTTTATAAAATAGACTAGATTTTAAATTGCGATCATAAATGGCTGGATAAAAACCCTTTACTACAAGCTCTTTCCAATCATTAGGGAGTAATTGGGCAGTTTGTAATTCACTAATGTCAAGAGGATGTAATTCAAACAAAGTTACTCTACCAGCTAGACTTTGAGTAATACGTTCCATAAGCAAAAAGTTATGCGAGCCAGAAAGAATGTATTGCCCCATAGTTTTATCTGCATCTACTTTGGTTTGTAAATACGAAAACAACTGCGGTACTTGCTGCACCTCGTCAAGAATTACCTTGTTGTTGTACTGTGCTAAAAACTCATTAGGATTGTCACTTGCAAACTTCCTAATATCTGGATTTTCTAAGGATACATAAGTATAATCATTAAAATATTCACGCAGTAGTGTGGTTTTTCCTGACTGTCGAGGACCTGTAATGGCAAGTATAGGATACTGCCTTAAACCCAATTCAATCTCCTGTAGTATATAACGCTTTATTAAACTCATAACAAGCCAAATATATTCCTAAATTTTGAATTTACAAGAAAAATATTTTGAAATTACAAGCTTTTTATTTTGAAAATGCAAGAAATAAATTTTGAAATTGCAAGGGTTTAAAATCCTGATTTACATTACTATAATTAGCAAAAATAGATTTTATAACTGCTGTGGTTTTTCTAAATTATCTGCTACCCGTCTTAAAAAACTACCACCTAAAAATCCATCAACAACTCGATGGTCAAAACTTAAACTGAGCATCATCATGCTGCGTATCTCGATACTATCCTCTCCATCTCTTGTCATCACCTCGGCACGTTTTTTAATGATTCCTGTGGCGAGAATGGCAACCTCTGGCTGGTTGATAATGGGCGTTCCCATAAGTGACCCAAAGGTACCTACATTAGAAATGGTAAAGGTTCCACCTTTTATATCGTCGCCACCTAGCTTGTTTTCTCTGGCTAGATTTGCCGTGCGATTCACATCTTCTGCGATTTCTAATAATGATTTCTTATCGGCGTTTTTAACTACGGGCACGATCAAATTTCCTGATGGTAAAGCCGTGGCCATTCCTACATTAATATCTTCTTTTACAATGATACTTTTACCATCAACACTAGCATTTATGTTTGGAAATTCTTTAATGGCTTGCGCAACTGCCTGGATAAAGAACGGTGTAAAGGTTAGTTTTTGCTGGTGTTGTTTTAGGAAATTTTCTTTCTCGCTTTCGCGAAAGCGAACTAAATCAGACACATCTACCTCTACATATGCAGTGACGTGTGGACTAGTATGCTTGCTATAAACCATATGATCTGCAATCATGCTGCGCATGCGATCCATTTCTATGATTTTACCAGTTCCTTTATCAAAATTTAATTGTGGTATGCGATAAGCAGTAGGATCTGGCTCGCTGGACACCGCCTGTGCAAATTGAAATGGCCTGCCGTCATTTAAATAATTAATCACATCACTTTTACGCAGTCGACCTTCATTTCCTGTGGCTGGTATGCGCGCCAATTCTTCATAAGATATGTGATTAGCACGAGCGATTTTATCTACCAAAGGACTTACAAATAAATCTTCATTAACATAAGAGCTGGAAACTGGATTTGAAGTATTACTGCCACCTTTTTTGCGATCACCACCTTGTTTTTGCACATCATTCTTACTGTGATGCCGATCGATTTGATTGGCAACATCTACTGTACTGCTAGGTCTTTTACCTTCTACCTGTTGATTTATTAAAGTTGTTGTAGTGCTTGCACTGCCTGCACCGGCTTCTAATTGTGCTACGGGAGCACCTATTTCTACCACTGCGCCTGCTGTTGCAAGATGTTTTATTAGGACACCATCAAAAGGTGCTGGCACCTCGTTATCTACTTTATCTGTACCTACTTCTAATAAAATATCACCTTCATTAAAGGACTCGCCCTCTTGTACCAGCCAGTTTAAAATGGTTCCTTCGGTGATGGATTCACCCATTTTTGGGAGTATAAAATCTGTTATTTTTGCCATGGCATAAAAATACGGAAACTAACAGGTGTTAGCAAATCACTGCAAAAACTAATTGCACAAAAAAAGCACTATTACTAGTGCTTTTTTAAAATTATAATGAAACTGCTTTTTGAATCCAGTTTTTAAATTCTTTCATATGTTCTAACAATTATATCATCGGGAGCATAAACACCTTCCTCTGAATCAGAAACAATTCTAAACTGCAATGTTGTAGGTGTAATTTCCTGAATAATGATTTGTGCAGTTAAGGGCGACGGGCCTGATCTATTTACCGTGAGATCTCTACCAGATAAAATATAAGTAAAAGGAACGTTTTCAAAAGTACATGGTGTGACCGTATCGTCATCTAAAACTTTGAACGTACCCGAACTTGCGGTAAAAGAAACCTCTTCGTCCAATTCACAACCCATAAGGTTGCTATTTACCGGCCCTTCAAATTCAGAAACAATTTTCCAAGAGCCCTGTATACTAACCTCTGCAACATCATCGTCTTCTTGACAACTTGTTAACATTAGACTGGTTGCCGCCATGGCTAAAAATAAAATGGTGATTTTTTTCATTGTTTAAATATTTAATTTACAATTCAAAGATGCAGACTATATAAAAAGGTTGCTTTGAAGTATCCATATTTATTTAAAAATTGTTTGAATCAATATTAGTTTTTCCTAATCTCTTGCAAAGTCTTATAAAAATCTTCTTGAACAGGTCGGTTTTTAGGAATTTCTCTTAAGGGTTGTACTTCTTTCATGGTTTGATGACAATGGTCTGGGAGCTGCTGGTAGAGTTTTGTTCCAGCGGTTTTCCAGGCAATCATTTCATCGCTTACTTCTTTTATTTTTTTGGCAGGGTTACCCACTATTAGGCTGCGGGGTTCAAAAATGCTTTCGGCTTTAACAAATGCCATGGCACCCACAATACACTCGTCGCCTATTACCGCATCGTCCATAATTACACTGTTCATGCCTATCATGCAGTTTCGCCCTAGGTTGCTACCATGAATAATCGCACCATGACCTATATGTGCGCTTTCGCGAAAGCGGATACTTTTACCCGGAAACATATGAACGGTACAATTTTCTTGCACGTTAACGCCATCTTCTAGAATGATCTCGCCCCAATCACCACGTATCACTGCACCCGAGCCTACATAGCAATGTGCACCTATAATCACATTGCCAATAATAGCGGCCTGCGGGTGTATAAAACTAGACTCGTGAATGACTGGAATATGGGATTTAAAACTATAAATAGCCATAATTAATAGGTGCTTGTTACTTGTGAAATACTAAATTGTCATTTTAATGATAGACGCTAAAAATCTTTGTCGCCTCGTTATAACTGCTTTCAAATGCCATAGCGTTTACATTTGATGGCGCTTTTACCGTATTAAAATAGCTTACCATTTTTTCGGTAGGCATATTGCCGGTAAGTTCGTCTTTGGCCATAGGGCAACCGCCAAAACCTTGTATAGCACCATCAAAACGACGACAGCCTGCTGTATATGCAGCATGTACTTTTTCATGCCATAAGGCAGGTTTGGTATGCAAATGGGCGCCAAATTCGATCGCAGGATATTGTGTAATTAGATTTGAAAATAGATAAGTAATAATTTCTGGAGTAGAAGACCCAATAGTATCTGACAATGAAAGGATTTGCACCCCCATATTGTATAATTTTTGGGTCCACTCTCCCACTACATCTACATTCCACGGATCGCCATATGGGTTACCAAAGCCCATTGAAATATAAACCACTAGTTCTTTATCATGCTTATGGGCCAGATCTATAATCTCTTGTAACAACACCACACTCTCGTTTATTGTTTTGTGGGTGTTGCGCATTTGAAAATTCTCTGAAATAGAAAAAGGATACCCCAGATAATTAATTTCGGGATGTTTACATGCCTCTTGTGCACCTCTAAAATTTGCAACAATAGCAAGTAGCTTAGAATCGGTTTTTGAAAGATCTAGTTGAGAAAGCACCTGAGCAGTATCGACCATTTGAGGAATAGCTTTAGGAGATACAAAACTCCCAAAATCTATGGTATCAAAACCACAGCGCAATAAAGACTGTATATATTGTACTTTTAAATTTGTAGGTATAAAGTCCTTGATACCTTGCATGGCATCTCTAGGACATTCTATGATTTTTACATTTTCCATTGAGCTGCAAATATAAGCTTACGCAAAGGTTTGCGGAAATGATTTAATGACTTGGATTAAGGAATTAAAATCGCCACGGCAATTCCTATAAAAACTATTATTTGTAACCACTTCATAACTGGTGCAAACCATGTAGCCGACTTTATAAACCTTGCGGCCCTGCCCGCTATGATGGCAATGAAATAAAAAACGATTAATGAAACCAGCATAAAAACGCCGCCTAACATATAAATCTGAATCCAGTCTGGAAAGGAGTCTGTTATAATAAACTGAGGTAATAAGGCAAGAAAAAACAAGGTTACTTTAGGATTGAGCAAATTCATGGTGATTCCTATTTTAAAGAGTTTCCATAAACTTTGAGAAGAAGCTTTTGAATTGCCAAATTCAATACGCGCATCTGATCCATATATTTTAAAAGCGAGGTAGAGCAAATAAACAGCGCCTGCTATTTTGATGGCATACAACAACCACTCATTATCTCTAATAATAACCGCAAAACCCACTGCCACAATAGAAGTATGAACGATACAACCCGTAATTAAACCAGTGGCAATGGCTATTCCATATTTTGCACCACGAGCAACAGACTGTGTGAGTACAAATATATTATCTGGACCTGGAGAAAGTGCAAGAAGTAAGGTTGCAAATGCAAATGAAATTAATGATTCTATCATTTTCCTTAATATTTTTAAAAATTAGTTTGCTTAATCAAACTTTTATTCATAATTTCGAGTATAATTTTAAAACAAATGTTATGAAAACCAAACTATTATTAACAGCTTTTATTAGTTGTTTGCTTTTTACTTCTTGTGAAAAAGACGCAACTAACATTGAACAAGACTCTTTTGAAACAACATTTCAAAAGAAGGGTCTATCTGAACCATTCTCATTTCAATACGCGATTAAAACAGAAGAAGGTGATCTTGCTATGCTTTCTACAAAGCAAGTTATGAATTTTATGACAGGTAAAATGTTTAATGAAGATTTAGATAGAGAATTAACCGATTATCAATTATTACAAAACCCCGATAAAGATTCTAAAGAGTTTGCGCTTATGGCGACTTCATCTAGCGGGTTTACTCAAGTAAAAGCACTTCTCGTAAAAACGTTATATGGATTTGAATTGACAGGAAATTTTTGTGAATGTCAATCTACTGCAATAATAAATGTTGACGTTCAAAATTGGAATGGTACTTGTGCCTGTAAAACAGACTCAAAAGATGTGAAACTTACTAAAGTATCCTCTATGTACACCCCAAATAACAGCATATTATCTGCAAAATAATTAAAACTATTTTTGTTTAATTAAGCGTTTTCATCATCATGAGAGCGTTTTTTTATTATCAACTCGTTAATTTCCCTAATCAAAGCAGGGCCTTCATAAACAAAACCTGTATATAATTGTACCAAACTAGCACCCGCGTTCAATTTATCAATCGCATCTTGTGCCGTCATAATACCCCCTACGCCTATGATTGGGAATGCACCATTGCTTTTTTTATGTAAATACGAGATCACCTCGGTAGCGAGGTTTGTCAATGGCGCGCCGCTTAATCCCCCGGCTTCATTGACTAAATTTGCCTCAGATTTTAATCCTTCTCTTGCAATGGTTGTATTTGTTGCAATCACTCCGTCTATTTTAGTATCTGCTACAATACCAATGATATCCATCAATTGATCATTTGTAAGATCTGGGGCGATTTTTAAAAGTATGGGCTTTCTTGCAGGCCGTGCATGGTTCAAATCCTGCAAGGTTTGTAATATATGCGTGAGTGGTTTGCGGTCTTGCAATTCTCGCAATCCAGGGGTGTTAGGCGAGCTTACATTTACTGCAAAATAATCTACATGATCAAAAAGCTTTTCAAAACAAATGATGTAATCGTTTACCGCTTCATCATTAGGCGTGACCTTATTTTTACCTATGTTGCCGCCTATCAATACGTGGCGTGGATGCCCTAATTTTGGATTTTTCTTTAGCCGCTCTACAGCTGCATCTACTCCCTGATTATTAAACCCCATGCGGTTTACAATCGCACTGTCTTTTTTAAGCCTAAACAACCGCTTTTTAGGATTTCCATCCTGTGGTTGTGGGGTAAGGGTACCTATCTCAATAAAACCAAACCCTAAATTACTAAATTCTTTAAAAGCACTGGCATTTTTATCAAAACCCGCTGCCATGCCCACGGGGTTTTCAAAAGTTAACCCAAACAATTCTCTTTTTAGGGCAGGATGTTGTGGTTGATATCGCTTTCGCGAAAGCGAACTAATACCAGGCACCTTGTTCAATAATCGCAAACTTGTAAACGAAAAGTGATGTATGACCTCTGGATCAAATAAAAACAACAAAGGTCTAACGATGGTTTTATACATAATAATAAGCTTGTGCAAATTTACAATCCATTGGACTTTATTCCATATTTTTGTGGTTATTAAAAATGACAGATATGAGTAAATATGATGTAATTGTTTTGGGAAGTGGACCAGGCGGCTATGTGACCGCAATACGCGCCTCGCAATTAGGATTAAAAACAGCTATTATTGAAAAAGAATCGCTAGGTGGCGTGTGTTTGAACTGGGGTTGTATCCCTACTAAAGCGCTTATAAAAAGTGCAGACGTGTTTAATTACCTGAAACATGCCGAGGATTATGGATTGAGAGCCGATAATGTAGATAAAGATTTTACTAAAGTGGTAAAACGCAGCCGCAACGTGGCCGAAGGTATGAGCAAAGGGGTTCAGTTTTTAATGAAAAAGAACAAAATCGATGTGATCATGGGTTTTGGTACTGTAAAAAAAGGAAAGAAAATCGAGGTGAAAACCGAGGACGGTAAAACAACAACCCTAGAGGGAACACATATCATTATTGCTACAGGATCAAAATCTAGAGTTTTGCCCAGCTTGCCTCAAGATGGTGAGAAAATTATAGGTTATAGAGAGGCGATGACGCTTAAAGAACAACCTAAAAAATTAATAGTAGTAGGTAGTGGTGCCATAGGAACCGAGTTTGCCTATTTTTATAATGCGATGGGTACAGAAGTAACGCTGGTAGAATATCTAGACCGCATTGTACCTGTAGAAGATGTAGATATTTCTAAACAAATGGAGCGCAGCTTTAAAAAAGCGGGTATTAAAGTAATGACCTCTAGCGAGCTTACAAAAGTAGATACCAGCGGCGATGGTGTAAAGGCATATATCAAAACTAAAAACGGTGAAGAAGTACTTGATGCAAATGTAGTATTGAGCGCCGTGGGTATAGAAACACACATTACGGGTATAGGACTAGAAGATGTGGGTATTTCTACAGATCGTGGTAAGGTGCTGGTAAATCAATGGTATCAAACCAATATCCCAGGTTATTATGCCATAGGCGATATTACAGCAGGACCAGCACTAGCGCACGTTGCAAGTGCCGAGGGTATTTTGTGTGTAGAAAAAATTGCTGGCATGCATGTAGAAGCACTAGATTATGGTAATGTACCTGGATGTACTTATTCTACTCCTGAAATCGCAAGTGTAGGAATGACCGAGGCGCAAGCCAAAGAAGCAGGATATGACATAAAAGTAGGTAAATTTCCTTTTAGTGCCAGTGGTAAAGCACAAGCAAGCGGTACCAGCGATGGTTTTGTAAAAGTGATTTTTGATGCCAAATATGGCGAGTGGCTGGGATGTCACATGATAGGCGCTGGCGTAACCGACATGATTGCCGAGGCTGTTGTTGCACGCAAACTAGAAACCACAGGTCATGAAATCCTTAAAGCCATACACCCACATCCAACGATGAGTGAGGCGGTGATGGAAGCAGTGGCAGATGCCTATGGCGAGGTGATACATTTGTAACCGATAGGTTGATGTGTCACTGACTTATAATTTTAAGATATGAGCTGTGCCATGTTCACCTAAATCTATAGCTTTTGTTTTGAAAAAAATAATAACCTGCAAGTATAAAACGTATTTATAAAGAATAATACGGTTATCTTGCAGGTGCTATTATTATGTGTATCCATAATATCGCTAGCGGAATAGCGTTATTAAAAATATTTTTTTTAGAAAAGCATAGTAAAGGCAAAGGATATTAAGGAATAACACCTAAAATATTACGGATTAACAAAATCATCAACAACAACATTATTATTAAAAAATAAAAATGCCACTGCACTTTCCTTTTATTACGATAACGTTATCTAAAGATGAAGCAGTTCAACCATTTGTTAAATTATTAGATATTTTTAACAACTAATTATTTTTAATTAATTATATATCAATGGTTTACATTAAAATAAAAAGTTTTATATAAAGTAGAACAAAAAATAACTCAAAAATTTGAATGATAATTAGTTATAAATAATATCTTTGTATCATTCTTAAAACTTAATTGCATGATTTCACTTTCTAAAAAGAAAACAATAACTGCGGCTATAACGGTATTGTTTCTTACCCTATTTTCAAATAGTGCATCTGCACAGGCAGATCCGCCACCACCGACTGCACCAATTAACGATTTTATCATTCCTATGATGATTATTGCGATTGTTATAGCCAGCGTTTATTTCTTTAATAAAAACAAAAAGGCACAACTTTAATACCTAAAATAATCAATCATGAAAAAAACAATACTCTTTTATAAAAAAGTCGCAAGCAAATTGCTTATGCTATTGTTGCTGCTAGGTGCGACACTAAGCATGGCACAGGTGCAACAAAATGTTAAACTTACGATTAAGGACAATAGCGTTGTTTCTGTTAAAAATTATGTATATAATTTTAGCAATGAAGCAGAGACCACTAGAAACGCATTGGCAAACGGAAAGTTATTATTTCTCGCTGGCGCAACTGTCGGGGATACATCTGAGAATAAACATGTAAATGGATATGCAAGTGTTACAGGACAGACGGATTTTACTTTTCCTATAGGTAATGCATTAGTATATAGACCACTAAGAATTCAAAGTGCTACAGCAGCTACAAGATACAATGCAATTTATCAACCTTCAGATCCAACTTTACTGGCAGGTGCTAGTGTAGACGTCTCTTTACAAGAAATCTCTAACATTGAATATTGGGATTTAGATCAAAGTGCAGCAAGTAGTAACGTAACTGTTTCTTTAACCTATGGTGCCGGTAGTAACGCTGGTCAATTATCTACAGTGGTAGATAATCTTGTAGTTGCAGGTTACAATGGTAGTAACGAATGGGTTCCACTCCCATCATCTTTTGTTTCTGGAAATATTACAGCTGGAACCGTTAGCGCAACTAATGTTGACTTAGATACTTATACTAAATTTACCATAGGTGCAAAATTACCTTGTTTTGAAGTTGTAATGCCAACTGGCGCGAATGTTGCTTGGGATGGTACAGATTTTGTACTTAGAGCCTCTCGCAGTCCTTTCCCTCCTGCTATATTTAAAAATCTTGAATTAGAAGCTAATTTAGATATGTCAACTGATTTTCCACCAGGTACGGTTATTGAAGCGTACATTTTAGACTTAAGAACTTTTGACGTTACCATAGGTGAGGATCAAACTTTAAAAGTTTATGGAGCTATATCTGGGAGTGGATCTGTAATTCTTGAATCTTCTAGTGCTAGCCTATTGCAGGTTGTTGATGGAGGTACCCCAAATATAGTGATGAATAAAGTTGCAACTGATATGAAGGCGTTTGATTACATCTATTTGGGTGCACCTATAGATGATGCAAATTATAATTTTGGTTCTATGCCGTCTGACGCTTTAAATGCTAGTGGCACTAGTGTTGCTACTAATGTATTTGATTTATTTTATACTTATAATAACGGTAGTAATAGTGGATCCGTATGGACTGCTGGATCTACAAGTAGAGGTGTTGGACAGGGCATCATTGGGCGTATTGCACCACGTTCACCATTCAGCTCTTCTACAGATGTCGCAGATGTGAAATTTACCTTTTCAGGACAAACTAATAATGGTGATGTGGTAGTTAATAACCCACAAGTAAGTACCGATGCTAATTCAAATACCAACAATATTTTACTAGGTAATCCATATCCATCGGCAATAGATGGTGTTGCTTTCCTTAAAGAAAATGAAGATGTAGATGGTGTGCTTTATGTATGGCAAACTGGTCAAGCAAGTGGTACAGGTGGTACTTATTCACCTAATGATTACCTTGCTTTTACTCTAGCTGGTAGCGTATCTACAAATTCTAACCCCGCGGGTCTGGATCCTTTTAATGGTATTATACCTACAGGACAAGGTTTTAAAGTTAGAGTTATTGAAAGGATTGCTACCCCTGAAATAAAATTCACCAACTGTATGAGGGTACCTGGTAACAACACTCAGTTCTTTAAAACAGCAGGCCAACCTATAGACCGTTTTAAAGTAAATATGACAGGGGCAAATGGTGTATTTAATCAAATGCTTATTGCTTACATGCCAGAGGGTACATTGAGCTATGACAGGATGTATGATGCAAGAAGTTTCTCTACTAGTGCAGCTAGATTATATACTTTTGATAATGCGGCAACAAAGCTTTCTATTAATGCAAGACCTAATTTTACAAATACCGATGTAGTACCTGTAGGATTTGCAAAGGCCAATACAAACCCTGAAACTTTTACACTTTCAATAGCTGAGGAAGAGGGTATATTTACCACCCCAAATGTGACGGTGTATTTACATGATACAGTACTAAACACCTACCACAACCTAAGTGCTGGTAGCTATACCCTAACCACTAGTCAAGCAAGCCTAGATAATAGATTTGAAATAGTTTATCAAAACGGTACCCTATCTAACGAAGACCTAGAAGAAGCAGTTACAACTATCAGTTTAGTAGACACAGCCTTTAGTCTAGACTCTTCAAATGTGGTTAAACAGGTTCAAATATTTGACCTTGCAGGTAGATTGATACAAAACTATGCAAACATCAATGCAAGTTCATTTAATGCATACTTTAACCACGCAGAAGGTGTGTACATTGCAAGAGTAACTTATGACAATGGTTCTTTAGGAAGTGTGAAATTGATTCACTCAAAACAATAAAAAAGTACTATACTAGCTTTTTTAAATAGCTTTTATCATCACTTTTAAATACAAAACACCCTTATCAATTTGATAAGGGTGTTTTTTTTTAGCCAGATTTAATTATGGGCTTGAGTTTAGCGTAATTTTGATTTTAAAATAAGTAGGTATGAGATTCAAATAAAATATTTGACTTTAATGGTGTGCTAACCATAAAAGACGCTACCAAATAATCATTTACCTTTGTCATCATACCATTTTTAATAGTTCAAATTCACGGTAAACATTGAGCAGCAAACATTACAACACATTAGTCATAGGTGGTGGCGCAGCAGGTTTTTTTACCGCCATTAATCTTGCACAAGCAACTAGAGGACACACTATCGCCATACTAGAACGTGGTAAAGAGGTTTTACAAAAAGTGCGCATATCTGGCGGTGGTCGTTGCAATGTAACCCATGCCCAATTTGAACCTAGACCATTGTCTACCAATTATCCGCGTGGTGAAAAAGAATTACTGGGGCCATTTCACAGTTTCATGACTGGCGATACCATCAACTGGTTTGAGCAGCAAGATGTACCTTTAAAAATAGAAGAAGATGGACGCATGTTCCCTGTTTCTAATAGCTCTCAAACTATAATAGATTGTTTTATCTCGCTTGCGCAACAACATCACATAGACATATTAACCAGTCATAATGTAACCCATATAGAAAAAAAAGATTTCTGGATTGTACATACCAAAACAGAAGAGTTTACCTGCGATAATCTAGTAATTACCGCTGGCAGCAGCCCTAAAGTTTGGGAGATAATGCGACAGTTAGGTCATAAAATCATCCCTGCGGTACCATCATTATTCACATTTAACCTAGTAGATAAAAACATAACTGCACTAGCAGGTATCGCCATAGAGGCTACAGTACAAATTCCCCAACTAGACCTTGAATCACAAGGACCAGTTTTAATAACACACTGGGGATTTTCTGGACCAGCAATCTTAAAAATGAGCGCATGGGGTGCCATTAAATTACATGAATCTAATTATAAATTTGATGTGGTTATCAATTGGCTGAACTACATTTCTAAAGATGAATGCCTAGAAATGTTAATTGAGAAAAGAAAACACAGCAAAAAGCAAATAAGTAACGAGCGCTTATTTGATTTGCCCAAGCGTTTATGGAAATTTTTAGTAGATCAATTAAGTGTTGCAAATAAAAATTGGACAGATTGCTCAAATGTAGAACTAGAGCAACTAGCAATAAGACTCACATCTAGCTCCTACCCTATTGACGGTAAAAGTACTTTTAAAGAAGAATTTGTAACCGCTGGTGGTGTGGATTTAAAAGAAATCAACTTCAAAAACTTCTCTTCCAAAAAACAAGAGAATCTATATCTAGCAGGCGAAGTTTTGAATATAGACGCCATAACTGGTGGTTTTAATTTCCAGAACGCCTGGACTGGTGGCTGGATGATTGCGAGGAGTATTTCAATTAATCGCCCGTAACAAATTACTCAAATTACTCAAGATATTTATAGATATCGTGGGCACTTTCATAACTGCCATTTGCTTTGCCTATATAGTATCTGTGATTAGAATCTGATCTTCTTATTCCCATATCGGTCAAGAATTTTTCTAAATAGTCATCCGTTTTACTAGTCTGGTAATATTTAGTGTCTATTCCAATTATTGGACTTGCTACACCATAATCATAACTCATCTTTTCCGAATCATAATACTCTGCGATGATGTAAAGCTGAAGACTATTTTGGAAAGCTAAATATTCAATAGAACTTAGAGGATAACAAATTTTTGACGTGCAATTAGGACCCCATAAATAAATTAAGGTGTTTTCAGACGTTACACATTTTTCAAGTTTTTTCCCATTAGTAATTATGACCCTATCGTTATTAATTAAATAATTGCACAAATCATCGTCATCTGTAGATTGCAGAAATCTTTCTGGAATCTCAGTCACAGTCTTTTGTTGATAACCATAAAGCCCCTTAAAATTGCCCCTTATACTACAAGAGGCAATTAATATACATATAACTAAATAATATTTATTAGTTTTCAAAGGTATTTTCTTTTGTTTCAATTTCTGAGCTACAAGAAGTCGCAGCAACGACCAAAAACAATAAAACAATTTTAAAATAGTTTTTAATAATAAAAGGTTTTATTTACACCTAAAATAGAAAGAAAGAAACTATTTTTTAACATTATAATGACATATTTTTTGATGAATTAATGATTTTACTTCATTCATTTATCAAAATGAATAAGAACTAAAGAGGAATCTATTTTTAGTCGTTACAAACAAACATCCCAGACTATAGGGAGGTTATTAATCTCAAAACAAAAAAACCTTTAACTTACTCACGCAAGTTTTAAATATAGATGCCATAACTGGCGGTTTTAATTTCAAAAACGCCTGGACTGGTGGCTGGATGATTGCGAGAGCGATCTCTTTGAGTATAAAGTCGCTGTGACGACTTTCAGTTTAAAGTGTAACCTAGACCCATCATTAAAAACCCATTCAACGCAAACGCTTTCGTAACTAATCCTGTAATCAATTTCTTAATTTTAAACCATAAAGCCGCATTTTTCGTAATTTAGGACCTCAAATTATGATACATTGGATAAAAAGACCATACTAATGATTCTCGACGGCTGGGGAATCACACAAGACCCGAAAGTAAGCGCCATTGCACAAGCAAATACACCTTTTATAGATAGTTTATATCAAAAATACCCCCATGCTACACTGCGCACCGATGGCGAACACGTGGGACTTCCCGACGGCCAAATGGGGAATAGTGAGGTAGGACACATGAATCTGGGCGCTGGCAGGATTGTTTATCAGGACCTTGCCAAGATCAATAAAGCCATTAAAGACGATACCCTTAAAAACGAGAAAGTGCTGGTTGATGCCCTCGCTTTCGCGAAAGCGAACTCTAGAAAAGCACATTTCTTAGGATTATTGTCCGACGGTGGGGTGCATGCTCATATAGACCATTTAAAGGCTTTACTCGATATTGCAAAAGATCAGGAAATTGAGGACGTATTTATACACGCCTTTACCGATGGGCGCGATGTAGACCCTAAATCTGGAGCAGGACACATCAGTGATTTAATGAAACACATAAGCAGCACAAATGCCCAGCTGGCAACCATAACAGGTAGGTATTTTGCAATGGATAGAGACCAACGCTGGGAACGGGTAAAAAAAGCATATGATGTGATGGTACACGGTCTAGGCACACCCACACATGACCCTGTACAAGCAATGCAAGACAACTATAACAACAACATTACAGACGAGTTTATAGAGCCTATAGTTGTTCTAAATGGAACCGAGCCTGCTGCATTGATAGAAGAAGGAGATGTCATCATCTTTTTTAATTATAGAACCGATCGCGGTAGAGAGCTTACTCAAATGCTGTCACAAAATGACTACCACGAGCAAAATACGCATGCGCTAGACCTTTACTATGTCACCATGACAAAATACGACGACAGTTATAACAACATAAAAGTTATCTTTGAAAAAGACAACCTTAAAAATACCCTAGGCGAAGTGCTAGCTGCGGCTGGAAAAACCCAAATACGTATCGCCGAGACAGAAAAATATCCGCATGTGACTTTTTTCTTTAACGGTGGGCAAGAAACAGCTTTTAAAGGTGAAGAAAGATTGATGTGCAACTCGCCCAAAGTAGCCACCTATGACCTGCAACCTGAAATGTCGATTGATTGTGTTGCCAGCAGCATTATCCCAGAAATTAACAAACAAGAGGCAAGTTTTATTTGCCTTAATTTTGCAAATCCAGATATGGTGGGGCATACAGGTTCTATGCAGGCGGCTATTAAGGCGTGCGAGGCAGTAGATGCCGCTGCAGGCGCGGTAATTACAGCAGCAATTAACAACGACTATACTGTAATTGTGATTGCAGATCACGGTAATTGCGAGGTAATGATCAATCCAGACGGGTCGGTAAACACAGCACATACGACAAATCCAGTACCTATTATCATAGTAGATAAGGATATAAAAGAAGTGAAAGACGGGGTTTTAGGAGACATTGCGCCTACTATATTGACATTAATAGGAGTACCACAACCTGTTGAAATGACGCAAAATCCTTTAATTTAAGTTTAGAAAAAATTGGGCAAGGAAATTGCGAGGTTTTTAAATGTAAAAAGTTACATGTATAGCAATTTCAATAAATAACTAAAAAATTATAAATGAAAAAGATTTTGATATTAAGTGCTGCCATAGTATTTACCGCTTGTAACACCACAAAAAATGTTACTACAAAAACAGCAGATACTACACCTACCCCACGAGAAATAGCAACTGCAAAAAAAATAGCTTCTATGAATGAAGAAACCGTTTTTTACCCAACAGATGATACAGGTAACTTAACAGGGATTGTAGATAAGAAAGCTTTTATGCAAGCACCTTTTAAATCGTGGTTCAACAATGGATTAGAAAACTATGAAGCCGATACAACTGTGATCAATGGTTTAAGAGAAGCTTTAAAAGATGTAGAAATAAGAGCCTATATGGGAACCTGGTGCGGTGATTCAAAAAGAGAAACGCCACAGTTTTATAATATTCTAGAAGCTGCTTATTTTGACATGAAAAATCTAACAATGATTACCGTAGATTATTCTAAAAAAGAACCTGCTGACCTAGTAAACGGATTTGATGTACAACGAGTGCCTACTTTTATATTTTATCGCGATGGTAAAGAACTAGGTCGATATGTAGAACGACCTAGAGAATCCCTAGAAAAAGACATGTTAAAGATTGTAACTGGTCAAGAATACAAACATTCTTACGATAACTAATCTTGAAAAAAGATAAAAACGAGGAAGCTTAAGTTTCTCGTTTTTTTTTGCATTAAATTTTATTTTAGTAATTTTAAATTTTCTTTACAAATCGTTATGTCTTAAATACAGTGCTGTTTTTTAACTGGTTAATAACTGCTATGATGGGTTTTTAATGTTTATTTAATCTCATAATTTAATAACGGTTTAGAGTCTGAATTTTCAAATAAATGATGGAATTACTGTTTTTTATGTGGCAACTGCCTTTGCTTCATAACCCTTATTTACAATTTGATTTTTAGATATATATATTAGATCGTAAAGCAATCTTTTTTTGATTTTAAATTGATTGTCAGACAATTAAAGTTAAAGCTATATGCTAATTTTCATTAGGCAACGCGATCCAATTTCTTTGTCAAACACCACAATTTATAAATCAAATCACTTTTCTGATTTTATCTAAGCTTATTCGCAAACTAGAAAAACTAGGTGTTTTATCGCTGTATTCTTTTCTTAAAAAATCTTTTTCAGCATCGTTTGCCCCTATTTGTTCTAGCATATTTGTAAGGTGCATTTTCATATGTCCTGCCTGTATTCCTGTAGTTACCAGAGAATGTAATGCAGCAAAATTTTGAGCCAATCCTGCAACCGCAGTTACCTTCATCAAATGGGTTGCCGTGGGGTTACCTAATATTTGTAAAGCGAGTTTAGAAAGTGGGTGCAACGAGGTCAGTCCACCTACAGTTCCCAGTGCCAGAGGGAATTCTGCTTCAAAAATAAAAGTATCGCCTTCTATTTTTGCCTTGGTAAGGCTGCGGTATTGCCCATCTCTAGCGGCATAGGCATGAACACCAGCTTCTACCGCTCTAAAATCATTTCCTGTTGCGATGACCACGGCATCTATACCATTCATGATTCCTTTATTGTGAGTAACGGCACGATGTGGCGATACGGTGGCAATCTCTACCGCTTGCACAAATTTTCTTGCAAAATCTGCACCTGTAACTCCGTTAATGGTTCCTATATCATTAATGTTGCAAGAAACCCAGACATGAACAACACAATCTGGCACATAATTGCTTAAAATACTCATAATCACCTCTGGCATCTGGCTAGAAAAACCTTGAAATTGCGCTGCCTTTTCTCTTAGCGTTACCGCAAGCTGCTCTAGTGTGGTATTAATAAAATTAGCCCCCATGGCATCGCGGGTTTCAAATGTAGCGTGCAACTGATAATAGCCTGCTAGATCCTTAGTTTTATCGATAAGGCGCAACTCTTGTATACCACCACCACGTTTTTTCATCGAGGCGTTTATTTGTTCTAGAGATTGTAATAATTCCGCTTTCGCGAAAGCGTAAAAAGCATCCATCTCACTGCCATGACCATGATACATTAAGTGCACCTGCCCTGATTTTAAAGTGCCCTTAATTTGTGTTTTAAAACCACCACGATCCAGCCAAAATTTTGCTGCTTTACTTGCTGCCGCTACCACACTGCTCTCTTCTATAGCCATAGGAATGGTGACTAACTGCCCATCTATCAAGAAATTGGGTGCTAGACCAAAAGGGAAATAATAATTGGTTATCGTATTCTCGCTAAAACTATCGTGTAGATCTTGTAATTTATGATCTTCGTTCCAGTATTGAGTTAAGGTTTGCTTTGCAGTCGCATCCTTATGCAAATGATTAGAAACAAGCCAATCGATCTTTTGAGATTTAGAAAGTTTTGAGAATCCAGATACTTTTTGATTATGCATATTTTCTATAATTGCACAAATATAAAAGCCTATTTCTAAATAGAAATAGGCTTTAGGTTAAAATGCAGAATATTATTAACTGTTAATTAAATTCAATCTACTCTGTAATAGCGTTGCAGAAAGAAAATATTGTTGTCTTCTTGGATCATTTTTAGGGAAATAGGAATCGACTAAAATATCATTCCTTTCTCTAAAGGATTTTAAATGTTGCTTTAAGTTCATATTTGTTCCAAGATCGATAGCTCTATGATAAAGTCTTAAATTCACTTCTAAGGTAAGTGTATTTAATTTCATCCTGTTTTGATCTTGTATTAAATATTCAACCTGTTTGATGTTAGCCTTTTCAATAAAACCTGACTTGCTAAGATAAAATAGCGCTAAATTTTTACTATTTAATCTCTCGTAATCATCTTCTACATCAGATAAATCAAGGTAAATATTGTATATCTCTTGAGGATCTAAATCATTTCTATTAATAAGGTTTGAAGCTCTCGCATCTAGCCCTTGCACTTCAGTTATCTTAGCTTTTTTATTATCAATTACACCTACTTCTTGTTGATCATTAACGCAAGAGTAAAAAATAATACAGGCACAGATCGCAGTTATAAGTTTAGTTTTCATATGATATATTTTTATAGAACGTCACAACATAATGCTTGTGCTTGGGAATTAGAGACTAACTCAACCGCACTTATTTGATATGTACCTTCTTTTTCTCCTGGTTCCCAACTTAAAATAGTTGCTGTGAATTCTCCATCAGCATCACCTTTACAACAGCCACCTTCTGCATTGTAAATAATTTGAGTTCCAGAACTCATAGATCCACAACCACAACCCGTAGGTTCCAAAATAGTCGTTAACGAGGTCAACGCCAAGAAAGCCAAACCTAAAAATAAAATTAACCTTAATTTGTTCATAATAAATGTTTTAAATTAATACGAACATAAAGTAAAGTAAAGTAAAGTAAAGTAAATAAACAAGTTTTTTCTTAATTAAATTGATATTTACATCTAAAACTAGATTGTAGCAGTATTTCAAGCGATCTTTATAAACCGTAGTTTATTGGGATTTTTTCAATAAAATTAATAGATAAAGATAAGGTCTATAATTTATAAGACAACTGTAACATAATAATGCGTGGTTGTAAAAATGTCTGTCGATCTGTGATTAAAAAATCATTGAAGGAATTTTCTTGTCTAAATCTATTGTCAAATAAGTTAGTCCCTGTTAATCTATAAGTCCAAGGCGTATTTTCTGGATCGTAACTTAGGCTAAAATAGGAGTCATCAAATTGATTATCTACTCCTATACTTTCATTTTGATACAAAGTTAAATTATAGGAAAATTCAAAAACAAAATCGTTTAAAAATTCATAATCTAGATTTGCAACAATGCGATCTTGAAAAGTGTTTATGTTATTTATAGTAGTTTCATAAGTATTAAAAGTCTTTTGATAAGTTATTGACAATGTGGGTAGTTGATCAAAAAGAGTTTTAACGGTTAAACCCAATGAGGTGTTTTGAATCTTATTTTCATTGATCTCTTCATTAAGAACTTGATAATAGTTACTAAAACCATGTGAAGAATTGAAGCCATATTTAATATTTCCTATGGTCTTATTGATAGAAAAGTCAGCATTTAAGGATTTCTCATCTAGACCAAAGTTGATGTAATTTCTTATTTGATCAATACCTTGCAACACCGCAGTTGATTTTATTCCTTGAATCTGGTTGTTATAGGATAATCCTGCACTGAGAGATAAGCCTTTGTATAAATTAAACTTGCTGTATCGCAAACTATAACGCTCTGAAATTCTATAATCCAATTGAGGATTACCAGAGGTAACAGCGTTAAAACTGGATAAAAAGAAACGATCTACTAGTTGCTGACTATTAGGAACTGAAATAATTCTATTAAAGTTAAAATACAATCGCTCTGAGTTTGTGATATCATACTGAACTCTTAACCGAGGAGCAAAAAACAATTGTGATCTATTTACTTGATCTATTTGTTCTATTTCTTGATTAAAATATTGAAAAAACAATCCCGATTTAAAAGTGAATTTCCCTTGCTCTGTCTTCAATTCTGTACCTACAATACTACGGAACACATTATAATTTAAATCTACATCAAAACCAGAATCGCTAAAAAAATTTGATGTAGCATCATCTCTTAATTGAAAAGATGTTGTTTTTAAGGTGTTGGGTAGGTAATTAATTGTAAATGATGATTGTAATTGTGTATTTGAAGAAATTTTATAATAATGTTTGAGTGTACTGCCTATATTAAAATTAGAGTTCTTTACATCTTGAACGATCTCTACCTGGTCATCTTGTTCTAATGGAATAAGACCGCTTAAAATTAAACGATCTGTGTTCCATAAGTAATTAGATGTGTTATCCTCAATATCTACATTAGCTTGAATACTGTAAGTATGTTTTTTATTTATCTCTGAGGTATATAATAAGTTTGTTGAGCTAGAGAAGCTTTGAATTTGAGAGTCACTTTCTAAAAAAGTATTTTGTACCGCACTTTGGGAAACTAATCGATCAAAGTCTGTGGCATTATTAAATTTGACAAGTGAATTGATTCTTAAATCCTTGGTTTTACTTGCTTGATTTTTTAAATCTACTTTGGCAATTAAAAACCTGCCATCTTGCTCTCCATTACTTTGCCTATTTTCTGTAAATGGTGCATCTGTTTGGTACTCATTTATAGTTTGACTAGCGGTAGATATATTTGCATCATTAAAAATCACGTAACCACTTAGATCTGTTTTAGTCCAGCTTTTTCTATAACCACCAGCACCAAAACGATCTACAGAATTTGTAAAGTCACGATTGTTAAGAAATTGTGCAAATTGATCTGAGTTGAGTTTAAAATAATCTGTAGGCGAGATATTGAGAATCCCACCGTTAAAATCGATGTAATCTTTTGTCGTAAATGATTTTACACCATTATTGTTCAAATCTCCTATAAAGTTGGCGGCATATTCTGGACTATAATAAAATAGCGCAGGATTTATTTTATAACGTTCTTTATATCCTGCACCTGCGGTAACATCTCCAAAAACAAAACGCTTTTTATCTTCCTTAAGTTTAATATTCATTACCAACTCATCAGTATCTTCAAACTGTTT
>CAZQGX010000007.1:0-84055 GCA_964593255.1 uncultured Flavobacteriaceae bacterium | reverse complement strand
TATAAGTGGCACGGTTTGACCGAAATCCGTGGCATGGTCACACCGAAATAGCCATTTAGTATTGTTTTAAGTCAAACAAAATAAAAAAAGCCGTTATAAATTTATAACGGCTTTTAAAAATTATTTTAATCTTAATTAGGTAACAATACATTGTCGATTGCGTGAACCACGCCATTTGTCGCGGTAATATCAGTCACAATTACATTTGTAGTTCTACCATTATTATCGGTAATAGTCACACCTCCTACAGTGTTAATGGTAAAAGTAGTTCCTTGTGCTGTAGTAGGAGTTAAACCATCTGTAATCCCAGCTGCTCTCACAGCTCCTGTAGCAAGAACATGATAACCCAAAACAGCATCTAGCGTACTAGTTGCTGATTGACCAGCATCACCTAGGGCAAGTATATCATTAATATCTGTCCAACCTGCTCCTAGTGGGTCTTCTGCAATTAAAGCATCAAATGAAGAATTAAGAGGTGCAAATACAGTTAAATTAACGGCTGTGTTACTTGCAAGTCCTACCAGTTCTTCTTGACTTAGTGCGGCTACAAGACTACTTAACGCAGGATTGTAAACAGCAAGATCTGCAATTGTTGGTAAGTCCATTACCTCGTCTATAACATGTACAACACCGTTATCAACAGTGATATCTACATTGTTTAAGTCAACAAGGGCATTATTAATACTTACTTCTGTACCCAGCCCTATAAAAGCGTCATAAGGAAAACCTGCAGCATTAGTAGCAGATGTTTTTACATATCCTTGTGTTAACGCTGTTGATCTTACCTCACTGCCTAAAACATGGTTTAATAATACTGTTCTTAAAGTTTCAACAGGTATAGCATTTAAATCAGCAAAACTATTGTCTGCTAGAAAATCCATAAATGCATCGTTTGTAGGTGCAAACACAGTGTATGTTCCAGCACCATCGAGAACATCTACTAATCCTGCACGCTCTATAGCGAGACCTAAAATAGAAAAGTTAGGATTGCTTTTAGTTAAATCATAAGCTGAATTACCTGGCGCAACTACTGGATCATCATCATCACAAGAAATTACTGCCATACTTAAGAAAGCCAAAAGTAAAAAAGTTGGAAATTTCATTAATTTTTTCATAGTATATATTTATTTGTTATTACAAAGAAAACTTTTAATAATAACTAACTTGTTTAATTATCTGTTAAAGAGTTTAAACAAAATGTGAAAATTAAAACTAATTAACTCTTTTAAGATAAATTTTAAAGCATATACATAGTTTTCTTAACAAAAGTTCAACAAACGCAAGCATATCGTTAGGCAGCTACCCGAAGGTGGCGATTTCGAAGCACTGCACTGTCAACCAAGTACAAACTTTGATAGAGGCACAAAGCTTGATTTAACCACTGAACCGCCACTTTTGGGTAGGTGCTGTTATAGACAGTGGTTCTTGTCCTATTATGTCGTTTCTGTGTCAAATTCTATAAAGTTTTTAGTTGTCAAATTCATAAATGTAATTGTCGAGTTAATTGAAGCTAAAATGTCAAGATCAAGCATCTTGTCAATTACTGAAAAGTACCGTTCAAAGTCATCTTGTGAATTGGTTTTTAAGTGAATTACGTTTCTTCTATTTTTATAGAGTTCCAAGATGTTTTCTTTTTCAGTTAAATTTACAGACCAAAAGGAATTATCTCCTAACCATTGTGGAATCACATCAGTTAACTTTTCTTTAAAGGAAATTTTTGGGCTTTCTATATCCTCTTTATTAAATTCAACAGGTTTGTTTTTCCTAATTGTTCGATATACAAAATCATTAGGGATAACGTGGTTCAAGAATGCTTCAATAGCTGAAACAATCATAATAATGCTACTTGCTCTGTATTTAATGTAATGGTTATAGCATTCGTGAGTTCCGTTTTCTTCAATGTCAAGTATAAAAATGTCATCGCCTATCTTCTTTCCGCATTTTGGAAAATTTGTTTCCTTTATTTTTTCAGAGTGGTTATAATGTTCAATTGCAACACTCAAAAACAGATGAATTGGATTAGGAAAAGCTGTTACATAAAATTTATTGAGGTATTTAACAGGCCTTGCTTTAATAACTCTTCGTTCTCCAGTTTTAAATTCTGTTATCATTAAAAGCAGATTTGATAATCCTTGAGAATCAGATTTAGAAACAGAATTTGCAACAACATCCCTATTAAAGGCTTGTTCAGTTATTTTAAAATTTGGATAAGGATGAATTTTAATTTTCATATCCTGTTTCTATTGGTATATGTTTATCCCTACAATAATTTTCTACTTCTGTGTCGTTGTTAAAATAACTATCGCAAAATTCGTCAAGTTCTTTTTCAGCTCCCGAAACGTATTTTTCGCTTGCCGTCATTAGTTTTTCAGTTTGTTCAATAAACTTCTCAAACTCCTTATTCATCTTGCAAAGTTTATCAATCGTTTTAAAATCTAAATCTCTATAAATGGCTGGAAAGAGCACTTTACTTTGATAAGGATTTGCGTTTAATTCGATAATTCCAATTCCGAATGATTGATTAAGTCTTGCCATTTCTTCATTCAAGCTATCGCTAAACTCAAAAGCAACTAAATAACCATAATTTGACCAACTTGAATTAGAAACTGCTTGAAAAAATGCCTTTTTCAGTTCGCTGTCGCTATTGATTTCTCTTTTTAGTTCGTATGAACTCAATTTGAAAGTATCAACTCGATTTATGGATTTTAAAAAATTTTGACTGGCTTTGGTCTGTAAGTTCAAGAATTTAATTCCAACCATATCAGGATGTGTCCAAATTTGGTTGTTATCTTTTCCGTTGGATTGTTCGTGAAAAATTGTCTTTGAGTAAGTGTCTGTATTTTTTAAATAACTGCTTAAAAGTTTGTGTAAATCTCTTTCTTCGTAAGTCTTTGACTTGTTTATTTTAATTGGTTTTACAATTTGAGTTTCGGTGTCGCCACTTAGTATCTCAATTCCAATATTATGTTCATTTTTTGTCAAGTAATAAGAGTAAGTCCCATTACTTTGCTTTATTCGTTTTACCCTTGTATCTCCGTTACGAATGAAGTCTCCAAGTTGAGCAGAAACAGTTGCAGGAGGTGTTTTTCCAGCAAATTCATAATAATTATTTTCTAATATATGGTCGCAAATCTCAATAGAGTTAGCCAATCTATCTAAATCTTCAAGGCTCTTTATAATAGCTTCTTTTATTGTCATTGTCTGTTTATTTTTCTTTTACGGTTCGGTCGTCCTACCATTGCCTATATCATTAAAATATTATTGTATTAAAACCTTTGAGACTTAGTAGTAAAAGTTAGTCATCTTCTCGCTATAAAGGTCGCATAACAAGGTCTAAGGAATGTATAACACCATTCACAGCTGTAATATTTGTATTAGTGACATTTATAGACTGCATTTGTCCATCTGTAATTACAGTACCATCGGTAGTATTGATAAGCAACTCTTCTGTGCCCGCGGCGATGGGATCTAAAAGAAGTCCATCTATAAAATCATCATTGCGCAGCCTTTGACTTCCTATTACATGATATAACAATATATCTGTAAGATTAGTAAGGTTCAAAATATCTGCAGTAGAATTTAAATTATCATTTGGATCAAGATCTACTAATGCCTGAAACGCATCGTCTACAGGCGCAAAAACTGTAAAGGGCGCATTCATAGTGTTATCTACACTAGACAAGGTCGTAAAAAGTCCTGTTTGCACTAGCGCACTATTCAAATTACTATACTCAGGATTTGCGGTAATTAGAGAATTTATGGTGGGTAACTCTACAACAGTATCAATAATATGAACCACACCATTTGAAACTACAAAATCCTCTTCTATTATTCTAGACCCTCCGTTTAGTAAAATAGGTGTAGCTGCGTTAATATAAAGGTCTAAAAACTCTATCTCTTCATCTTTACCTAAAGTTTTTACATAACCATTATTCATGGAATTAGTAAAAACCTCTGTAGTTAAAATATGATAGAAAAGTAGCGCTCTTAATTCTGTTATAGGCACTGCGTCTACACCAGCATAACCGTTTGCTGTAAAATATTCATTAAAAGCAGTATTATTAGGAGCAAACAACGTGTATTCTCCTTGATTATCTAGAGTGAAATCTAAGCTTGTTCTAATCAGTGCAGCATTTAATATGCTCAAATCAGCATTACCCTCGGTAAAGTCATAAACAGAATTGTTAGAATCTATTTGATTATCACCTGTATCATCACAAGATGTTAAAATCATCAATACAACGGCAAACAGTATAACGATACGATTTTTACAATTACCCATCTTTTAATTTTTGAGCAAAATAACGAAAACATTACACATATGTTGTGCAACGATCATCAAAAAAAACTTCCATAGATTAATAGATAAATGGTGATCAACGATAAAAAAATTGAATACCTAACAAATGCTTTACCACATGTGTTATTGTATTTTTGCATTATGGCAAAAGTAGTAGTAGGACTTTCTGGCGGCGTGGATTCTAGCGTTGCTGCACATTTATTAAAGGAGCAAGGTCACGAGGTGATAGGATTATTTATGAAAAACTGGCACGATGACAGTGTGACCATAAGTGACGAATGCCCATGGCTAGAAGATTCTAACGACGCCATGCTCGTTGCAGACAAGCTGGGTATCCCATTTCAAACAGTAGATTTAAGTGTGGCATATAAAGAACGTATTGTCGATTATATGTTTAATGAATATGCACGCGGGCGCACGCCTAATCCAGATGTACTTTGTAATCGTGAGATCAAATTTGACGTGTTTATGGACATTGCAATAGACCTAGGGGCAGATTATGTAGCGACCGGGCATTATTGCCAAAAAACAACAACCGTAGAAAACAATCAAGAAATTCACCACCTAATTGCTGGTGCAGATCCTGGAAAAGACCAAAGCTATTTTTTATGTCAAGTCTCTCAAAGACAACTTGCTAAAACGCTTTTTCCTATAGGTCATTTAAAAAAATCAAAAGTAAGGGAGATTGCAGCCAGTCAAGATTTAATAACAGCAGGAAAAAAAGATTCCCAGGGATTATGCTTTATAGGAAAGGTGCGGTTACCAGATTTTTTACAACAACAATTACAACCTAAAACAGGTGATATTATTGAAATAGCAGCCACAACTAGCCGCGATAAAATGCTAGAACCCCTAGATGCAGTTGTAAGTGCTAGAGAGGCTGGATTAATTTCGCTTTCGCGAAAGCGAACCTATCAACCCACAGAAGGAAAAAAAGTAGGCACACATCAGGGAGCGCATTATTTTACTCGTGGACAACGTAAAGGTCTTGCTGTAGGTGGCACCCCTGAACCTCTTTTTGTAATCGAGACCGATGTAAAAACCAATACAATTTATGTAGGGCAAGGCAAGCAGCACCCTGGTTTATACAGGCGTGGGCTGTTTGTAAATGCCGCTGAAACCCACTGGATAAGAACAGATCTGGAACTTAAAAAAGGTGAATCCCTAGAAGTGATGGCGCGTATACGTTATAGACAGGCACTAGAAAAAGCTAGATTACATAGTGTAGAAAATGGTTTGTATGTCATTTTTGAAAATGAACAAAGTGCCATCTCGCCAGGTCAATTTGTAGCTTGGTATAAAAATAACGAGTGTTTAGGTAGTGGCGTTATTGCTTAAAAATACATTGTATAATTCTTTCATAACGAGATGATCTGGTCTTTTGATATTTTAAGATAGATTACCATATTTTAAAACAAATAGAAAGGATTTATATCACACCGATTCGTTTTTAAACAAGACAAATAACTAATTAAGCCTTATTAAGAGTATTTACTTATCTTAGTACAATGAAAAATATGACACTCCTATTTTTTTTCTTAACATGCTCTATATTAACAGCGCAGGAATTTCACGCTTGGATTTATTTTGTTGATAAGCCTAATGTGGCTGCTTCTTTATCAAATGTGCAATTAATTTTAACACAAAGAGCTATAGACCGCAAGGCTAGACACCAGATACCTATAGACGATCGCGATGTTCCTATGAATCAGGTTTATGTTTCACAAATTAAAATCCAGCCAGGAATCAATTACAAAGCACAATCAAAATGGTTTAACTGTGTGCATGTGACGGGAACTACCACTGCAATTGACGCGCTGGCAAATTTGCCATTTGTTACAAGAATAGATTATGCAGACCCCACAAAAACCACTGCGATAAATCAAATTAATAAGTTTACAAATCTTGTCTCTACACCCCTAGCTTATGGTACTGCAAGAAATCAAATAGAAATGATAGGTCTAGACGACCTGCACAATTCTGGACACGCAGGTGATGGTATGTTAATCGCTGTGACAGATTCTGGATTTCCTAATGTAAACGTAAATACAGGTTTTACACAACTGCGCAATAATAACGGCATTGCTGGTGGTTGGGATTTTGTAGCCAGAGACGCTACTATTTATGAAGACCATTTTCACGGCAGTAGGGTGCTAAGTGTTATGGCGGGAAATGACCCTGGAAATTTTGAAGGAACAGCGCCAGATGCACGTTACTACCTATTCCGCACTGAAGAAGCGGCGCAAGAAACACCTGCCGAAATGTCTTACTGGGTACAAGCAGCAGAACGTGCAGACTCTCTAGGGGTAAATGTGATCAATGTCTCGCTAGGCTATCTAGGATTTGATAACGCTGCTGAGAATCTTACCTATCAAGACATGGACGGTAACACAGCTTTTATTTCTAAAGGAGCTACCACAGCCTTTGAAAAAGGAATGATTGTAGTCGCTAGTGCAGGAAACAGCGGTAACTCTAGCGCACATCCCTACATCGCTGCCCCGGCAGATGCACTAGGTGTTTTGACCGTGGGTGGCGTTAATGCTACTAGAATAAGATCTAGTTTTTCTAGCATTGGCCCCACCGCAGATGGACGTACTAAACCAGATATTGCCGCCCAAAGTGGTTTTACCGCGACAATTAACGAGTCAGGGAATCTAGTGACCTCTAGCGGCACTTCTTTTAGCGCACCCATAATTAGCGGTGCTATAGCCTGTTTTATGCAAGCATTTCCCAATTTAACCCCACAACAAGTTATGGATGTGATCAAAAATAGCGCACATCAATCTAGGACACCAGATCAATTGTTGGGTTATGGGATTCCTGATTTTGGGGCAGCACAACGATCCTTAAGTATCAACAATACAGAAGGGACAAGTTTTATCTATTACAACGTTGAAAAACAATTATTTTTTAATAACGCTCTAGGCGAAAACTTAACTTCTTTCCAGCTTTTTAACTTGCACGGTCAGCTGGTATATGAACAAGCAACAACACAAGCTGGCTCTATAAATCTTAACCAAGTGGCAACAGGATTATATCTTTTTAGAATCGATCAAAGCAAGGAAACGTTTAGGGTGATGATACACTAGGTTCTGTCACTGATCTCAACGATAATATAATTTTAAAGTGATTATTTGATAATGTACTATCAGTAACTCTAAATGTATAGCTGTCAAATTCTTCGTTTTGTAATACCTTGTCATAGATGGGACAATTCTTAATTTCAACTTTATTCATAAAGAACTAGCTAGGATTTTTTTTATAAATGACATTTTGGGCTGTAGTGTCTTTTTATAAGTCTTAAATTTGTAAAGCTAAAAACTATATTCCATCACAATGTTTGATAATCCTATTACCAAATTATTTAATATTAAATATCCCATTATACAAGGCGGTATGATCTGGGCGAGTGGACACAAACTAGTCACCGCTGTGAGCAATGCAGGCGGCCTAGGTTTAATAGGTGCAGGATCTATGTACCCCGACGTTTTAAGAGAGCATATTCAAAAAACCAAGGCAGGAACTGTACATCCATATGGTGTAAACGTACCGCTACTATACACGGATCTGGAAGAAATTTTAGAAATAATAATAGAAGAAAAAGTACCCATTGTTTTTACAAGTGCGGGAAATCCAGCCACCTATACGCAGCGACTAAAAAATGCTGGTATCACCGTGGTGCATGTGGTAAGCTCGGTAAAGTTTGCGCTTAAAGCACAAGTAGCAGGTGTAGATGCAGTTGTTGCAGAGGGTTTTGAAGCTGGTGGTCACAACGGCCGTGAGGAATCAACATCACTTACTTTAATACCACAGGTAGCCAAAGCTATTGACATCCCACTAATAGCAGCTGGCGGTATTGCCACAGGTAAAGCGATGCTTGCTGCCATGACACTGGGTGCAAATGCCGTGCAAGTAGGTAGTAGATTTGTGGCTACACATGAAGCCAGTAGCCACCTGGACTTTAAAAAGGCAGTGGTAGCTGCTGGAGAAGGCGCTACCCACCTAACTTTAAAAGAGTTAGCGCCTGTGCGCATGTTACGCAATAAATTTTGGGATGATGTACAGGAGTTATATAAAACTGCACCTACCATAGAAGAATTAAAATCCCTACTAGGTAGGGCAAGAGCAAAAAGAGGGATGTTTGAAGGTGATTTAAACGATGGTGAACTGGAAATAGGACAGATTTCTGGATTGATAGACGATATTATTCCAGCTGCGCAGGTAATTACAGATATGGTAACAGAATATGAAGCTACTAGAAAATATTTTTTAAGTAAATCCCTTTATGGCTAGAAAACAAACTGCGGTAGAAGAATCCTGGAATGTGATTACACACGGCCTAGGCTTTTTAATTTTTATAGGTTTTAGTATTTTTTTATTTTGCAATGTCGATCAGGCAACAGATGGTCTACTACCAGCGATAAGCTTCTATTGTACCACACAACTTTTTCTATATGCATCTTCTACAGCATATCACAAGGCAAAAGAAGGTAGTTTAAAATATAAACTTAGAAAACTAGATCATATTTCTATTTATGGCTCTATTGCAGGTACTTACACACCTGTTTGTCTAATTACTTTAAGAGATTCTAGTGGGCTTTACATTCTTGCAGCGGTGTGGGGTATCGCATTGTTAGGCACGATTTGGAAACTATTCTTTACAGGGAAATTTGAAGCTTTTTCAAGTTTATTATATCTGGCAATGGGATGGTTAATCGTTTTTGATCTAGAAAATTTAATCAATGCATTTACCCAATTACAAATGAATTTTCTTATTGCTGGTGGTATTTTCTTTACTGCTGGTATCCTCTTTTACAGTTGGAATAAACTATATTTTAATCATGTAATATGGCACTTATTTGTGCTAGGCGGCAGTTTGAGCCATGCTGCAATGGTATGGCTAGTGATTAACCAATAATAGGGTTAAAAAAAATAGCAATACTGTGATTACCGCACTAACTGGCTGGAAACTATTTAAACCTGCTTATTACTAGTCGTGCCCCTACTAAGAAATTAGCCCACTGCACTTATGAAAAATGGAATATATAGACTTAAATTCAACTAACTGAATATCAATTGAAAGTTAAAATAAAAGAAGCCTTTTTGCTTTAGTAGGTGAACTCCTTTAAAAACAAGGTGTAAACCGAGATTTACCATCAAAAGCCTTTATAACATTCAAAACTAAATACTTTTTTTAGGATTAACCGCACAACAAGGATCAGAAATTTAATTTAAATATAATTTAAAAAGGTTGCTTCTCGATAGAAGACAAACTTTTCAAAAGCAGGCTAAATATTTAAATTTACCGACAACAAATCTAGCGGCAATTAAAACTAGACTATTTAATCTGATTTGATATTACAAAAAAAGGATTGCAAATATAAAAGTAGACGTTTCTTACTGACTTCTAATCATTAAGAAAGTGATTTAATCTTTTAAACCAAAAAACCAAAAACACCACCTGCCAGCATCACGATGATTTTGGTGAGATTAAATTTATGACCTTCACTCGCTTCTAAAATTAGTGTAGTAGATACATGTAGCACAATTCCCGCAACAATGGCCTTAATAGGGAGCATCACATCTTGTAAAACATCTAGATAACCTGCAACAAAACTTCCTAATGGCGACATAGCAGCAAAAAATAAAATTACAGCAACCATATTAAACTTATTAAAATTACTGTAAATTAAGAATGAAGTAAATATAAAAGCGATAGGAATTTTATGAATAGCAATACCATACATCATACTGCTATTACCTTGTAGTGGCATTCCTTCTAGAAATGCGTGTAAACACAAACTAACGAAAAGTACATAAGGAAATACAGACATGTCTTTAGCAACATGCAGGTGACCATGCTCTGCTCCTTTAGAAAAAAATTCTAAAATTATTTGTAAAAATATCCCAGCAAGTAGATATGCTGCATAGCTGTTGTCACCACTTTCATAAATCTCGGGTAAAAATTCGCTTGCAACTGCACTCAATAAAAACGCTCCAGAAAAGGCAAGAAGCAATTTCATACGACTCCCAGATTTTGGCTTTATCAGTAATGCAGCAAAAAAACCCAGTAATGCGGCTAGAAAAGGTAAAAGTAAATTCATTATCAGTTATAAGTCATCCCAGAATATTTGGTTTGGGATGTAAAATTAAAGTAATATGTCAGTTCAATATTTATTGGGAATGTGCTTACAAAAAATGCAAATTTAGTTTAATTAATGCCTAGGTAAAAGAGACAAACTTCATCTTAAAACCTCGTTACCATTTACTAGCGTTGCCCGTCTAGCACTTTATAGATACAATGTAAGCGATGCATCCTGTAAGATTGATAAGAAATCCTACTACTCCTTATCATCACCACGCAATTTATGTAATTTCTTAGTTCCCTTATACATCTCATACTTCACAAATTTTGCTTCTATTTTACCGTTGTACAATTGTATTTTACGAGAGGGTCTTAAACCCACAAACTTTAATGCTTCTATATTTCCAGTGATCATCCATGCAGTAGAACCTGCATAGCGTTGCTTTAATGTATTCCCTATTTCCTTATAAAACTCTTCTATATCTACTGAGATACGCTCATCATAGGGTGGATTAAATAATAAAAAAGCTTTTGCACTTTGATGGTCTTTAAAAAAATCACCTTTTTCAACTGTTATAAAATCGGTGAGATTTGCATTCTTTATGTTCTCTATAGCTTTTTCGACAGTATAGCCATCTGCATCTCGCGCGATGATTTTTCCATCAAATTCCCTCATTTTCTTTAAGCAGCTTTCCTGAATGTTTTCAAAGAGCTGGTTATCATAATCAGGCCATTTTTCAAAACCAAACTCGTTTCTATTGATATTAGGTGCAATATTTGCGCCTATCATCGCCGCCTCTATAGCAATGGTACCACTACCACACATAGGATCTATAAATGTAGAACGCTGGTCCCAATCGCTTAATAGTATAAGACCAGCTGCAAGAACTTCGTTAATAGGAGCGACATTAGTACTACTTCTATAACCTCGCTTGTACAATGGATCACCACTGGTATCTAGCGACACATCCACATTTTGATCATTAATATGTACAGATATTCTTAAATCTGGATGTTGTGTATCAACATCAGGCCGCTGTCCTGTATTGCGTCTTATTTGATCTACAATAGCGTCTTTAGTTTTAAGTGCTACATACTGACTGTGATTGAAATACTGCGAGGCTATGGTTCCATGCACCGCAAGCGTGTCATGATGCGTAAGGTGTTGTGACCAGTCATACTGATAAATACCATCATAAAGATCCACCTCGTTGCGGGCTCTAAAACTGTATATAGGTTTCAAGATTCTTATGGCTGTGCGCAACATCATATTTGCTTTGTACATAAAACCTTGATCACCAACAAACTCTACCATTCTTACCCCACGTTTTATATTCATGGCTCCCAGTTGAGTAAGTTCTTTTTCAAGGACTTCTTCTAGACCAAAAAGCGTTTTGGCAACCATTTTAAAATTTTGGGACATAGGTGTTTGATTTAATCGGCAAAATTAAGGTATTTTTGTATTCTATGAGTAAAGCAAGTACAACAGATCATTGGTACGCCAGCTGGTTTGACACCCCTTACTATCATATTCTATATCGAGACCGCGATAATGTAGAGGCGGGAGCGTTCATGCGTCGACTTACTAAGCATTTACAATTAGATAAAAACGCACATATTCTAGACCTTGCCTGTGGCCGCGGTCGTCACAGTATTTACCTTAATCACCTAGGTTATCTAGTTACTGGTATCGATTTAAGTGATAGTAGTATCGCTTTCGCGAAAGCGGAATTAAGAAAAACCTATTCTAATAAAAAGACTTTTAATCACGATAAAGAACTACTACCAGTAGACCCATCGCGCATAGATTTTCATGTGCATAATATGACCATTCCATATCATCATAAATTTGATGCAGTGCTTAATTTGTTTACTAGTTTTGGTTATTTTGAGGATCAAGAAGATAACTTAAAGACCATAAAAGCCATAAAGGCAAATCTTAAACCTGGTGGCTGGGGAGTTATTGATTTTATGAATGTGCCTTATGTTATTAAAAATCTTATAAAAGAAGATTCTAAAACAGTGCAAGGCATTACTTTTTATAACTCTAGGCGCTTTGAAAATGGTTTTATTTATAAAGATATTAGATTTACCGATAACGATCATAACTACCATTTTACTGAAAGAGTAAGTGCTTTAACACTAGCCGATTTTAAAAATTTACTAACTGCCGCTGGTTTAGAATTAAACGCAGTTTATGGTGATTATCTTCTATCAGAATACGACGAGCAAACTTCAGAACGTTTGATAATTATTTTTAAAAAATAGATATTTATAAACAGTTTTGTGTGCCAGGAAATTAGATTGCTACTCTTTTGTAACATGAAACATCGGCATAAAATCAACTAAACTAAGATTAATTTAAAGTTACAATTTAAAAAGACTTTTGATGGTTAGAAGTTTAAAATTTTAAAATCTAGGTGTACACCTAGATTTACCGCAAAAATCCTATAACGCATTCAAAACTCGAGTAATTTTCTAGGCTTAACCACACAACAAAAAGTTTATGATAAAAAGATAAGTTCATAATTGAAAAACCTACTACTCATCCTGATTGTACTTCTTTATCAGTGTTTGCAAAGAACAAAAAAACTGAAAATATTTGATAAGTAAAGAAAAGGTTTCCATATTTAATCTAGAAAAAGAAACCTTGTTTACAATGAAGAAAACGGGACGAGAAAGAAGATACAACTGTAAAAAATAGTAGCTGCAACCGCACTTAATGCTCACGATAATTGTAGTACTATAGGTGTAGATTAAGCCATTTAAGTATAACCTTAATCATTGAATTGCTCTATTACAAAATCTGATCTATTATAGATTCTTCAGTATGACCTTCGGCTTCGGCTTTGTAATTTTTAATGATGCGGTGTCTTAAGATTCCTTTTGCAACAGCCTTAACATTTTCTATATCAGGACTGTATTTGCCATTTAATGCGGCATGGGTTTTTGCTGCCAAAATTAAATTTTGCGAGGCTCTAGGACCTGCGCCCCAATCCAAATATTCTCTGACAACATTTGGTGCAGCATCACTTTTAGGCCTGGTTTTTCCTACTAATGTCACCGCATACTCTACAACGTTATCTGCAACAGGAATACGTCTTAATAATTGTTGAAAATCAACTATTTCTTGTGCTATAAATAGGGGGTTTACCACAGGTTTATGATTACTAGTGGTCGCTTTTACCACATCTACCTCTTCTTGAAAAGAAGGATACTGTAAATTTATAGAAAACATAAAACGGTCTAACTGTGCCTCTGGCAACGGGTAAGTCCCTTCTTGTTCTATAGGATTTTGCGTGGCCAGTACAAAATAAGGAGCATCTAGCTTATAATGATGACCAGAGACTGTAACCGACTTTTCTTGCATCGCCTCTAGCAGGGCTGCCTGTGTTTTAGGTGGTGTACGGTTGATCTCATCTGCTAGAATGATATTTGCAAAAACAGGACCTTTAAGAAATTTAAAAATTCTGTTTTCATCAAGGATTTCACTACCCAAAATATCACTGGGCATTAAATCTGGTGTAAACTGTATTCTTTTAAAATCTAGGCCTAGCGCTTGTGATATAGTATTTACCATCAAAGTTTTGGCAAGACCAGGAACACCTACTAATAGGGCATGACCACCAGAAAATATGGATATTAAAATTTCTTCAATCACTTTTTCCTGACCAATAATGACTTTGGCTATCTCGTTTTTAAGCTCTTGGTGTTTTTTAACTAGGTGATCTATCGCTGCTACATCTGACATTTTGGGATGGGTTTATAACTATTAATTCCAAGTATTAAGAATATCGCAATCTAGATATTCAGACCCAATTTTTATATAGGTATCTGCAATTTTTTCATTGCGCCATTTATTGATGGCTTTTACTTGTTTGTCTTTAAGAGCTAGATCTTTAATTTTTAAAAAGTCGTTTGAATAATTTGCCTTATGATCTGGGATTTTATCAATGATATAAACAATTTTAAATCCTTTTGTTCCCAATCGCGGGTCAGACTCTTCAATAAGACCACTAATATCACCTTTTTCTAGAAACTGTAAGGTAGATGCCATGTCTGATTCTAATCGGGTTACTTCAATTCTACCTGTACCAGTATTAGGGTTGATAATTTTACCGCCATTTTGCGCGGTTTTTTCTTCATCACTTACTTCTTTTGCAGCGTCTTCAAAACTAATTTCTCCTAATAATATACGGTCTCTTGTAGACTCTAATAGGGCACGTGCCTTTTCTACTTGTGCAACTGATATGTATGGTTTTAACAAAATGTGCCTTACATCTCTTATTTGCCCACGTACTTTTTCTACGTAAAGAATATGCCAGCCGAACATGGTTTCAAATGGCTCGCTAATATCTCCCTCTCTAAGAGAAAATGCCTGGTCTTTAAATTCTTTTACAAAAGGATCACCTCTTTTTATTGATAAAATACCGCCTTGGCGCTCAGTTCCTGTATCATCAGAATATAAAGTTGCTTTTGATGCAAAATCTGCCCCATTATCAATAACATCGGCCTTATAAGTTTTCAATTTATTTATCACGAGGTCAATTTCTTCTTGATCCGGTTTTGACATGACCACAATTTGAGCCATCTCTACCTCGGTATTAAAAAGAGGAAGTTGGTCTTCTGGTATAGATTTAAAAAACTCTCTTACCTCTTCTGGTGTGATTTCTACTTGTTCTGTAATTCTTTGTTGCATGCGCTGAGCCAGTAAACCATCTCGATTGATACGGTTTAATTCCTCTCTTACCTGTGCGATATTATCTTTTTTATAGAATTCGGCGATTTTTTGATCTTCACTGGTTTGTAGTGCATTTTTAAAGTATTCTATAGTTTGTTCAGTTCTTCCTTCTATTTCTCTATCGCTTATAGTGATACTATCTTGAATGGCATGATGGGCATACATTTTCTCAGAAAGTAAGCTTTCCATTAATTCGCAACTAGTAATATCTGACACTCCAGACTGCCGCTTTGCTTGGCTTTTTGCATTTGCAATGTCTGATCCCAGAATTACGTAATCACCTATTACACCTGCCACGCCCTCAATAAGAAATTTTCTTTTAGAAGGCTTTAAACTATCTAGCGATGCTAGCGTTTGCTTTACCACTTCTTCATCTGTAGTAGTTTCATTTTGTTGTGTTGTTACTTGTGCTGTTCCCGCTTTCGCAAAAGCGAAAACTACAATAAACAATAGGAATTTAATTTTTAATTTTAAGTTTATTACTTTTAATAGCATCATTTAATAGATCTTTTTCTAATTTTTGAATATACAGCAGCTTATTTTTATTGAGTAAAACTTGCTTTACTGTGGGTAATATGTAAGATAACGGCGCTCGATCGCCACGTTTTAAAACTTTATTAAACCTTATCAAATATACACCAAGACTGTCTTCTAGCTTCCAGGTTTTATCTTCTTTTATGTACAACTTTTCATTTGTCGCATTAATTACATTCATAGCTTCAAATAACTCTCTTTTTTTTACCCAAATAGTATCGTTTAAAAAATAATTGCGATAGGTTAGTTTAAGGCTGTCTAATTTTTTTAACGAATTTAGGTCATCATTTTGGAACCACTTGGTTATTTTTTGCAAATCTGTGTTAAGAGGGTCGATTTGAACATATCTAAACTGCACTAAATCTTCATTTAATTTAAAATCTTCCTTGCGTTTTTCATAGTACATTAAAATATCCTTTGTAGAAATAAGGGTGTCTAGGTTTTGTTTTGTAAGCTCGCTTAGGTATTCTTGTGTGTATAATTCAGTCCTATAATTTTCAATCAATCGATCTAGTTGTACCTGTCTTTCTATAGGTATATTATCTATTGCATTCTCCATTAATAGAGAAGCAGTTGCCCATTTTTTAATATAAGCATCTACAACTCTTACACTATCCTGAAAAGTATAATTTAGCGGTAACTGTTGTTCTATATCGTCTTTAAATAGATATTGTTTACCGAGAGTTACTATCGCATCTTGCTGCTCTTCTTTTGAAAAATACTCGCAAGAGGAAAGTAACATAATTAAAGATATAAAAAGGCCCTTTTTAATCAAGTTGTTTGTTTATTTGAGTGATTAACTTTTCTAAAGTCTTCTTATTTATTTTTATATCACGACCCTCTCTAAGGGAATTGATCCATTTTTTTTCTAGTTCTTGTTTATAATCATTAATTACCCTACCTCTAGACTCTTCAAGTGATTTAAAGGACGGTTCTATAATTTCTTTTACATTAATCACTTTATAAAAGTTATCGCCTGGATCTTGATAAACACTAGAAACACCTGGCTTTACTTGAAAACCTTTAGGAAACTTATCATAAGTCTCTTCTACTAATTGCGAGGTGATAATTACCTGAGATTTATTATCTGTATTAAGTTTTTCTTTTATCGCCTCTATAGACATTTGATCTTGTAGCATTTTTCTTACTTCTAGCGCAACTTGCTCTGTAGTGCTTTGGGTGAGGTCTATATCTAGCCTGCGCTGCCACATATAGTTTTCTTTGTGAGCATTGTAATACTGCTGTTGACCTATAGTATCGTTATTTGCCTTATTCCATATTTTAGTTTCAATAAGATCAAAAACCAAAAACCCTTCTTTAAACTCGTTGTACAAAAACTTAAAATCTTCATTATCACGTTCTAGGTTGTCTTCATAATAGGACAAAACTTTTTGAGAAATAAAATTTTCATACAGTTGATCTAACAATTGTTTTTTTGTGGTGAAAGCAGTAGTGCCCTTTGATTGATTTTGCTCTAAATAAATAAGAAAATCGTTAATAGTATAATTTGTTTCTTGTATACTAAATAGCTTGCTATTTGTTGCTTTTTGCGTTTTATCTATCACATAATTTCCAGCCATAATCTGGCTTTCATTAACAAGCGGGTAAACTTCTTTAGTTAGCTTTAAATCTTCACTTATTTGATACTGTTGTTTAATTTTACTGATAAAAGAATCGCTAATTATTCTTGACCTAGGGGATTTTTTTATTTTCTCTTGTAGTTCTTTTTCTTGTTCTTCATAGGTTTTTAAAGGATGTTTATCGAGTAATTTGATAATATGCCATCCATAATTAGTTTGTACAGGTTCAATGTAAGACCCCACCTTTTCAATACCTAGTGCTGCTGTTGCAAAAGTTTCATCTATACCACCTATTCCAAATTTATTTAATTTCCCTCCTCGATTTGCGCTATTTGCATCGTCAGAAAATTCTCTTGCGAGTTCTTCAAACGCCACGCCATCCTGTAATTGTTGATAGAGTTCTTTAATACGGGTTTGCGCCGTATTTTCACTTACACCTTTTTTATCAATGGTCATGATATGAGCAACAGTAACCTGGCCAGGGTTAGGTTTCTTGTCGTTAACATGAACTATGTGATAACCAAAATCTGTTCTAAAAGGTTTTGAATAACTACCTACTGCTGTTCCATATGCTGCAGTTTCAAATTCATAGACCATAGAAAAAGAGGTAAACCATCCTACCATACCTTCATTACCAGCGCTAGGTCCTTCACTTTTAGTTCTAGCAAGCATTCCAAAATTAGCGCCAGCCTCTAATTCTTTATAAATATCTTGAATTTTATTCCAGGCTTTTAAGGTATCTGCGGGTGCTTCATTAGAGCTTAATTTAACAAGTATATGACTAGCGTTTATCAATTGCTTACTGCGCTCATATGCCTCTCTAGTCAGGCTTTCTGTAGCAGTATAATCTGTTAAATAAGGCTGTGCAAGATTAGAGCGGGTGGATTGTATATCCTTTATATAACTGTCTTTTTTATCCAACTCTAGCTCATAGGCTTGCAGCAACTTTAAACGATAATCTATGTATAATTCTAGATAGTTATTGATATCCTTTTGTTTTTTATCTTGAACAATGTCTATGTTTTTAAGATAAAATTTTATAAAAGTACCTGCATCATAATTTTTACCATCTATGGTTAGTAAAATCTCATTGTTTATTTGTTGGGCATTACCAAAAAAACAAAATAGAAGTACAATTAACCACAATCCATTGTTAATACTTTTCATATACTTATTTTTCAATCTTTGCAAAAATAGTGCTTTAACTTTGCGTTTCAAAACGTGTACTTTTACATATTATTTTAAAAATTGATATTAAGTTAAAGACAGTGATAACGACCTCTTTCATATGATAAAAAATGCATACTTTATAGAAATATTACTTCCTATTGACGAGGTCATGGCATTATTTAAAAATCAAGATTATTTTAAGTATTGGCAAAAAGGATTAGTAAACACAAAGAATATTCTAGGAGCTCCAGGCAAAGAAAAAAGCACAAGAGAAATGAAAATAAAAGTAGCTGGAACGACTATTACCATGATTGAAGAAATTACCCGTGTAGATTTACCACATTTATGGGAGGCGACTTATCGCACTAGTGGGGTTGTGAATTTGCAGAGCAACCGCTTTCGCGAAAGCGAGACAATTTTCAACCAAAAATCTATAAAAACAACACTATGGGATGCAAACAGTATTTTTAAATTTACAGGAATGATGCGATTAATAGGAAAAGCGCAACCGCAACTTTTTAATGGTCAAACCTTGCAGCATATGAAGGATTTTAAACATTTTGCAGAAAATAAAGATGAAATTTTAAAAAACAAACCATGAGAAATTTAAAACTAATTTGGGATTTTAAAGGACCAGATGCCGCGAATACAGCAGCACATCATTTAGTACATCTAGATGAATATGTTAAAAATGAAAAATTGATCGTTATTACAACCGGGGTAGAAAAAATACATGACATGCACCATTGTGCGTTTGTTGCTCTTAAAGAAGAGTTTATGCCAGTAGTGAGAGATGCTTTAAAACCGCATAGAGGACAACTGTGGGAAAAAGTCTAAAAAGGTTTTATAATTTATAAAACAAATGTTGGGTGATTAACTCTTAAAAAATACTCTAGTTTTAAATGATAATAAAGTATCTATAAGACACTTATAGTTATGCCAACAATTTAATCGAATCTACCACTTTCTCCATAGAAAAGATTGAAATAGAACAGGCAGTTAATACCGTAAGGCTATGACACTGCCATTCAAACAACAATATCCAATGGTTATAGTGTGAAAAATATATTTGAAAAAGTAAAGTTTGGGCAAATAAAAAAAGACCGTCGATAGCGACGGTCTTTTCATTTTTAAAAGAAAATAATTTACTCTTTTATTAACTTGATAGTTTCAACGCCAGTTGCAGATGAAATTCTTGCTATATACAATCCAGCTGATAATTGACTACCATCTAACTGGGTATTAACAGCATTTACAGATTTACTTATCACTAGTTTTCCAGTAAGGTCGTATAATTGAATGGTATCAATTGTTGTATCTGTTGAATTAACATTCCAATTTCCGTTTGAAGGATTTGGAAAGATGCTAAATGTAGATGCTCTTAAATCATCATTAGAGGCAATTGTGCTATCATAGAAATACAAGTTGTCAAAGTAACCTAATTGCGTATTTAAGTCAGACTCTGCACCTATCTTAAATTGAAAGAAGTTGCTAGGGTCAAAACCTTTAGCTACAAATGTAGACATAGGTATATCTACACCTACCCACGAGTCAAAAACAATAAGTTCATCAACCACACCAGAATTTGCACCACCTATTGCTGCACCTATTCCATAGAAAGCTTCTGTATTTGCATTATTTGTGCGAGAAATTAAGTCTAAATAAAATTGATGACCGCGCACACCTGCAGCTACACTGCTAGGTATAAAATAATCTATATGTACAGTATCGTATGTTGTAAGATCTGTAGTTGCAAGATTACCACCAGCGGTAATACCACCACCCCATCCTATGGATAGATCGAGTCTTGCAGACTTATTTAGAACTGCACTAGGATCTAAATCAACACGTAAAGGTGCAGCACCAAAGAAATCGTCTGGTTCCCAAAAATTAGTGAATGACCCTGTATCAACGATATCAGCAATGACAGCTAGATGCGAAGGATATGCTGGAGGAGTAGGAGATGCATTAGGTCTAGTATCTTCAAAACTTATTGTATAAGTCTCGGTTACATTACCATTTTGTGAAGTTACCGTTACAGTGGCATCTCCAGGTATAGTCGTTGCTTGAGCAATTACAAAAGTTGCATTTGGATCTGTAGTAGTGGCAGTAGTGATTTGTGGTGCATTTGCAGGAGTAGTACCTACAACAACCTCAAAGTTATAATTAAAAGCTGATGGCACAAATCCTGGAATAGTGCTATTATCTAATTGTAAATCACTTAATGTAGCATCAGAACCTGCCGCTAAAGGCGTTTTCCAAAAATATATGTTATCTAAATAAACATCTTCTCTCGTTCCTGGTTGACCATCAGTTTCAATTTTTAATTGAAATACTCGGTCCCAAGTCATGCCTGTAAACTGGCTTTTATTGATATCTACACTTACCCATTGACCCGCTGTTGTTGTAACATTTACTAAAAATTCACCTGCTCCTGTGGCACCACCGCCACCATTGATAGGTGTAACTTTAATTGTTTGACCAGTAGCAGTCCATATATCTAGGTGTAAAGATTCCATCCCAGACGCATTTTGCGAATTTCCGGCAAAATCAGTACCTTGATAGGATAGTGCTGGATAAAATAAAACAGTGTTTCCTGTAGCCGCAGGATCTGCAGCTGGATTTGGTGGAGTATATGGAGCGGGTTGACCCCAGTTAGGTGCATAATTTACACCAGTAATATCGGTGTAAGGATTACCTCCATTACCACCACCATAAATGGAAATCACATCAGCTGCTCCTCTCGCAGGGGGCGTAGGCGCATCTGTAGTGGGTTGACTAAAGCCTATACTGGCTGTTAGCATAGCTAAGAATAAAGTAATTTTTTTCATTTTAAAATTTTTATTTATTAATTTTGAGTAAATATACAAATAAACACAATATATATTGCGTTAATGATATTACAAAAAGTATACAATCAAACGATTTCGTTATTTGAACTCCAATCAAGCATTAGGTTTGGAAAACAGTTAGTTTACAACAAAAAATATCATAATAAAACACCTTGATCAAACTAATAATTCCCTCTTGCTGTGGTAATGTATGGTATACTAAACTCTTAAACAACTATACCATTTTTGATATTTGATGAACTCGTGATAAATTCTTCTTTAAAATTTTAGATTTTCATGTTTATCCCAAAGACCCCAAAAAGCTCCTACCTCACCTTCATCGCCTTTTTTCCATGACTCATCAAACGAAGAGAAATAAAAAATATCAATATCATTACTTCTAGACCATGCCTGCGTATTGATGAAGTATTTCATGGCATTAATTTCAGAAGGGTGTGAGTCTCTTAAACTTTCACCTTTACTAGGCCATCCAGTTTCAGTAATAATAACCCTTTTTCCAGCAGCGACACTCACTACACGGTGAAACATGTCGTTCATGTGTCCTAGAGAGTAATCTATATGGGTTCCTTCCCAAAACGGATAACAATTTGTAAGTATAACATCAGAGTGTTGTACTAGTTCTGGATGTACAACAAATTCATAATAAGCGTCTACATACCCTACAGGCACATTAGGTAACGCCTCTTTAACCCTTTTCATGTAACCCAGTAATTGTTCTATAGAAAGGTCGTTGCGATACAATACCTCGTTACCTACTGCGGCGATATCTACATAACCTTTTTGAGCAAGATCTATTAAGGCTTCAATTTCTTGTTCGTTTTTTTCTAAATCATCGCTTAACCAGGCCCCTACCAAGGTTTTAAGACCTTTATCATGAGCTACCTGTGGAACAAATTCATTGCCTTCTATACAAGAAAAAGATCTAACCCATTTTGTATAAGGCTTTAAAATCTCTATACGCCGTTTCACCTGTTCCATTGTAATATGGTCCCCTGGTTTCTGACCATCTTCATACATACTAAAACAGATGCCATGAAGACCTTTTTGTAAAGTCTCATTCCATAATTGGGCAAAATCTTCTTTATTATTGTATGCCGAAAAATCAATCCCAGCGCTGTCTACATGATCTAAATTGTGTAGTTTTTGATAATCCTTATAGGACTTATAATCTTCGTTTCTATATGACATTTTTACTATTTTAATATTTTAATTTTTCATTTTTATCCCATAATCCCCATCGGGCTCCTACCTCTCCTTCTTGCCTTACTTTCCACGATTCATCAAAAGAAGAGAAATAAAAACTTTCTACACCTTTTGATTTTGCCCAATTAACTACGTTAATAAAATATTTCATTGCATTTGCTTTAGACGGAATTGCAAATTGGTTTTCTTTACCTTCATTAGGCCACCCAGTCTCTGTAATTATCACTGGCTTCCCTTTTGCTACACTTGTTACTATATTGTGCATTTCGTCTAAATAAGCAGTTGCATTGTCGATGTTACAGCCTTCCCAAAATGGATAACAGTTTGCTAAAATTACATCACATTCATCAACTAATCTAGGATTTTCAACAAATTGATAATAAGCATCTACATAACCCACAGGAATATCTGGAAGCTCACTTTTTAAATATCTAATATAACCCAGTAAGTCATCAATAGAAAGTTCATCTCTTAACAACACCTCGTTACCTATAACAGCAATATCTACCATTCCCTTTTTGGCCTGCTCAATAAGATTCTTTATTTCTAGATCATTGTTTGATTTATTATTACTTATCCATGCACCTACCATGGTTTTTATTCCTTTTGATCGAGCAGAAAGTGGTATAAATTCATTTCCCTTGGTAGTAGAAAAAGATCTGATCCATTTTGTGTAAGGTTGAATCACTTCCATTCTTTCATCTATTTGTGTACCTGTTAATTGATCTCGCACATCTTGACCTTCTCTATAAGGGCTAAAACATATACCGTGTAAACCCGAATTTAAGGCTACCATAAATTGCGCCTCTAGTTCTAGAGTTGTTATGTGAGGGGCAACATCTGTGGCATAAGATTGATTGCCTTTAAATTGCCATAGACTCTCTAGCTTATTTAATGCATAATAAGAACTACTAATAGGCTTGCTCTTTGGTTTTTTTCTTAACGCAAGTTCGGCACTAATTTCCATTGATTTAGCTTCTGTAAGGTCATAACCACGCATGATCCACATCGCACCAAGAGTTCCTAAAATAGGTAAGCCTGAATAAAATAATCGTATACCTGTAATTGATGCCTCAGAATTTACTGCATCTGGAACAAAACCTACTAGTGACATAATTACTCCTGTTAACAATCCCGCAATTGCAAAACCAAATTTAACCATCCACCAGTATATGGCGCCAAAAACACCTTCTCTGCGCTTGCCAGTGTTTAACTCGTCTATATCAATCACATCTGAGGTCATTGACATCATCAAGGTAAACAAGCTACCTATTCCAAAAGAAAAGAACGGTAACGCAATTAAAAATAAATAGGGTTTACCAGGGACAAACAAAAACCACAACATGATATAACCTAATATTGAAATACCTTGAGAAGCTAGAAACGCATTTTTCTTACCTAGGGTTTTAGACATTTTTGCCACTATTGGAATCACTATGAAAGTAGTAACCAGGGCACCTACACTGCCTAAAAGTGTAGGCCAAAGACCAGCAGCACTTGCATCGCCATTAAATAAATAGTAAACAACGATAAAAAATGAAAAACCAGCAACGGTATTAAACGCATTAAAAATTAAAAAAGTAGAAAAACACAACTTTTTAAAATCTGCGATTTTAAAAGCTTCTTTGAAATTTTGAATAATTTGTTTAAGACTACCTCCTATAGTTTTTAGAGTTAATGGTGTTAAACTGTCGTCGTCAACAGTCGATTTACTCTTGATAAAGAAAGCAGGAATCATTGCCAAAACTGCACAAATAACCCCTACCCAAATAGCTATAGTTCTAGTTGCAACCGCTCCATTTTCAAACCAATCTGGATCATACATAATAACCCAAAACCATGGAGCTATGACCCATGCCCACTGCCCTATCCATTGCGCAACAGCCATAATATCAGTACGCTCATGAAAATCATCACTCATTTCATAACCCATCGCAACATATGGAACGCTAAATATGGTAAGCCCTAAATAAAAAACTAGCGACCACAATAAGAAATAAGTAAAATTATAAGATAAACTATCAACCTGATATAACTGCCACATTAAACTAAAAGAAACTCCCATTAGTACCGCACCTATAAACACATATTGCCTGCGCCTACCCCATACCGACTTAGTATTATCCGAGATAAACCCCATTATCGGGTCGGTAATAGAATCAAAAACACGAGGCAGAAAAAATAGAATACCCCACATCCAGGTTGGGAAACCTAAATTTTGAACCAGTACTACCATAAAAATCCCAAGTGCTGCGGGAAACATTTGATTTGCGAGCATTCCTAAACCAAATGCTACTTTTTGTCCAAATGCTACTTTAGATGTGTTAGACATAATTTTATTTTTTAGTTGGTATTATTACAGTTTGTAAAGTTTGGGCACCTAGCTGTATGGTAATCTCGCTTTCGCGAAAGCGTAACCTATAACTTTTATCATCCATTCCTTCATTAAAAATAACAAAAGCGATACTATCATCGGGGTTTTTTGCAGCGGTTACCATGAGGTCTTTATCGGTATTTTGAACATCTAAAACCTGAGCATCTGGACGTATATACTTACTAAAATGAGACATTACATAGTACAGTGGGGTGAAATAAACCTCGTCATTTTCTGGATCTACAATAACAGGCGCCACGCACCAGTTTTCAAACCAGTTAGGACCACCTTGCTTATCTAGCACCATATTCCAATCTACCCAACCATCAACCCAATTATTCATACAGCCTATAATATCGCGTGCATAGCGATTTACTGGCGCATATTTAGGGTGCAAATATTTTTTATCTTCACTTGCCCAATCATACCCCCAGTCGGTAGCTTCTTTTGACCAGTACCACTTATCATCTTTCCATTTAGGGATTTCAGAATCTACACAGCCTTCTGTCTCGATCAAGTATTTTTCGGGTGCTTTATTATGGGCATATTGCAGCTCTTCAGGGAAATAGTCATAGGTGCTTTCATACCAATGAATTGCAGTGCCGTCAAAATATTTTGACGACTCAGCATCTCTATACATCTCGTCTACCCATTCTTTAAGTCCAGCTCTATTTTGGTCATACCCTAATATAATTTTATCACCATGACCATCTTTTTCTAATTTAGGACCTAAGTGATATTGTACAAAATCAGTCATTTCTTTAGGAGTGAAATGCATGCTTTCCCAATTATTACCATTGCCGTGTGGCTCATTTTCTACTGTAAAACCCCAAATTGGGATTCCCTCTACTGCATATGCATCTATATATTTAGTAAAAAATAATGCCCATGTATCATAATATTTAGGCATTAATTTACCACCCACCCATTCATTATTATCCTTCATCCATGGAGAGGCAGTCCATGGTGAAGCAAATAGACGGAATCCATCTTCAGAAACAGCCATGGCATCTTTGATCATAGGAATTAAATCGTCACGGTCTTCATCTATTGTAAAATGCTCTAGAGATAAGTCCCCTGCAATAGGTGAGTAGGAGTAGTGGGATAATGAAAAGTCGCAAGAATTCATGTGAGTGCGGTTCAGTGAATAATTAGCTCCCTCTTTAGAAAAGTATGCGTTTATGATGGTATCCCTGTTTTTCTTGCTCAATCGATTGAGTAAATAGGCAGAAGATTCGGTAAACGCGCCACCAAAACCAGTTATTTTTTGATAGGTAATAGTATCATTTATGGTTATGATAGCAGCACTATCTGTAACCGTAAAAGGTTTTACATGTGTTAAATTGTTACCAGCGGCAGAGGTTTCAAAAATCGTAACGTCTAATAATTCCTTTTGTTGAAGTGTTTGTTTTTCTTGTTTACAACCTATCATAAATACCGCAAATAAGTAAATTGTTCCATATGTTTTCAGTCTCATTATTATTATTGTTTTTTAATAAAGATTACATTATTTTAATGGCGGTAGTAATACTTCTTTCATTAACTTTTCTTTTTTGCCACCGTAAGTTTTTGTAATTGAACTTCCATCTCGTTTTAAACCTTTAAAAGTACCTTTATCCACTTGATCCCATAATGCGTATTTTGCTTTACCATCTAAAGTAAAAAGCCCAAAATGGTTTTCAGAACCTAGAGCATTTCCAGCATCTTTCCACTGCTCGTCAAAAGCTTCAAAATAAAAACAAGAAATCCCTTCTTTGTTGGTCCACTCTCTCATTAAATGGTAAAATTTTGCGCTTTTATATTCATCTGTAGCCCTAGAGCCATTTGCACCATAAAAGCTATTTGAAACAGTTGCCCACCCTGTCTCTCCTATATGAACAGGTTTATCAACACCAACAACATTCATGTACTCTACAACACTGCGGTACTGTGCCTTTGCGTAATCTCTAGCTTTGTACATAGCAGTATCTATTTTTTCTATGTCAGACAGACTTCTTTCATAATTTAATGTACCCCAAAACACTGGATTATAGTGCGTATCGTGCATGGGATACGTATGCAGGGATACATAATCCACTGCATTTAGAAGCTTTGTTAAGTCTGGTGTGTGATATATATAATCCCCACCACCCCAAGAAGCAAAATTATCAGAACTGGTGATCCATAAATCTTTTGACAATTTGCCTTTTTCCTTAAGGCCTTGTAAATGATTCACCCACTTTAAAATGACAGCAGGTTGTACATAATAACTAGTTGCCCATTTTACCATTGCCTCGTTACCTACTGCAATGATTTTTACGATATCTGGATATTTGTTTGCAAGCGCAACTGCTCTCGCAATCTCACCTGCATTTGCTTCACTTTCTACATTATGATCTGGTTCTAGGCCTGTCCATGCATTTTTACAATCAATCCATGCCCCTAGCATAACATACATTTCAAAATCGGGATCTTCGGTCTTTAACTCGCGTATAGCTGCTAATATATTTGCAGCATGAGGCAGTTGTGGTTGCACATTATAGGTGCGTATCACTTTAATACCCATGGCAGACATTATCAGCATATCTTCTTTTAATTGCTTTATGGTAGGTTGATCTGCTCTAGACTTTGTTCTATAACCACCATAGGAAATAGCTTGATATTCTGGGTTTCCTAAAATATCAGCAGCATGTATTTCTTTTTTCTTAATCACTTTTTCTTGCTCTTTGGGTGCATTACCACAACCAACTAAAATGAATAGCTGCAAAAGCATTAATATTTTACTTAAGTTGTGAATCATGTTTGTTATTTTTATGTTATCAAATAATACCTTGCACTTTATATTTAACTTAAATGAATATTCAAAACTTATTTGATTTTAAAAAGTTTTGGGATTAAATAGCTATTTACTAATCTGGACTACTATATGTTCTATTTCACCAGATCGTGTAAACAACATTTTACTTATTTCTTTATTTAAATGTAATTGATCAAATTGTTGTGAACTCCCATCATTTAATTGAACCACCACACTTTCTTGCTCGCCTAAATGATAAACAATAGGAACCTGACAATAGGTAAATGCTAGTGAGCCAGCATTTATTTCTAGGATTTGTTGTTTTTGTAAAACATCTACATAATTAAAGATTTGAGTATCTTTCAAAAACTCCTGCTTACGCAGTAAACTAGGTTTAAAATAAATTAAACCATTTGCAACCACGATTCCCAATTCGCCAAACCTGCTTAAAATATCTTCCTTAACCTGTCCAGTCATACCTGGTTGTTGTGCACCCTTTGTTGCTGGAGTATGCGAGTAAGGATCGGTTGGCACTGCACCGTACAGTTCTGGAGACTTATGTACACCTATCCCAGCTTGCATCTCGTAATAATGATCGAGCATTTTACCGATAATTACATCGCTAGCACCCTCATTTACCGCTTTTAAACAACATTCTTGTACAGCGAGCAGCAGTTTAGATACCATGTGCCAGTAAATTGATCCCAAGCCTTCATAACCAAAGAAGGTTCCTGACCTACCTGTAAACGCTTTGTGATTAAAAACCTCTTCAAATATTTTTTCTAATTGTTTTTGCTCCTTCTTTACGAGGCCTGCATAATCGGTAGTAGTTAATTTTTCTAGAGCACTTTTTAAAGAATTTGCATTGTTAAAGCTTGAATTAAAATGGTATAAACCATTGCAGTCTTCTACAATTATTTGTTGGTGACCATTTTTAAGCATTTTTTGCAATAATGCCGATTTTGAAACTAACTCTGGAGAAATGATGTTTTTTTCTTCAAAACCTGGTAAATCTATATTAGGATATAATATATAACTGTATTGATCTGGTCTAAACAAACTGCTAGACTTAAGTCCATCCATTACTTGTAATGCTTGTGTAGATGTTAAATATCCAGAACTGAGAACAGCTACTTGTCCTTCTAGCATTTCTGATAAATAAGAAATACTTACATCACCGTTGTCTTCAATCGTCATCAAATTGTAGGCATGGTACATACCATCTTCTCTCTTATTCGCATCAATGCTGTGGTCTAGATAGCTTAAAGTGATGTCAATAAAATTTAATAGGCTTGTTTTTGATACAGATTCTTTAGATCCCGAAAAATTGTTATTATAAACAGCTATTCTATAATCACTAGCGGGTTGTGAAACGCCATCTAGAATTGCTCTACGACTACTAGCATTTATCGCATTATTTAGTAAATCTTGATGATTCTTTAAAGTTGCGTGTACAGCATTAAAGAAAAGTTCTAACTCTTCTGAAACTTGCGAGCTTTCAAAGGAAGACTGCTGTATAAAATTTTTAAAATAGTTTAAAAAACGTCTTAAGTAATAAAGGGTTACCATCGACACACCGTTGCCCACTAGGGCATTGTTTGCATCATTCCATTCTGGTCGTTGCGTGTTTAACCATATTCCACCCTCAGGAATTAGGTTAGAAACCTTTGCTAGTACTGTAGCCAATAACTTTTCTATAAGATTTACCCTGTGAATACTGCCCGAGTTATTGAACAATAAAGCGCCATCTGCGCCTATTTGTTCACGTCGTTCTTCTATTACCTCTTGCAAACTATAATCAAAATCAATGGTGTCTTTAGGGTTATGTAGAATATCCTTGTAAGGCTTTATTTTGTAGGGAACGTTTGCATAAACAAATAGGTCTTCATTTAAATAAGTTTCTAATTTACCAGGATAATGATCCTGTATAAGTTCCAAAAATTTAAGTAAATAAATAATTTGATGATCACCCCAGTAACCTATATAAGACCAGGGGTCATCTTCTTCTATTACTTCCCAGTCAAAACCACCCTTTGTAACTCGATACGGATTATATCCATCAAAAGTTGTAGCATTCAAAAATTTATGAATCATTCCATCAATAAATTCTGGATAAGAATGTGCTAAGGCCTCCCAATTCTGGAATATATCGCGCCAGTTTCCCTCGTAATCTAAAATTTTTGATCCATCTGTTTCACTACGTGTGTTAATTGAAAACTTATTCCATGGACGGCTTGGGTCTCCATGACGTCTACTAAATTTTAAGGGTAGGTATTCTATAACTAGTCTTTTAAAATCTGAATTACTTGAAGAAAAAGCAATATCAAATAAAACACTTTGATTAAATTCTAAGGGAAGGTTATTAAATAGATTTTGTACCTGTTGAAAAACTGGAACGCTCGCAGCTTTTAAATAATCTATAAAATCGTGTTTTTCAATCTGGTAATTGTGATCAAAAATACCACCACGCATGATGTTAAACATGGTGTTTGCAAAATGGCGGTTATTTGTTAATGGGTCTGCAGTTAATTGCAAACCATCTGACGCTGCAACTAGTTTAATCAATCGTTGCGAGCCTAGATTAACATCATCCTTAATTATATTGATAAGATTTTTATCAGTAATAATTTGATTAGAAATATTATTGATTGTTACAATATTCTGATTAACGTCTGCCATAAAACACCAATCTTTAGTGCCACCTGCCGGAAGTTCTATATGAGCAACATTAAAATAAGCACCTTTTTCTGCCTTAACATCAGTCTCGTTTTTTATTGGAAGGCCTTTCCTAAAATGATCTAGTTGTAAACTAGATAGCAAATAGGTAGAAGTTTCAAGACCTACAGACCAGACGATATTTGCTTTAAGAGACTCGCTAGGTTCTGCCTTATCAACAATAACCGCGCTTAATGCAATAATACCTATCCCCGTTTCTTGTTTAAGTTCAGCTCTTTTATATGCGTCTACTAGATTACTCGATGCCTTTTGCAGATCTTCTCCTACCGTTGCTGGCAAAACGTTTTGCAAACCATCTAAAACAGTAGCTTTTACAACTGCATTGCCAATATTAATTAACTCGGATTTTTTTACAAACCCAAACATGTCGCTTGTATTCCAGTGGTATCTGTAGGTAAGTTGAAGATCGTAGTTAATTTCTTCAAAAACTACCTTATTACCATAGACATTTTTGTAAAGGTTGCAAGTAGTATTGTAGATCCCTAGATATCTTTTTGAAAAAGGCTCCCATAAAACTTCTTTACCATCAATATGTACACGAATGATAGTTTTACTGCCAGTAATATCACTAGACTCTGTTATTTTATCATCGGTGTAATAAGGAAATATGGCCGAGTCGCTGTTTTTACGCCCAGCAGTAAGACCCCCATTACTTGAAATAAACATCCAGTGGTTTGAATCACTTACAATACTCATAAAAAATGGACGCATTGTATCGTAATTGCTTATTTTATAGTATTTCTCTTCTTGAAAATCAACAAGCTCTCCTTTAATTTCATTTCTCTTAAAATCAGCTTTTTGATTTCCTATATAAGTAGTTTGTATTGTCATTAGAATTTTTAATAGTTATCACATTTCGGCTTATTATCGCTGCCTAGATATTTCTTTAATATTAGTTGTATTGATGTTATCGCTTTCGCGAAAGCGGAAAAATAATACATTTATAGATAAATTAATATAAAATATTACTCGTAAACACGCACGTAATCGACAAGCATCGTTTGTGGATAAACAGTATTTGGACCTGGCTCTCCTACAAATGTGCCCCCCACTGCAACATTTAAAATAATGTAAAACTCATTATTGTCAAAAACCCACTCCCCATCAACATCGTTGGGAGTTATTTGATTATATAAAACATCATCTACATAATAATTTATATAGCGGGGACCCCATTCAATTCCAAAAATATGATAATCTGTATCAAACCTTCCATTTAATAATTCATAGGATTTAGTAATCGCACCGCCGCCAGAATATCCTGGTCCGTGTATAGAACCGTGCACGATAGTAGGCTGTTGACCACGATATTCCATAACATCTATCTCACCTATTTGAGGCCAGATCTCTGTACCATTGCTGTCATCACCTAGCAACCAAAATGCTGGCCATAGTCCCTGACCCCAGGGAAGTTTTATTTTTGCCTCAAAACGACCGTATTTTTTTTGATATTTACCTTTGGTAAGAATTCTAGCAGATGTATAATCGGCGCCTGAAAATGATTCTTTTAGTGCGGTAATTTTAAGGATTCCATCTTCTACCACAACATTCTCGGGACGATCAGTATAAAATTGACGTTCATTATTACCCCAACCTGGGATGCCTTGCGTATCACCGTTACCGATGTCATATACCCAAAAATCTGGATTAGGGGCTCCATTAACTAAAAATTCATCTTGCCATACAATTTTGTCTAAAGTAGTTACTTTTTGATCTAAGTCGTTTGAGCAACCTGTAATAGTTGCAACAACAAAAACAAAAATTACAAAGTACACTATTGAATTATTATATAAGTGCATATGATTTATACTATTATTTTAAGGTTATTGTGATTATTTAATTAATTATAAAAATAAATATTGTCTAAATAGAAATTTCTAAGAGAAGAACCATTGATGTTTTCATATATAATCAGACCTATTCTATTACGGTTTAATAAAGTTAAAGGCGCATCAATAGATACCCAACCATCTGAAACGACCTGGTTGCGTCTTACAAAAATTTGTTGCCTTGAATCATCACCACCATTATCTGCACCATCGGCTCCCCAATCTTCAATAGAAACTAAAAAGTCAAAATTAGGAGGTATTGGGCCTGGTATATAAATATCAAAGTGCATCATTGTCATATTTGAAATATCAGTAACAGGACTTGATGTTTGAGTTCCTACGTGATTAAAATTAGTATAATTTAAAATATTATCCCCATTTACAGAAAAATCTGCCGATCCAGTAGATTGTCCTGGTAACCAGAAACCATTGTAATAATCTACATTTACATTGGTATAAGCATCGCTAAAAATAGAGACTACATCACTAGGGTTTCTTAATGGTGGTACGGGGGCGAGTGTAAAGTTACCCTGTGAGTTTACGATTAATGATCCTAAAGCCTCTATTCCTGCTAGGGTTGCAGTAATAGATGTTGTGCCAGCAGCAATCACTTGTACATTACCCAAAGGGTTTACTGTAGCAACTGATGGGTTTGAAGATGAAAAGTCAAAATAATTGGGTGTAAGAGATACAACTTGTTCTATTCCAGATCCAAGGTTAAAGGTTTCTATCAACCCTCCTACCTGTAGATTTACACCTATAAAGGAAGTTGTTACTACATCAGTCGCATTTGATATAGCTGGTCTAGGTTGACCTATAGTTCCTAGATTTTCAAATTTAATATCGTCAAACCAAACGATATAACCAGATCCACCAGTTCTTTGAGTACCTAATGCATACCAAAATACACCCCGCTCTTCAGAAAGTTTTGAAGGATCTGGAATAGGTATGATTACTTTTGACCAATTAGTACCAACATTTACATTGTTTGCTGTTACTTGATACTTGTCTTGAATAAAGTCTTGACCAAAACCTATAGCATCTGCACTAATCCCCCTAGAGGCTTTAACCATAAAAGTAAGCGCATTAAAACCCGATAAATCTCTAGGTGCACCATCAATACGAAAAATTGCACCAGCATAATTTCCTGTAGGATCTACTGCGTTAGGCACATCTATACGTATAGAAGTATTGCTTTGAAAGCCCTCTTGATTATCGACTGAGAAAGCATCTGGTTTTGACCCTGCAAAAGGAAAATAAAAGTCAGACCCCATGTTTACAAACGAATCTGTAAACACCTCACCTGTTTTAGGAAAACCAGCTATAACGGCATCATCTGATAGATCTCTTTCACAGCTAGTGATAAAAAGTGAAATAGTTAGAATCACCAAAGCAAATTTACGGTCAAGCTTTTTGTATTTATTATTCATTGTATATTAAGGTATTAAATGTGTTAAAAAACATAAGCCTTACCCTTTTTTAAAATGATAAAGACTCTATTTGAAAGTACGTAAATCAGTTTTTAGTTTGCAGATTGCCTATTTTAGTTAAATAATTAATGAATAGCATACAAGCATGTATAGACTTATTGTTCAATCAAACTTACATTATCAATATTCACAATACCAGCAGCCCCATTTAAATCAAATAATACTCTTGCATCTGTAGCACCAAAATTTGAAGCTGTTAAAACTATCTGGTATTGCTGTGGTGCGGTGGTGATCCCCACAGTTTGTACAGCATTTGCAAAAGTACCGCCGCTTAACCCTATACCAGCAATGATATCCCTGGACACATCAGACCATGCATCAAAAGTGATGGTGTAAGTGCTACCTTGGGTAATTTCTAATTTTTGACTTAAATTAACTAAAAAGGGTTGTAGTGGATTAGGATTAGTGACATTTCTTTGAAAATAAGTATTTCCAGCTTCGGTAACTACAGTAGCGGGATTATTATCATCCACACCCTGTATCCATGGTGCAGCACCGTCTTCAAAATTACCGTTTACAACTAGACCACCGTTAAACAATTCATTGATAACAATAGTATCTTGAAAGGTGGCAGATACCCCGTCAGAACTTGTAACTTGTAAAACAACCACATAGGTGCCACCAGAACTGTAAACTTTTATAGGATTTAAAAGTGAAGAGTTAGTGCCATCTCCAAAATCCCATAAATAAGAAACTGCATTTGCTGATGTGTTTAAAAATGTTACGGCACCTGTATTTTGGTTGATCGTTTGTGTAAAACCAGCAGATAATTCTTTAGCTACAACGGTATCATCTTCACTACATCCAACAGCAATTGTAATAGCAATAAAAAGTGATAAAATTTTAAATATTTGAGATGTATTTTTCATTTGTTTAGCGTGTTTTATATGAATAGGTCTTCTACAAGTTATTATAAGATTAATTAATTTAATTAGAATTAACTAGTTAATTTTGATACACCCTAACATAATCAACTAACATCGTTTGGGGAAATACTGTTTCTGAATTAGGTGGACCAGGTAAATTACCACCTATAGCAACATTAAGAATAATATAAAAAGGATGGTCAAAAACCCACTCCCCTTGTCCGTTAGTTTTTTCTAAAACATCCTGTTTTGTTATTTGCTGATAAAGCACATTATCCACATAATAATTTACATAATCGGGTGCCCATTCAATTCCAAATACATGAAAGCCTGTGTCAAACCTATCATTTACCAAAGTATATTCTTTACTAATAGCATTTCCTGCTGAAAAACCTGGACCATGAGCGCTGCCAAAAATAGTAGTAGGTTGATCGCCTAGATACTCCATGATATCTAGCTCACCACACTGTGGCCAGATGTTTTGATCACAGTCGTTGCCCAATAACCAAAATGCTGGCCAGTAACCTTTACCATATGGAACTTTTATACGTGCTTCAAAACGCCCATAGGCTTGCTCAAATAAACCCTCTGATTTAATTCTTGCAGATGTATAATTAGACCCATTAAAAGATTCTTCACGAGCGGTAATAAGCAAGTATCCATTCTCGACAGTAACATTTTCAGTTCTATCTGTATAATATTGAAGCTCATTATTTCCCCAACCATCATTTCCTGAACCTACACCTACATCATAAGACCATAACGCACTATCAGGAGCACCATCGACATCAAACTCGTCTTGCATCACCAAATTATTAAATTCGGCAACGGTTTGTGTCTCGTCAAGATCACAACTAGTAACAATAACTAATGCAAGTATTGCTAATGATATAGTAACAATACTAATGTTTTTATGTTCTTTTATCTTATTCATTATATTATTTTTTAATGTTAAAGCTTTCCTACTATGGTCGATAGAAATAAATATTATCTAAAATAAAATTAGGACCACCAGCTAATATGATCGCACCCAGATTACCTCTTTGATTAGTAAGAGAACCATTTAAAGGAATATCAAAAGAAGTCCAACCGTTTACAGTTAAACCTGAAGCAACAAATCTTTTATCGGCATCGTCACCTTCAGGTTGACCTGTGAATATGTTGGTATTGATCTCGCCATTAGTACCTATGTCCCTAATTTGAAATTCAATTTGCACCCCAGATTCTTGTGTGTAAACATCTACATGCATAAAATTTAAAGTGGAAGCATTTACAGTATTATCAAATAAAATACCTGTGAAATTATTATTAGTGTAGATAAGTACCGAATCATTACCAGATGTAACCACAGAGGCTTGAGTGGTAGAACCACCAAATCCAGGTGAAAAAACACTACTGGTCACTTGTGGATAAGCATCACTAAAAATTGAGCTTACATTTGCTTGTGGTAATGCAGGTAATGGTGCAGAAGGTAATGCACCTGCAGAAGTTACCTGCAATGACCCGCTTGCAAGAACACCACCGATACTAGCTGTTATGGTAGCCGTCCCAGATCCTACAATAGACACCTCACCTAACTCGTTTACGGTTGCCACACTAGTATCTGATGAGATAAAATTATAATAAGAAGGTGCTGCAATAACAGTTATATTTCTACCAGAGGCAGTATTATAAGTTTGTGTTAGACCATTTATATTGATAGTAGAACCAGTAAATGATTGTTGCACAAGATCCTGACCATTTAAAATTACCGGTCTAGGTTGAGCTATTGTTCCTAATTTTTCAAATCTTAATTCGTCTATCCATAGAGTATAACCTAAATTGTTAGCACCTGTACCACCAGCTGAATATCTAAACATACCACGTTCTTCCAATAATTTTGACGCATCTGGTATTGGAATAATGATTTTGGTCCATGCAGTTGTAATAGGGGTATTTGTTAAAGTAGTAACATATTTATTTGCAATAAAATCCTCTCCAAAACCAAATTCTCCTACCCTTACACTTTGTGTAGACTTTGCCCAAAAAGTCAAAGCATCAAAACCCGTTAAATTACGACCAGCACCATCGATTCTTAAAATTGCACCTGCAAAATTACCCTCTGGATCGTCACCATCGGGAACATCTATTCTCATTGAGGAAGTTCCTTCATAACTTACTTGATTGTCTACCGACCATGCCGTGGGTTTTGACCCTACAGGGTTATTGACATCTGGACCATATGGGAAATAAAAATCGCTTCCCATACCTACAGGGTTGTCTGTAAAAACCTCGGCAGTATCAGCAAAAGTAGCTAAAAAAGCATCGTCAGATATATCTCTTTCACAACCAGTTAATAAACCAACGGTGATGAAAAGAATTGATAAAAGCTTAAAATATTTAAATGTTATTTTTTTCATTTCAATTAATTTTTTAATTTCCTATGTTAATATGAACATACGTCCTGATCTCCCATTCAGATCCATTAGGAAAACCTACAGCACTAACTGGAGGTAATCCAAACTCTGGAGCCTGGTTAGGTAAAAATCTAGGAGAATTTACATCCAGCGATCTCCATGTACCTCTTATTCCTACAACGGTACTTGGTAAAATAAACCAATCTGGTTTGCCTAAAGAAGTAGAAACATCTAACATGAGCTGAACAGGAAAGGTTAAGTTAAAATCTCTGTGATAATCAAATGGTCCCCAATCATTAAACCTTACGTTAGTTTGCACCTTCATTTTATTATAAATCAATCTTATATCACCACCATAGCGTTTAATAAGTCGTTCACTGTCTCCATTTCCTTGACCATTACCATAAAAGAAATTACCGATTATACCAATATTAGGACTCAATTTAGAAACAACCCTAGAGTGAACCTCCCATAAATCCTCGGCTGGCGCAGAGTTTGGAAATGCAAAAAATGTACGATTTGCTAAGAAACCAATATGAGCATCTTGTGTAGTAGGAAGATGACGGTAAACAAATCCCAGATTCATTGCAAACTCGGCGTCTTCGGCTCGATCATTGTCCCATGAATACATCCATGTACCAGGTGTAGGGTCAAAAGTAAGTAACATTTCACCAGCGGTAGTTTCTCTATTACCTCTAACTGCAAATGGATCATCTATAAAATTTCTTAACCTTCCTGGTGCTCCGATATCATTTGGCATAGGATCTACCAAAGGTTTTTGCCATAAAAAATTGGGTGCAATTTGAAAATCACCTAGAGAATAGGTCATACCAGCCAAAAAGTTAGTTTGATTCCCACTACCATTATCTTTCAATCTCCATCCTGTAAAAGTTTGTGTTTGATCTGCACCGCCATTTGCTACTAATCCCATGACACCACCTTGCATATAGGCATTAACCTTACCTTCTGCATAGGTCACTTTTGCTTTTCCACCCCAATTATCACTAGATTTCACAACATCTTGAAATACTGTATAATTACCAGCAGTTCCAGTGACGTCTTGATAGCTACTACCGTTTAAAGGATTACCTCCCCAGATACCACCTAATGTAAATCCAAATTTTCCAAATTGACGTTCAATAACAAGAGTGGCTCTTTCTTGAGGAAATGCGGGTATAATACCACTGCGTACTTGATTTTGATTAAGTACTCTACGACCAGTTTCATCAAATTGAATTTCTGTTTGCAAATCTCTATGATAAATACCAGTTACTCCCCACTTACCGAAATTACGACTATATTTGATTAAAGCAGTTGGATTAGCACCCCACCATAATTGAGGGCCAAAAGCTGCTTTTAATCCTTTGGCAGCCCCTTTGCCATCAATTTCTAAACCTAGAATTTCTCCACCGTAAATATCTAAGTTTGGACCATAGTTAGCCTCTGGATAAAGATTAAAAAAGTCACCTTCATAAGCCCAATGATAATGCCCAGTACGATAAAAACCTCTTAGATCAAAATCTTTTGCGTTCCATTCAAACTCTGCATTATATACATTAACTCTATTTATATCGTTTTCTATGATTTGTTGATTAGTTGCATCTAATGATGTAACAGGTCGTGCTCTATTCTCATAAAATATTTCATCGATAGGATTCTCTGCAACTTTACCTATAACATTAAAATTTACGTTTGCTCTCATATTTGCAGAAGGTTTTCCTTCAACACCTATAAAATAAGATTCCATATGATCAAATCCTAATTGATTGGGATAGGAATTGGCACTAGGATCTGGAGTATCTGGAGTAGTAATAAGACTACCACCAGTATTAAAAGTAGTAAACATTGCAGTTAATCTACTGATTCTTAATTTTTCAGAGTCACTACCACCTAGAGCAGCCTTATCACCTCTTGCTCTTAAAACGGCATCCATCAACTCAATATTATTAAAATAAGTAGTAACAGATTCTTGAGATTTTGACCCATCAAAAAGATTTAATTGATGTACCTGTTTTAAGGCATAATATGCCGCCCTAGGGTATAATTCATAAAGCCCCCTTTCATTTGTTGGACCTTTTGCACATATACCAAACCACTCTTCATTCATGTTTTTGGAACCATCTTTTGTATCTAGGCTATATCCCTGACTTAACCAACTTGCTTCAGAGTTATGAATATCTAAATCTTCAGTCTGTCCCCTTTTCCACCAACCATCACTGAACTGGAAGGTAAAACCGCCTATAGAATTTTGCGCTTTTCCTAACCCAGCAGCGTTTTGATAAATTTCTTTCCAGTTGTTTACCATATAATAGGCTTGCATTTTCTGATCTTCCTTATTATCAAGAGCGTTAAAAGCGTCAGACCCAAATTCAGAAAACATGATAGGTTTGTCAAGTTCATTTTTCACACGATCAAAAGCATCACTAAAAGAAACACCTCTGTACATATTGGTAGCGTATATGTCCATATCAGTTAAATATTCAGCAACTAGATCTAAATATAATAAGTCACCATTACAGATTGCTATAGGATGGTCAGAACTTATTTTTTTCATTTCTAAAACTGCCTCGTTCATGACTTGATACATTGCTCTAGCCCTTTTAATAACAGTCCCCTCGGTTTCTATTGGAATATCCTCAGTTTCGGCACCACCCCAAGAAAGACCATAATTGTTTTCATTGCCTAGCATAAACATTAAAAGACCGGGGGTATCTTTAAAATCGTTAACCATATCGGTAGCTTCTTTTAAAAGTAATGCTCTTGCGCGCGGATCTGAATACTCGGTATTTGACATCCATGAACCATCTAAGGTTAAACCATAACGTCCAAAAGAATGATTCATCATCGTATAAATACCATAATTCTCATAAATATAAGCTACCCATTTGGGCTGCATACCAGTATACACCCTTATGGTATTAACACCCATATTTTTAAGTAAACCCATTTCAGAATCTAACGCCGCTTTTATAAAATCATCTGGCTGGGACCAGAAGTTGTAAGAATAATTTTGACCAATTGGGATGTAATCCCAATTCATACCATTAATTATAAAGGGCTTGCCATCCACAACAAGTGTGTGACCATTCATATCTTTTAATATAGAAACGTTTTGATTTTGTCCAAAACCTAAAAAACTAAAAGAAATTAAACTAATAAAAAATAAAAGATTCTTCATATAAGATTTATTAAGAATTAAATTAGTAAATAATTAAGATTTAAAATTAATAAGATTCATCAATAAAACATAAAAATCATCACAACAAAAAATATACAAATAAATTAATAATCAATTTTCCTTATTTTTAGCTTGTTTTAAATTTAAATATCTAAAAATATGTATATTATTTTTATGAAATTACATCTCATTTTTTTTTTGACCTAATAATGTTGTAGTAATGTATAGTTTATATGTTAACAAAATAATAACGATTAAATCTCAACAATATAACTTGTTAAGCTATGATCGTGAGGTAACGCAAGTTTTTTGCGCAAACGATATCGTTTAATCTCTACACTGCGAGGTGAAATATTTAATAAAGGTGCTATTTCTTTAGAAGATAAATTGAGTCTTAAATAAACGCATAACCTTAAATCGCCAGAGGTTAATGAAGGGTGCAACTCTTTAATTTTCTTGAAAAAATCTTTATCTGCGTTATTGAATGCTTCTTCAAATGTCAACCAATCCTGTTTGCTATTTAAATTTTTATCAAGCATTTTTTTAATTGAATTGGACTCTTTGGATTTAGGCAGGTGATCGAGTTCATCCTTTAATTCCTTTAAGGTTTCATTTTTCTTAATCATTGCCATGGTAGATATTGCAAGCTCTTTATTTCTATGCTCAATATCACTTCTCAATTTTGCATTGCGCAGTTCAATAAGATTTTTTTCATTAGTCAAATTTTTAAGCTCTAGTTCCTTTTGTTGTTCATTCAATATTATCCTTTTTTGTTTTTTAAAATACCAAGAGTAAAACCCATTGAGAATCAATACAATTATTACTAAAAGCATAATATATAAACCGATTGCAACACTTGAAAGATAAAAAGGCTTAGCCACTGTAAAATTTATATTTGCAACATTTTCAGAAATTGCTGAATTAACTCTAGACCTTACTTCAAAAGTATAATCACCAAAATCTAAATTTTGAATACTAGTACTCCCCTCTTTACTCCAAGGGCTCCAGTGATCTTCTCCTTTACCTAAAAGCCGATATTGATACTCTATTGTTCTAAACGTTTCATAAAAAGGCGAAGAATAGAATAACTGCAAACTGTTATTTTCATTAGGCAAATCGACAGAGGTCGATAAATCAATATAATTAGGTACATTTTTATCATACCTAATCATATTATTCAAATATACTTTGTGATTTGTTGCATAGTCAAAATTTTCATCAATACTGATGTAACCGTATGAAGTTCCCATTAAATACTTTTTAGGACCTATTTTTGAAAAATTCTCATACCCTACTTTTTCTTTTCTTAATTCATAACTTAATGGGATGTTTTCTATTTTATAACCGCCATTGATATCTTCGATATTTATTTTATGTATAGACCGCTTGTTGAATAACCATAAATAACCTTCCATTTTGATCAAGGAACCAGAGGTATAAAGATCGTGATGCACTAGTTTACTAAGTTCTGCATGAATTAAAAAACTCTTGCCAGGACTCTCTTGAATAAAAATGCTATCTCTTTTTGAAAAATATATTTTACCATTATACTCTATAAGATCAGAGCCTATACCTTTACCTAAATCATCTAATTTCTCTAATTCCTTTATATTTTTAAAATCATTCTTTAATCTAATTTTAAAAACTCCTTTGTATTCATGGTTGACATAAATAAGATCACCCAATGCCACAATATCTCTTGAACTGATATCAAAACCTTGTATCTTATTACGGAATTTCCAATCGTCATTAACGTTTTCTAGAATATGAAGTCCTTTATATGTTCCAGCAAGTATCAAATTTTGATGGTTAGGAATAGGGTATAATTGCCAGGTCCCAATAGTTTTATCTATACGTTGTGCAATAGTATCATCAATAATAAATACACCCGAGTGATGATTACAGAAGAGAGCGCCGTTAAATGCAAAAAATGACCAAACTTGACCTGCCGTTCCCTCAATAAAATTAAAATGTTGTTCATCATTTTTTTTATAAAAAAGTCCTTGATTAGTTCCTAGATATAATAAGTCGGCACTTTGATAAGAAGCATAAACAGTTCCCAAACTTCCATCCTTATCAATATAAACTTTGTAAGGAGAATCTATGTTTATAGAGCTTATACCATTATCTAACCCAAACCATACGTTCTGGGCGCTATCTTCAAAAATAAATAAACATGTATTATTTGCTAGTCCATTACTTTGATTTAAAATATAATTTACTTCTCCAGTAATATTAATAGAAATAACTCCATTTGCAATGGTCCCCAGTAAAATCGTATCGTTACTGAGTAAAGTTGCATTATAAACAGTTATATTTTTTCCTGTTTCACAAGTACCTACTAGAGTAACATCTCCGTCTTTGAATAAATATATTTTTGCATCTTGAGTAATTAAATACTCCTGTGATTTATATTCAAACATTAAGATCACAGTGGTTTTTAAGAAAAACTCTGATGCACTTATCAACTTCGGTTGTTTGTTTTTAACCTTGTATAAGCCTTCATCTAAAATTTGATAATAATAGGAATCACCTACCTGAAAAAATTTATTAATCTCGTTTTGATCGACAATTTTATTGACACCACCAGTGGCAATATCATAAGTATATATGCGGGATCTAGATTGAAATAATACATAGTCCTTTTTAACTACAATTTCCCAAAATTGCTCGTCTTCTTTTACTTTAAAACCGGATTGTTCTACAATCGATGTATACTGTAATTTTCCTGCTCCATCTTTTTTCCAGTAACCAAAATCCATGTAACAACCAGTGTAAATGCGATCACCAGCAGCTTTTACAGATCTCATAATACTTTCGTTAGGCGTTCTATACAAAGTCCATTGCGAACCATTATATTCTAAAAGCCCTTTATTATTTGCTACATAAATAAAGTTATCAAAGGATTCTGACACCATCCAGTTTTGATTACCTGTTTGTTGTGAAGAGGGTTCATAATTATTTACCGGTGTTAGCTCTTGAGAAAAACTCAAAATGGCTATTAGAAAAAAGAAAAACGACAACTTAGTTTTCAAAATATAAAAGTTTACTTCAAATATAAGTAAAATTTTAACTCAACATCCATACTACATAATTAATTGACCATTTCTGTTTTACATACATACTCAAATTGTTACATTCAAAAATTACTCAACAAATATGAAATAAGCCCCTACAAGTGGCTAACTATTAAACCCACGCAGTTTTATAGCAGTAAGCACTTTTTTAGTATAAAGCGGGAAATCTGCATTTTGTATCCAGCTGTAATAACCTGGCTCATTATCTAGGACATCGACTACACGCTTACCCTTGTGTTTACCAAAGTTAAAACATTCTTCACCTGCATCATTATAAGCTAGCATTCCAGCAAAATCTACTGGTTTCCTGCGCGTAGAAAACTCTGCAAGCGACTTCATATCATTATTTAATTCTGGATAACGATCTAATTGACTTTTAAGAACCTCGTAAGTAGCTAAGGTATCTGCCTGAGCACTATGGGCCTGTGTTAAATCTTTATCACAATAAAATTTATATGCTGCAACCAAAGTGCGTTGTTCCATTTTGTGAAATATATTTTGCACATCAATAGCATGACGATTACCCATGTCAAAATCTACACCAGCTCTCAACATTTCCTCGGCAAGCAGCGGGATATCAAATCTATTAGAATTAAAACCCGCAAGGTCGGCATCTTTAATAATTTGATGTACCTCGTGCGCTCTTTCTTTAAAAGTAGGCTCGTTTTTAACCATATCATCAGTAATACCGTGCACAGCAGTAGTTTCGGCAGGTATAGGTACTGTGGGATTTACTTTAAAAGTATAAGTTTTTTCATCACCGTTAGGAAATACTTTATGTATAGATATTTCTACAACTCTGTCTTTAGAAATATTGGTTCCTGTTGTTTCAAGGTCAAAAAAGCAAATGGGTCTGTTAAGTTGTAATTCCATAATTAGGTGAATTGGGTTTTTAAAAATCTCGCTTTCGCGAAAGCGGAATAACCACAAACAACAAAAGCAACAATATAAATATAGAACAAAGATAAGTGGAGGTTGGTAAACGAGCCGATTAACGAACCAATATTTTATTCAAAACTTATAATGCTATGTTTTTAAATTTAACTGTAAAAAGTACTAATCAAGCATTGGTTTTTTACTGAACAAGTCTTTGCGCAACAGTAACAATAGTGTTAATAGGTAAAAAAGATAATTTCCTAAATAAGCCATAACAACACCTTGTTCTTGATAAAGGGGAATGAGATATTTTGCGAGCGCATAAAAAGAGGCGATGCTCAGGATTTCGGCAATTAAATACCTAGATAAATCATTTAACGCTATAAATCTAAAAGCCATAACAGAGGTAATAACCTTAATAAAATCACCTGTTAACTGCCATTTAAAAAGACCTATTGCACCATCAAATTCTTGTGTAAACATAAAAGCGATAATCATATCTTTTAATAAATAGATAGCAATTAGACCCACAATAACGATAGGAAGTATCGTTTTATAAAAATTCAAAATCGTTTTTCTATAATTAATATAACTGCTGTCTTTACTTAAACTGGGTAAAATGTATAAACTTATTAAACTAGTGATAAAAAGCATGTAATAACTGGAAATGCGCACAACGGCTTCCCACCATCCTGCTGCTTCATCACTTACTTCTACCCTTACCTGGTCACGTACCATAATATTTACAATAGGTATTAATAAAGCGCTTACTAGTGCCATAACGCTATATTTAAGCAAATGCTGGCTTGTACTCTTATCAAAATTAAAATTAAACATATCAAAAAATGACACGCTAGAATTGTTTTGAAAATACCAATACGATAAAGTAACAACACACTGTAAAAAAGGAACGATCACCAGTGCATATAGTGCGCCTGTAAGGTTATAATTAAAAGCTAATATGGCCGAAACACAAAAAACTAAAAGACTAATAATAATTTGAAGTGAGATAACCTTCTTATACCATTCAAATCCTTGCATTAAACTGGTAATGAATAGAAAAACAACATAAAATGGCAAGGAAATGGAAATAAGTTTGAAAACAATAGCAAAATCAACATCGGTTGCAATAAGTTCTCGATCTAGCCATGGTGCAGCAAGAAACACGACAACAGCTGCAATTAAACTTGCGCTTAAACTCAATACCCAACTGGTTCCAAAAATCTTTTTTAATTGCTGTGGTTGCTGCCTGTATTGAGCTGTATTTTTAACCAGTCCATTTTCTAGACCTATCACAGAAAATGTAAGTAGACCCTGCATAAAATTGCGCAAATTCCCTAGAATACCCATTCCAGCGGCACCTACATATTCTGCAAGTATTCTTGACATTATTGCCCCTATCCCTATTTTTATAATAATATAAAAGGAATTAAAACCCGCAAGTTTTAGCAAAATGTTCTTGTTGAATTTATACCACAACGTGTTCATCTAGTAAATGTTTATCGCTGCAACTACCTGCTGCAATTGCTGGTGAGTCATAAATGGATGATTAGGCAAACTTACCTGGGTGCGATGTAATTGTTCTGTAATAGGAAAATGAAGGTGATTAAATTCTTGAAATGCTGGCTGTAAATGTGGCGGTATTTCATAATGAATACTGGTACCGACACCGTGATGATGTAGATGACCTATAAATAACTCTCTTTGTTTTACATAAACAGGAAACACATGCAACGCATTGTTGTCCATAAAGTCATGATGATGCAACTGTACTTTATTATTATTAATATGTTGATAATAAAATATGGCAATATCTTTTCTTTTACTATTAAAGGTATCTAGATGCGGTAATCTATTTAATAAAAAACCAGCCTGTAAAGGGTCTAGTCTAGAATTAACACCAATTACATCATTTACAAAACGACTTTTTCTACCATAATTAGCCACCTTGCGACACATATCAGCGAGTTCTTGATCATTTGTAGTAATTGCACCCGCATCACCTATGGCACCTAGATTTTTACTGGGATAAAATGAAAAAGCGCTTGCCCTAGCCAGACTACCAGCAGGCATACCGTCGTTATTTCTCGCACCGTGCGATTGTGCTGTATCACAATATATAGGTATACCCTTTTCACTGGCAAATTTATACACTTCATCTTCTACCAGTTTACCATAAATATCTACTACCACGATGGCATCATATGATTCATTTACTTTTTGTAATACTTTAACGGTTGTGGTAAGCTTTTCTACATCAAATGGGACAGGCTGCATACCAGCGTGTACAATACTTAAAAAGGTCGCTATGTAGGTATGCGCAGGTACTAGAATTCTTGCGTTAGATTTTAAATTACCCAATAATATTTCGGCCTTTAAGATAATTGTAAGGGCATCAAGACCGTTACTAGTCCCTACGGTGTGCGCAGTGCCACAGTATTGTGAAAATTGTTTTTCAAATGTAGCGACCCACGTACCACCTATAAAATTTCCTGTTGCATATATTTCCTTAAAAGTTTTAAGATCTTGCTGTGCAAAACTATCCTTATAAAGATTAAGGTCTAGGTAGGGAATATAGGCAGGTTTCATTTATTTGATCTATAATTTTAAAAATGGGTAAGGCTAGCTTATCAGTAAATGGTATATTGGGTTAGGTTGTTGTCAGATTGTTTTTTAAGTAAACTCAAAAACTAGATCTAGAAACTTTTTACCCAAAAACCCTAACAACATCCCGCAAATTACTTGATAAACTAAGTATAAGTAACAAAAAATAAAAAAGATTTAAACCTATTGAAAAATACTTTTTCCAGTGATGCGCATCTCTTACACTTTTTACACTAAAAAAAACACCTAGCAAAACGCTCGTCATGAATAAGGTTATGAAAAAACTAGTCACTTCATTAATATTGTTTGCTTGTGTTCTATCTGTGTTTGCTAAAATTATAAAAAGACCAAGTATAACAGAAGAAATAACAGCAAAATGAAAGGATCTTGAGGTGTTTTTCATTTGTTAAAATTTTGTTTCAAATTTAAGTCGTTTTTTAAACATTTTAGATAACACTACTTAACATTGCTTAACGAGATCATAACTTCAATAAAGCCGCAACCGCCGTAAATTTGAACCATCATAAAACAATAAGTTTTTGTTTAAATTATTGAATTAGCCTTTAACAATTAAAGACATTTTAACCTATTGTAATTCTTAAAAGTAAGTTTAGTTTGGTTGAACGACCGCTGGCAAATGAATTATTGTTAACAATTCTATTGCCAGCGGTTTTCTTTGCTATCTACTTCAGCATTTCTTTTCCCATCGCAACCACTCTTCTTCCCTGCACCCTAGCTCTTGTTTAAAACGTCTTAAACCCTGGTTTATAGCTCCATTTTTTTCATTAACCGATCCGTAATCTAATATTAAAAAACCATCATTTGCAAACTCTTGCATTGCCTCTATATAAAGAAATGTAGTGGCATCGCATTGTAAACCCAATGGTGAACTTGCTGTATATTGAGCCCTAATATGCTTATTTTTTTTAAACAAAGTAATTCCTGCAAGTAAATTGTCTTTTAAATACACGCTGTATTGTACAATGTTTTTAGGAAATCTGGACGCTAGTAATTCGATCTCGTCAAGAGTATGTACAGGTTTTGATCCGTATCTAGCCTTTAATTGCGGCACTAATATGTCTTGCCAGAAGTTTTTAAAATTATCATTGCGCACTATTTTTAAACCTACAAAATTCCCATTGCGGTAACCTCTTGTTTTTTTACTGGACACCTTTATTTCCTTATCTAGTCGCACTATTTGGTTGTGCAACACACGGTTTGCATTAAAACCCTGTTGTTGTAATAATAATTCAATTTCACGATTTACAATATGATAAGATACTGGAGGTTGTTGAAATTCCGCTTTCGCGAAAGCGTGACTTTTCAAATACCTCATTACGACACTAATTATTTGTTCCATTTTATTTTTGCCATCTAATGAAATAATGAAGCCACCATAACTTAATCCCCCGTGACTAATAAAATCACTACCAACCTTATGTGCTGGAATACAGCACAATAACAATCCCCCTTCATAAATCATCAAACTATGGTCATTAAATCGATCCTTATGATAGTCCATAAAATTGCGATACAACAAAAAAGTTCCATTAATGGAAGTCGCTATAAAATGATCCCATGCCACTGCATTATGAGGATGGTATTTAATAATGTTTAATCCCAATAGAAACTTTTTAACAGCTAATATAATAGACTGTACAATAATAAAGGTTAGAAGTCCTTCTTTTATTCTTTAAGCAGGCTAAAGTAAGAGTTATCTTTAAATTTTATGTAAAATATTTTAAAGTTACAGCTATAATTAAAAGCTATTGTAACATATGTTAAGCATATGAAAAATATATCGCCATTAAAAAAGCAGATAATATATTTGCATCATAACAATTTAAAAAAAACAAAATGGCTATAGTAGGCAAAAAATTTCCAAATCTAAATGTAGATGCAATGAATGAAATGGGAGATACATTTAAATTAAATGTTCTCGAAGAGGCAAAAAACAATAGTAAAAAAGTGCTTTTATTTTGGTATCCAAAAGACTTTACATTTGTTTGCCCTACAGAATTACACGCATTTCAAGAAGCACTAGGAGAATTTGAAAAAAGAAATACCATAGTAATAGGTGCATCATGCGACACTCCAGAAGTACATTTTGCATGGTTAAACACTGCAAAGGATAACGGTGGTATAGAAGGTATTACATACAACATTCTTGCAGATAGTAATCGCAATCTTGCTAGTGTACTAGATATACTAGATGCAGATTATGAATACGACGATGAGATAGGCGACAACATTCTAGTAGGTGACAATGTTACTTATAGAGCAACTTACCTAATCGATGAAGAGGGAACTGTATTTCATGAAGGTGTCAATCACATGCCTGTAGGAAGAAATGTGAATGAATTTTTAAGAATGATAGATGCTTATACTCACGTACAAAAAAATGGTGAAGTATGTCCTGCAAACTGGGAAGAAGGTAAAGAAGCGATGGGTGCTAATAGAAATGCGACCGCAGCATATTTATCAAAAAACTAATTAAAAATAATATAGCAAAGGTAAAAAGCACAATGCACATTATAGTTTTGTGCTTTTTACTTTTAATGGTTCAACAATAAAAAATAATAACAAAATGCAAACCCTAGAAAATGATAACCTACAAGAAATCGTTGCAAACAACGAGACTGTTGTAGTTCAATATATGGCAACATGGTGTGGTAATTGCCGCGTTATGAAACCTAAATTTAAAAAATTAGCAACTGAAAACCAAAATGCAGTATTCATACTAGCAGATGCCGAGAAGTTTCCAGAATCTCGCAAGCTTGCCACAGTTGATAACCTACCTACATTTGCAACATTTAAAAATGGTGCATTTGTAAATCAAGTACAAACAAATAAATTTGAGAACCTTAAAAGTCTAGTAGATGAAGTTACCAGTAATTAGACACTTGCAAAAAAATTCTTCTATCGAGGCGCTTGAAACGACATTAGAAGTTTTAGAAAGTTTTACAGAACATAGGTCTGTAACAGAAGAAGAACTGGATGTGATAGGTGAATTAATCACTAACATTTGCGGTGCAATAGAAGTTCATAATAATGTAAATAGCGGTATGAGCAATATAGAAGCTGCAAATGCTTTTGCACAAAAAGTAATGGGATCTATAGACCAATAACGCTATAAAACTTACACAAAGAAAGTCTTTAACTTATTGATTTAAAGACTTTTTTGATTTTTTGACCAGTTTATTTATAAAAAACTCAAAAAAATTAGAGGTTTTTTATAAATATTTGATTTTAGTGTAATATTTTTATAAAAAAATAATTCATGAAAAATATCTTCTCGTTAATAGCCTTAACACTATGTTTAAATGTAGTGGTATCTCAAAACTATCTAGATGTTGCCCGACTCAATATTGCACGCACATCTATGGAAGATGTCGATAAAACATTTGAGTCTGATATTTCTAACGTAAATCTTGAATTTCTTTACCCTACCCCGCTTAACGATACTTTTACCCTTATTACAGGTATCACAGTAGAAAATACAAATTTAAATTTGTCGGCAATAGCTGCTAGTGAAAATTTATTGATGACAAGGTTAAACCTGGGAGCTAAAATTTATCATTCTAGAAAATGGACTGGCACATATCTTTTATTACCTAAACTAGCAGGTAATTTTGAAGAAATCGGGTCAAGAGACTTTCAATTTGGGGCTATTGCCTTACTAGAATATCGCAATAGCAGTAGATTAAGATCAAAATTTGGTCTATACACCTCTTCAGAAGAATTTGGCACGATTATCACGCCACTCGTGGGTCTTTATTACCGAACTCAAAATAATAAGTTTTACATAGACGCTGCTTTGCCTATACGTATGGAGGCAAATTACACTATTGCTAAAAACATGAGTGTAGGAGCAGATTTACGTACATCGATCAAGTCATATAATATGGCAGGTGGTTTAACGCCTACTTATGTGCAAGAAGAGTCAATAAGATTTGGTCTTTATTTAGGATATTCCATGCTAGATGACAAAGTTTTACTGCGTGCCAAAGCAGGTTTTGACACCACCGATTATGGCCTATATAACACAAGTGATAAAGTAGGTGCGCAAGTTCTTACCGCAGCAATAGGTGGCGATGATAGAGTAAGGTTAAATAATGAATATGCAAGTAGTTTGTTTGTAGGATTTGATGCTATTTATAGGCTGGATCTGTAAAATATTTTACATCACCACTTACTGACTATATAAACTGTATCAACGACAATCCCGCGTTTGATTAACTATCCGTTTTGATCAATATTACGCTTTCGCGAAAGCGTAAAAAACTACGTTCTATCTATTAAAAAGAAATTTAACGTTTGTTAAAAGTTTCTAGTGCTGGTGAATTGAAGGAATGTTATCAAAGTATTTATTCTGTTTTTAATGTGTTTTGATCTGGTCTTAGATCTCCTAATCTCATATAGGTGGCGGTAACCGTGCCATTTGTATCGTCTACTTCACTTTGTTGCATCATTGTATCAGAAGAAATACCTTGCGCTAGTAACAAATCAGAATTTATATCATTACCAATGATTGTTTTCTTACTTACTTTAAATGAAAAAAGAATAACGGTGAAAAAGTAACTACCCTTTCTTATGACAAAATAATTATCTTTGGGTTTTCCTTTTAGAATCATTTCATCTACCATTAGATTATCTACATAAAGTTCTACTTTAATCTCTTTTTCATTTACATACTCTATGTAAACTTGATCACCTACAGCGCGATCTCGCAATTTCTCTTGATTATGCAGGCTTAAATCATTCCATAAACTATTCACATCATCACCAGGAATTTTATTTTCATAAAGACCAGTAAGTAATATTTTTGATAATGGAACAGGGTCTGTTTCTATTTGCTTTGCTAGCCCTCTCGCCGTATAGCAACTAGACACAGATAATGATATAAAAATAATAAGGAACAACTTTTTCATAAAGCAATATTTTAATTTTATACTCAATTGATGAATACAAAGGTAAACATAGATAGTTAACAACAGTGCGAAGTAATTTTATATATATTTACCAAAAATTTATATAAAATGAAGAATGTTACTTATTTATTAATTGTTTTCCTTACACTAGGAAGCTGTGACAGCTTACAAGAAATTGCAAACACCTTGCCAAACGGAAATGGTGCACTATCGCAAATGGATATAGGAAATGGTTTGCGACAAGCACTAGATCAAGGGATTAATAGAGAGGTAAGTAAACTTACTAATACAGATGGCTTTTTTAAAAATGATCTTGTAAAAATTTTATTGCCAGATGAGCTGCAAAAAATAGATGATGGATTAAGAACTATTGGACTAGGTAATGTAGCAGATGAAGGGCTTAAACTTCTTAATCGTGCTGCCGAAGATGCAACAAAAGAAGCACTTCCTATTTTTGTAGATGCTGTTAAAGAAATAAGTTTTGACGATGCAAAAAACATTCTTTTAGGAGATCAAAGAGCAGCGACAGCTTATCTAGAGACTCAAACTCAGCAAGCTTTATATGCAAAATTCTCTCCTATTATTCAAAATAAACTAGCAAAAGTAGGAGCAACAGAATTATGGAGTAACGCCATCACTAGATATAATAGCATTCCTTTTACAAACCAAGTCAACCCAGATTTAACTGACTATGTTACACAAAAGGCACTTGAAGGTGTTTTTAAAATGATTGCTCAAGAAGAAATTCAAATAAGAAATAATATTACTGCAAGAAGTACTGATTTGTTAAAAAGAGTTTTTTCTTTACAAGATTAAATAATACATGTCTTTAAATTGCTGTAATTAGATTTATGTATGACGATAAATTAACCGCAAGTAAAATTTTAAACTCGTTATTTGTAAATCTTAGTTATTAAACTAAAAATAAACCGTTAATCTGATACCGTATATCAATTACTTCTACACATGAAAAAAACTATTTTACTTTTTATAGCATGTAATATTGGATGCACTCTGATTGCTCAAAATATTGAAGATGACGCGATCAAAATAAAAAAGAACGAGATTTCAACCAATATTTTTGATCTGGTTGTTGCTGGTTCACTTAATGTTACCTATGAACGATTTTTAACAAACAACATAAGCTGGAGTGGTAGTGCTACATTTTTTGACACTTACGGCTATTATGATGCAAGCTATTTAGAATCGACTAGTGGATTTTCTCTACGTGGTTCTGCAAACTTTTATATAAGTAAACGACGCAAGTTTGAAGGACTATACTTTTACCCACTTATAAAATTTCGTTCGGGAAAGATAACAAGTGATTATGACGTATTTGTATATGATGATCAGGGAAACTTTGTAAATACAAATAGCCGCAGCTATTACATAGACGGTTTTTCGGCAGGAGTAGGTTTAGGTAATAAATGGGTGATTCAAAATAAATATACCGTTACTATTTTTGGAGAGATAGCGAGAAATTTGGGAGGTAATCTAGATAGAGAAAATGCCGTATTGAGTAATGTAGAGCCTAGATTTGGAATTAATTTTGGGTATCGTTTTTAATAGTATCGCATTAAATGCTTTACAGATTAAAAAACTTTAGTCCAACGGCAAGCTTAATAAAAAGTTATATCCAACCACTGTTGTATTTCTACCTACAACATTACCAAAACTACTAATGTAAATGACATAAACAGAGTTTTAAATGTCAAATTGACATCCTACATAAGAAACTTATTTACAGTTTGATTTACAAACCCAAAAAAAGTACACATAAGGTAAAAATCTTTGATAAATATATGCCTCCCCTTTTTTAAAATGCCATTATTTTCAATTATAGCTAGCAGTTAAAGATTTATGCCCTTTACTATACCACGGTCGTATCTATTTTAAAATATACTTAACAAACATCAAAACAAACCACGAGCTTTGATTTCTAAATATTTATTTATGGTGTTTACAGTAAGTTGTTGAGGCTCTGTAAGTATGGTTTGAATACCACATTTATTCAACTCGTTTACAAGTAATTTCTTTTCATAAACAAATTTCTCAGCGATGGTTTTTTGATAAATCTCTTGAGTTGTGGTAGCTGTTTTTTGAACCATTTCTTTAAGCTCGGTATTTTCAAAAAATATCACTACCAGTAAATGATTTTTTGCGATGGCCTGTAAGTAAGGTAGTTGCCTGTGTAAAGCGTCTAGGGTCTCAAAATTCGTGTATAATAGCAATAAGCTGCGCTGTGTAATCGTGCGTTTGATATCAATATATAACCTTGCAAAATCACTTTCTTTAAAGTCGGTATCTAAATTGTATAGTGTTTCTAAAATCAAATTCATTTGTGAGGCTCGTTTTTGAGCCATGACTTGATTAAAAACCTTATCAGAGAAACTAAAAATCCCTGCCTTGTCACCTTTTTTTAATGCAATATTTGAAATTACTAAAGTTGCATTAATTGCATAATCTACTAATTTTAAACCTTCAAAAGGCATTTTCATCACCCTACCTTTATCGATAACCGAATACACTGGCTGCGATTTTTCATCTTGAAACTGATTAATCATCAATTGATTGCGCTTTGCACTGGCCTTCCAGTTAATATTGCGCACATCATCCCCTTGTACATAATCTTTAATTTGTTCAAACTCCATGGTTTGACCTATTTTTCTTATTTTTTTCAGCCCATAATCCCTTAGTTTATTGGTAAATGCCATAAGCTCATACTTTCTTAATTGTAGGAAAGATGGATAATTGGGCACCATGGCGGCTTCATTAAAAGAAAACTTGCGCTGGGCAAATCCCATAGCTGTACTCACAAACACCTGTAAGCTACCATAATGGTATTCCCCTCTTTCAGTTGGTCTTACAGAATAAGAAAATGTTTTGGAGGAATTCTTTTTAAGCTGATCAATTATCTTAAAATCACGCTCTTGAAATTGTTCTGGCAATTCATCAATGATCTTAATATTTACAGTCATCCCATAAAAATTTGTCACAAGCAATTCTATGGGGTTCTTATCCCCGTTTGATAACTTATCGGGTAAATTACGCCTTGCTTTTATAGTGTTTTTTGAACTATACAGTATCAAAATATCAACAATTAGCAACACTATAATTATAAAAAAGCCTATTTTCAAATAATCGATTAAACGATTAAAAAAGAACGCAAATACAAATAATACCACTAGTATACCTAGAGCAATAAAAAATCGCTGTTGTAAATAAAGGCTTGTAAAAAATTTCTTCACTATCTAGGAATCTCTATATTTTCTAAAATTTGCGCAACTGCTCTATCTGCTGTAAGTCCTTCCATTTCTCTTTCTGGAGTAAGGATGATTCTATGACGCATTACTGCGGTAGCTATGTATTTGATATCGTCAGGTGTGACAAAATCACGACCCATGATTGCTGCATAAGCTTTGGCACCATTCATTATTGCGATCGATGCTCTAGGCGATGCTCCTAGATAAAGATTAGGATTGTTGCGGGTATCTAAAATTATTTTTGCAATATACTTAATCAAATTATCCTCGATAACAATTTCTTTTACAGTATTTTGATACGTTAAGATTTCTTGTGCATTTAGGACTGTATTTACTGCTTTTTCTATATTTACATTTTTGCGCGCGTGGTGATCGGTTAATATTTGTATTTCTTCTTCTAGATTAGGGTAACCCACGTTAATTTTAAATAAAAATCGGTCTAATTGTGCTTCTGGCAATCTGTAAGTACCTTCTTGCTCTACTGGGTTTTGGGTAGCAAATACTAAAAATGGGCCGTGCAATTCATATTCTTTACCGTCTATAGTCACCTGTCGCTCTGCCATTGCTTCAAATAATGCAGCTTGTGTTTTTGCAGGTGCCCGGTTGATCTCATCAATTAATATAATGTTAGAAAAAATAGGTCCCGGCTTAAATTCAAATTCGTTGTTTTTCATAGAAAAAACCGATGTTCCTAAAATATCCGACGGCATCAAATCTGGTGTGAATTGAATGCGAGAAAAATCTACATCCATCGTTTTTGCAAGTAATTTTGCAGTGACTGTTTTTGCCACCCCTGGCACTCCTTCAATTAGCGAGTGCCCGTTTGCAAGTATAGAAACGATTAATAAATCTATCATTTCTTCCTGCCCCACGATTACTTTACGCAATTCTGTTTTTATTTTATCAACTGCTGCGCTTAAATGATTCATGTCCAGTCTGTTTTTGAATTGTATAGAGGTTGCTGGATCTTGAATTTTTTCATCTTGTTGCGATGTGGTTGGTTGTTGTTCCGCTTTCGCAAAAGCGGACTTATCGCCATCTTCATTACTCTTATCAACAAATTGATCTTGTGCAGGCCTTTGCGGTGGCTGGCTGTGAGAAGGGTCTTGAGGGGCATTGTTATTGTTGTTATTATCTTGATCTTCCATGTATTATTCTTTAAAAAATGCTTCTATCTTTTTATTGAGTTGTTTTAATTCAAAATCGCTGTGCATGTTTTTATTGCGCATCATTTTGATATATTCTATTAAATCTTTAGTTTTTTCTAATGTATTGCCCGTTTTTACAGATAATCTTTTGATAAAAACATCGTCCATTTGATCAGTTGATACAAAATACGTACTTCTTAATTTTTGAAGTAAAAAGTTGATTTTCTTTTGTACAATTCCAGAATTATCCCCTGTTTGAAAATATAGATTCCCTATGGTTTTAGTAAATTCTACCGTGCTATTTTCTAGTGGTAATATAACGGGTACAGCTCTTTGTTCTCTTTTGGCTTTAAATATAAAATAGAGTAAGATAATTAATAAAGTAATGTACCATGACCATTTTAAAGCGGCATTAGACAACACAAATCGCAAAGGTGAAGTAACTACTCTCCTACCCGATTTTCCATAATCGTCAAAATAGACAGGGCCATCGTTAAGGTAAGAAAACACCTCGCTCACATATTGTTCTTTGCCATTTTGCAACATATAGTAGTTGGTAAAAGCTATAGGGTTTAAATGGTAATAAATGGCGCCATCACCCACTTGTAACTCTATAAAATTTGCCTGAGGTACTTTTCTTGATTTTGATTTTTCTATAGCGCTTTCTATGATCTTTTTTGCATTGCCTTGTGTAGTATCTGCTTTTTTTGAGGTTATTTTATCTAGGTAACCTTTAAATGGTTCAAAAGGCAAAACCTCTCCTAAAACAGTTGTTATTGCCGTATCATAACGCACAAAATGGCGGTAATTACTTCCTTTTTGATAAATATAACTGCGATTTTCAAATGAGGGGTTGTTTAAACGCACCCGCACAGTGTCTTCTTGATAATAGGTGTAATTGCGATTTGATTCCAACTTTAAAGAGTCACTAAAAGCACCTGTAACACTTTCGGTAGATACAAAAACTTTATTACCACGTGCTGCAAACTTCATAAGGTAGTCTACCTCGGTTTTATCAAATATTAGGTAATCGTTTATAAAAATATAGTTTGAGACAGTATCATCTTCATGTTGTTTTAAAAAACTTACAGGATCAATTTTTATGCTTTCTATCTGGTTATCAAATAATTCATCTAGTTGATCATAAAGTACAAATGCTCCATAAGGTATTTTATCACCGCTGGTATAACTTTTTTGCCAGCTTAATGGTTGCGGAGTTATAATTTCTAGTAGGAGTAATACTGCTACAACACCAAAAATGATATACAAATAGCGTTTAGTCTTTTTATCCATTAAGCAGCTTTTGTTTTAAGAGTATTGAACTCTGTTACTGCATTGCGATAGGTGTTTTCGTCTATAGGAAATTCACCATACCACACGTGATCATACAAATAAGACACTTTTTTAAAATGTTCTTTAGTATCCATGTTTTTTAATTCTCTATAGTAATCAGAGTTGGTTTTTTGAAAATCCCAATCGATTAATCCTCGTGTACTTAAACTTTTTAAGAGCGCTAGGTATTGAAAACGCACTGCATTTCTATAATTTCCTTCCTGCTCGCTATTTGCAATTAAATCTGTAAAATCTATTTCTTCTATATGACTATCTTCTATTTGTACGTTACTAGTTTTTCTAGCTGTTTTGTCAAATAGTCTTGAAGCACCTTCATTATTTACCAGCTTAACAATAATAAAAACGACCACTAATCCTATAAGAAAATAAAAAATGTAGGTAATAATTTCAATAGTCTGTGGTGAAAGTGTGAACCCAAAAATATCCTGAATACCCTCGATAAGCCAACTTAAAAACCTGCTAAATAGATTTTTACCACTAGTCTGGGTGCGTTCATAATTAAAATCGGCACCATCGTATTTTTCTTTTAAATCTGGATCAATTTTACGCAAGGTTATTGCCCTGGTGTCGTATTTTCTATCTAACGTGTCGACAATTTCTACTGGTTGTTTTTCTATTTGGTCTATTAAGTTTTCTACTAATTGTGCAGTTCCTAAAAAAGAAAAACCTAATGTTAAAAATAATAATAATAGCGTTCTATTATGCATCTTCATTAGCTCCCAATTTTGCAATGCGACTTTTTAAGAATACATTATATTTAGTTTCATGTAGGTTAAAGTACAAGTAACCCATTACAAACATGATCAAAAAGAAGGTTAATATGCCAGTAATACTATTAATCGCATAAAAAAAGAATTCTACCGCTTTTATAAAAATATTGTTTTTAAGTTCTAGACCATCCTCAGCACTGTTATAACTATAAAAACCTATGATAACAGCAGGTAATAACTGGAATAAGGTCGAAATAAGGTAAATAAGGATTGAAGAAACAAAAGAAACCCCTATGGCTCTCCAAAATTTTGAGAACAGCATTTCCCACCCTTTTCCTATTGCAGCCACTGCGTCTAATCGCTCGTCATAGGCATAAGAAAACATACTCATACCCAACCATGTAAAATAAGAAATCATGATAACGGGAAATATAAAAAGTACACCTACAAATGGTATAATAATGGCGATTACAGCTGCTATTGCAACAGGAATTAAAGCAATACCACCTATCAGTAATATTAAAAACATGCCGCCTAATTTATTTTTGGCTGCATGAAAAACCTCTTTATAATCAGGGCTACTAGATTGATTTCTTTCATACAATCGCATGTAAACGCCTGCTAGACTAGCATTCAAAATGATGACGATCAAATTGATCAAAAAACTAACTATAGATGCAAGAATACTTGTTTCCATACCACCGTTTAATACGTTATCTATATAGGTGCCATTTGACAGCGATATAATCGCATCAAGACCAGTACTTGTGAGATAATTGGTCACAAAAAGGATAATTATAAAAATAAAATTATAGGTGATAAACACCTTAAAAATATTTTTATGGTCCCCTTTAAGAAAGTCAAAATAAGCGGTAATTACACCACCAAAATCCCTACGCAGTCTTGGCTCTATGTATTTGGTCATATTTATTTTTAATTATTCTAGGATAAACACCGTAATACCATATTATAAGTGCGGCACTGGCGATTACAATTAACCAGTTAACTATTGCAGGCATAAATGCATATCGTGTAATGAAGCCTTCTATAAAACCTGCAATAATAAATAAAGGTATGGTACTAACCATTACTTTTAGGCCTGCTTTAGCACTTTTTATTAAAGAATATTTGCGTTCATAGGTGCCAGGGAACAAAATACCGTTACCTAATATAATTCCTGCTGCACCACACACTACGATAATAGATAATTCTATTGTACCATGCAGCATGATTACTCGCCATGCTTCTATGGTGACGCCTTCTTTATAAAACATGGTAAAAAATGCTCCTACCATAATCCCATTACTGAATATTACATATAAAGATCCAATAGAGGTTAAAAACCCCAATGCAAAACAAAGCATTCCTACCCTAATATTGTTGATGGTTATACCCAGGAACATACCGCCCTGTCCTTCATTTTGATACACCGCAGTAGGATTACCAGCTGCAATATTTTCTAATGTCATATTTACATAGCCATCACCTAAAATTAGTCTCACAAAACTGTCGTCATATATTGTACTGATAGTGCCTATAAAAATCGCAACAGCAAATGCAAGTATTGAATAGAGAAACTCTTTTTGATAATTTGAAAAAAATATCGGAAAATCTGTTTTAAAGAATTCTACAATACTATTTTTGCTTTCCTTTTTATTGATGTAAATCTTTTGATGCGCTTGACTAGCTAGCGAGTTCAAATACTTTAAGGTATTAGAATTGTGATAATAAGTCTGTGCATAAGCAAGATCATTGGTAAGATGGATATACAAGTCTGATAAATGATCTGGATCGATCCTCGCTTTTGCATCTAGCGCTCTTTCAAAAGCGATCCATTTTTCTTTATTTTGCTTGACAAAAGCAGCTTCACGCATGGGCTATTTTTTAAAAATATAAACTTACAACCGAATGTCAAATACTGCAATTAACACGGCACAAAATGTAACTATTCAGTATGAATTTGCTGGTTTAGGTAAACGCATCATAGCGTTCATTATCGATCTAGTCGTTTTTTTTATATACATCATTACATTATCATATACTGTTTATAAAGCAGTGGGGGCTTTTGATAGCGATAATGTATTAGGAATAAGAGAATTGTCTTTACTGCCCATATTTTGCTACTCACTTTTCATGCATCTTATTTTTAATGGTCGTACCACTGGAAAATTTGTAATGGGTATAAAGGTGGTGAAAGAAGACGGCTCGCCAGCCAGATTTTCAGATTTTTTAGTTAGGTGGATATTAAGACTGGTTGATATTGTTCTATTTGTTGGGACCGTAGGTGTAATAGCTATTTTGTTTTCAGAAAAAAAACAGCGACTAGGGGACATTGCTGCAAAAACCATTGTAATCAACACTAGAAAGAGCACCAAAATATCGCACACCATACTAGAAGATCTTGACCCAAATTATCAACCTACTTTTCAAAATGCCTACCAACTTTCTGACAATGATGTAAACGAAATTAAAGATATTTACCGTCTTGCAGGAGAAAGTAGGGATTACATGACCTTGCGAGAGCTACGTATTAAAGTAGAATCTTTACTGCAAACCAATTCAGATTTAAGAGATGGCATTTACATACGCACCATTCTTAAGGACTACACCTATTTAACCCAGGGTAGATGAATTTTATAGAAATTATTGATTTTTTAGGAACCGTTGCTTTTGCGATTTCTGGAGCACTAGCAGCCTTTTCAAAAAAATTAGACCCTTTTGGGATTGTAATTATTGCTTTTGTTACCGCCGCTGGGGGTGGTACTTTAAGGGACATTCTTATAGGTGTGAACCCAGTTTCATGGATGCGCAACATGAATTTGATTTATACCATTCTAGCGTGTGTTATGGTTACCTTCTTTTTTAGTAAACACCTACTCAAACTGCGTAAAACTTTGTTTTTATTTGACACAATAGGCATTGGACTTTATACAGTGGTAGGACTAGAAATGGGCCTTAAAGCACATTTACACCCTTTAATCTGTATTATTTTAGGCACTATTACGGCTTGTTTTGGCGGTGTTATAAGAGATATTTTAGTAAATGAAATACCAGTGATTTTCCGTAAAAACATTTATGCAACAGCCTGTATCGCTGGTGGTGCGGTTTATTTTATACTCCTTAAACTAGAGTTGCCTAACGAGATTGTTTTTCCTGTATCTGCATCTGTAGTAATCACCATACGCATTTTGTCTGTAGTGTTTAAAATTAAATTGCCCTCTCCATATTCTAAAGAAAATTTTTAAATATTTTAGGACTTAAAAAATTTATGTTGCGCTGGGTTTAAATGATTTCATGACACAGTTATACTATAATAGCCACTCTGTAGAGTTTAATATGGTAATAATATCGCTTTCGCGAAAGCGGAATACAAACAACCAGTTTTAATCCTTACCAGCATTGAATAGGTAGTCTTTCTCTGCTTTAGAAAGTGATTCATAACCGCTGGATGAAATTTTGTCAAGTATCGCATCTACTTTTGCTTGATCGGTTTTTCTAGGAGAAGAACCACTTTTGGACTGAGATGTTGTTCCTTTATAAACCGTTTTCATTCTAGAATTGCGCTGTGTTTTTGTAGAAGGTTTTGATTTAAAAAGATTTGCTATATAATCACCTATTTTTGAAAAGCCCTCGAGTACATCTATTCCTTCCTTCATGCGCACAGCAGCATAATAACCCATCGCAGCGCCTGCTAGGTGGGCAAGATTACCACCCTTATTGTCTAAAAAGGCAACCGAAAATACATTTATAGCAAGAAAAAAATAAGCAAAGTATTTTAATTTAATGTTTACAAAAATCAATCGGTATTCAGTTTCAGGAAAATAGGTACAGGCAAAGAAAATAAGCGCAAAAACACCTGCACTAGCGCCTATAATCGCATTTCCCTGAAAGAAACCTGGCGCAAGTCCAGTGGACAATACAAAAGAAATAGCACCCGCAATAACTCCCATAAAAAACAGGGTTAAGAATTGTCGCCCTTTAAAAACGTTAAGAATGTAATTTCCAGCAATAAAAATCCCAAAAGCATTACCTATAAAATGAAACAAACCGCCGTGTAGGAAACCATAGGTAATCCAGCTCCACGGTTGTAACAATGCAGGCATAAAACCATTAGGCAACTCAAATAACTGATAGGCAGGTGCATAAACGAAACTCAATAACCAACCAATTATTGTGGTGACCGCCAATATCGAAATTAACCTACCGCTCGCATCTAGCGTTGCATATTTTGCTCTTAATTTATCCTGAAATTCCATATCTAATTAATTCTATAGTTGTCTATGTCGTTTTTTTTCCAATACCAAATCATAATAAATCCAAAAATCGCACCGCCTATATGTGCTAAATGAGCAACTGACGGACTACTTGCGATGATATGAAAAGTAGCAAGTAATTCTTTAATCATGTAAAATCCTATCAAATATTTAACTTTTATAGGTATAGGAATAGGAAATAACACCAACTTTTCATTAGGGTACAACCATAAAAAAGCAGCCATAATGCCATATACTGCACCACTCGCACCTACTGATGGTATTCTAAAACTAGTTGCCATATAATAGGCAGTATCAAAGTTGTAGCTATACAAATCTACCGCTGCAACGGTTAAAAAGGCCCCTATACCGCACATTAAATAAAAGAATAAGAATCGCTGGCTGCCCATCCACCTTTCTATGGGCGGACCCAAAAAGACCAAAGCAATCATATTACCTAGCAAGTGCGAGATGTCAAAACTGTGCATAAACATGTGGGTAACTGGCTGCCAAATCCTGAAATTAGGATTCTTAAAAAACCATAACGCAAAAGTGCTAAACAAATCTGGCGCTAAAAAAGTAATACCTATATACACCACCACATTAATAATGAGGAAGTTTTTTACCATAGGTGATAAGCTTATTTGAAACATCTAATTAAATTTTGAATTAAGACTATCAACTGTTAAATTGATAAATATTTTTTTTCCTGATGCGGTAATTTCAGACTCCTTGCAGGCAAACAATTCGTCCATTAGGTTCTCCATCATCTCCCTGGTAAGTGTTTCTCCTGTTTTAATAGACATAGTATTGGCCATTGTTTGCGCTAGCCTGTCTACCAAAGAATAAGTATTTTCTGGAAGGTCTTGTTGTTCTTTTTCAATAATAGCCTCTAGCACCGCTGGTACATCTTTTTCTTTTAATTCTAGTGGTAAACCTTCTATCTCTACAATATTGTCTTGTAAGCTTCTAAATAAGAATCCTGTATGTTCTAATTCTTGCTTTACATTTATTAAAATCGCAACCTCATCAACAGGTAAATTGATTTTTATAGGAAATAACAATTGCTGGCTTACCCCATTTTGAATGGTTAACTGTCTTAAAAGCCTTTCATACAAAATACGTTCATGCGCTCGTTGCTGGTTAACGACTAGCAAACCGCTTTTAAGCGTGCTGATCACAAACTTGCGGTACAATTGAAAAATATTGCGCTGTTCTATTTCATGATTTTGAAACATAAAGGTAGCCGTGGCATCGGTATAAGTCTCGTCGGTTAATTGCGAGGTCTCTTCAATACCTACATAAAGTGACTCCCAGGGTGCCGCAGCTGGTTTTTGAAATCTGCTAGACGGGGTTATTGCTTTTTGATGATTGTCTTGTGTAAAAGGGTTAAAATCTGGATTCACCTCAATCTTTGGAGTTTTAAAGTGACTGTTTTTTGCAATATCATACGGCACTTCATATTCCTTTTCTTGATGAAAATCTATCGCATTTACAGAAAATTGTCCCAGTGCATGTTTTACACTTGCTCTTAAAATAGCATACAAACTATGCTCGTCGTCAAATTTAACTTCTGTTTTTGTAGGATGTATGTTGATATCGACACTATCAGTTGGTACTGTAAGATACAAAAAGTAGGCAGGATTTGATTTGTCTTTTAAAAGTCCTTCAAAGGCACTTAAGACAGCGTGATTTAAATAACTGTGCTTTATAAATCTATTGTTTACAAAAAAATATTGCAGCCCGCGTGTTTTTCTAGCAAATTCGGGTTTACCTACATATCCTTTGATACTGATTAAGTCTGTCACTTCTTCAACGGGGACTAACTTTTCATTTACTTTTGATCCCATTATTCCCACAATACGTTGTCTATAAGTGCTTTTTATAAGGTTAAATAATGAAGTGTCATTGTGAGAAAAACTCATAGCCACCTCGGGATGTACCATTGCTACACGGTGAAACTCGTCTGTTATATTGCGCAATTCTACCTGGTCTGACTTAAGAAATTTTCTTCTCGCAGGCACATTGTAAAATAAATTGCGCACACTTATCATGGTCCCAAAAGGAGTGACAACTGGCTCTTGTCTTATTACTTTACTACTCTCTATTTCTAATAAAGTGCCCAGGTCATCTTCTTGTCTTTTTGATTTGACAACCACTTGCGATATCGCCGCAACAGATGCTAGCGCTTCACCTCTAAAACCTTTTGTGTGCAAATTAAAAAGATCATTTGCTGTAGAAATCTTTGAAGTTGCATGACGTTCAAAAGCCATACGAGCATCTATCATACTCATGCCCTTACCATTATCTATAACTTGCACTAGTGTTTTACCAGCGTCTTTAACGATTAATTGTATTTGCGTGGCGCCTGCATCTATAGCGTTTTCTAGCAATTCCTTTACCACACTAGCGGGCCGTTGAACGACCTCTCCAGCAGCTATTTGATTTGCAACGTGATCTGGTAATAATTTTATTATATCTGACATGAAGTCGCTTAAAATCTAAAAATGGATAAATCAAAATCAATGATCCATAGAAATATAAAAACAAGAATAGCAATAATGATATAAATCCTTCTTTTAACTATGACATCTGTTCCTTGTCTTAAATCTTGTAAAGCATTTCCTACTTTACCTTTTAATCCTACATTTTGCACTGTAGAACGTTGATCATCAAATTTATGTTTGATTTCAAAAGGCTTGCCCCCGTCTCTATTTTTATAATAACGTGGTTCATAATCATACTTTTTGTTCTTCCTGCGACCTATTATTCCCATTATCCCTGATATTTTACAAAGTTAGCAAATACTACCTTAACATCGGGGCAAAGATTGTACCCAATCTCTAATGAAATGATGGCTGCCTATCATAAAAATTAACTAAAAAATGCTTGATGATTTTAAATAAAAACCATTCAAGATCAAAATAAAGCGACTTGAAAATAACCCCATAAACTATTGTGTCTCAATTTGAAAAATAACTTCAAATAGTTACTTTTGAATGGCAATACGAGTTTTGATAGACAAGTAATAAGTTTACAATTTGATTTGAACTCTTATAACAACAATAAGGCTGTAATCTTTAATTATCAAATGATTTATACTTTTAATGTTGAAGTGAAATTAGCTATTTTTTGGTTTTATTTTGTAGCCTTAATGAGAATGAGTTGCTTAGCTAGGCTAAAGAATAAAAAAAAGATGAAAAGGAAGCCGAAAACAGCAGTTTTTTTTTTACCAAATGGAAAAAGTTAAAGCCATAATTATACCCAAAAACACAACATATTAAACCATTAAATTATAAAAGTGTTTACATAAAAGCTTATGTTTTTAATCTTATTAAATTCAAAAGGCTACATCACTCTAAAACAACCATATGAAAAGCAACAAAAAAACTGAAAAAGAATTACAACAGCGTTATTGGTGGACTGGCGGTATTGGGACAGGTTTGCTGGGTTTTGGGCTTTCTGCACTGGTAGAAAGTGGTTTCTTAAAACACAGTGACGCATTAATATGGCAATGGGTAACGGCTGGCACCTTATCCCTTGTGGTTATTATGACTGGTATCAATTTGCTATTTGAATCGTTTGCATGTAAACAGGAACTTAAAAAATAAAGTGAAAAGTTACTCCATCTCTAAAATTTTATTGATTCGGTCTTGTCGCAGCACATCTAGCTCTTTGATGGACTGTTCTATAATAGATCGGGATTTTTTATTTTGACATTGTTTCTTTAAAATTTTGCGTGCATTTTCATAAAAGCGCCATACATGGTGCAAGCTGGCATCCATAAGGTCTCTGTAGTTTTGTAAACTCATCGCATCTAGATGAATTAAATAATCAAAGGCAGCAGTTCTAGTCTCCATACTATATGGAGCGGCGGTATATTTTTGTAAACGTTCTAGATGTGCTAGTAACTCGTCATTTGTATAACCAGTGGTGTTCAATGCCAGTGCTGTCCACGCCATGTCTAACGGGGCATTTACTTCTTTCCATTGTTCTTTTGTACGCTCTAAAACTGCTCGTTTATCAGTCACATCATTCCACAATAAAAATAAAACTGCTTCTCTAGTTACATAAGATGGGTCATTTGCCATACTTGTAATTAAATCTCTATTAAAATCATTTAAAGCTGGTGTAGTTAAAGCAATCAACTGGTTGACCTCTATATCATTTAGCGCTGCGGCATGTTGTAGCAAATCATATTTTTTAATATGGTCATGAATGCTTAATTGTGCCACCATTTCTTTTACAAGTATCAACTCTACAGGTTGTTGAAGGGTTTCTTTATAAGAATTATAGGATTCTTCAAAAGTTGAAATACGTCTTGCAGAGAGTTGCAAGTACTGCTCCATAATCGGCTGTTTGCGCAATATTTTTAAAGCTTCGGCTGCGGGAAAAACATCAGATGTTAACCAGGTGGTTTTAAAACCTGTAAGATCATCTTGACTTATTTCTTCAACAACTTGCAAAAAATCATCGGTAGTAACATTTTTATAACTGTATTTTTTTAGGTAGGTGGTTACGCTTTCGCGAAAGCGAGATTCTCCAACTTTATCCTTTAACGCATGTAAAGCCCATGCACCGTGCTGATAAAAGGTAAGACTGTTTGAATTTGGATCTAGAAGTGCGGTACTTTTTCCATTAGTGGTTTGCTCGTTAAGCATCTCAGCATATTTGAATAATTGCTCTTGAAAATATGAATTTCCATAAAGCTCTTTTTCAGCCAGCAGTGCATAATAAGTTGCAAAACCTTCATGTAACCAGTGGTGTTTTGGCTCGCTTTCGGTCACTAAATTACCAAACCACTGGTGCGCCAGCTCGTGTGCATTTACATTTACGTAACTGCGATCATTTGCACCCAGCTGGTCTGTAAAAAAAGCATCACTAAAAATGGTCATTCCTGTATTTTCCATACCCGAGTACAAAAAATCTTTCACGGGTACTTGTTTATAATTGCCCCAAGGATAGGGCACACCTATCTCTAGTTCTAAAAAGTCAAAAATATTTTTTGAATGCTGGTACGTGCTAGAAACGTTGTTTTCCATACCCTTGTAATAATAAAACTCTAGCGGCACACCTGTTGCACTAGAATCTTTTTTTACCTCATAATCTCCTGCTGCAAGGGCAACTAGATAGCTAGACATAGGTTTTTTCATTTCATAACGCCATACTTTTTGCCTGTCTTTTTTCTGTACACTGTTAAGTAGTCCATTTGCAATTACTTGCTTAGAGGCAGGTGCAGTAATTTCAAAACTCCAGATTATTTTGTCATTCATATCGTCGATACTAGGCAACCAGTTACTGGTATATTTTCCTTGACCTTGTGTCCAGACTTGGTCCCACTTTCTATCGTTGTTTTGGTCTATAAAATACATGGCTTGCGACGGATAGCTGGTAAAATCAATTTTTATTTGTGAGGTCTCGCTTTTGCGAAAGCGAGATAAAACAATCAACTGTTTACCATTATAGGTCATTTTCACCTCTTTACCATCGATAAATGTATTGTATGTTATTAAATTTTTAGCATCTAAAAAAATAGACGGTGTGTCTTTTAAAATTTTAAGATCAAAGGTAACCGAACCTTCTACTTTATTTGAAACCGAGTCTAGCTGTACAACAACGGCCGCTTTTAAAAAATCGACCGTTGAATGTTGACTGATAGAGTTTTGAGAATGAGCCAATAAGGCTAAAAACATAATAATAATTGTGATGCGTTTCATAGGAGCGAAAAATACAAAAGATGTACTCTAATTATCTCTTAAAAATAAAGGCTTAACTTTTATTAACCTATACCAGTAATAACTTACAATAATTAGCTATATCATTTTAGCACATTTTTCACCTATTCGTTAATTATAGAAATTTGTAAAGCCTAACTTTACCACACATTATAAATTTTACAAAGTGAAAGACTCCTACCTAGTTAAAGTTAACCAGACATTTGATTTTAAGATTGATAATCATGTCTTAGATGAATTTGATTGTTTAAAAATTACAGAAACAGAATTTCACATACTTCACCAGCATCATTCTTATAAAGGTCAAATAACCGAGGCAAATTTTAATGAAAAGTCTTACACGGTAAAGGTGAACAATAATGCTTATAAGGTAGAGATAAGCGATGAACTGGATGCCCTTATTGTAAAATTGGGATTTCAAATAGGTGCTGTTAAAACAATTAACAAAATTAAAGCCCCTATGCCTGGTTTGATTATAGAAACAATTGCTGCTGCAGGTAATGAAGTTAAAAAGGGCGATGCCTTGTTAATTCTAGAGGCTATGAAAATGGAAAACGTGTTAACATCGCCCAGAGATGGAGTTATAAAAGCCATAAAAGTAAACAAAGGGAACACGGTAGAAAAAAACCAACTTTTAATTGAATTTGAGTAACGCATTTTTATCAAGTACAAAATCTTGTGCTATTTTTAGAACAGGATTATATTTTAACAATTAAAATAAAGGGCTTACCACAATATAGTAAGGTCAAAATTACCACCATAAATGAAAAAGATTTTAATAGCAAATAGAGGAGAAATTGCCATACGAGTAATGAAAACTGCAAAAAAGATGGGGATAAAAACTGTTGCGGTATTTTCAGTAGCAGATAGAAACGCGCCGCATGTAAGATTTGCAGATCAGGCCGTATGCATAGGTGAAGCACCTTCTAGCCAGTCCTATTTATTAGGTGATAAAATTATAGCAGTTGCAAAAGAACTAGATGCAGATGCTATACACCCAGGTTACGGATTCTTGTCTGAAAATTCACAATTTGCCGAGTCTTGTGAAAAGAACAAGATCATTTTTATAGGGCCAAAATCTAAGGCGATAAAAATCATGGGGAGCAAACTAGCGGCAAAAGAAGCTGTAAAAGCCTATGATATTCCTATGGTACCGGGAACAGAAGAGGCTATCACAAGCATACCCGAAGCAAAGAAAATAGCACAAGAAATAGGTTTTCCTATTCTTATAAAAGCATCGGCCGGTGGCGGTGGTAAAGGCATGCGCATTGTAGAAGATGAAACCGAGTTTGAATCACAAATGAATAGGGCTATAAGTGAGGCGACATCGGCTTTTGGAGATGGTTCTGTTTTTATAGAAAAGTACATCGCCTCGCCACGGCATATAGAAATACAAATAATGGCCGACTCCCATGGTAATGTACTGCATTTATTTGAAAGAGAGTGCAGCATACAAAGACGCCATCAAAAAGTACTAGAAGAAGCACCTTCTATTGTATTAACCCCAGCATTGCGTAAAAAAATGGGCGAGGCTGCTATAAAGGTGGCAAAATCTTGCGACTATATAGGCGCCGGCACTGTAGAATTTCTATTAGACGAGTTTCATAATTTTTATTTTTTAGAAATGAATACCCGTCTACAAGTAGAACACCCAGTAACCGAATTAATCACAGGAACTGACCTTGTTGAACTGCAAATTAAAGTGGCAAGAGGAGGTAAACTAGACATCACACAAGACAGCTTACAAATAAAAGGACATGCACTAGAATTGCGCGTTTATGCTGAAGATCCTTTAAACGATTTTTTACCAAGTGTAGGCCCGTTAAATGTATATCAATTACCACAGGGTGAAAACATAAGAGTAGATAACGGTTTTGAAGAAGGTATGGATGTGCCTATATACTATGATCCCATGCTATCTAAACTTATTACTTATGGGAAAACAAGAGAAGAAGCTATTGCGTTAATGATTACCGCCATAAATAATTATCATATAGAAGGTATTCAAACTACACTCCCTTTTGGAAGCTTTGTATGCGAGCACGAGGCCTTCAGGTCAGGAAACTTTGATACTCATTTTGTTAAAAAGTATTATGCGCCCGCAGCATTAAAAAGTAAACAACAAGAAGATGCTAAAATCGCCGCAATTATCGCAGTGCAACAATATATAACAGATCAAAAAATACTGCGACTTCCCATACAGTAGCGCGATTCTTGACCGCAATAAAGACATTTAGATGATTACCTAAATATCTTTAAAATTTAAAAAATACAACGCGTATAACGACACATTCAACATACTGCACCAATTCATATACCTGCACAAAACAATACATATCAATGGAATCTAAAATAAAAAATCTTAACGACAAACTAGCACAGGCACATCTAGGCGGTGGACAAGAACGTATAGATAAACAACATAAAAATAAAAAACTAACAGCTAGAGAACGTATTTTATACTTGCTAGATGAAGGTTCTTTTGAAGAAATAGGTGCATTGGTAGTCCATAGAACAAAGGATTTTGGCATGGAAAATCAAATTTTTTATGGTGACGGTGTGGTTACTGGTTTTGGAACCATTAATAACAGATTGACTTATGTATTTGCGCAAGATTTTACAGTATTCGGTGGTTCATTATCAGAAACGCATGCCGAAAAAATTTGTAAAATAATGGATCTAGCACTTAAAGTAGGTGCGCCTATTATAGGATTAAACGACTCTGGTGGCGCGCGAATTCAAGAAGGAGTGCGATCTTTGGCTGGCTATGCCGATATTTTTTATAAAAATGTTCAGTCTTCTGGGGTGATACCGCAGTTATCTGCTATTATGGGACCTTGTGCTGGTGGTGCCGTATACTCACCAGCGATGACAGATTTTACACTTATGGTAGAACAAACCAGTTACATGTTTGTAACAGGACCTAATGTGGTAAAAACAGTTACAAATGAAGAAGTAACCAGTGAGGAATTGGGCGGTGCCAGTACACATTCTACTAAATCTGGTGTGGCACATATTACTTCTACAAATGATGTCGCCTGTCTAGAAGATATTAAAACTCTTTTAAGTTATTTACCTCAAAATAATACTGAGACTGCTGCACATTTACCTTATCAATTAAACGATGAAATAAGGGATCAATTAACCCATATCGTTCCCCAAAATGCAAATCAGCCTTATGACATGCACGAGGTGATTACAGGAATAATTGATAAAGATTCTTTTTATGAAATTCATAAAAATTATGCCGAAAACATCATTGTAGGTTTTGCAAGATTGGGCGGGCGCAGTATAGGAATAGTAGCAAATCAGCCTATGTTTCTTGCGGGTGTACTAGATGTAAACAGCTCTAAAAAAGCCGCGCGATTTGTTAGGTTTTGCGACGCTTTTAATATTCCTTTATTGGTACTAGAAGATGTGCCTGGATTTTTACCAGGAACCGATCAAGAATGGAATGGGATTATTGTAAATGGTGCAAAACTGTTATATGCATTTAGTGAGGCAACTGTACCTAGAATTACTGTTATTACTCGCAAAGCCTATGGTGGCGCCTATGATGTAATGAACTCTAAACACATAGGCGCCGATATGAATTTTGCATGGCCCAGCGCCGAAATAGCCGTGATGGGTGCAAAAGGTGCTGCCGAAATTATTTTTAAAAGAGAAATAAATACTGCCACAGATCAAGAGGCAAAATTAAAAGAAAAAGAAGCCGAGTATGCTGCGCTTTTTGCAAATCCTTATAACGCTGCACAACGCGGCTTCATAGACGAAGTGATTTTTCCAAAAGATACCCGCAAAAAACTGATCAAGGCTTTTTCTATGTTAGAAAACAAAAAGGTTACAACACCTAATAGAAAACACGGTAACATTCCTTTGTGATTAAAATTTAGTTATTAAAAAGATGCTATCTTAAAACTTTAAATTTATTTTTAACACGCTTTCGCGAAAGCGGAATTTTAAATAAATTATCAAGATAACAAGATTCATTATTTACAATTGTTACCAGATTAAATGCGAAATATTGATCTGCTTTTGAACAGCAAAATGGCCTTACTTGAACTCTCAATTTACAACTAGCTAATTAAAAGTTATTACTAAAATGCAAAAGATTATTATGTGTTTTAAATTATTAACTTATTATCTGAGTGTGAGGGTTACATCATAATTCTATTCACCCTATTCTAGACGTTCTAATCTCCTTATTCACAAACGACTAATTATTTAAGTAATTGTGGATGACTTAGGATTAATTCTATCTTTTTTATAATAACTGTTATTTGATTCATTTGCGTTTCAATATTTCTGAAAAACAAACTGATATCTCTATTTACCCAGCTTTCTGAAATTACCCTGGCGCCTAGACTTATTCTTAATACACCGCTTTGAATATCTGTTCTATATTTAACGCTTACCGCCTGACCTATATGACATTTTTGCGCTGCAAGTCTTATAATTTCTAGAGATGCGTCTTTGTAATGTTTTGACAAATCAGAATTCAATAAAACATATAATTTTTTAACATTTTCTAATGACAATACCTGATCGCCTTGATGAATAAAAAATGGAAAAATAGTACGTATGTTTCTCAATCCAAATTCTTTACTATTGTAACTATTTACTTTTAACTTATTATCGTATATAGGCTCTAAAAAAGCAGCTTCGTTTATAGAATCTTCTATAAAATTACAAAACATTTCTATGCCCATATTGCGATATAAAACGGGTGTTTTGTAATAACGTTGCATTTCTACAATAGCAGCATTCCACCGCATGTAAGAGCCGTAATTATACCCTTCACATAAATTTTGTGTACTAGACCAGGTGGCTGGCCAGTCAGACCTATTGTAATAATCATTTAACCCAGCTGGCAATTGATTTTTGGCTGCTTGTATTAATTTGCTAACCTTGTCTGGCAGGATCAATGCGCCAGAATATGGTGGGCCTGTAAAATATTTACTACCAGTGATGGTAACTATAAAGCCTTTATTTAAATAATACTGAATATCTTTGGGATCCAGTCGCAATTGAGATCCGTCTACAATAATTTGTAATGATAAATTAGCCATGTCATGTAGCTTTTTCATTACATCCTCACTGGGTGATTGATATCCTAATTTTGATTGATCCATGGCATGTAGTACAATATGGTTGCCTTGTGCTTGTTTTTCTAGAACAGCTTTAAGCACCTCGTTATCCATATACTGTGCAGATTTTAGATCTCCGTTTTCATCTCTAAATGGGATTTGAATGACATCTACATCCCTAAAACCTTCTATTTTATCTCCTTTTGTAACTGGGTAATTAAGGGCAGTAGTATTTTCAAAATGACATCCTTTAAGAGCTGGCGGGACACCACTTCCAGTTTCATCAGATGCTATTAAAATATGGGTGATTTTTTTGCTGGTAGTTATTTGACTAATAGCTGCTATTTGTAAAGAAGAGTCGGTCCCTGAGGGGGAAAAAATAATTTCGCATTCTTCTTTTAATCTAAATATTTTTCTTAGATTATTTTTTAACAATTCAGAAAAGGAGATAGTGGCAATTTTAAAGCCGTTTTTTAAACTGTTTTTTATTAAAATACTTCTTGTTTTATCTGTTTTATCAAATGCAAAATTAGATACACTAGTCCCTGTAGAAGAAGCAAACGTAAAGGCCTCTGGTCTAGGAAATGGCCTACAGCCATATTTGTTTAACAAATCAATTTCATCAATATTAAGTCTCATGTCACCACCGTCCATTAATAGATATTCTGTGGGTTTTGCGAGGTTTTCAATAATAGGATGCCAAGAATTATGAAAAGTTTTATCGCTGTTATTTAAACCATGAAAGACTTGTAATTCTTTAAAATGAATGAAAGCATCTATTTTTTCATGCCCATTATTGATCATTAAATCGATCAATGGATCATTTACAGATGCTAACTTTTCTTTATCTTCTTTAGATAACAATTTGTAAAATATACGAGTGACTTCTAGCGCCGCTATGTCACATAAAATAGTATCGTTTTTTTGATCCATCAAAGATTTATACCACAGTTGCCATTCAATACCATAACGCAAATAAACTAGTGCCAGAATAGGTTTTTCTAAAAAAGCAGTTCCTATAACTATAGATTTATTAGGAATAATTTTAAAAAGAAGTGGGTCCTTTATAGAGGTGATGATTTGTATATTGTTCATCTTTGGCACTGTATTAAATCTTTTTAAAACATGTACAAGATGATTGACATTCTCTTTCTCAAATAAAGGCGTTCTATTGTATTGATTTTCTATGAGTATATTATTCGTCATGTGGGTACTTTAAATTTACCATTACTTTAAATAATAAGTTGATGCAACTTTGAGTATTTAAACTTTTTATTTATCAAATGTAACAATTATCTTTTTGCAATAAAGAGATAATGTTATTGTTTGTTTAATTATAACAATTCAAATAGTGATTATTATTGGTGGTCAGGATTGAATGATCCTAAGTATATACTAGTCGTCTGTAAAAAGGTTAAAAAGTTTCAAATAAAATACGCCTCTTAACAATTTTAAAATTTAATTACTATTATATTGATGGGATATATCGACATGACTAAACAAAAACTGATTATTTAGTTTTAAAAAATACCGCTATTCTTCAAAACTTAACATCAATTTCATTTCTTTTATAAAAGTTGCATTTGTATATCACCCTAATTAACAGACCACAAAAACCAGTAATTAAGCTCTAATTTAAGATATATATGTTATATTTAGATCAACTTGATAAAAGCTTTTTATTTTATCAACCACCTTTCTTACAGCAATATATATGAACATAATAGCAACGCGCATCGCAGACTTTTTAAAAGACTTCCCCCCTTTTAGCATGCTATCAAAAGATCAATTAACAGCAGTTTCTTGCGCTGTAGAAGTTATTTATCTAGAAAGTGATGATTATTTATTTATGACATCACAGCCTGTAAAAAAACAATTCTATGTAGTGAAAGATGGAGCTGTAGGATTATTTGATTCTACTGCAAATATATTAGTAGACGAGTGTGACGAGGGCGATATTTTTGGATTACGTGCATTAATGAGACAAGGCGATTACCAGCTATCTGCACGAGCAATAGAAGAAAGCATAGTTTATAGCATATCATCTAAATTGTTTGAAGAGTATATTGCTACAAATGTAGAAGCAAGCACCTTTTTAATGTCTAGTTTTGCATCAAACATAAGATATGCAGCCCTAGAACCTTTTAAAAAAGAGGAAGTCGTTAAAACAAATATCCAAGATTTTTTTGAAGAACAAAGTGCCCGCTATTCAAAAAATCCTATACAGTGTACTCCAGAAACAAGCATCAAAGCAGCCGCGCTTATCATGACTCATAAAAGAGTAGGGTCTATTTTAATAACAGAGAATAAAAAACCTTTAGGAATTATTACCGACAAGGATTTACGCACAAAAATAGCGACAGGACTGGTATCTATTGAATCGCCTGTGACAAAAATAATGTCGTCGCCAGTCATATGTTATCCAGAAAACATTACCGTTGCCGAGGCGCAAATCGCAATGTTAAAATACCATATCACGCATTTGTGTATTACAAAAGACGGGACTGCAACATCAAATTTAACTGGTCTACTATCTGAGCACGATATTATTGTTGTGCGCGGCAATAGCGCAACAGCACTAGTTAAAGAAATAAAAAGAGCCACTACTGTAGAACAATTACGACATATACGCCTGCGAGCAGAAGAACTTTTAAAACGATATATACAGCAACGCATACCTATTACTTTTGTTACAAAAATAATATCGGCTATAAATGAAGGTATCACACAACAAGTCATCGCGGCTGCAATAAAAGAAATGCCTGACTCACCACCCTGCTCTTTTTCATGGTTAGCTATAGGTAGTCAAGGGCGAGAAGAACAATTATTACTTACCGATCAAGACAATGCACTGGTATTTTGCGATGTGAGTAAAGAAAGTTTTAATCATACTAAAGAATATTTTTTACAACTTTCTGAAAAAATAAATCATAAATTAAGTGCAATAGGTTTTGAGTTATGTCCTGCAAATATGATGGCAAGCAACCCAAAATGGTGTTTATCACTATCACAATGGGAACAACAATTTAAGAAATGGATCACTACACCAGATCCAGACAACCTTATGTACTGCACGATATTTTTTGACTTTCAGTATGTTTATGGTGACGAGGCACTAGTAGAGCAACTTTCTAAAAGTATATTTGCATCTATCTCTACACATGAAATATTTTTAAACTTCTTAGGTCTTAATGCGCTTAAAAGCCCACCACCGCTTAGTTTTTTTAGACAGTTTCTAGTAGAAAGAGATGGTGAACACAAAGACCAATTTGATATTAAAGCAAGAGCCATGATGCCGCTGGTAGATGCAGCTAGATTATTAGTATTATCTAATAATATCAAATCTGTTAATAATACAATTGCACGGTATTCTAAATTAATAGAACTAGAACCTCAAAATAAAAATATCTATGCCGCTTGTATCACCTCTTTTAAAATTTTATTAAGGTTTAGAACCCAACAAGGTTTGTCAAACAGCGATTCTGGGCGATTTATAGACTTACAATCCTTAAGTAAAGCCCACCGTCTAGAATTAAAAAGCTGTTTTAACGCTGTAAAAGAAGTGCAAGATTTAATACAAACTCGATATCAATTATCACAATTTTTATAAAATGAATTGGTTTAAAAAAAAATCTTTCCCTTATTACTGGACTGACTATATAAATTTTTTTAAAGATACAAAAAGCGATAGTTTAGAAAAGCAGCGATTTATAGTTTTTGATACTGAAACTACAGGTTTACATATAGATACAGACCGTATTCTATCCATAGGAGCGGTAGCAGTTGTAAATAAAACAATAAAGGTTGCAGACCAATTAGAATGTTATATTATACAAGAAACTTATAAAAAAGAAACGGTAAAAGTTCATGGATTACTTAAAGAAGGGACACTTAAAAAGATTAAAGAAGACGAGGCGATCATACTTTTTTTAAAATACATTAAAAATGCAGTTCTAGTTGCACACCACGCCGATTTTGACATTGCAATGATCAACAAATGCTTACAACGCATGAATCTTCCCAAACTAAAAAATAAAGTCATAGATACAGGCAATGTATTTAATAAAACCAGGCTAGCTGTAGATAAACAACACATCAACCTAGACCTGTTGTCTCAAAAATTTAATATCCCACAACATGATCGGCACACAGCTGCGGGAGATGCCTATATTACTGCATTGATATTTGTTAAACTATTGCATTTGATGGGAAAAAAAAGAAAAGATTTAAAACTACCCGAATTATTGAGCCGTAACGACCGCTGGGGCTTGTTATGATTACCCCACTTGGTGAAGGATTTCGTTATTAAACACAATGCTTCAGGTATAAAAAAGTACTTAATGTTTTTATAAGATGTGAATAATTCCGCTTTCGCGAAAGCGATATAAATCACAACAACAGAAAAATAAAATAAAAATGTCCTATTTATATATGATAAAACTATATTTACCCAGAATTTAATCGATACCAACAGTATTTAAATTCTCCATACATCAAACACACTTAAAGAATGAAAAAACAATACCTATTATTCCTGTTTTCATTAATTATTTTGAATGGAGGCCGTGTTACCGCTCAAAATGCTAATGACGCACAAGATGTACTAACCGATATACTTTTTATAATAGACGGCTATAATGAACCTGCTGCAAAAGCTAGTGTAATGCAAACGAGTGCAGGATGGTTTTACACCGCAAAATCCTTAGAAAAATTTAAAGTAAATGTCTCGATAGGCATGAGTGGTCTAGCTGTTCCTAATAGCAGTAAAAACTTTAATGTGAGTGAATCAGACTTTATAAATCTAGATATAAGAGATGATGATCGTGCCTCACTACCTACAGCACTAGGTGGACAGCGTCGCGTGTTTTTTGATTTTATAATAGATGGAGAGTCTTATGAATTTCAAACATTCTCAGGACTAGAAATTGATATTCTTCCATTTCCTTATGTACAAAGCCAGATAGGTTTATGGAAAGAAACAGAACTAACCTTAAGATATTCACCACAAATAACAATCGATAGATCTAGTTATGCGGTTTATGCAGCTGGTATTAAACACAATCTTTCTCAATATTTTTTTAAAGAGCAACGAGCATTTGAAATTGCCTTTTATGGTAATTACAGCCTTACAGATTTAAACTTAAAATATCGTGAACCACTAGAATTAACTCCTAGAGGTAGTAACAGTGGAACTCTTGCCGTAATTGACGGTTCTCTTGTTGATTTTCACTCGGTAAACGTGGGTGTTGTGGCAAGTAAAGACCTAAATAAGTGGACACTTCATACTGCTATTAACTATAATACCAGCTGGATAGATTACAGCCTAACTGGTGAGAAAGGTTTATTCTTTGACCTTTTTAATAATTTATTAGACACGCAAGACAATGTTCAGAACTCCATTAAATTTGATCTAGGTGCTGCCTATCAAGTCGCACCACGATGGAATCTAAATACCCAATTAAGTTTTGGACAATTTACAAATCTTAATATGAGCGCCGTTTATAATATCAATTAATAGGGTTTGTTAACCCTATCAATCGACTTATTATTTAAGGGTTATCTACCACGGTAAGAATTATTACTGCGGCTGCTATTACTACTTTTTGATGAAGAGGGTGAAGTTCTCTTGTTTGTAACTCTAGGATTATTATTTTTACCTTGTGATCTACTGCGACCACCACCTTGATTTTTCAAACTAGGCTCTGCAGCATCTTCCATTTTAAATTCAAAATGATGATCTTCAACTACAGGTATGCTGGTTTTGATCAGCTTTTCAATGTCCTTTAAAAATGGTCGTTCTTCTAGCATACAAAAAGAAACTGCTAGACCGCTCGCTCCTGCCCTTCCTGTTCTACCTATGCGGTGTACATATGATTCTGGAACATTGGGCAAGTCATAATTCAGCACATAACTCAGCTCGTCTATATCTATACCGCGGGCGGCAATATCTGTTGCTATAAGAGCATGTAGTTCACCGTCTTTAAATTGTTGTAATGCTTTTTGTCTGGCAGCTTGGGACTTATTACCATGAATAGCGGCGCTTTTAATTCCAGCTTTTTCTAGGTCTTTAACGATTTTATTAGCGCCGTGCTTTGTTCTAGAAAAAACAAGTGTAGCTTCATTCATCTCGTTGCTTAATAAATCTACAAGAAGTTTGGTCTTGTTCATTTTATTAACGTGATAAATGCGTTGTTCTACTTTTTCGGCAGTTGTTTTTTCTGGCTCTATAGTAACGCGTGCAGGATTTCCTAAAATCTCGTTAGACAGTTTTACAATAGCACTAGGCATGGTAGCGCTAAAAAATAAAGATTGTCGTTTTTGCGGTAAAATCTTTAACAACTTTTTAATGTCATGGATAAAACCCATGTCCAGCATTTGATCTGCCTCGTCCAGCACAAAATGCTTTATATAATCTAAGGTAATATACTTTTGATTTATCAAATCTAGTAACCTACCTGGGGTAGCTACCAGTACATCAACACCTTGATGCAATGCATAAACTTGAGAAGTTTGTTTAACACCACCAAAAATAACAGTGTTTTTTATATCAGTATACTTAGTATATGCAGTAAAATTTTCACCTATTTGTATAGCAAGCTCACGAGTAGGTGTAACTACAAGTGTTTTTATACGTCGTTTACCTTTGGGCGGCTGCCTGTTGTAAAGGTCTTGTACAATAGGAATAGAAAAAGCAGCTGTTTTTCCAGTACCCGTCTGGGCACAACCTAATAAGTCTTTACCTTGTAATAAAACGGGAATTGCTTGTGATTGTATAGGAGTAGGACGTTCATATCCTTGGTCTTGCAAAGCTCGCAAGATGGGCTCTACTAGCCCTAATTCTTTAAATGTCATGTAATTAATTAAGTTGCAAATATATGGTATTACAAAGATGTTATTATAAGATGTCTAGATTTCTTAACAACGGTTTTAATATAAAAAGTAGATTTTTGTTAAAAGTTCCGCTTTCGCGAAAGCGAGATTACAACCCAATAACATCGATTAATAAAAAAGTCATGACTACAGTTTATTGTATATGAAACTATTACAAAATTCAAATTTGCCAAAAGGAAAAATAACCATTTGTTTATCTACAAAACATTATTAAAACAAACTAATTAGGTTTGATCAGATAGCAAGATTTAGATAAGATCACAGCACCTTTTAAAACTAATCAAAAGATTTGAAAATGTGTTTATATAATTTTGGTGAATTTTATTTAAAGAGATTACCTTTACCGACTCATATTTTGTAGTTATGATTGAAATTACTTTGCCTGACGGCAGTATTAAACAGATGGAGAGCGGTGCTACCCCGATGGATGTTGCTATGAGTATATCGCATGGACTAGCTCGCAATGTGATAAGCGCCAGTTTTAATGGCGTAAAAGTAGAAACAAAAACCCCGCTGCAAGAAAATGGTAGTTTGGTGCTTTTTACTTTTAACGATGCAAAAGGTAAAGAAGCCTTTTGGCATTCTACCTCGCACGTTATGGCACAAGCGATTGAAGAATTATTTGCTGGGGTGAGTTTAACCATAGGTCCTGCGATTGACAATGGATTTTATTACGACATAGATTTTAAAGAGCATTCTATAAGTGAGGCCGATATTCCAAAAATTGAAGCTCGCATGCTAGAAATAGCCCGTGGTAAACATGAATTTACCATGCGCAGTGTTTCAAAAGCAGATGCGCTACAATTATACAAGGACCAAAACAACTCTTTTAAAGTAGAATTAATTGAAAACCTAACCGATGGCGAGATCACATTTTGTGACCACGATTCTTTTACAGATTTGTGCCGCGGTGGCCACATTCCTAATACGGGAATAATAAAGGCTGTAAAAATAATGAGCATTGCCGGTGCCTACTGGCGCGGTGATGAAAATAAACCACAGCTTACTAGATTATATGGTATATCTTTTCCTAAACAAAAGGATTTAAAGGAATACCTAGAGTTACTTGAAGAAGCCAAAAAACGAGATCATAGAAAACTGGGTAAAGAGTTACAACTTTTTACATTTTCGCAACGCGTGGGACAAGGTCTTCCTTTATGGTTGCCTAAAGGAGCAGCCCTGAGAGAAAGATTAGAAAACTTTTTAAAGAAAGCTCAAAAAAAAGCTGGATATGAAATGGTAGTGACCCCACATATAGGTTCTAAAGAATTATATGTAACCTCTGGTCATTATGAAAAATATGGTGCAGACTCTTTTCAACCCATAAAAACGCCTAATGATGATGAAGAGTTTTTATTAAAACCAATGAATTGCCCACACCATTGTGAAATTTACAAAAGCGCCCCGTGGTCGTACAGGGATTTACCAAAACGATTTGCCGAATTTGGAACCGTTTATAGATATGAACAAAGTGGTGAGTTACATGGGTTAACAAGAGTACGCGGTTTTACACAAGATGATGCACATATCTTTTGTATGCCAGAACAGCTGGACAAAGAATTTAAAGCGGTAATTGATCTGGTAATGTACGTTTTTGGATCTCTAGGATTTGAAAATTTTACAGCCCAAGTAAGTGTACGTGATCCAGAAAGGCCAGAAAAGTACATAGGTGACACAAAAAACTGGGAGATTGCAGAAAACGCAATCATAAGCGCTGCAAAAGACAAAGGACTTAATTATGTTATTGAGCAAGGTGAGGCAGCTTTTTACGGTCCAAAACTAGATTTTATGGTAAAGGATGCACTAGGTAGAAGCTGGCAACTAGGGACCATACAGGTAGATTATAATTTACCAGAACGATTTGATTTATGGTACAAAGGTTCTGATAATGAATCCCATAGACCAGTAATGATACACCGTGCGCCTTTTGGAAGTATGGAGCGTTTTATAGCTATCTTATTAGAACATACAGGAGGTAATTTCCCATTATGGTTGATGCCAGAACAGTGTACTATATTATCTTTGAGCGAGAGATATGAAAATTATGCTAAAGAGATAGCAAATTACCTAGAAATTAACGAAATTCGCACCAGTTTAGATAATAGATCTGAAACAATGGGTAAAAAAATACGTGAGGCCGAAATGAATAAAGTGCCTTACATGCTTATTGTAGGCGAACAAGAAGAAAAAGAAAACACGGTTTCTGTAAGAAAACACGGTGGTGAAGACTTAGGAAGTATAAGTATCAAAGAATTTACTCATCTAGTTCAAAAAGAGATCTCTAAAACCGTAAAAACATTTGAAGTTTAATTAAAAATATATAGTCATAGCAATACGTAGAAGAAGAAGTCGCGGTCCGGCTCGAATTATCAAAGAAGACAAGCACGCAATTAATGAAAAAATACGTGCTAGACAAGTGCGCCTTGTAGGCGACGGTGAACCTCGTGTTATGGACACGAGAGATGCTTTAAAAGAAGCACAAGAAAAAGAACTCGACCTAGTCGAGATTTCTCCTAATGCAGACCCACCTGTTGCTAAGATCATGGACTACAAGAAATTTGTCTATGAGCAGAAGAAACGTGAAAAAGTCATTAAGCAAAATGCTAGCAAGGTGGTGATCAAGGAAATACGCTTTGGTCCTAATACCGACGATCACGATTATGAATTTAAAAGAAAACATGGTGAGAAATTTCTAAAAGAAGGTTCTAAACTTAAAGCTTATGTATTCTTTAAAGGCCGTTCTATTATCTATAAAGATCAAGGAGAAATTCTTTTATTAAGACTTGCTAGAGATCTGGAGGAGTTAGGTAAAGTAGAACAAATGCCTAAAATGGAAGGAAAACGTATGAATATGTTTATTGCTCCAAAAAAGAAATAGCAATTTAGTTACTAATTATAAACTTAAAAATAGCCGATTTTACATAGGCTATGAATTTTTGTTTTAACACGTTAAAGAAGTTGCCAGTTTTGCTTTGTAAATAACATACTATAAACATCAAGAATACCGTTAAATATGCATGGTGTAAGTCGACATGGTTAAAATATCATTTTTTTTAATTAGATTTTACTTATAATATGCTGTGTTTACCTATAAAAAATATATTTTTGCAATCCTCAAAGAAACTTGCACTATGGACTTGTTTTTTGTATCTAAATTTATCGTTATAAGATTTATTGAAAATATAAAGTACAATAGTAAAAGTAACGTTCTTGAGAAAAGCGAGAATTAAAATAAGAACTATGCCTAAAATGAAAACAAAATCCAGTGCTAAAAAGCGTTTTAAACTTACTGGCACCGGTAAAATAAAGAGAAAACATGCTTTTAAAAGTCACATATTGACTAAAAAAAGCAAGAAACGTAAACTAGCTTTAACACACGATACCGTTGTGCATAAAGCAGATGTTCCCAATATAAAATTACAACTACGTCTAATTTAATTAAGACCTATTTGTAATTTTTGATGGTTTATTAATTAAAACAATAACCCAATAGTAGTGCTAAAAAAAGTGTTCATAAAAGACCGCCTGCTGTTAAAAAATTAAAATTATGCCAAGATCAGTAAATGCAGTAGCTCGCAGAGCTCGTAGAAAAAAAGTCCTAAAACAGGCAAAAGGTTACTTCGGCCGTCGTAAAAACGTGTGGACAGTAGCAAAAAACGCTGTAGAGAAAGCCATGTCTTACTCTTATCGCGATAGAAGAAATAAGAAAAGATCATTCCGTAGATTGTGGATCACACGTATCAATGCTGGCGCACGCTTGCATGGTATGAGTTATTCTGTTTTTATGGGAGCGGTAAAAAAGAATAACATCGAGTTGAATCGTAAAGTTCTTGCAGACCTAGCGATGAATCATCCAGATGCTTTTGAAGCTGTAATCAATAAAGTTAAATAATTAAGGTATAAAAACCTCTCGCAAAATTGAAATCCTCACTAGTAGTAGTGAGGATTTTTTATTTTAAAAAAATTGAATATCCGTAATTACGCCTAAATTTTGTATATTGTGTTGAAATATAATAA